>CAYYLP010000054.1:0-2309 GCA_964472865.1 uncultured Ruminococcus sp. | reverse complement strand
CTTTTTCGGCAGACTTGTAGTTCTTTTTTTCGGACTGTTTTTTTACAGCGCCTTGAACATTGTGCTTTCGATCGGTCTTTTACAAAACCGCTCCGTGTTTGCCATTTATCCGACATATTCAATTAGGGGTTACTTCAAGGACCTCGAAATGCATAAATATTGCTGTATTTTTGCCAAAAATTACCATAAAATGGTTTTTCGTCACGCAAACTCGGTCTTTCGTCACGATTGTCTGTTTTTTTATTTTTAATGTGCTATAATATTCAACAGAAAAAATGGGGGTGGTGATAAATGATAAGGACTAAAAAGTGCTGCACATAGGGTACCGTTTTAGCTGCACAAAGGCTAATCGGTAAAGAATGGGAAAGTTAAGAATATTTTATCAGTTGGAGGAAATTTATTATGAAAAAGATTTTAAGACGCACGCTTTCGATTTCGCTTGCCTTGGCAATGCTTTTCGGTGCGGTACAGCTCGTCGGAGCAAGGCTTGTTCCGCAGGCTGCGGCGGAGTATGTAAGTGGCATTTACACCTATGAGGTGGAAGATGATGAAGCAATCATCACCGACGTTGATGGAGATATCAGCGGTGATATAACAATTCCGTCAACGTTGGGCGGATATCCTGTAACGAGGATAGGCTCTAGCGCATTTTGGGATTGCACCGGTTTGACAAGCGTAACAATACCTGACAGCGTAACGAGTATCGGTTGGTATGCATTTGACGAATGCACCGGTTTGACAAGCATAGTGATACCCGACAGCGTAACAAGTATCGATGAGTATGCATTTACTAATACCGGATATTACAACAATGAATCAAATTGGGAAAATGATGTTTTGTATATCGGAAATCATTTGATAGAAGTAAATGATACAATATCCGGCGCATATGCAATTAAAGACGGAACGAAAACAATAGCTGATTTTGCCTTTTCCGATTGCACCGGCTTGACATGCATAACAATAGGCAACAGCGTAACAAGTATCGGTAGGTATGCCTTTTCCTGGTGCAGCGGCTTGAAAAGCGTGACAATTGGTAACAGCGTGACAAGTATCGGTGATAGGGCATTTTCCGGTTGCAGCGGCTTAACAAGCATTAAGGTTGATGCAGATAACACTGTATACGACAGCAGAAACGACTGCAATGCAATTATAGAAACAGAAACAAATACACTTATTTCGGGCTGCAAAAACACAGTTATACCGAACAGCGTAACGAGTATCGGTGATGATGCATTTGATGGTTGCACCGGCTTGACAAGCATAACAATACCCGACAGTGTGACTAATATTGGTTGTAACGCATTTAATGGTTGCAGCTCGCTTGAATCCGTTAAAATTCCCGATGCTGTCGAAAATATAAATGGGGGAGCCTTTGCTGATTGTTATTCACTGGAGACTATTGATTTAGGAAATTCTTCTGAATTGCAGATTGGATATAGTGCTTTTGACGGTTGCTCAAGCATCAAAAGGTTTATAGTTGGCGAAGATGTAAAGAATTATTCTACAGATGACAGCGGCGTGCTTTACAACAAGAATAAAACAGGCTTGTTCCGATATACTACAGGAAGCGAAAATACCGAATACACGGTAGGTCCGAATACATTGTTTATCGGCAGGCGTGCCTTTGACAGCTCAAGCAATTTGAAAGAACTCACATTACCGAGAGATTTAATGCAAATTGACACTTGTGCTTTTGATGAAATCTACAGCCTTACCGATGTATACTACCCTGGCAATGAGGATGAGTGGGATGAAATTTGTATTGAATACGGCAACGATGCTTTGCTTGATGCGACAATTCATTTTGGTTCATGTGACGGGGATGACGTTGATTATGCTATTTATGTCAACGATTTGACGATGAACTATAAGGAATCAAAGCCTCTTGACGCAACGGTTGTGCTTGGAACAGATACAGAGTACACGGTTAAATATTACTCGGACAGCGACAATGTAATTGTTGATGAGGATACGGGTATACTTTACGGCGCAAAAAGAGGCTCGGCAAACATTACCGTTGAGGCTACAGCTTCCGACGGCAGCATTGTTATCAGCAACACCTGCATGGTAACGGTTGAATACACCTGGTGGCAGTGGCTCATCAAAATAGTCCTCTTTGGTTGGATTTGGTATTAAAATTTAATGCACATTCACAGCCGCTCCTTGAAAATCAAGGGGCGGTTGAGCGTTATTCAGCAACGAAAGCAAATGCACAGTGATGGAGATAAGGACAGGAAAGTGAAGAAGGATAGAGGAACGCCCGGGAGGGTTGTGGCAGAAGCAAAAAAAGATTATCGAAAAGTGTT
>CAYYLP010000053.1:0-2397 GCA_964472865.1 uncultured Ruminococcus sp. | reverse complement strand
CCAGACTAAAGTCCACCGCAATTTCCACTGTGGAACTTACTTTGGGAATTAACTCAAATATTATAATTTTGTAAATTTTCTTTTGAAGATTGAAATTTAAACAAATTTATGCTATTATTGTATTTAATACATTATAAGTTAGGAGGAGTTCCCTTTGGCAGAAGAAAATAAAGAAATCTTAAACGACGACACCCTGCCGAAAGAGCCCGAAAAAACAGACGAGGCTTGGGATTGGGATGCTGCCGTTCCGCAGACCGATACAAGCAATATCGCCCTTGATGATTTGCAGACGGAGGTAAACGCAACCGATGCGTCCGATGCCGATAATGCCGATGATGCCGACGAGACCGAGAAATCGGAAAACGCCGAGGTGTCCGAGGGTGACGGCTCGGACGACGGACTTTGCATTGTTTGCGGCAAGCCACGCCGCAGAAGTCCGAGCGACCTTTACTGCAACGAATGTCGTGCAAAATTTTTGAAAACCAATTACGGCGTAGGTCACGTTATTCTTGCCTTTGTTATGGTCATTGTTGCCGCACTCGGCTATTTTGTCTGCACATCAACCGTTACGGTTTCAACAAAGTTGCGCAGCGCCGAGACTTGCCTGACCGAAAAGCGTTATAACGATGTTCTCGGCTATTGCGATGAGATTTTCGAGGCGACCGACACTCTCAACAGCGGTGTCAATTCCGTTATCAAGAGTGTCAACGAAAACGCAAGCACCGTAAACCTTTTCACCGAGGGCTCAAGAGCCACAAAGCTCGTTCTTGAGGCTTATGCCAAAACGATGTCGATAAATTACTCCGACCGTTCCGCATTTACGCAGGCGGTTGAAAGCTATTTCAGCGACAATCAGCTCAACAATCCGCAGAACGCCGAAATCAAAAGGATTTACAATATGATTAAGGACGTTGACACCACTGCCAACAGCCTTGAAACCTCCTTGAGCGAGTTCATTACAACCGAGGAGGACGGCAGCTATTCCGTTGAGTACGAAAAGGCCATTGCTCATCTCGATGCGTTCAAGACCGAAAACGATATGCAAAAAAGTCTTGTAAACTATTACAGATTTATGATGGCTTATTATGCCGAAAAGGAGGATTCCGTAATTCTCGGCTTCCTTGAGGATGCATACAACGGAGCGGGCGAATACGGATATCTCTACCTTTCCAACTACCTTATGGTTGCGTGGAACACCGAAGCCTACGACAAGGTGCTTGAGCTTGCGGACAAGGCGATAGAAATTAATAAGAACGATTCCTCCGCATACTACTATATGGTCAAGACCTATATCATCAAGGAGGATCTTGAAGCTGCAAGCAAGGCCTGCGAGGATTTGCGTAAGGCAAACCCCGACGGACTTGATTATTACAGCACCAAGTCGGAGGTTCTCCGCCGTCAAGGAAAATTTGAAGATGCTGTTGAGGTTTGCCGCAAGGGTATCGTTGCAGGCTCCGATGCGGAAATCTATCGTCAGCAGGCAATCGCCTATATGCTTTTGAGCGACAAGGAAAACGCTCTTGAAGCCATCACGCAGTCCTATGAGCTTGCAATGCAGGACACGACGAACGGAATTTCCCTTGAGGAGGTCAACACCGTCGCTCTCATCTGCTTCCTTTGTGACGACAGCGAAACCTATGAGGAAATCAAGAGTATGTTTGAGCAGCAGAATCTTGAATTTAACGACACGGTTAAGAATTGCATTAAGGGTGACATCACCTTTGAGGATATCTTTATGAAAGGCACGGGTGAGATATAATGACGGCGATTTATGTTATTTCAAAATACATCACCTTTATCGGTGCAATGCTTAAAGGCTTTTGGGAGCATCTTTTCTGCCGAATCCTCGGCATCCCCGTTTCCGATGCTCGCTATCTCCAGGCAACCGAGCTGTGCGGTCACGTTGACCACGATTTTACAAAGACCAGGGCTCTGACGTTTTTCATCAACTATCTTCCCGGTATGATGAATCGTCTTTTCGGCTACGGTATGGTGGTCGGTGGATTTCTCGGTCTTTTCTATCTGAAGGCCGCAACCGGCACTCTCGCATTCTGGGTCTATGCCGTTCTCTATTATATCGGCGTTTCGCTGCTTTGCAACAACGCTCCGCTCTATGAGGATGCCCTCAACAATTGGGGACTTCTCTACGGCAAGGAGTCAAAGACAAACATCTTTGCAAGAATTTTCGCCTTCATTCCGTCGGTATACTTCCTTGCTTCGGCTTGGCTCGAAAAGTACGGTCTGAGTCTGTTAATCTGGATTGCCGCCACCCTCGTAGGCGTGTTTGTACTTTAATCAAAATAAAGCTTAAATTAAAAAATAAAGCTTAAATCAAATAGCAACAAGGCGCTGTAAAAAAACAGTCCGAAAAAAAGAACTACAAGTCTGCCGAAAAAG
>CAYYLP010000052.1:0-2895 GCA_964472865.1 uncultured Ruminococcus sp. | reverse complement strand
AAAAAGTAAAGAAATTACTCACAGTTGACCTTTATACGGAGAAAAGTGTGTTTTCGGCAACGAAATATAATCACATCTAACCTTGTCTCTCCCTCAGTCACTTCGTGACAGCTCCCTCATCAGAGGGAGCCGAAAAGATACGGCAGATTTTTAGAGAACACCTCAATCACATCGTGCCCTACGGGTTTGCAATATAAACAAAAATTCAGCAGAATTTTGGTCTTTATCCCATCCGTCACTAACGTGCCATCTCCCCTAAAAGCGAAAGCATAATGTGCTCCGCCGACAAAGGCTGTTACCTATATTTCTTGACAAAACTTTCTCGTTGAATTATAATACCATTATTATTGGGATGAAAAGGAAGGAATGGAAATGGAAAGGAAGCTTTTTTGCGAGTTAAATCCGACTTGCTACAAAATTTCTGTCGAAAAAGAGATTATTTTGAGATCCATCAAGGATTTGCTCGGTAAAGATAAAATCGCCAAGGGAAAAAGCGATAAGCCATTACCGAACATAGTCAAAAGTCATTCGTCCGTCCTCGTCAGACGGCTTCACGGTGTTGACATCAAGCTCCAGGAAAATAAGGTGACCAACATACGCCTTTCAAGCGAGCAAATCAACGGTCTTATCATCAAACCGGGTGAGACCTTCTCCTTTTGGAAAACCTCGGGCAGACCCACGGCAAAAAAGGGCTACAAGCAGGGTTTGACAATCGGTGTCGGCACATTGGGAGCTGCTGTCGGGGGCGGTCTTTGTCAAATGGCAAATATGGTGCATTATTTGGTGCTCAATTCTCCTCTTGAAGTCACGGAGCTTCATCACCACACGGATGCACTTTTCCCCGATGAACGCAGACGTGTTCCGTTCGGCACGGGTACATCGGTGTTTTACAACAATGTCGATTATCGCTTCAAAAATAATCTTGACCAAAGCGTTCAAATTCTTGTTTGGATTGAGGATGGAGAGCTTTGCGGAGAGTTGAGAAGCGAAAGACCCTTTAAATACAGGTACAGGCTCGTTGAAGAAAATCATCACTTTGCCAAGGAGGGTGATGACTATTTCCGAATTTCACAAATTTATCGTCATATAATTGACCGAGAGAGTGGTGAAGTCATAAAAAGGAGCTTGTTCTCGACAATCATTCTCGGGTGCTTTACGATCATTCTCTTATTCCAAAGGAGCAGATCCGAAATGTATGACCTAATTACCCGACTTCACCGATTTGCCGAAGTGCAGCCGACAGCAATAGCATACACAGCGGACGGCAATTCCATATCCTATTCGGAGCTTTACCGTCAAGCCGAATATTACGGAAATCTGCTTAAAAGGCAAGGCACGTCACCGGTTATGCTGCTTGGACACAAGCAATGCGATTTTTTGGTCGCTATGCTATCGTGCATTTTTGCTCAACGTGCATACATACCGATTGATACCTCCATTCCGCTTGAGAGAATCAAAAAAATCCTCACCTTGTCAAGTGCAGAGCTTGTGCTGTCCTTTGACGACAAGCTCGATTACGAAGATTTTTCCGCATTTGCGTTAAATGATTTGGAGAGGTATCAAAACTGCTCTGCCAAGATTTCGGACAATTCAACGGCATATATTATTTTTACCTCGGGCAGCACCGGAGAGCCCAAGGGAGTTCCGATAAGCTACGATAATCTAAACAATTTTATACATTGGATAAGCGGTATAAAGCCTCTGAACAGCTACAAAAATATAACCGTTTTAAATCAAGCTCTTTTCAGCTTTGATTTGAGCGTGGCGGATATTTACTATTCGTTATTCAACGGACATACGCTTGCCTCACTGGACAGGCAGGACATTGAAAGCTTTGATTATGTTTTCAAAACAATCTCCGAAAAAAAGCCCGAGCTGATGGTTATAACTCCGACTTTTGCAAGGCTGTGTCTAACAGATAAGCTTTTTTGCGGCGAAAATTTTCCGTTTTTAAAATGTATTTATTTTTGCGGAGAGGTGCTTGAGCCGTCAACGGCAAGCAAGCTTTTTGCCCGTTTTCCCAAGCTGGAAATTCTCAACGCCTATGGACCGACAGAGGCAACCAGTGCGGTTTCGGCAATTATGATAGCTCCGGAAATGATTAAATACGGTGCGGCTCTGCCAGTCGGCAAGCTCGGCGAATTTGCAACCGAAATTGAGATAATCGACGGTGAAATCGTACTCAAGGGCAAAAGTGTTTTCGGTGGATATCTCGGAAGCAGCATAGGCGGACATTACCGTGAAAAAGGCGTTAATTGCTATCGCACCGGCGATAACGGAAAAATAGAGGGCAATTTGCTTTACTGTCTCGGCAGACGTGACAGGCAGGTTAAGTTAAACGGCTACAGAATTGAGCCGGACGAAATCGAAAGTCGAATCAGCTCGATTGACGGTGTAACCGCTTGCGCAGCCGTTCCCTCCTACTCCCCCTCCGGCAGGCTGAAATGCATAAATGCGTTTGTCTGCGGCACGGGAATTGACGAGGATATGATTAGAGTAAGGCTGAAAAAGTCGCTTCCGTCCTATATGATTCCGAGGAATATTAAAATAGTCGATAAGCTCGCTGTTAACAGCAACGGCAAAATCGACAGAAAGGCATTGATGGGGAATGAAAAAAATTGAGGATATTCTGTTTGAAATATGTGAAACAGAAAGGGTTTATGAGCCTGATATTGATTTAATTGAAAGCGGTATTCTGGATTCCTACGCAGTGATAGAGCTTCTCGCAGAGCTGGAGGATGAAGGAATAGAGCTGCAAATAACACAGATTGACCGAAAGCTTTTGCACACGGTCAAGGGTATTAAGCAGCTTGTAAACGACAACATTTAGGCATAAATATAAAGGCGTTGTAAAAAAACGCATAAAAAATCGTGGGGTTCGTCTTGAAAGCGAGC
>CAYYLP010000051.1:0-4600 GCA_964472865.1 uncultured Ruminococcus sp. | reverse complement strand
TTTGGGAATGATTTTTACAAAACACTTTCAACCGCTCCTTGAAACCCAAGGGGCGATTAATTTTACGGCTTTTGTAATTTTGAAATTACACTGTAAAGTTATGAAAAAATAAGCAGTTTAATCTCATCAACGGATTAAACTGCATTTTTAGTGTGCAAATATATTCTTTTTAAAGCAATGGTATCGTTTAGGCATTAATGCATATAAATATAATAAAAACCACACAAGCCGTACGCCCATTGGCTTGTGTGGGGGCGTTAAATTTTGTAAGGATTTATCCGGAATAAATCCTTATAGCTTTAATTAGTCTTCCTTCTTGCGAAGTGCAACAACTGCCGCACCGCTGATAGCGAGAAGAGAAACCACGGCTGCTGTAGCAGTAAGGCGGTCGCCCGTCTTGGGGTTAGCTACGGCATCGCTGCTTGCAGAACCTGCAACTGTTGAATCAACAGCAGGAGCGGTTGATTCATCTGCTGAAGCATCCTCTGTTGCTGCCGGTACATCCTCAACAGCCTTTACTGTTGTGGTTACATCCGCAGCGGCCTCTGTTGTGGTTACGTCCGCAACAGCCGCTGTTGTTGTGGTTGTGTCCTCAACGGGCTTTGCTGTTGTGGTGGTTGTGTCCTCAACAGGCTTTGCTGTTGTGGTGGTTGTGTCCTCAACAGGCTTTGCTGTTGTGGTGGTTGTGTCCTCAACAGGCTTTGTTGTTGTTGTGGTTACAACAGGCTTCTCGGAAGCAGGAATTTTGTTCGTTATAGAAGCATCTACCGGTGTCTTGCTTTCGTCTGAGCAAGAGTTTACAACAGCAAGGAAATCGGAAGGCTCAACATCGTTAGCCTTAGCCTTTGAGAATGTGAAAGTAAACATAACACCAACGGTATTATATGCTTCCAAACCTGCAAAGGAAACCTTGCCTTGCTCTTTACCAATTGCGAAAACAGGAGGAACTTCATCATCTTCGTGCGCAGCATTGTATGCACGGATGTTGTCTGATCTCTTGATTTCGGTGAGAGTAAGACCGGTAGTCTTAGTTGTTTCGCTCCAATCCTTGGCATTGACCTGGATATCAAAAGCAGTTACGCTGCCCTCATCGAGTGAGAGGGAAACAACAACCTTGCTGTCTGACTGCTCTGCAACGTCAATTGAGAACTTCGGTGCTGTTGCCGCAAATGCCGAAACGAGCATTGCAACGGAAACGCCGATTACCAAAGATACAGAAAGAACAACTGAGATGATTTTTGCAATCTTGTTCATTGTAATCACCATTTTCTCCTTTTGAAATTTGTACAAAAAGTACATATATTAGATATTGCAGCCCATAGGCGAATAGCCCACAATATACTAACCTGATTTAATAGCCGAAATCGGTGAAGGCTTCACCACGCTCGCTGTTGAGCTTAATTTCAACGCTGAAGCTGTTGAAAAGAACCGATGAGGTTACCTTTGATTCGGTAACGCTTTCCATCGACCAGCTCAAGGAAACAAGCTGTGCGTTTTCGGCATTGTATTCGCAGCTTAAAACGGCATTTTTGTACCAAAGATTCAAGCTGTCCACCTTGACGGTTAAACCGGAAAAATCGCTGTTGGAAAGCTCGTCCTTTGCCTCGGCATAGGTTTCAACCCCGAAAACCTTGACAAGCGGACTGCCGGAGCTCGGATTCTTTTCATCCTTAAAGCTGATATCAACAGCTCGGTTGCCGTTTTCCTTAACCGTGCAGGTTATGGATTTTAAATCGTCAACCGATATCTTATTGAGATTAATAAGCATTTTTTTCGCCGAAGCGGTGCTGTCCTGCTTGATAATAGAGGTGTAAACCCTGTCTCGATTCTGCTCATCCTTTATATTCTGCTCCAGCTTGGCAATATCCTCAGCACTCATAATCGAAAGGGCATTTCCGCTGAGCTTGACACTTTCGACACTGTCAACAACCTTTTCACGAAGCAGATACGACGGTAAGGTGGCTCCGACGGCGGAAATTGCACCGTCAAGCTCGGCAATGCACACCGACGGGTCAAGCGTATTGTCCCTTTCCTCCGCTTTAAAGGAGGGGATAAGACCGACGGAATATTCGAGAATATTGAGCGCATCACGGGAATCGACATAACCATCGGCATTGACATCCGCAGCGGTAAGCCGCTTGCCGCTCAAATCAATGTTGCCGACGCAATAGCTCAAAACACCGAGCGCATCGTTGGAATTTATACTGCCGTTGCCGTCAACGTCTCCGTAGATGAGCTTGCCCTCGGTCGCAAGGGAGTTTGCACTCAAGCTTATGCAGAGCATTGGCACGCAAAGCAAGGCGGACAATGCCTTTTGCAGTGATTTGTTCATACAGCTTCTTCCCCCTATGCAAGCATACATATTAAAATACTTGCTTAGACTGCACAAAAATACAGTCTATTTTTGTAAATTATATAATATTTTGTCCTGAATGTCAATAGGTAATTTAAGCCTTTACCGATATAATCGGCGATGTTGAACTCGTATGTTGACATTCGGAAAAAAATGATATATAATACAAATAAAATATAAGGAGGAATCGGAAAATGAAAAAATTACATTCGGCAGCTTCTCTTGTCCTCGCTTTTGCGATTATTTGCCTGAGCCTCGGTCTAACGGCTTTTGCGGCAGATATCAAGGTTGAGAAAAATCCCGACAGAACCTCTTTTTATGAGGGTGTCGATTGGATTTACGGTAAAAACGGCTCGATTATGCTCACGAACGGTGACCTTGACCTCAGCGGTACGGTGCTTTCCTACGGCGGCAAGACGGTCGAGTTCTCAAGAGGCAAATTCGGTGCCAATATGTACACCTCTCCCACATCCGGTAGCTGGGTTGCCGGCAAAAACGATATTTTAATCAAATGCGACGGCTTTGATTCTTCGGCTCGTGCCGCTTTGTCGGTGAACTTTATTTCGATAAGCTCAATCGAAATTGTCAGAGCACCGAAAACCAAGCTTGTGCTTGATACGGAGTGGAAAATGGGAATCGGCAAGGATGTTGAAATGACAAGCCTTGACCTCACGGGAACAGTGATTGATGTTAATTACATTGATTCCGCCAAGAAAAGGGTTTCCTATCCCAATGCGCTCCTCGGTTGGTCAATTGAGGAGGATGTTGACGTGGTTATGCCGGGTCGCAACACGCTTTATATTACCTTCTGTGGCAAAAGAGCGCCATTCACGGTTGATTTTATAACACAAAAAAGCTTTGAAAAGGGCGATGTCAGCCTTGACGGAGCGGTAAATTCTTATGATGCACTTTGCGTTTTGCAAAGCTCCACGGGCTTGATCACTCTCAGCCCGACCCAATCGGAGCTTGCCGATATCAACGGTGACGACAAAATCAATTCGCTTGATGCGCTTAAAATTTTGCAGTACGTTGTCGGAAGCAACAAGACTCTTTGATCAAAATTGACGGAGGCAAAAAATGAAAATTTTCAAAAAAATTATTTGTGCGGTGGTTTGCTTTTCAATCGTTGCCGCAACCCTGGCAGCTACCTCGGTTGCAAGCTATGCGGTTGACAACACTCCGGGCGATGCCAACAGCGACGGCTCGATAAACTCCTTTGACGCACTTTCGATTATCAGATATGTTACGGGTGAAATTAATCTCACCTCTGCCGAAATTAAGGCTGCCGACGTTGACCTTGACGGAAAGGTTAATTCAACGGATGCGCTTTATGTTTTGCAGTTTTCTGCCGGAATTATAGATAAATTTCCGGCGCAGGTTAATGACGGACGAGTTCATATTGTCGGTGATTATTATTATGACCCTGCAACGGGCAAGGTAACGGATACCGACGGTTCGGGCTTGCTTGGCTTCTCCTACGATGCTAATGACGGAGCGTTCTATGCTTCAACCTATGCTTGGCAGAGAACCTTTGGCTATACATACCTTTATGATGTTGCGGCTCCGTTCATTCTTTGTAACTTTGATACGAGCAGAATTTACTTTGAATACGACAATATGGAGTGGATGGTTCAGCTCTGGAAGGGTCAGTACGGCGCCATTTTCAATGGCTGCGAAATAGGACTTTATTACCGTGATTTTGATGATGATGAGCTTGTTGACGGCAACGGAAGAAAATTCTACAAGTGCGCCGATGATGATATGCTTATCCAAATGGAGCTCACGATGTATAAGGACGGCAAAAATATGTTCCACCGCAGCAAGCAGTATTCTTGGTGGCTTACCGGATTCTGGTTCGGAACACTTGACGGACTCGGTGTTCCCGAAACATCGGCACAGGTGCTCAAGGTCAGTTCAACTCTGTATTTTGCCAACGATGAAATGATGAACGCATTCATCAAGGGACTTGAGAATTGTACCGAAATTGAGCACAATGCTTCAAAGAAAATTCGTAAAATTAAGTTTGAAAACGGCAAATTCTATAATGGTAACGGCTATACCGTTAACAAGGTAGAGAGAGCTGTAAATTTCACATGGGAATAAATCAATAAATTAAAGCTGCGTTGCCAGGTGCTTCGCAGCTTTTTTTGTAAATCTTTGACAAAATCACCGTTTTTGCTCGCCTACCCTGTAGGGGAGGTGGACAGATTGTCAAGTCAAGTGCAACACTTTTTAGACAAAAATTCA
>CAYYLP010000050.1:0-5061 GCA_964472865.1 uncultured Ruminococcus sp. | reverse complement strand
CTCGCTTTCAAGACGAACCCCACGATTTTTTATGCGTTTTTTTACAACGCCTTTTGGTGCCGGTGACCGGGGTCGAACCGGTACGGTATCGCTACCACTGGATTTTGAGTCCAGCACGTCTGCCAATTCCATCACACCGGCACATAACATTAGTATTATACATTAATCACGGTAAAAAATCAAGACCTTTTTTAACTTTTATTATACTATATAGCCGATCTGCAATTTTTTTTGAGAGCTCCGTGCAACATTTACTTTATTGTTCTGCATTTACTATAAAAGATGGATGTATATTCATTACTTTCTGTACGGAGGGTGTGAATTTAAGAGTACCTTTCGTAACGATTTCATTCAATTAAAAAGCGACCTCAAAAAGAGATCGCTTTTTGTTATTCTGTTCGCTTATCTGAATTCTTCAATGAGATCGTAGAACTTACCAATCTGATATGAACCCTGATGCTTACCTGCTGAAAGAGTTTCGTCAGCAATGCTGTCACCGATGATGTGACCCATAAATGCGAAGTTGTCGTCTGTAACAACATAGCCTGTTGCATCGTTTGCAAGGCTTACGCAGTAAATGGAAACACCGCTGATTGCATTGTGCGGACTCTCGAACGGCCACTCTGAGCCATCCCATGTTGTGTCACCGATAATCTCATGACCCCAGAATACCTCGGGATAGAACTCACCGGGGAACATTGCAAAGCCAACCTTGTGACCGAATTCAACATAGCCGATTTCACTTGCAATAGCCTTATTGCCGTCCTTATCGTAGCAAACCTGCTGATTTACAAGGTTAATCTTACAAGCAAGGAGGAGGATTGTGTTCTCGGGATAGAGCCACATAACCTCATGCTTTTCGTTGATGATGGGTTCAAGCTCTTCTGAGAAATCAGCGGCAAGAACAAGTCTGCCGAAGTTTTCGCCGGTTTCCTTTGTGCTGCAGCCGAGAGCTTCCCACTCGTCCAAGCCGGTCTTGTCGCCGACGATGTTATCGCGGGAAATCTGACCGAGAGAGCCCTGGAACATTACAAGATGTGAGCCGTTATCATGCTCCTGAATGTATTGGTCAAGGAAATAAATGTAGTCCGAGCTGACAAGCTCTGCACTTGACGGGAAGGAGGTCGGGTGGCAGGTGTTGTTCATAAGATAGGTCGAAGCCTCGCCCGAATTCGGGATGAACTTGAGAACAGCGGCCTTGGGAAGATCCTCCTTGGAAACAAGCCCTCTCTTGTCCTTGCAATATTGAGAAATATCAACCTCGCTAAAGAACATCTTGCCGGGTTCAAGGTTATTGATAGCCTCTGTTGCGGCAATTACGGACTGCTCAATGAAATAGCTCTTGAAATAATCTGCGGCTTCAAGCTTTGACTGCTTTTTGATGTCAAAAAGATTGACAAAGGAAGCGGTGAGAAGCTTGTAAACAAACTCTGTTGCAACGCCCTGTGTGTCAAGTGCGGTGTGAGAGTGTGTTGCCATAATGTTGATGCCGCTGATTTTAACACCCTTGTCGGCAAAAGCCTTGAGAACGCCTTCTCTGATTGAGCGGACATCGGTTGAGTTAACGCCGAGCGAATCAATAGCACCGATGAGTGTTATGCCGTCGCCCGAGCCGTCGTCAACTGCGGCAATGCGGATACGCATATCGTCGTAAACGCCCTTAGCCATTCTGTTGTTGAGGTCTCTGCCTATGTAGTACTTACCGCTTTCGATATCCTCGGGAACAAGTGAGCGGCTCGAATAGCCGAGGCTCCATTCATTGCCCGCCTTGGCCTCGGTAGCATAAGTGTCTCTGCCCTTGAGAATAAGGGAATCGTCAAACTTATCCATATCGATCCAGGATTTCGGTGCGGGGATCAGGGCTGCGATACCCTGAACGAGAGCTTCAACGACAACATTAAGGATGTTGTACAAAACCTTCATGGTGTTGTCCTTAAAGTCGTCCATTGATTCGACGTCGGAAAGTCCGCTGAAGATGGACTCAACGTCGGAAACGATTGAATCGTCAACGAGCTTTGAATCGGATGCGGCCGAAGCGGCGGGAACCGCAATCGAGAAGCACATCACGATGCTGAGAAAAACGGCAACGATTCTTGTTTTTACAGATGTCATTTTATAAACCTCCGTTTGAAAAAATTTGGCTTTATACCGTACTTATTATACTACATTATTGCAATCAAATCAACTTTTTTTGTCGGTCGAAATGACAAATTGGAGTGGCTATAATTCGGCATTTTGCACAAAAGCTTTGTTGACTTGATTTTACAGCAAGGAGCATTGTATCGGTAATCTGTTTTTGAAATAAAAGATATTTTTAAATCCGAGCTCGCGAAGAAGGCTGTACAGCGAATCGAAGCTATTGGCGGCATTTTCGGCAATGTGTGCATCCGAGCCTGTTGTTATCAAATATCCGCCCATAGTCTTGTAGAGCTCAATTATCCATTGCTCGGGCATATATTCGCAATAATTACTGCCCTCAAAAACGCAGGAGGTGTTTAATTCAAGTGCAATTTTGTGTTCAATGATAAAGGCGAGAATCTTTTGTATTTTATCCTTGTAATCCATAGATGAGATGTTCAAAAGATATTTGCCGTTTATGTAGCGCAGGGGACAGGTCAAATGAGCCAATACGTCAAAATTACATTCGTTGAGCATTTTATAAACATCGTCAAAATATTTATTCAAATAATTTTTTGAAAATTCAACGCCCTCCTTGGCGAAATCAATTGTCGAATAGGGCATTTCAAAGTTTTCAAATTTAACCGCATGAACCGAGCCGATAACGACGTCGAAGCAATGCTTTTGCAAAATTTCGGCTTCAACCTCACGGTGCCAAAAGGCTTCGCCCATTTCAATTCCGTGCAGAACCGTTTTTTCGGATTTTTCGTCGGCTTTCCTTGCATCGGAAATTGATGAGTCGGCAATTTTATTTAAATCAAGCTCGTTGAAAAATTCAATATCGCAGTGGTCAGTTACGGCAAAGCCGCAAATTTTATCCGATTTTGCAACATCCTCAACCTCGGCTTGAGAATCGTGAGAGCTTTTGGAATGGGTGTGCATATCAAAGCGACAGCTTGAATTTATTTCAGGCTTTACAGTGCCGTCTGTTTCAACAATGTACGGAGAAAGCTCATTGACGGCGGCTTCAAAATCGGCACAGTCGCTTATTATCCATAAACCCAGACGGGCGTAGCGCTTGACAAGCTCGGCTCTTTCCTTGTTGGCAAAGGGGATTGTGACCCATGATGTTGCACTGCACTCATACGGAAGCCAAACTGTCAGCTTTTCGCAGGGGAGGAGAGAGGTTAATTTTATCAGCACCTCCTCGGTAATCTCGCCGTCATAGTCAATTGAAATTTTATTGTTTAATTTCAAGCATTTTTCTGCAAAATCAAGCTTGTTTGAGGTGATGGAAACATATTCCTCGTATCCGCTTATTTCATCAAAAAGGATGTTGAGAATTTCCTCCGGAAAAGCTGTAATTTTGTTGTCAATTTTTAATTTTATCTTGTTTTTGAGTGCCAAATCAAGCACATCTTTGAAAAGAGGAATTCCTTCGCCTTTGTATTTATTTGAAAGTCCGAGCCCGAAATCAAATTTCCTTGCTTGCTCAAGGGTGATATCACGGATTTTTATTTCCGTTTCAATTTTTGAACCGTCCGAATTGCGTGCGGTTCGGTTAATCGTGGAATCGTGAAGAACAATAATTTTGCAATCACGGGTATAATCCAAGTCCAATTCAATAACATCATAGCCCTGTAGGGCGGCACACTCAAAGGAGGCAATTGTGTTTTCGGGGCAATCGCTCGCAACGCCCTTGTGCGCCTGTAGCTTTACTGTATTCAATTTTAACACCTCAATGTGTAGAAGATAAAAAATCAGACCGCTGAATCGCTTCAACGGTCTTTCATTTAGTAAGGATTACTGCTCAACGGGGTATACGCTGACCTTCTTACGATCCTTGCCCCAACGCTCGTACTTAACAGTACCGTCGATGAGTGCGAAAAGAGTATCGTCAGAGCCCTTGCCAACGTTGTTGCCCGGATGGATGTGTGTTCCACGCTGCTTGTAAAGGATATTACCTGCAAGAACAAACTGACCGTCGGCACGCTTTGCACCAAGTCTCTTGGACTCGGAATCACGACCGTTACGAGTGGAACCCATACCTTTCTTATGAGCGAAAAGCTGAATGTTGATCTTAAGCATTTTGACACCTCCGTAGTGTTACTTTAATGTTGTTTGGATAATCTGCGGCTAAGGCCTCCAAATGAAGCCGTAAGCCCTCAAGAATTTGCTGCGCATCGGATAGCCTTGTCTTAACCTTAATGCTCATATATCCTGCGGATACATCGGCATCAAGCTGACATTTGATGATTTCGGAAAGGGTGTTCGTTGTCATATAAGCCGCCGAGGAAACCGAGGCACAAATGATATCGTTGCCTTCGTCGCCGCATTCGGCATGACCGCTGATTTCATAGCCCGAAATTCTGTTATCCGAACGGTAGAAAATCACCTTAATCATAGCTTATGCATTGATTGCGGAAATTTCAACCTTAGTGTAGGGCTGTCTGTGACCCATCTTGCGCTTCTCGTTCTTCTTCGGCTTGTAGGTAAATACAACTACCTTCTTTGCCTTGCCATTCTTGACAGCCTTTGCCGTTACAGTAGCACCGTCAACATACGGAGCGCCTACAACAATGCCATCTTCCTTACCGACTGCGATAACCTTGTCAAAAACAACTTCGCTGTCAGCTTCAACGTCAAGCTTTTCGATGAAGAGGGTATCTCCCGCCTCAACCTTATACTGCTTGCCGCCGGTAACGATGATTGCGTACATTCTAACTAACCTTCCTTTATTATGGACTCGCTATGTGGGGCGGATAAATCACTTGTGCTGCATAGGTATAGACCAAAGCAACGCCCAAAATATGCGGTATTTAGAATTTTATCACAAAGTTCAACATTTGTCAACTGTTTTTTGAGTTATGAAAAAATGTGGAAAATATCAGTTAATTCCCAAAGTAAGTTCCACAGTGGAAATTGCGGTGGACTTTAGTCTGG
>CAYYLP010000049.1:0-5068 GCA_964472865.1 uncultured Ruminococcus sp. | reverse complement strand
TATGAAGTCTATTTATTTTTTTGCTGTTGCACTTGATATTATAATCTGTCCACCTTCACTACAAAGGGAGGCATAGAGGTTCATCAAATATTATTTCGGTATCCTTTATTTTTAAAATAAATTCAAAAAGTATAAGGAGGTAATTTTATGCTTAAAAAAATTGGTAAAAGGGTTCTCAGCGTTGTACTGACCCTGGTGCTGATTGCAACGACGTTTTTCATCTTTGACCCGGGTGTATTGGTGCCGGAGACGAATGCGGTTGTTGATGTCAGCAAGCTGGTCAACACAGTCGAACCCACGGTCAAGTTCTATGTTCCGGAGGCGATATATCTTCATCCGGTCAAGAATACGACAGCTCCCTACTACAATTTCCAATACTACATCGACTGCGACGACAGTGGTACTCTGCACCGAAGTGCAACCCAAACGACGGGCTCTGTATTCTTTTCGTGCTCGGCGGCTTGCTCGTCAATTAATATTTCGTGGGAGAGCGGTACGACAGTAACCGCCACGACGGAAAGCACAAATCAGACCGTTAAGCAGACGATAACCGGCGGCAAAACCTCGCAGGTCGACGGCAGGGTGAAGGTTACCTGTACCTATGTTGTTGAGGGCAGAACCTACTACGCCTATGCCTATACATATATGTATTACCCCGACCTCGACCTTTTGACGGGTATTGCCGGTACTTATGTTTACAAAACCTCAATCGGTAACGAGCCCAAGCTTGCCGCTTTCTCGTTCCTTACCGGTGTTCACTATGTCGGCTCAACCACCATCTATAATGACGGTGAAAGAGGCGTCAGCAACTATTATGACCAGGATACCGTTATGTCCTCAAAGGGCAAATTCGGTCTTTCTCCGCTCGTTCCGGGTTGGAGCTCAACGGCTGAATTCAAAAAGGCGAATGACGATGCCATTATCACCGATAATACAACTATATACGGTGAAACAACAAGCACCTGCAAATTTATCGAGCAGGGCAAGGGCGGCGTTTATTACCTCGGTCGTCAGAGAGATGACAGCACGAACAAGGCAATTGGTAGCGTTACAACAAGCTGGGGCAAGGTTTTTGTTGATACAAGCCGTGTAACGAACTACAACCAAATTCCCAATCTCCGAACAGGCTTTATTTGTCATTTCTATTCAAGCTCCGGTGATGCCGGACGTCTTGACAGCTTCAAATCCAGCGACGGAACGATTACTTCCATCACAAATATAGATTACCGTAATGGTGATGGCAAGGGCTACGGTATGACCCCCGAATATGCACTTGCCGGTGTACCGAAAAGCGGAACCTACGTTATGCAGGCTCACTATAAATTTGAGCGTTCCAATTCCAGCGGAGTTAATTTCACGCAGCGCTTCGGTCTCAAGGTTGAGACGGTAAACAAGTCCACCCTGCGTTCGGCATACAGAGCTGCGATTGAAAACAGCTTCCAGGCAACAACCGCCTCGGTAAAGGGCTGGTCGTCCTCAGTACAGACCTCGTGGACATCGGCATACAATACCTATGTGACCGCTTTTGAAACGGCGGGAACAATCCTCGGCAAGCCCTATGCAACCGCAACAGAGGTTACAAACGCAGCGACGGCTTTGACCAATGCAACCACAGCACTCGAAAATATTGCTGAAGCAAATTTCAAGGGCGGCACGAATGATGCCCTTATTCCGCAGGTAAAATTCTACGTTCCCGAAACTATTTATATCAACACAAGCAACGGCACCGGTTCGCAGTATTTATACGGTGTTGATGAAAGCGGTAATGCTTCTCCGGTTGCTCTCAGCAGTGCAACAAATGCAAAAATATATTTTGCCGGTGTGAACTGTAATCCGACAAGCGTAAAAATCACTTGTGCCGCTTCTGGAACGGACAATTCAACCACCTGGTCGAATGTAAGTGCAAGCACACTTTCAAACATCACCTTCGGCGGAGAATATTTTACCGGTACAAACGCAAATTCCACGGGTAAAACCTATACCTCTTTCCCTGTAAACACAAATTGTTCCTCGGTCAACTTTGGAACAGCCATTGCGACAGGAGCTGCAAGATTTATTCGTTGGAGAGCTGATTTTGTCGTTGACGGTATAACCTTTACAACCTATGCGTATACGATTTGTTACCGAGCACAGCTTTATGAAGCAAAGTTTAGGCACGGAACAAGAGCACACACTAAGAGTAATTCATATCCGGCTTTTATTAATGCAAGGCTGACAGTATCGGGTCTTAACGTAAGCGGTTTTGATGAAGAGGATGGACCGGACGGTAAGGGTAACCGTGGCTCCGGTTCCAGTAATAATGGTAGCTCTGAAACAAGAGAGGTTTCGTATATTGTTGATACTTCTCGTTTTAACAATTATAATCAATTACCTTATTTCAACGCAACATATACATATAGTGCATATGAGGGAAATCAAGATGGAACTTATGCGGAAGCCTATAATGAAAAATCGACCGGAACAAAGAGTGCAATCAACCAGGATGTAAGTAATTCTATAAACATTGCAATTAATCCATCTGAAAAGCTTGTTGTATTTTTGCATGCACAGCAAAATTATAAAAGTAAAGTTGCCCAAAACTATACGTATATTAATATAAAACCAATTGCTAATAACAAATCCTCTGTCCGCACAACCTACCACAATGCGGTTTCAACCTGCCGTCAGCAGAATTGGTATTCGTCCGGTTGGGATACCTATCAGAATTCGATTGTTTCTCTTGCGGTTGCGGCAAACCACCCGACGAATACGGAAACCTCACGCTCCGCCAATACTGATGTACTCACCCTCAAATCCGGCGGCACCGTAACAGCCGTTCATATGCGTGACGGCGAAACCCCTGACTATAACGGCAACAAAAATCAGGCTATCATCGGAACCGAAACCGAGTCAAAGGGCTACAGCTACGGTGATAAGGTTTACGGTTACTATAACGATATCCCGGGCTTCACAAAGTCAAGATATTCCGTAACGGATGGCACGAATACTTGGACGAGCGGAATTCCGCAGGATAGCAAGCACAATAATTATTATTATATCCGAAACGCAAATACGGATAAAATAAGCTGGACGTTTTGGTATACACCAAACACCTACACTGTAAAGTACGACCCCGACGGCGGCACATTCTCCGATAACACAACGGGGGTCAAGACCTACGCTAATTCCGCAACCTATCAATCAAAGTATTATGTCGGCGGCACTGCGGGCGACACTCCTGCCGCTCCGACAAGAATCGGCTGTACCTTCCTCGGCTGGAAGTGCAGCGCCGACGGAATTACTTATCAGCCCGGAGAGGCGATAAATTGGGAGTATGCTCAGGATGTCACCTTTACCGCAGTATGGGATTTCAACAGCTATTATACCTTCTATAATGAAAATCACGACGGACTTGCCGCAAACATCCTTTCAACAAACTACGGCAGTGACGTTGCAACTGCTTCGGAGGAAGCGGAAGAAGGCTTGAATGTTTCACTTGTTGAGGGAATGGACAATGCTCTCAGAGTAAACGGTTCTACCGCCGGTTCATATGTTATTGACCTTCTTTCAATTGATGAATACGGTCAGTCCGATGCTTTCAGATTTGAGGCGGGCAAAACTTATACGTTGAGCGTAGATGTCATTTCGGGCGCTATTATCAGCGGTACCGGCGTTATTGACCTTGTCAAGGAGAACGGAGCTGCTCTTTCAACCAGAGTAAATCTTGATTTTAACTCGGCAGATATGAGCAAAACAATCACCATCACTGAGACTTTGGCAGAAGAAATCAAGGGAATTAAAATTTGGATTTATACCACCGGAACGGCAACCCTCAATGATTACACCTTTATTCCGCGTGTTGAGGAGAGCACGGCAAGGACGGAAAGTGCTTTCTTTGCCGATTATCTTGCCTATGGCGGTAAGTACGAAGCGCTTCCGACCCCGACACGCACGGGATACACCTTTATGGGTTGGTACACGGCACCGCAGGGTGGCGAAAAGGTTGATGTCGGCTCTCCGATTCAGCCCAAGGATATCACACTCTATGCTCACTGGTCAGCTTATCCGTATACCGTTCAGTTCAACGGTAACGGCAAAACAAGCGGTACAATGGCAAACCAGGAGTTTACCTATGATGAGTCGCAGAAACTTAATGCTAACCAATTCAAGAACGAGCGCTTTGTAAACTATTATGACGGTGACACAAAGCTGACGATTGATGCGGCTTACACAACCGCAAGTGCCGAGTTTAAGGGTTGGTCACTGACGGAGAACGGCACAATGGAGTTTGAAGATAAGCAGTCGGTTATCAACCTGACAACCGAAAAGAATAAGGTTGTCGATCTTTATGCACTTTGGTCATCAAAATACACGGATGTAACGGTTGCCGGCTATTCCGGAAAGAGCGGTTACACACTTATCGGTTGGACTAAAACCAAGGGCAGTGTGGATGTTGACTATATTCCCGGTCAGTCGGTAAAATATATCAAGGATGATGTCAATCTCTATGCCGTTTGGCATGAAAATGTTGTTGATGACCAGGCGAAGATGGACGAGAAGCTTGAGAATATCTTTGAAATTTTCAAGGGCTACGGCAGCAACGGAGATGAAATTACCGAGACTGTGCCCCGTTGGAAGGATGATGTTTACAACGCTTATGTGGCGGCAACTGATGCGTTTATCAAGGCTCAAAACAGGTTTAATATTGCCAAGAGTACGGCAAATGCAACCACCTATGCCGAAAAAGAAATTGCTCTCAAGGAGGCTGTTGAGGTTCTCAATCGCACCGAGAGCGAAAGAAGCGTAGATAAATATTATATCGAGCATTTCTTTGTTAAAAGCGATACAGAAAACGGAGAGCATAATGTTGCGGAAATTAACCTCAATAAGTATGCAACCCAAACGCTTATCGATATCAAGAATGCGTACACAAGCGCAATAGCAGTGCCGAGCAGTGCGAAAATTTCCGAAATGCAGGGCAAGCTGAATGAGTACGTCAGCTCATTGGCGTTGTGGTTTGATGAAAAAACGGCGATCCCCACCACACCCTCCTACACACTGTACGACAGTGCGGAATCTATAAAGGAAC
>CAYYLP010000048.1:0-6143 GCA_964472865.1 uncultured Ruminococcus sp. | reverse complement strand
ATGTTGACGAAAACGGTGATTATATCGATAAGTATTGGCACTATGACGAAAACGGTGTCCCGACGGTTTGGTAAAAAACAGCATTAATAAATCAAAACGGCGTTTTACAGCGCCGTTTTGAGCTTTTTAATTATTACAGCAGACCGGATAACACATTAAAAAATCAGAGCGATTAAACACATTTTCTGAAGCTGCCGTTTTTGGGTGAGGCTTCTGTTTAATCGCCCTGATTATTTTATTCTTTTTGAAATTTGCGCAAAATCAGCCCGAGTATTTTGTCTCGCAGTAGATACAGCGGTAAATTTTTTCTCCGCTGCTTTCGGAAAGTCTGAAAATGTGCGGAAGCTCCTGCTCGGTGGAGGTTATGCAACGGGGATTTTTGCATTTGAGGATATTTTTAAGCTGTTTCGGAAGGTCAACCTTTTTCTTATCAACAAGCTTGCTGTCCTTGATTATATCAATGGTAACATTGGGGTCAACGTAGCCGAGAATGTCAAGGTCAACGTCAAAATCCGAGTCGATTTTGATTATATCCTTTTTGCCGAGCTTGCGGCTGGGTACGTTTTTGATGATTGCGATTGAGCAGTCGAGGTTGTCAAGCTCAAGAAGCTTGTATATTTCCATTCCCTTGCCTGCCTTGATATGGTCGATAACAATACCGTTTTTGATTGAATCTATATTCATACCTCTACCTCCAAAAGCTTCAGGATGAGCGCCATCCTCATATATTTTCCGTTGAGCACCTGGCGGAAATAGCAGGCACGCGGGTCTTTATCGACGGCAATGCTTATTTCGTTTACACGGGGCAGCGGATGAAGAATGGCAAGGTCTTTCTTTGCGGTGAGGAGCTTGTCCGGTGTGAGAATATAGCTGTCTTTAAGACGGAGATAATCCTCCTCGTTGAAAAAGCGCTCACGCTGAACCCTCGTCATATAGAGAACATCGAGCTCGGGCATAACCGATTCAAGGTCGGTGGTTTGAACGTATTCGAGGTTGTTTGCCTTGATGACATCGTTCTTTACATAGCTGGGAAGCTTGAGCTCCTCGGGAGAAATGAGGACGAATTTGACATTTTGGTAGCGAGAAAGAGCCTGAATAAGTGAATGAACCGTTCTGCCGAATTTAAGGTCGCCGCAAAAGCCGACGGTGAGGTTATCAAAGCCGCCCTTTTCACGGCTGATTGTAAGCAGGTCGGCCAGCGTCTGCGTCGGGTGGTTATGTCCGCCGTCACCGGCATTGATAACGGGAATTGATGCATTGAGCGATGCAACATAGGGCGCACCCTCCTTGGGGTGACGCATTGCGATTATGTCGGCATAGCAGGATATGGTTTTAACCGTGTCGGCAACACTTTCGCCCTTGGCGGCAGAGCTTGATTTGGCATCCGCCATGGAAAGAACATTGCCTCCGAGCTCGTACATAGCCGCCTCAAAGCTGAGCCTTGTTCTGGTTGAGGGCTCAAAAAAGAGGGTTGCAAGCTTTTTTCTGCGGCAAGCCTCGGCGTATTTGTCGGGGTTGGCGATAATATCGTTTGCGCAGGCTATCAGCTCGTTGATTTCTTCAACAGAAAGATCAAGTATGCTTATCAGACTTTTCATTGTCAGGACTTCCTTTCGCTGTTTTGCTTGAGTTTTATTTATTGATCCAGCTCTCGTCTGAGGGGTTGTTTCTGAATTTAATGAGCCTTTCTACGTCTGACTTTGCAATGTAACCGTCCTCGGCGGCGATTTCAGCAATCACGTCAAAGTTTGTGAGGCTGATATTTTTGACATCTGCCTCGGCAAGGCGGTCAAGACCCTTTTGCATACCGTAGGTGAAGATCGAAACTATACCGAGAACCTCTGCGCCGGCTTCACGCAGAACATTGACAACCTCGATAACACTGCCGCCGGTCGAAATAAGGTCTTCGATAACAACAACCTTTTGACCTTTTTCAAGCTTGCCCTCAATTTGATTTTGTCTGCCGTGATCCTTTGCGCCCGAACGAACATAGCCCATCGGTATGCCCATTATATGGGCCGAAATTGCCGCATGAGCAATACCTGCGGTGGAGGTGCCCATAAGAGCCTCGGCTTCGGGAAAATTCGCCTTAACCGTTTCGGCAATGGCTTCCTCAACGTGGGTGCGTACCTCGGGGTAGGCGAGGGTAAGCCTGTTGTCGCAATAAACAGGGCTCTTAATGCCGCTTGCCCAGGTAAAGGGCTCGTCGGGGCGGAAGAAAACCGCCTTGATGCTTAAAAGATCCTTTGCAATTTGTGTTTTGATATCCATAGTAAAATCTCCTTATCCAACAAATTCGTTTATACATCTTTCATATGCCGCAACGGGGTCTGCCGCCGCAGTTATCGGACGACCGACGACAATGTAATCGGAGCCGATTTTTTTTGCCTGCTCGGGGGTCATAACTCTGACCTGATCGCCCTTATCTCCGTCCGCAAAGCGAACGCCGGGAGTGACGGTGAGAAAATCGCTGCCGCAGGCTTCGTGAACCTTGCCTGCCTCAACGGGTGAGCAAACAACGCCGTCAAGCCCTGCAATTTTGGCATTATGCGCATAGTGCATAACAACCTTGTCCATATCCTCCTTGATGAGCAGGTCGTTTTCCATTCTCTCCTGGCTGGTTGAGGTGAGCTGAGTTACGGCAATGAGCAGGGGTCTTGTTCCGTCGGGGCGGGTAAGTCCTTCAATTGCCGCCTCCATCATAGCAACGGTTCCGCCGGCATGGAGGTTGGTCATATCAACGTCAAGCCTTGAAAGAACAGCCATTGACTTCTTAACGGTGTTGGGAATATCGTGCAGCTTGAGGTCAAGAAAAATTTTGTGTCCTCTTGCCTTGATTTCTCTGACAATATCGGGTCCTTCGGCATAGAAAAGCTCCATACCGATTTTTACAAAGGGCTTTTTGCCCTCAAATTTGTCGAGGAAAGCGAGCGTTTCCTCCTTGCTTGAAAAGTCACAAGCAACAATTACGTCTTTACCCATCAGTGTGCTCCTCCTATTATTTCATTCAAATTATTTATTCCGTAACGCTCCATAACGCTCGGTAATTTTTCAACTATATCCTTGCAAACGAACGGGTCAACAAGGTTTGCGGCACCGATTTCGACCGCAGTTGCACCGGCAAGCATCATTTCAATGACATCCTCGGCACTTGAAACACCGCCCATACCGACAACGGGAATGCTTACCGCCTTGGAAACCTGATAAACCATCCTTACCGCAACGGGGAAAATCGCCGCACCGGAAAATCCGCCCATAGTGTTGGCGATAATCGGTCTTTTTTTCTTCAAATCAATTCTCATTCCGAGCATTGTGTTGATAAGACTGATTCCGTCCGCACCCGCAGCTTCACAGGCTTTGGCAATTTCGGTGATATCCGTAACATTTGGCGAAAGCTTTAAAATCACGGGCTTTTGCGTTACGGCTTTGACCGCCCTTGTAACCTCTGCGGCGGCCTTGGGGTCTGTGCCGAAGCTCATTCCGCCGCCGTGAACATTGGGGCAGGAAACATTGACCTCAAGCCAACCGACCTGCTTCTCTTTGTCGAGCTTCTCACAGGTGTAGGCATAATCCTCAACGGAAAATCCGCTGACATTTGCCATAACTGGCTTGTTGAAGCAGGCTTTAAGCTTGGGCAATTCTTCCGAAATTACTTTTTCAACTCCGGGGTTTTGCAGTCCGACCGCATTTATCATCCCGGCGGTACATTCGGCAATTCTCGGCGTGGGGTTGCCGAAGCGTGGATCCTTGGTGGTTCCCTTAAAGGAGAATGTGCCGAGCAAGTTTATATCATAAAGCTCTGCAAATTCGTAGCCGTAGCCGAAGGTGCCCGAGGCCGGAATTATCGGATTTTCAATATCAATTCCGCATAAATTAACCTTTGTTACCATATGATTTCCTCCCTTTCCAGCACGGGACCGTCCTTGCAAATTCTTTTGTTGCCGTATTTTGTTTTGCAGCTGCAACCCATACAAGCGCCGAATCCGCAGCCCATACGCTCCTCAAAGCTGTATTGTCCGCTTGTTTTGGCGGCTTTTTCAATAGCGGTGAACATCGGCATAGGTCCGCAGGTGTAGAAATATGTATAGTCAATATCCTTGAGCACGTCGGTTACAAAGCCTTTTACGCCAACACTTCCGTCAACGGTTGCGACGTAAACCTCGGCACCTGCCGACTTAAATTCATCCACGGCAAAAATCTCTTTTGCCGAATTGAAGCCGAGAATAACACGAACTCTTTTGCCCTCTGTAATCAGCCTTTTGCACAGCATATACAGGGGAGGTACGCCGACTCCGCCGCCGATAAGCACGGGGCAGTCACCGCTTTTGGAAGTGTCGTAGCCGTTGCCGAGACCGGTAAGCACATCAAGCTCACAGCCTTTTTCAAGCTCGGACATTCTTTGTGTTCCTCCGCCGACAACCTTGTATATCAGCGTGAGCTTTCCTTCAACACAATCGCAAACGGAAATCGGACGGCGAAGGAAAAATCCGCCGAGCCTGATATTGACAAACTGACCCGGTGCGGTTATTTCCGAGGTGTCACCGAGCAGCGTCATAAGATACGTGTTTTCGGCAATTTTTTTGTTTTGGTCAATTGTCATAAAAACTTGCTTCATTATTCAGCCTCCCAAACGGTCTTGCCGTTGCAAACATTCATCATACATTTTCCGAAAACGGTGTCTCCCTCAAAGGGCGTGCTTCTGCCCATTGTTTTAAATTCATTCGGGTCAACCGTATATTTTTGATTGAGGTCATAAACGGTGAAATCGGCAAGCTCCTTTATACCGAAGCCTGTTTTTATTCCGAAGCGTGCCGCAGGGTTTATGCTCATCAGCTCAACCAACTTTTTCAGACTTATAATTCCGCCCTTGACGAGCTTGGTGTAAAGCACGGGAAAAGCGGTTTCGAGCCCGACAATTCCCATTGCACTGTCCTTGAGTCCCTTGGATTTTTCTTCCTCGGAGTGCGGTGCATGGTCGGTGGCAATCATATCTATTGTTCCGTCGCAAAGTCCCTCAAGCAGTGCTTCACGGTCTGCGGCGGCTCTGAGCGGAGGGTTCATCTTGAAACGTCCGTCCTCACGGATATCCTCATCGGTCAAAACAAGGTAGTGCGGAGCGGTTTCGCAGGTTACGTCAACGCCTCGGCGCTTTGCCTTGCGGATGATATCCACGCTCTCCTTTGTTGAAATGTGGCAAACGTGGTATTTGCAGCCCGTTTCCTCCGCAAGACGCAAATCTCTTTCGATTTGCTTCCATTCGCTTTCGGAGGAAATGCCCTTGTGCCCGTGGCTCTTGGCATATATGCCGTTGTGGATATAGCCGCCGTTGAGCAGGGAATTATCCTCACAGTGGGCGGCGATTATTTTGTCGAGCTTTTTAGCGGTAAGCATAGCCTCAAGCATCATTTCCTCGGTCTGAATTCCGCTTCCGTCGTCGGAAAAAGCAACGACCTTTTCCGCTAAAGCCGCCATATCGGAAAGCTTTTCCCCATTACGTCCAACGGTTATTGAACCGTAGGGGAGCACATTGACGGCAGCATCCTTTTTGATTATTTCAAGCTGCTTATTCAGCCCGTCAATACTGTCGGGAACGGGGTTGACGTTCGGCATTGTGCATATTGCGGTGTAGCCGCTCACCGCAGCGGCAAGAGAACCGCTTTTGACCGTTTCTTTATACGAAAAACCCGGCTCACGAAGATGCACGTGAACATCAACGAAACCGGGGAATATATGCTTATCGGTAAGGTCGATAGATTTGGTGTATTCGGCACAAAGTCTGTTGCAAATGCAAAGAACACGACCGTCGGAAACAAGAATATCCTGCTTCCTAAAGCCTGATTCGGTATAGATTTGAGCATTTTTTAAAATGTATTCCATTATGAACCTCCCGAAAAGTAAAAAAGCCTTGTCGAAAGACAAGGTTAAATTCGGACATAACCGCAACGGGGCACAATTCCCCTCACGATTTATATTCAAAACCTTGTCGACATCACTGTATCGCTCTTAAAGATTTATTTCTTTAGTATATTATCATATCCGACGGCTTTTGTCAATCATTTTTAATAAATAACGCAGTGTTAAATCAAAAGAGTTAATTCCCAAAGTAAGTTCCACAGTGGAAATTGCGGTGGACTTTAGTCTGG
>CAYYLP010000047.1:0-6328 GCA_964472865.1 uncultured Ruminococcus sp. | reverse complement strand
CATAGCAAGACAAAGAAAGAGCACAGACTATGCACAATGTCAGGGATGTTATAAGAGCACAAGCACTTCCTATTACGGAAACTCCTGGTGGTGGCTGCGCTCGCCCAGCGATTCTAATTATGCAGCAGGGGTGAGCTACGAAGGCTGGGCGTACAACGACTACAGCTATGTCGGTGTCACTAACGTAGGCGTTGTTCCGGCTTTAAATTTGGATCAATCCACAATCAATAATCTTCTTTATTTTCATTCGCATGAGCTTACTCACATTGCTGTTGCGGCAACCTGCACTGCGGACGGTGAGGAATATGATTATTGTGAGGCTTGCGACGTGCGCTTTAACTGCGAGACCGTTCCTGCCACGGGTCACTCGTTTAAGCTTGCTTCCTCACAGCGGGGCGATTGCACAACACCGACCAAGGAAACTCTCGAATGTGAGCATTGCCATGAGCAAAAGGTGAATGTTATCAACCGTGAAAATCATTCCTACAGCTTCACCGTGTATGAGCCAACCTGCACCAAGGGCGGCTACACCGAGGCACATTGCAGCCTTTGCGGCGAAAGCGCAATGTTTGATTTTGTTGCGCCGACAGGACACAAAATGACGGTTACACGCTCTCAGGCAACCTGTAGCGAGCATTCTCATATCACCTATTCCTGCTCAAAATGCTCCTACAGCGAAACGGTTGAGGATTGCGATTCTGCCCTGGGCTCCCACAGCTACAAGGCGGCTGTCACCGAACCGACCTGTAAATCCGAGGGCTATACGACCTATACCTGCACGGATTGCGGACACAGCTATACTGCCGATTACAAGGATATAGGTACTCACCGTGAGGGCGAGGGAATAGTTATCACCCCGGCAACAAAATATTCCGAGGGCGTTAAAACCATCCTTTGCCGTGACTGCGGAAAGCTGCTGAGGACAGAAGTGATTCCCGTGCTCTCGGCAGCCGTAGAAGCCGTTTCAATCGCTGATGTAACGATGAACTACAAGTCGTCAAAGACACTCACGCCCGAAATCACCGCCGATGACGGTGCTGAGTACACGGTTTCGTATTCCTCCGACAGCAAGAGCGTTACGGTCGATGAGAACGGCAAGCTTTACGCCGCAAAGAAAGGCTCGGCAAGCATCACCGTGACCGTCACCGATTCGCAGGGCAACACGGTAACCGACACCTGTAGGGTAACGGTTGACTATGCCTGGTGGCAGTGGATTATTATGATTGTTCTTTTCGGATGGCTTTGGTATTAAAATTTCCAGCCGCTCCTTGACCAAAGGGGCGGCTTTGCATTAACAATATCATTTTAAAATTTACGAAAGGGCTTTTTTGAGGTCTTTCAGCACCTTTTTTTCGATTCGTGAGACGTAGGAGCGTGAAATATTCAGCTTGCCGGCAACCTCAAGCTGGGTCATCGGCTTGCCTCCGTCAAGACCGTAGCGCATAATTATTATTGCTTTTTCACGCTGATCCTTTATTTTTTCAATTTCCGCAGAGAGCTTTTTGAGCATCGTCATTTTATAGATATCCTCAACGATTTCGTCCTCCGTGGAAATAATATCCATCAGTGTCAGCGGATTTCCCTCGCTGTCCGTGTCAATCGGCTCATTAACGGAAATATCCTGAGCCGATTTCTTTTTTGCACGGAATTGCATAAGAATTTCATTTTCAATACACCGTGCGGCATAGGTTGCAAGGCGAGTACCCTTATCGGCATCGAAGGTGTTGACTGCCTTTATCAAGCCGATTGTTCCGACGGAAATCAGGTCATCCTGCCGAACGGAATTTGAGTAGTATTTTTTTATTATGTGGGCAACGAGCCGCAGATTGTGCTCAATCAGCTCATTTTTGGCGTTGACATCGCCGGTCTTCATTGCCGCAAGACATTCTCTTTCCCTTTTGGCGGAAAGGGGAGGCGGAAACGAGCTTGTGCCGGAAAGGTGCAGGGCAAAGAAAAAAAGATTTGAAAGAGATTGCATTAATAAAGTAATAATCATAAGGCACCGTCCTTGAGGTTGATATTTTTATGAGTGACACAGTCGAGCTTGCGATATTGACTGCAAGGGAAGCCGTAAAAGGTGAAACGATATATAATACATATGTTGGATTTGACTGTGAAATTCTGATTTTTGTATGATTTCATAAAAATTACCGCTTTCTATTGTTCAATATGTTAAAATAAAATTCGATACCGCTTATTTGTGTTGACTTTTGACAGAAAAAAATATATAATACTATCGTATATAAGTGTGGGCTTATCCGCACTTTTACAGTACATAACTTTGGGAGGAATTTACAAATGGCTAAAAGCAGACGTATTTTAAGTGCTTTGTTGTCCGTTCTTATGGTTCTTACCATAATTCCCGGCGGATTATTAAGCACGGCAAGTGCCGTTTCCGAGAGTGAAATGGGCACTGCATCGGTTACTGCCGAACAGGGTGTTCTTGATATGCCCAATATCGGCATCAGCTCGACTGCAATTATCCGTACAGCCGCTTCCGCAGATTCGCAGGCAAACGGCACAACAATTGTTAAGGCTACCGCATCGGGCTTGCCCGAAATTTCAAGTAGCTACGCAAACGCATACTATGCGGGAGAAACTCCGGTTAATCCGATGGTTGTTTTCACCACCGAAAAGGCTCTGAAAACCAACCCCACGATTACCTGCTCCAACGCAACGCTCAGCTTCTCGGCTGTGCAGGTAGGCGATTACGTTGACGGCGTTTACACCTATTCATGGATTGTTTCCGGTACAAATGTCAGTGTTAAGCAGCTTGACTTTGTTGTTGGTTACACATATGAATTTGTTGATGCCAACGGCAAGACCGTGACAAAGACCTATGCCGCCTATACCACAAGTGCGGTTGAGAATATCTGCCAGCCCGGTGGTATTTTCCCTGAGCGTAAACGTGCTTTTGATCTTTTTAACCACTTTTGCGACTACCAGGAAATGGCTAACTACATTTTCCGTATTATAGGTGCAAACACCTTCGGTACCTTCTATGATGCGGCAAACACCGGTTGGACACGAGGCTACTATGATTTCAATTCCAACAAATTCATAGAGGTCAGCAATGCTGCAGCGCAGGGATATTCTCAGCTTTACAAGTATGATGATAAAGAACATGAAGGAACCTGCTATTTTAACACAGGGCTCGATAAGAACCGCCCCGTATCCGTTACATATATCGACAGAAGTATTGTAAACCTCGAAAAATATAATCTTCGTGTTTCGGTACATGACCTTATCAGAAATACCGATAAATACAGTCATTATACGATGGAAGAATTTAAGGTTCTGGCGGGCGCAGTGGAATGGACAAAGGATAGTCCGACTAATCCCGGTTCGGCAACGGAGCTTGGTATAACCCAAACCGCACCCATTAGTTCTACGGCCGGCGGTACTGTTACAATCCCGATGAGCGGCTCGCTTTACGCCAACAGCGGCTTTACCGATATGGCAAACGGTAACAAGACAAAGTCCTACACCTTTATTGTTTCGTTCGGTGCAAACCGTGATGGTGAGGACGGTAAGGGCAGAAGCTGCTCGGCTGTAAACCTTCAGCTTATCAGCTACGACAAGTCCGAGCTTCGTGCCGGGCTTGACGACATTTACAGAGCACACACTCCGACACAGATTCTTGCAGCAGATTCCGAGATCGGTAACAACCCGAACTCCTGGTACTATTCCGCAGGCTGGGATCAGTATCTTGCAGCTCTCAAAAATGCCGAGTATGTTCTCAATGACCCCGATACGGATCAGACTATAATTGATGCCGCAGTCGCTTCTCTCAGAACGGCTATTGCAGGTCTTCAGGTTGCAACAGCGGACTACACCGAGGCTAATATCGTTATTGACGAGGTTAAGAATCTTACCTCATCACTTTATACGGATGAATCCTGGTCAAGAGTTCAGACCGCAGCCGCAAATGTTATCAGCGGTATCAGCGTGTTCTATCAGACATATCTCGATTCACTTGTTGCTGACCTCCGTGAGGCAATTTCGCAGCTCGAAATGTATCCGGCAAACTATGATGATGTTAACCTTATGGTTGAAATCTACGAGGGACTTAATCCCGATGAGTGGACAGCCGATTCATTCGCAATTTTGCGTGACATCGTTACATCGGTTGACTATACCCTCAAGATAGATAAGCAGGCTCTTGTTGATGCTTATGCAAAGAACATTGATGCCGCTATCAACAGCCTTGTTCCCGCTCCGGCAGATTACACCGAGGTTATAGCCTTGGTTGAGGAATACAACAAGGTTCTTCCGAACAAGGATAACTATACCGACCTTACATGGCGCTCCGTTAACGCCGCATACAATTCCATTGACTATAACAAGACATGGAAGCAGCAGTCCGACGTTGACAATATGGCAACAAATCTTAGCAGAGCTCTCAATAATTTGAGGCTCAAGTCTGCAAACTATGACGAGCTTGCCGCTGCTATCGACAGTGCTTATGATAAGGTTGACGGCAGATACACCGAGGATTCTTGGAAGGTATTTGAGGATGCTCTTACCGCCGCAGAGGAAGCATATTCACTTTATGAAAGCGGTAACGGACTTGATATCAACCATCAGAGCGAGATTGATTCCATAAAGAACGATCTTATTGAGGCTCAGAACGGTCTTATTCCGCTTGAGGGCGACTATACAGGCGTTTATGCCGCTCTTGATGAGGCGGATGCACTTGACGAAACCAAGTATACACCCGAATCGTGGCAGGTTCTCCAGGATGCCATCAGCAATGTTGTTTATGACCTTTCGGCAGATGAGCAGAGAATTATTGACGGCTATGCAGATGCAATTCGTACAGCTATCAGAAATCTCCAGGGCTATGCCGCAGATTATACAGAGGTTGAAAAGGTTATTAAAAAATGGCAGGATATGGATAAGAGCATTTATACGGCTGCTTCCATCCTTGCTGTTACCACAGAGGTTAATGCTGTTGACTGGAATCTTGAAGCAGATCAGCAGACAACCGTTGACGGTTATGTAACCAAGATCAATGCTGCAATCGAAAGCCTTGAGTATCTTCCCGCAGATTATTCGGCGGTAAATACCGCAGTTACAAAGGCAAATAGTGCAAAAACAACTCAGGAAACCTTTGCAAAGATACACAATGGCTATTCATACTATACCGAGACCAGCTACAATGCTCTCCTTGCAACATTGAATTATACAAAGGGTCTCGATATCAGATATCAGACAACGGTTAACGGTTATGCAACAGCAATCGAAAATGCATACAGTGCCCTTAAACCGAACACCGGCGATTATTCCGAGGTTGAAAAGGCTCTTGCTTCAATCCCCGCAGATTTGGAGGATGAGGTTTATGTTGATGAGCTTGCCGCCGAGGTTATCGTAGCTCAGCTTGCAGTCGTAAGAGGTCTTACAACTGCCGACCAGAGCACAATCGACAAGTACGCCGAGGATATCAACACCGCAGTTAAGAACCTCAGATACAAGCTGGCTGATTACACCCTTGTTGAGGAAGCACTTTCACTTATTCCCAAGGATCTTTCAATCTACACCGCAGAGTCCGTAAAGGCACTCCGGGATGTTGTTGATGCCGTAGATTATACTCTCGATATCAACCATCAGGAGGAGGTTGACGCCTTTGCCGAAGCGATTATTGATAAGATCGGCGGACTTGAAACCGATTTGGCAGACTATTCAAAGGTTGAGGCTTCCAAGAAAGCGGCTCAGGATGCTATCAAGGATACCAACTACACCGAGGAAAGCATAAATGCCGTAAAGACAGCAATCAATGCCGTAGTTTACAATCTCGGCAAGACGGAGCAGACAAGAGTTGACGGCTTTGCAACCGCAATTGACAATGCTGTTAAGAATCTTACGGATAAGCCGCTCAGCTTGACTTCATACAATGCGGCTATCGCAAGAGTACCGAGCGATCTCGAAAATTATACATCGGCATCTGTTACCAATTATCAAAACGCTCTTGCGGCTGCCGATGACTATAAGTCAAAGAACAATTCCATCAGAAATCAGACAGCCTTTGAGGCTCTTGTAACGGCACTCAATGATGCAATTGATGCACTTGCTCCCAATCCGGCAAATTACGAGGCTGTTGTAAATGCCAAGGAAATCGCAGATGCAAAACGCAATTCGGGTATTTATACTCAGACATCAATTGATTCGTATGATGCATTGATTGCTTCAATCGACTGGAATCTCAACTACAAGAATCAGACAACTGTTGACGGTTACGCAACCGCAATTTCCGAGTTTGTATTTGTAGAGCTTCCTGCCAACTACACGGCACTTGATGCAGCTATCGCAGCACAGAATACCGAAATTG
>CAYYLP010000046.1:0-7347 GCA_964472865.1 uncultured Ruminococcus sp. | reverse complement strand
CTCGCTTTCAAGACGAACCCCACGATTTTTTATGCGTTTTTTTACAACGCCTTTTTTAGGCGTAATAAAACAATCGAAAACAACCGGCAGAGATAATCGCTCATCTCTGCCGGTTATTGTTATTTATTTTCAGTTGTTGTAAAGTCCACGCTTAACATAAGTTGTGTGGAGAACCTCATGTGCCTTATGGCTGCCGGGCTCACCGAAGAACTCGTCGTAAACACGCTTAATAGCGGAATTTTCGTGTGACTTACGGTTTTCGTTGTTCTTATCAATGCTGTAAAGAACAGATGCACGCTTGCTTCTGAAGTCCTCAAAATTGCGAACCGAAGCCGGAACAATCGGCTGACCGCCGCCATTGATACAGCCGCCGGGGCAACCCATAATCTCGATGAACTGGTACTCGCTTGTACCGTTCTTTACCTGCTCCATAAGAGTCTTGGCATTCTTTGTACCGCTGGCAACAGCAACCTTTATGCTGAGATCACCGACTGCGTATGTGGCTTCCTTAACGCCCTCCATACCTCTAACCTCGGTGAAATCAACACTTTCAAGTGTCTGACCTGTAATCTTTTCAACTGCGGTACGAAGTGCAGCCTCCATAACGCCACCGGTTGCGCCGAAAATAACGGCTGCACCTGAGCCCTCACCGAGAGGACTGTCATATGCCTCATCGGGAAGCGAATTGAAGCTGATACCGGCACTCTTTATCATTCTTGCAAGCTCGCGAGTGGTGATGGAGATATCAACATCCGCATAACCGGAAGCGCTCTGGTCATCTCTGCCAACCTCAAACTTCTTTGCCGTACAGGGCATTACGCTGACGCTGACAATCTTGGCGGGATCGATATCCATCTTCTGAGCGTACCATGTTTTAAGTGTTGCACCGAACATCTGCTGCGGTGACTTGCAGGTTGAAAGGTGGTCGAGCTGCTCGGGGTAGTAATGCTCACAATACTTAACCCAGCCCGGTGAGCAGGAGGTGATCATCGGGAGAGCTCCGCCGTTTGTAATTCTCTCGATAAGCTCGTTTGACTCCTCCATAATGGTAAGGTCAGCCGAGAAATTGGTATCGAATACCTTGTCAAAACCAAGGCGACGGAGAGCGGCAACCATCTTGCCCTCAACATCTGTTCCGATCGGAAGACCGAATTCCTCACCGAGAGCCGCTCTGACAGCAGGAGCTGTCTGAACAACAACGTACTTCTCGGAATCGTTGATAGCGTCAAGAACCTTATCGGTGTCGTCCTTTTCACGCAGAGCACCTGTCGGGCAGTTTACAATACACTGACCGCAGGAAATGCAGGAATACTCGCTGATATTTCTTTCAAAGGGTGAGGTGATGCTTGTATCAAAGCCACGGGCATTTGCACCGATAACCGAAATACCCTGTGCATCACACGCTGCAACACAGCGACGGCAAAGGATACACTTGCTGTTGTCACGAATCATATGAGCCATTGAATCGTCATAAGCATAATCGGGTGTTACGCCGTCAAACTTATTCTCATTTTCAACGCCGTATTCCTTGCAAAGCTTCTGGAGCTCGCAGTTTGTGCTTCTTACACAGGAAAGGCACTTACGCTCATGAGTTGAAAGAATGAGCTCAAGAGTTGTTCTTCTTGAATTACGAACCTTTTCGGAATTTGTGAAGATTTCCATACCCTCGTTTACGGGGAAAACGCAAGAGGCAACAAGGCTTCTTGCACCCTTAACCTCAACCATACAAATACGGCAAGCACCGATCTGGTTGATTTCCTTGAGGAAGCAAAGGGTCGGAATTTCAATTCCGGCATAGCGTGCGGCTTCGAGAATCGAAATTCCGTTCGGCACGCTCAGAGGCATGCCATTGATTTTAATATTAACCATTTCCATTTCTGACATCCTCCTTATTTCTTAACTATTGCACCGAAGCGGCAGGTATCCATACATACGCCGCACTTGATGCACTTGCTTGTATCAATAGTATGAGCCGCCTTAACAGCACCGGAGATGGCACCGACGGGGCACTTTCTCGCGCAGGCCGTACAGCCCTTACACTTGTCAGCCTCAATTGAATAGGAAACGAGCTTCTTACAAACGCCTGCCGGGCACTTCTTGTCAACAATATGAGCAATATACTCGTCCTTGAAGAAGCGAAGTGTTGCCAAAACAGGGTTCGGAGCTGTCTGACCGAGACCGCAAAGTGAGTTATCCTTAATATAATGAGCAAGAGTTTCAAGCTCGTCAAGGTCGTCAAGGGTTGCCTTGCCGTCCGTAATCTTTTCAAGAAGCTCTCTCATTCTCTTTGTACCTACACGGCACGGAGTACACTTACCGCAGCTCTCATCAACGGTGAAGTCAAGGAAGAACTTGGCGATATCAACCATACAGTTGTCCTCGTCCATAACAATAAGTCCGCCCGAACCCATCATACAGCCGATAGCTGTGAGGTTATCGTAGTCAATCGGAGTGTCCATAAGAGAAGCGGGAATACATCCGCCGGAGGGACCGCCCGTCTGAGCTGCCTTGAACTTTTTGCCGTTGGGAACGCCGCCGCCGATATCTTCAATGATTTCACGCAGAGTTGTACCCATGGGAACCTCAACAAGTCCCGTGTTATTGATTTTACCGCCGAGTGCAAATACCTTTGTACCTGCCGATTTCTCGGTACCCATTGAGTTGAAGAACTCGGCACCGTGAAGAATAATCTGCGGAATATTTGCAAAGGTTTCAACATTGTTTTCGGTGGTCGGCTTGCCGAAAAGACCCTTAACTGCCGGATACGGCGGACGGGGACGCGGCTCGCCTCGGTTACCCTCGATTGATGTCATAAGAGCCGTTTCCTCGCCGCAGACGAATGCACCTGCGCCAAGACGGATATGAAGATCAAAATCGAAGCCCGAATTGAAAATATTCTTACCGAGAAGACCTGCCTCACGAGCCTCCTTGATAGCGATATCAAGACGGTGAACAGCGATGGGATACTCGGCACGAACGTAAACGTAACCCTCGGAAGCACCTGTTGCGTAACCGCAGATCGTCATAGCCTCAACGATACAGTGCGGGTCACCCTCAAGCACGGAACGATCCATAAATGCACCCGGGTCACCCTCGTCGGCATTACATACAACATACTTCTGGTCAGCGGAATTCTTCGCAGTGAAGCTCCATTTAAGACCTGTCGGGAATCCGCCGCCGCCGCGACCTCTGAGTCCCGAATCCTTAACGATTTGAATAACCTCATCCGGAGTGAGCTCTGTCAAGCACTTTGCAAGAGCCTGATAGCCGTCCATTGCGATATATTCTTCGATATTTTCGGGGTCGATAACACCGCAGTTACGAAGCGCAACTCTGTGCTGCTTCTTGTAGAAATTGGTTTCGTTGAGCGGCTTAATATTATCCTCGTGAACTGTCTCTTCATAGAGAAGTCTCTTAACCATACGACCCTTGAGCAAATGCTCCTCAACGATTTCGGGAACATCCTCAACCTTGATTTCGCTGTAGAAGCAGCCCTCGGGATATACGATCATAATCGGACCTAATGCGCAAAGTCCGAAGCAACCGGTTTTAATTACTTTAACCTCGTTTTCAAGACCCTTGGCCTTGAGTTCATTCTCAAGAGCCTCAATGATCTCGGCACTGTGTGAGGAAGTACAACCGGTACCGCCGCAGACAAGAACGTGTGAACGATACATTGTTTTTCCTCCTTAATCTTTAACTACAGCACCAACGGTATAATTTACAACCGGGTTGCCGTTTACAATATGGGATGCAACGATTTCGGGAACCTTTTCGGGGCTTACCTGAACATAGGTTACCTTATCCTTGCCGGGTTCAAATACCTCAACAATCGGCTCGTACTGGCACATACCGATGCAGCCTGTCTGAGCGACTGTAACATTTTTGAGATTTCTTTTTGCCACCTCATCAACAAAAGCGTTGAGAACCGGACGTGCGCCTGCGGCAATTCCGCAGGTAGCCATTCCGACAACGACACGGATACCGTCACCTGTACCCTCACGGTCTGTCATTGTTGCCTTGGCCTTGTCTCGAATAGCAAGCAATTCTTCAAGTGATTTCATTTAATGTACACCTCCACGGATAATTTGTGTTTGTTCATGCAGGTACTCTTTAATCCACTGCATAACGGACGGCTCGTTCAAAGGAACGTCGCCCAAAAGCTCCTTGAGCTGTGCGGTGGAAAGAGTGAATTCATTTTCATCGACTTTGAGCCGATATGTGAAATTGCGGTCAGTATTCATCGTGATTAGCATAATTACAGTGGACTCTATATCGCCCAACGGCGTAAAATCAATGCTGTCGGTCTTGAACAGTGCCGTTACACAGGTTCCCTTGCCCAATTCGGACTCAATTCGGAAGCTGCCGCCGGTTTGCTCTGCGGCGAGCTTAAACAGGGGAACTCCCATTCCGACCTTTCTTGTTGTTCTGGTCGTAAAAAACGGGTCCTGTACATTTTGCACCTGCTCATCAGTCATACCCTTGCCGTTATCACGGATAACAATGGCAAGCTCTCTTTTCGCCGTATCCTCCAATATCTCAATTTCAATAAGAGATGCTCCGGCGGAAATGGAATTTTGAGCGATGTCAAGAACATTAAGAGACAATTCACGCATAATACTCCACCGAAATTATGCTCTGTACTTAGCGAGAATACCGGGAATATCGTCTGCAACAAGCTTTCCGTAAACCTCATCGTTAACCGTGAGAACGGGAGCAAGTCCGCAAGCACCGATGCAGCGGCAAGCCTCAACAGAGAACATTCCGTCATCCGAGCATTCGCCCGCACCGACACCGAGCTCCTCACAAATTCTGTCCAGAAGCTCCTGCGAGCCCTTAACATAGCAAGCAGTACCGAGGCAAACGGAAATGTTGTACTCTCCCTTTGGTGAAAGTGCGAACTGAGCATAAAAGGTTGATACACCGTATACCTTTTCGAGCGGAACATTCATTCCGTCGGCAATCATCGTCTGCACCTCAAACGGCAGATAACCGTAAATCGCCTGTGCCTGCTGCATAACGTGCATAAGCTGGCTCTTGTCATCCTTGCATTCTTCAATTACCGCTTTGAGCTGTGCCTCCTGCTCAGGTGTTCCTTTAAACGGGATTTTGCTGATTTTCTTGAGCATTTAAGTTGTTCCTCCTTTACAACCGGTTTAGCCGTAATACAGTCGCCTGCGGCTAACGCCGCAAGAATGTTAATTGTTTAACATTTAGACAAACCGCACTACAACATTATAATGCTTGTACATTATATCACAGGAAATTTAAATAGTAAACACATTTATCGAATTATTTTTTGCCAAATTCGTCAAAAAAGGATTTTTTGTCCGTTTTTTTACAAGCTTTGTTCATCATTGCGGCAAAAATTCCGCAAAGCTCAATGCTCAAAAGAATTCTATTTTTACAAAACAGAAGAATTTTTGCAAATTGAAGTAATTTTAATTTTACTATTGTAATTTTCAGAAAATGAATGTATAATGTTACGGAAAAAGAATGTGGGTATGAGAACAATGTATTTTGTTCAGCCCACGGTAAATCCGTGTGTATAGGCACACGGTGGAGGAGTTTAGGAACATGCTTGGAAAATATGTTCGTATCAAGGTGACTCATCCGATCCACTCTTACAGCACCGAGCACGACTTCACCTATGAGCTCAACTACGGTGAGGTCGAAGGGGCAAAGCAATTCAATGCCTCCGTCAAGGGCGCCTTTATTATGGGAATCAACCACCCTGTTCGCAGCTTTGACGGCAGAGTTGTCGCTATAATTCGTTATGAAGATTGTAATGAGCTTGACTGGGTTGTTGCACCGAAAAGTACAAGGTTTATCAATATTGATATTGCCGACGGCATTGATTTTGCCGTCAAAAACAAAAAGCATACGCTCGACTGTCTCTATGAGCGTTCATGCGGAGCCGTTGTTTACAGAAACATCGGCGGTATGACTCGCTTTTTGCTCATCAAAAACAGACGAAGCTCTCATTGGGGCTTCCCGAAGGGACACGTTGAGCACGGTGAAAACGATCACCAGACCGCCTACCGAGAGGTGCTTGAGGAAACAGGCATCAGAATCAGTATTCATCCCGATTTCATAACCAAAAGTCAATATACAATTCAGGGCAAGGTTGAAAAGAATGTCAACATTTTCCTTGCCGCCACTCAGGACACTCAAACAATTATACAAAAAGAGGAAATTGAGGATTACATTTGGCTCGGCTATGATAAGGCACTCGGTAAGCTGAGATTCGATAATGACCGCAATATTTTGACAAAGGCGTATATCTACCTCAAGGAGAAGAATATAATAACGGAGTGAGAGTATGACAGATCAAATAATTCAATCCATAGTTGAATTTTTTCAGGACAAGCTTCCCCCCGAATTAACAGTGTTTATAATTTCCGTTCTTCCGATTTTGGAGCTGAGGGGCGGTCTTATTGCCGCTACTCTTTTAGGTATGGAGCCGATAAAGGCGTTTATTATCTGCTACCTCGGAAATATGCTTCCGATTCCGTTTATTTTACTCTTTTTAAGAAGAATTTTTAACCGGATGCGTAAGATGAAGCATCTGGGCAATTTGATAGAAAAGCTTGAAAAAAAGGCAGAAAAGCACCGTCACACGATTGAAAAATACGGTTCATGGGGTCTTTTGGTGCTTGTTGCAATTCCTCTGCCGGGTACAGGCGGCTGGACAGGCGCTCTCGTTGCGGATATTATGGATATCCGTATGAAAAAGTCGCTCCCGATGATTGCACTGGGCGTTCTTATTGCCGGATTAATCGTTGGAACGCTCTCATTTGGACTTCTCGGAAATATTATTAAATAAAATTTGTTTTTTGTATTGACTTTTTACTCCGGATTTGATAAAATACATAAGCGTTGTTAAGCAACACGGGCCATTAGCTCAGTTGGTTAGAGCAACCGGCTCATAACCGGTCGGTCCGGGGTTCGAGTCCCTGATGGCCCACCAATTTAATATAGGGGTATAGCTCAGTTGGTAGAGCAGCGGTCTCCAAAACCGCGTGCCGAGGGTTCAAGTCCTTCTGCCCCTGCCAAAGCAAAACGGTTACCATTTGGTAGCCGTTTTGTTTTAATGTAAATAAGGACTTGAACCCGAGGCTCGCGGAGCGTGCCGGGGCGAAGCGGCGCACCGCCGCCGGTGGCGGAGGAAGGTGTGACGCTGAGGTGAAGAAACAAGGAGCAATGCGAAGCGCTCCAAGCGAGCAGTGCGACTATGTTTCTGAGGGGCAACTTCAAGTCCTTCTGCCCCTGCCAAAACAAAACGGTTACCATTTCCCTACCTCCTAATAAGAAAACATGGAGAAAGTCAGTAAAATCAATGTTTTC
>CAYYLP010000045.1:0-7597 GCA_964472865.1 uncultured Ruminococcus sp. | reverse complement strand
CGATAATCTTTTTTGCTTCTGCCACAACCCTCCCGGGCGTTCCTCGTAGCGGTGCAATAATACAAAAACCGTGGGGCTATTATATTAGACAGCTCCACGGTTTGAAAAAATATTTTTTCTTTTATTTTACAACTATATTGACAAGTCTGCCCTTAACATAAAGCTCCTTGACAATATTTTTGCCCTCAATTGCGGCTGCGATTGCGGCATCGCCCTTGGCAAGCTCAATTGCCTGTGCAGCTTCAATTTCCGCCGGAATCATCAGCTTGGCACGAACCTTGCCGTTAATCTGAACAACAATTTCAATCTCATTGTCAACGCACTTTGCCTCATCAAAATCAACCCAGTGTCCGTCGGCAAGCATTCCGCCGTAGCTCTGAGCCTCCCAAATTTCCTCCGTGACATGCGGAGCAAACGGATTGAGCAAGGTAACAAACGCCTTGAGCTCGGCGTTGTTGATTGAGCCCTTGTTATAAATATCGTTGAGGAGGGTCATCAATGCGGCTATCGCCGTGTTGAACTTCATATCCTCAATATCCTCGGAAACCTTTTTAATCGTCTTATGGAAAGGCGTTTCGAGCTCCTTTGAAAATTCGTCGCCCTCGGTCAAAATATCCTGAAGCGCCCACACTCTGTCAATGAATCTCTTACAGCCCTTAACGGAGGATTTTGACCACGGAGCCGCCTTTTCGTAATCGCCCATAAAGAGGACATATGTACGAAGAACATCCGCGCCGTATTCATCAACAACATCATTCGGGTCAACAACATTGCCCTTGGATTTGCTCATCTTGTCGCCGTCCGGTCCGAGAATGAGTCCCTGGGCAGTACGCTTTGCATAGGGTTCATCATTCGGAACAACGCCGAGATCATAAAGGAACTTATGCCAGAAGCGTGAATAAATCATATGGCGTGTAACGTGCTCCATTCCGCCGTTGTACCAATCAACCTGACCCCAATATTTCAGCTTTTCCATATCTGCAAACGCATTGTCGTTATGCGGGTCGATATATCTCAGGAAATACCATGAAGAACCTGCCCACTGCGGCATTGTGTCGGTTTCACGCTTTGCTGCACCGCCGCATTTCGGGCATTTGCAATTAACATAAGACTCGATTTTTGCAAGCGGACTTTCTCCGTCCGAGCCGGGCTCAAAATTTTCTACCTTAGGCAGCTTGAGCGGAAGCTCGTCATAGGGAACGGCAACCATACCGCACTCGGGACAATGCACAATCGGAATCGGCTCGCCCCAATAACGCTGACGGTTAAACGCCCAATCCTTCATCTTGTACTGAACGCCCTTTTCACCGATACCTTTTTCGCTGAGGTATTCCGCCATTTTTTCAATGGCCTCGCTCTTATTCTTAATTCCGTCAAGGAAGCCCGAATTGACACATTCGCCCTCGCCGGTATACGCTTCCTCGGAAATATCTCCGCCCTTTATAACCTCGATGATATCAATGCCGAATTTCTTGGCAAAATCATAGTCACGGGTATCGTGAGCAGGAACAGCCATAATTGCTCCCGTACCGTAGCCCATCATAACATAATCGGAAATATAAATCGGAATTTCCTTGCCGTTCACGGGATTGATGCCCGAAAGACCGTTGAGCTTAACACCCGTCTTATCTTTAACAAGCTGGGTTCTTTCAAACTCGGTTTTCTTGGCACATTCTTTTCGGTATGCCGCAACCTCGTCCATATTCGCAATTCTGTCGGCATATTTGTCAATCATCGGGTGCTCGGGAGCCATAACCATAAATGTTACACCGAAAAGTGTGTCGGGACGTGTGGTATATATCTTGAGCTTTTCGTTATCCGAGCCCTTGACATCAAAATCAACAAACGCACCCGTGGATTTTCCGATCCAGTTTCTCTGTTGGAGCTTGACATTTGGCAGATAGTCAACCCCGTCAAGACCCTCAAGGAGCTTATCGGCATACTCGGTTATGCGAAGATACCAAACATCCTTTGATTTCTGAACAATATCGCTGTGACAAATATCGCACTTGCCGCCCTGTGAATCCTCGTTGGAAAGAACAACCTTGCAGGAGGGACAATAGTTAACAAGAGTTTTATCTCTGAAAGCCAGACCCTTTTCAAACATTTTGAGGAAAATCCACTGTGTCCATTTGTAGTAATCCTCCTGCGTGGTGTCAATAACTCTCGTCCAATCGAACGAAAAGCCGACACGCTTGAGCTGACTTGTAAATTTTTCAATATTCATATCCGTAACCTTACGCGGATGAATACCGGTTTTGATAGCATAGTTTTCGGTAGGCAGACCGTATGCATCAAAGCCTATCGGAAAAAGGACATTGTAGCCCTGAAGGCGTCTTTTTCTCGAAACGACCTCAAGACCCGAATATGCCTTGATATGACCGACGTGCATACCTGCTCCGCTGGGATAAGGGAACTCGACAAGTCCGTAAAACTTGGGCTTATCGGAAAAATCGACCGCATGGAAAACTCCTGTTTCCTCCCATTTATCCTGCCACTTTTTTTCTACCGATTTAAAATCATAACCCATTTCAATAATCCTCCGAATGTGTATTGCTTAACAGCATCAGTCGGCTGTGAGAACATCGGAAAGGTCAAGCCTTGCCGCATCGCTCCAAAGACGCTCGATGTTGTAGTATTCTCTGCTTTCCGGCTGGAAAATATGAACTAAAACATCATTGTAATCCAACAAAATCCAACCTGTAGCTCTGCCCTCGATGTGGTCAACCTCGACGCCGAGCTTATTCATTTCGTCATCGACCTCATCCGCCAAAGCACGAACGTGAGTGTTCGACGTACCGTTTGCGATAACGAAGTAGTCCGACATAACCGTTAACTCCTTGGTTTCAATCGCAACAATGTCTATTGCCTTTTTGTTATCCAATATTTTAGCAATACTCTTTACTTTTTCAAGCGATGTCATACCATATCGCCTCCCTGTTTTTTTATAATAATTTCATTATATAAATCTATGCTGTCGGGATGAATTACCCTGCCCTTTGAAACAAGGTCGGGAATCCCGAAAACCAGTGCATATTCAATTGCCCCATCCATATCCTTTTTGCTGAGCCGACGCATATCCTCCACTCCGTTATAATTCCTTTCTGCGGAAATATAATCGGCAAGGTAAACCGTTTTTTCAAGCAAAGACATTTCCGCTCGTCCCGTTGTGTGGTAACGAACGGCACGAATCAGCTCTCTGTCATCAATTCCCATAACAAATTTGACGTAGGCCGCACCGGCAACCGCATGCCATAGCTTTTTGTTTGCCCTCTCAACAGGCATCAGTTCAATGCCTGCCTCGCTCAATACCCCCAACTGCTCTTCCTCAGAAGCGTTTTTCATCACGTCGTGCAAAAGTCCGGCGGTATACGCCTTTTCCGCATCAGCTCCGTAAAGTATTGCAAGCTCCCTCGCACTTTCGGCAACATTTAGGCTGTGATTAAATCTGTCCGTTTCAAGTCTTGATTTAATCAGCGTGACGATTTTTTCATCTGTCCAGCCGTTCAAAGGTACAGCTCCTTTTCTTTAATATATTTTTCAATCCGTTCACCGGTCATTTCCTCAATCGACTCTCCGCTTTTTACGGAATTACGCACCTGAGTTGAACTGAGCTCAATTGGCTCAAACGAACAGATTATAAAGCGATTTTTTCTTTCCGAAAAATATGCTTCAACATAGCTCTGCATTTTTTCCTCATCAACATCAGCACTTCTTGAAACCGCACATATTTTTACACAATCAAGAATTGCTTCCGGCTCTCGCCAGGTGTGGAAGCTCAAAAGCATATCCGAGCCGACAAGAAAAATCAAATCATCCTCCGGAAATTTTTCCCTCAAAAGCCTAACCGTTTCGCAGGTATAGCTTTTCCCTTTTCGGTCAAGCTCAAGAGCACTGACGGAAATTTTTTCCTCACCGTCAAAGAGCATTTTTGTCATCTCGATTCTATCCTCACCGCTTGCTCCGTCAAAGCTTTTGTGCGGTGGAATAAAGGTAGGTATGACAATCAGCCTGTCGAGCGAAAGCTTATCCATAGCTTCCTCGGCATATTTTTTGTGTCCCAAATGCGGCGGGTCAAAGGTGCCGCCAAAAATACCGATTTTCATTATTTAATGTTGATTTTCTTGTTCATCAGGTAGAACGTCACATAATAAAGCACCACGCCGAAAACAAGATAAATTATCGGGTCAATAAGGTTGATAAAGGTCGAGCCTGCGCCTGTCACGGCTTGATCGTACACAAAGCTGAACGAATTGCCCGTAACCGAAAGTCCCATCGAAAGATTATCGGAAAAGAGTGACGAAATTTTTTCGACAACATAGAAAACTCCGATGGTAAAAACAATTGTCCAAAGAGTGTACTTTTTCTGAAAATGACGTGTGTTCGCAAGAGTTATTGCAAAATACATTTCAATTGTAACAACCGCAAACTGAATGAAATATGCAAACATATAAACAATCGCCGTTGTGATAACCGTTGCAACTGATTTTCCTCCGAGGAACATCGGCAAAATGGATTCAATCAGCGAATAATTTTCCTCACCGAGAAAATCCTCCTTCAAAACGATAAAGGTGACCGCAGCCGTGCCCATCAGACACGCAAAAGCAGCAATGAACCAAACCGTTGAGGAAAGTATTTTGGAAATCAAAAGCGTTGAGCCCTTAACAGGGAGCGTAAAACTGAGATAACCCCGATCGCCGTAGAGCGATTTTTGGAAATTGACAATCATCACAATCGCCGTCAGGAAAAAGCTGCATGCCGAAATCATAAGCAGAACCGTTATACCGAGTATCTGACCGGTCGAGGCGGTATCTCTGTTGATATAGTACGAGCCGAGAACATACGCCATTATCAGCAAAACAACCGCATAAACTGCGCCCATTATTCTGCCTGTTGCGATAAATTCATGCTTCAAAAGCTTATTCAGCATAGCGGAACACCTCCCTGAACAAATCTTCAACCGTTTTGCCGTCCTCGGTTATTTTGGAAACCTCCGTGTTGACGAGCAGCTTGCCGTCCTTAATCATCAGCACACGGTCGAGAACCTTTTCGATATCGTATATCAGATGAGTGGAAAGCAAAATCGTTGAATTTTCTGCATGATTTTTCATAATGGTATCAAGGATAAATTCTCTCGAAACAAGGTCAACGCCGCCGAGAGGCTCATCAAGAATATAAAGGTCGGCTTTTCTGCTCATAACAAGCAAAAGCTGGAGCTTTTCCTGCTGACCCTTGGACATGGTTTTGATTTTCTGCTTCGGCGGCAAACCAAATCTCTCTGCCATCTCCAAAGCCTTTTCCTTATCAAAATTATCGTAAAAATCCGCCATATAATTTATAGCGCTTTTCGGTGTCATCCAAGAGGGGAGATAATTTTTTTCGGGCAAATAGGCGATAATCTTTTTCGATTCAACGCCGGGAGCCTTACCATTGACAAGAATCTGACCCTCATAGTCGTTGATAAGTCCGACTATGGATTTAATCATCGAGGTCTTGCCGCAACCGTTGGGACCGAGCAGACCAACAATTTTACCCTGTTCAATATCGTAGGAAACCCCCTTGAGCACGGTATGAGTGCCGTAGCTTTTTTTGAGATCTCTTACCTTGAGAAGTGTTTCACTCATTTAATATATTCCTCCAAGCCTTTAAATCAGCCGCCGAAATCCGACGGCCGCAAAAGGAAAATTAATCGTCTGCCATTCTTGCTTCCTTAATAATATCCTCGGTAATTTCCTCGGATTCGCCGTGACGAACAAAAAGGATGCAAAGCAGAGAAACAACGAAGCAAATCGGGCAATAGTAGAACAGAGATGCATAGGTGCCGGTGAACATACGGACGATACCGTAAAGAATCGGCGTTGCAATCTGTGCCGAGAAAGTTGCGGTGTAGTAGTAACCGGTAAAGGTTCCAACCTTTTCAAGTCCGCCGATTTCAAGCACAAGCGGAAGTGTGTTGACGGTGATGAGCATATTTGCAAAGCCGCCCACAACAAGCAGAATATAAACAAGGGTAAGTCCGTTGCCCGAAACAGCGTCAACAATAAGGTAAACAATAAACGCAGCTATGAACAAAAGCAGACCGCTGAGAATAGACTTCTTTCTGCCGATTTTTCTGCCGATAATACCCGACGGAATTGCACCGATAGCGGTTGCAACTGCAAAAATTGTCATCATTGAGGTTGCCTCTCCGCTTGACTTGCCGAGAATTTCGGCGGCAAAGAGTGCAAAGAAGGTTTGAATCGCATTTGAACCGCAGAAAAGGAAGAAAAGTCCCGCAAGCATTGCAACAAGGCTTATTCTTTCACCCTTTGAGAGCTTGATAGCTTTAAGGCGTTCCTTTTCCGCCTTTGCAGCTTCCTTTTCGGCTTTACGTCTTGCCTTTTCGTCAGCAGCCATATTGGCCTGCATCTGAACCTTGAGCCTGCTGTCGGGCTCCTTAACGCAGAATGCAACAACAAATGTGCAAATTATCATTATTATCGAAGCAAAAAGGAAAACATAGGGAATGTATTCCTCCTCCTGCGTTTTTGCATCCCATCCGCCGACTGCGCAAACAATGTTGCCCGCCTGCAACGCAAGCAAGCTGCCTATTCCGCCGACAAGGTTGATAATCGAGTTGCCCTCACTGCGAAGTGCCGGCGGCGTGAGGTCGGGCATAAGTGCCACACATGGTGAGCGCCAGAATGACATTATAAAAACAAAAAGAATAATGCAAATCATCATTGCGGCAATTCCGCCGTTTTCGTGAAAAGCAACACGGGGAATAATCGCAAAAACGATTGCGGCAAGCGGAGCACCGATCAGGATAAACGGCTTACGCTTACCGATTCGAGTGTGACAATTATCGGAAATCTTGCCGAAGGTCGGCTGGAAGATAACTCCGAAAATATTATCAAAGGTCATAATAATTCCGATGAAAAGCGGAACAAGAGTAAAACCCGTTGCCGCCGAGCCAACATCCTTACCCTGAGCCTCCATAAATTCAAGCAGGATGGGAAATTTCTCAACAAGCCTTGCACTCCACGAAGCAATGAGTGTGGATTCTCCGAGAATTTTGTTAAGCAAGGTCGTTATATAAGGGTCATAAACGCCCCACGCGATAGAGGAAGCCATAAACGCAAAGCCGATTAAAATGGTCTTTTTGTAGTTGAGCTTCATTTTTGCCTTTTCAGCCATAAAAACAATCCTTTCTGTTTGTTTCGGTTGACAGACGATATGAAAATACCATCTCGTCATATTATAACACGTTTACGGGCAAAATCAATTGCTTTTACGGCGATTTTTTCTATTTAACGAGATTATTTTTGCACTTATATTTTAAGTTTGTATGAATTGACGGAAAATAAAGGGTTAATTTTGTCAAAACGGACATAGCCGCAAAAAGCTTACCGATAAATTCAATGAAATCGGAAACCGACACTTGACAAATAAAAAAAGAAGGCATATAATTTCATTGTCGGCTTCGGGCTGTCATTTGGGGGCGTAGCTCAGCTGGGAGAGCGTACGGTTCGCATCCGTAAGGTCGAGAGTTCGATCCTCTTCGTCTCCACCAAAACAAACAGGTACGAACTCTTTTGGTTCTCCAATGTGTTCTGCC
>CAYYLP010000044.1:0-9146 GCA_964472865.1 uncultured Ruminococcus sp. | reverse complement strand
TTCCCGTACTAACTTCCACCTCTTTCCTACTGTGGAACTTACTTTGGGAATTAACAAAAAAAGCGTAGCCTTCAATTGAAACGCTTTCAAATGTAAATCAACATCACTCGCCCGACTCTTAATTTAACCTTAAAGCAAGCCGCCCGGTCAGATTGCTTCTGCCGAGCGGCTTAATTGTTATCTTAATCCAAAACTATTATTTTGTATGCCTTAATCGTTTTCGGATTATTCTTTGCAAGCGTGCCGTCATAAAAAATTTGCAGCGTCGCTCCCGTGGGCAAATCCTCTCGCGCAACCGGATTGCCGTCAACATCAACGATTTTTTCACCGTTTACAAATTTGATGTAAATACCGTCCGTGTCATAAAGCTTATCGTATGCACCACCGAGCTTTTGAACCTCGACAATGAAATCCTCATTTTCGTTATAATAGTTCTTAATGCTGTAGCTTGCAACGATTGAGGTTGCGTTTTCTTCATCTTTAGTGCTGTCGCAGGACGTGAATGTGAGCACACCGAGCAGCAGAACCAAGCAAACGGAAATAACCTTTTTCATACAATTATCTCCATGAAACATAAACGGTTTTTCCGTTCTCATCCAAGGCATATTTTGAGGTCAGAGTTGACGAATCAAATTCAGCCGGAGAAACCTCAACAAAGTTGATTGCCCTTGTACGTCTGGGAGAATTGTGAAGAATCGTTGTTGTTGTTTTCAAGCCGTCGATAAACGCCTGTGCTTGCTCGGGGGTATCAAAATCAATCGTCGAAACGACCTGAACCTTCTTTGTGGCATCCTCATTTGCAACATATGCACCTGCATTGAGCGTTCCGGGAGTAAAGCCCGTAAGCCACCAGGTTTTTGACGGACTTCTCTCAAAGAGCTGCTCAAACTTGTTTGTTGTGGGATTAAGACGAAGCACCTTCATACTCATATTGAGCTTTTCTTCATCCGTTACACAGTCGTAATAGGAGCTTTCGGTTGCATTTTCCTTGCGGTTATAGGTTCCGAGCTCTGCGCCGATAAGCACAAGACCGTACTGACCCTTCCAGAACTGCATCATCCATTCCTTGCTGTCATAATTAAACTTAACACGAATGGTATCGTAAGAAATTGCGATTGCACCGGAGAAATTATCGTAGGTTTCCATATAACCGAAATTTCTCTGCCATGCATTTTCTGCCGTATAGAAAACCTTATCCTTGGTGCTGTACTTAAATCCGAACAGACCTGTATCCTCATTCTTATCGTTGATAACAGTCCAACTATCGGTTTTCTCATCATAAACAAAATGGATAGAATCGCTAAAGCGCTTGAGGCTTGCATTGAGGTCACTTACAAACTGCTTATAATCAAATCTTGTGGACGATGATGATGAACCGCCGCTTGATGAGCTGCCGCCTGTCGAACCGCCCGTTGATCCGCCACTCGGAATATAGCTGCTACCACCGCTTGAACTGCTGCCGCTTGAGCTACTGCCACTCTGGAAATACGAGCCGCCGCTTGATGAGTTGCCACCGGTGCTGACATAGCCTGCACTCGGGTCAAGAGTATCAATAACGCTGCCGCTGTTGTCAACAACATCAATCTGACCTGTAGACTGATCAAAGCTCCATGTCTTCTGACAAATATCGCAGCTATACTTTCCGTCACCGTTATCGGTGATAGCGGTAGATTTGCAATATGGGCAGCAAAGCTCATTACCCTGCTCATCCATCACCGGCACGGAATTTCCGCCCTCTTTGGTTTGCCCGACCAGACTACAGCCGGGGAATATTGTAAGAACAATGAGTGTCAGGACGCAAATTATCGAAACAGCCCTGATTGAAATTTTTTTGTTTTCCATCTCTTCTCCTTAACCTCCGTTATTTTTTCACCATTATAACACATATTTCAGTGGATTTCAACCTCAGATTATAAACAAGATAAAAATATTGACTAAATAGGCAAAAAAGTATATAATATATGCGAGTAAATATTTGCAAATGCAAAAAAGAATCTGTACAGGAGAATTTATATGTTAAACACCGATATTGTTGCAATCAAAGATATCATTGCCGCCTTCCCCTTTGAGGGCGAGCTTAAGAACATTGAGAAAACGGATACCGGACTGATCAATTCTACATATGTTTTAACCTTTTCCGATGGAAATCGTGATTTTAATTATGTTCTTCAGCGTATCAATACCAATGTTTTCCGCAAGCCCGATGAGCTGATGTCCAACATTATGAACGTAACCAGCTTTTTGCGTAACAAGATTAACCTTTCCGGAGGCAATTCCGAAAGAGAGACACTTACGTTCCTCTATACCAAGGACAACACCTCCTACTACTGTGCCGAAAACGGTGACTGCTGGAGGGCATATGTGTACATAGGCAAATGTCACACCTGCGATAAGGTCGATTCGCCAACCAAGGCTTTTCGCTCGGGCAAGGCCTTTGGCAGATTTCAAAAAATGCTTGCTGATTTTCCTGCGGAGACACTTTTTGAGGTTATCCCCGATTTTCACAACACACCGGCAAGATTTAATCAGCTTCGCCGGGCAATAGAAAACAATGCTGCCGGCAAGGCTGATGAGGTCAAGGAGGAAATTGACTTTGCGTTTGCCAGAGAGCATGAGGCATCAAGGCTTTTAGAGCTTGCCGCACAGGGAAAAATTCCGGTCAGAGTTACACACAACGACACAAAAATCAACAATGTTCTTTTTGATGATATCACAAACGAGGCATTCTGTGTAATTGACCTCGATACGGTAATGCCGGGCTTTTCGCTCTACGATTTCGGTGACAGTATTCGTTCAGGTGCCGTTATTTCGGATGAAAATGAGCAGAACCTTGACAAGTTCGGACTTAGCGTTGAACTTTTCAAGGGCTATTCGGAGGGTTTCCTTTCCGAGGCAGGCGACGCACTCACCGATGATGAAATTCTCAACCTTGCTTTTTCCGCAAAGCTTATGGCTTTGGAATGCGGTATTCGCTTCCTTGCCGATTATCTCAACGGGAACACCTATTTTTCCTACAAATATCCGACCCACAACCTTGTGAGATGCCACACTCAATTCAAGCTTGTCCGTGAGCTTGAGGAGCATATGGATGAGCTCAACGAGTACATTCGTGAGCTCAGTGGGAGGACCTTTGATTGAAAAACAAAAGGGGCATTATAATATTTGTCAGCGTGCTCATCCTCCTTGCCGTCATCACGGTAACGGTAGTGCTTCCGCTGACATCAAGAAATTTTTCAAAGCGATATTTCAGTGAGGATTTAAAAAATGTTGACGACATCGTCCTTATTGCCGATTGCTCGGAGATTGACGAAATATCCAACTCGGTTGCAGGCTTTAAAGAAAGTGTTCGTCTCGGTGCCGATGCCGTTATAATTGACCTTTGCTTCAAAAAAGACGGGACACCGGTGCAGTGCGACAGTTACCCGAACGCAGAGACTGCCGAGGCTGTGGAAGAGCTTTTCAAGACGATGAATTTGGAAAAGTATTCCGATATAACCGTCTATTTAAACATTGTTCAGCTTTCCGATATATCAAAGCTGAATGAGCTTGCGGTAAGCTATGACGTCATTGACAGAATCTTTCTTATAGGCATCGACCGTGAGCATTACGGCTTAATAGATTCCGACGATACGATAATTCCGTTTTTACTCAGCTATGAGTTTTCCTCAAGTGAGCTTGCCGATATCAAGGATGGCAGCTTCAAGGTGCCCGATATAATTGAGGAATACGGTGCGGCAGGGCTTGTGCTTGAGGGCTCTCGCCTCACCCCGGAGCTTGCCGAGGTGCTTGCGGATTACGGAATATACTACATAGCAAACGGAACAAAAAACACGGCTCAGCTTTGCAAAATACTTTCCGAGGATGTTCGCAACGTCATAGTTCCGAATATTGAAACAGCAAGAGCAACGCTTGACCAATGGACTGAAGAAATGCAAAAAAGATATAAGGCCTCTTTTGAAAGCTCAATAGCGGCCATATCAAATAAATCGTAAAACACAATATATTAAACAGGAGTGATTAAAATGGCAAAGGTTCTTATTGCCGATGATGAAAGTAAATTGAGAAGACTTGTATGCGATTTTCTCAAACGCTCCGGGCATACCCCGGTTGAGGCAAGTACCGGTCGGGAGGTTATGGATATCTTCAACTCCGACGAAAAAATCGACCTCTATCTTCTTGACATTATGATTCCCGAAATTGACGGTTGGGAGCTTTGCAGACAGATAAGAAAAAGCTCCTCTGTCCCCATCATCCTCTTGACGGCAAGAAGTGCCGAATACGATGAGGTTATGGGCTTTGAGGCAGGTGCCGATGACTACGTTAAAAAGCCGTTCAGCCTTACGGTACTGATGAAAAGGATTGATGTTCTCCTCAAGCGTGTTTCCGCAAGCAGTATGCGCTCGGACAGAGATTTGATATCGCTTGACGGACTTCTTATTAACAACGAGGCTCACCAGGTAACAATCGACGGTGAACCGATTGAGCTCACACTCAAGGAATATAACATCCTTGAAAAGCTGATTTCAAGCCGCGGAAGACTTTACACAAGGGAGCAGCTCCTTGACGATATCTGGGGCTACGACTATGTTGGTAACACACGCAATGTTGATTCACACGTTGCACGTCTGCGCGGTAAGCTCGGCATTTGGGGTACCACCCATCTTAAAACAATTTACGGTATAGGCTACAAAATTGAGGTGAACTGATTTGCAGCCACATCAGAACAATATCAGTAAAAATCTGTCGAAAAATATGCGAACACGTGTTTTTCTGCAATTTTTACTTATTTTCCTGGTGGTGCTTGCCGTAATCTTCTTAACCTCCACCTCGCTGTATGTCAATGTAATCAAGGGCTTGACCGTTTCAAACCTGCGTGATGCCGCCAATTTAACAAAAAAGATTGACATATCCGCCGATGATGTTATTCCGCAGGTCGAAAAAATTGAACGTATGCATTCTGTATACATTGAGGTTTACAGCAAGAATCCGGGAGATAAAGCCAACGAATACTCGCAGTTGGTTTACGGCAAGTCCTCTTACGACTATTTTTATCACCGAAACAAGGAATACACCACACAACAGAAGCCGATTCTTTTTGTCGGCTTTCGTGACGGTGATTTTATGGTTGACCGCAGCTTTGACGACGGTAGCCGTGTCGGCAAGCTGATAAATCACGCCAACACCTACGAATATTACGTTGTATCAAGCCCCAACGAAACCGGCGTTTACAATATTGTTGTCGCAGTTCCGTATTCAACCCTTGAACAGCAGGCAAGAACCGTCAGCGTAACAATGGGATTGATAATTCTGATGGTTTTTATCTGCGTTAGCGTTGTCGCCTATTTCTATGTTACGCAGATAACAAAGCCTATCAACAGCATCACAGAATATACCCAGCGAATGGCGGTCGAAAACGACCCAAACCTCCGAATCCCCTCCGGCGGCAATGTTATGAACACGGAGGTTGATGCCTCTATCGCAAGCATAAACGCCATGTACTCCTCATGGATTGTTACAAAAGAGCGGCTTGCGGAGCGTTCTGAATTTCTGCTTGAACAGCTCAAGGAAAAGGAAATTGAAAAAAAATACCGTGAGGAATTTATTGCCGGAACCTCACATGAGCTGAAAACTCCGATTGCAATTATTCAGGGCTATGCCGAGGGTGCAAAATATTCGCTTGATGATAAGGCAACCGTCAGCGAATATTGCGACACAATTATCGACGAATGCGGAAGAATGAACGACCTTGTCATCAATATGATGAGCCTTTCAAATATTCAGCAGAATTCCGAATCGCTCGTTTTTGAGAATTTCTCAATTACGGATTTTATTGCGGATATTCTCGATGTTCAATCCATCGTTCTGCAAAAGCATTCGATAAATGTAGAAAATCTTGTCAAGCGGCAAATCATCGGCAAGGCAGATCTCAAAAAGCTGCCCTTTGTAATCAACAATCTGATTTCAAACGCCATATCTTATATCGGAGATGAGCCGAGGTTGATTCGTGTTCGATATGAGGACGTTGGACTTTCGTACAGAATCTTCATTTTCAACTCCGGTGATAATATTCCCGAGGATATCCTCAACAAGCTCTGGTTCAGCTTTTACCGTCACGATGCCGCAAGGCTGAGAAATGACGGTCATTTCGGACTTGGGCTTTCAATCGTCAAGGGCATACAGGATGCGCATTCGGAGCAATGCGGTGTAAAAAACGCCGAGGGCGGTGTCGAGTTTTGGTTTAACATCGGCAAGGGCTCCTATGACGAATAGAATACAAACAGAATTAAAGAGCTTTCTACAGACAAAATAGCTGTAAGAAGCTCTTTATTTTTTATAGTCACTCATACACAACGCAGCTCCCACCAAAAAGGGCGGCGACATTATGCCGCTGCCCTTTTACAATTGACAAATATCTGCGTTATTTCTTCACTGTCTCAACAACGCCGCTCGCAAGTCCGGCAAGGCCCTGTATTTCCGACGGGACAATAATCTTCGTCGCCTGACCGTCAGCCGCCTTTGAAAACGCTTCGAGACTCTTAATTTTGATATAGGCATCGCCCGGATTTGATGCATTGATAAGCTCAATCGCCTTTGCCTCTGCCTCTTGAATTTTTAAAATAGCCTCAGCCTGACCCTCCGCCTCACGGATTTTCGCTTCCTTAACCGCCTCGGCGTGAAGGATAGCCGCTCTCTTGTCACCCTCGGCGGCAAGAATTTGTGATTCCTTTTGACCCTCGGCAACAAGCACCTTACTCGCCTTTTCGCCCTCTGCACGCAGGATAGCCTCACGTCTTTGACGCTCCGCCTTCATCTGCTTTTCCATCGCATCCTGAATTTCGGGCGGAGGAAGAATATTTTTCAGCTCAACACGGTTAACCTTGATTCCCCACGGATCGGTTGCCTCGTCAAGAATTCCCCTGATTTTTGCGTTGATAGTATCTCTTGAGGTGAGTGTATGGTCAAGCTCAAGCTCACCGATAATATTACGCAATGTTGTTGCGGAAAGATTTTCAATTGCAGAGATGGGATTTTCCACACCATATGCGTAGAGCTTCGGGTCGGTTATCTGATAAAAAACGACCGTATCTATCTGCATGGTTACATTGTCCTTTGTAATAACCGGCTGCGGTGGGAAATCGACCACTTGCTCCTTTAAGGAAACATTTCTTGCAATTCTCTCAAAGAAAGGAATTTTGAAGTGTATTCCCGTCTGCCATGTCACCCTGTAAGCTCCGAGCCTTTCAACAACGTAAGCCCTTGACTGCGGAACAATTTTCACATTGGAAACAATAACGATAATTGCCAAAAGAATTAAAAAAATAACAATTCCGATTCCCACATATTCCATAAATCATATCTCCTTTTATCTATGTCCGACGATGAGCTTTGCGCCATCAATCGCCTCTACCGTAACCTTTTCGCCAACCTCGAATATTTCGTTGTCGGCACTCCTTGCCGTCCACTCAAGACCACCTATTTTGACAACACCCTTTGCAAGAGCATTCTCAATCCTTTCGGTAACGAAAGCCTCCTCACCGATGTAACGGTCTGCATTCGTCGGCTGCTTGTGACCCTCGGTAAATTTTTTTACAAACGGTCTTGTCGCCGCAAGTGCAATAGCGGAAACAACAGCAAAAATCAAAAGCTGCAACCAAATATCAAGCTTAAATGCATAAGCTATCAGACCGGCAACAGAGCCGATTGCAAACCAAACCGTCACAAGCTGAACAGTGGCTATTTCGACAATTACAAAAATCACAATGAGTGCAATCCAAATCCACAGCACGCTACCACCTCCGTCTGTGATTTGATTGTATCACATTGTTATTTTATTGTCAATACGCTCAAAAAATATTTTTAAATGTCGGTTTTTCGGTCTCCTTGATATGCCTCAATCGGTTTATGCAGCCGTTTAATTCCTCAAGATATTCGTCGGTCAACTCTTGACGATGATAGTTTTCGATATTCATTATTCCTATCTCTATGTCATCAAGCTCACCGTGCGGAAGAAAAGCCGCCATAAAGCTCTCCATATCCTCCCACTCCCGACAAAGCTGCTCCGTCTGCCTTGCATCGGTTTTCCCACTTTGCTCAATGCTCTCCCTCACGCTATATGCCACGTCAAGAAGTCTGTCAACATTCGCATCAATTTTCAAGCTAATGCCAACAGACGAGCCGATTGCGATAAACAGAATCACAATACCGAAAATTACTCTTTTCATTTGTTTTCATCCCTTTTTACAATTGTGTAATTGCCCTCCCTGTCGGCAACCATAAACAGAATTTCCTCAATGTCAATCCCCTCTTTTCTCAAAATTCCGTAAAGCTTTTCTTCGTTCATATCACACTCCGCAAACGAGCGCCTCAAAAATTTTCCATCATTGATAACCATACACAAAAGCCCCTTGGTTTTGTTTGGCAGCTCCGCCATTTCCGCCGTAACGGTCTCCTTTTCAGGCTTGAGCATAACACTTAGCTGACCGTTGGTTTCAACAATCGCATACCTGACATCGTTGATATCAAAAACATCCTTTTGCCTGAGCTGGTCAAAAAGGTCATCCATCGTAAAGCGAAGCCGTTTAAGCTGCTTTTGGTCAATCACCCCGTCACGAATAACCACCAACGAATTGCCCTGCAAAATGCTCCTGCAGCCCGAGCTTTTGAGGACGATGATTGAATTGAATATTTCCAGACCGACGAGCAGCAGCACCGCCACAATGGAATTACCGAGAGGCAGAGCATTATCCTGCATAGGAATTGCCGCAATTTCCGAAAGCAAAATTGTAATCACAAGCTCCGTCGGCTGAAGCTCACCGAGCTGCCTTTTGCCCATGATACGCATACACACAATAATCAAAACATAAAGAATTAAGGCACGTGCCAAGGTTACAAGCATAATATCACCGAATATATGCTTGACAGCTTTCTCCGCAAATATTCCGCTGTGTCACAATAAACACACCCAGCCTCCCCTTGTTTGTATTAAGGGGAGGTGTCACGTCAGTGACCGTGGGGATAAAGACCAAAATTCTGCTGTATCTCCTCGGCTCCCTCAATATAATTTTTCGCTTTGTCCTTGGTTCCCTCTGATGAGGGAGCTGTCGAGCGTAGTGAGACTGAGGGAGAGACAAATCTTGTTGAAATTA
>CAYYLP010000043.1:0-9341 GCA_964472865.1 uncultured Ruminococcus sp. | reverse complement strand
TAAGAAAGAAAGGCAAAAAGTGGTACTACCGCTTTTATATCGAAGATGAAAGCGGCAGACAGGTACAGCGAGAGTTTGCGGGTACGGAGAGCAAGAGTGAAACGGAAGCCCTGCTCCGCAAGGCAATGGAAGATTACGAAGCAAAGAAATTCGTAGGCAAGGCAGAGAATATCACCGTAGGCGAAATGCTGGATATGTGGATTGAGGAAGATCTGAAGCCCAGCAGTTTAAGCAACGGAACGGTTATGGCGTACACGGCGGCGGTAGGGCGTATCAAGCAACACCCGATAGGCAACCGCAAGCTGAAAACGGTCACATCCGACCATCTGCAAGCGTTCATTGACTTTATGAGCTACGGCGGCACAAACGCTGACGGAACAACCACACAACCGTTGAGCAAGGGGTATATGCTCCAGTTTTCGGCGGTACTGCAAGGAGCGTTCCGCTTTGCAGTGTTCCCGAAACGGTTTATTACCTTTAACCCTATGCAGTATGTAAAACTGCGTGGGCGAAAGGATGAAGCGGACATCTTCTGTGAAGATGAAGCCGACACCGTTTCCACACCGACCATATCCCACGAGCAATACTTGAAGCTGACCGACTATCTGAAAGGCAAGGACAATCCCGCACTGCTGCCCGTACAGATCGCCTACTACACAGGACTTCGCATTGGCGAGGTCTGCGGCTTGACTTGGCAGGACATCAATCTTGACGAGCAGTACCTCACGGTACGCCGCAGTATGCGATACAATGGCACAAGGCACAAAACCGAGATAGGAACCACCAAGCGAAGCAAAGTCCGCACTGTGGACTTCTGCGACACGCTGGCGGCGATCCTGCGGATAGCGAAGATGGAACAGCACAAAAACCGTTTCAAATACGGCGAGCTTTACCACCTTAACTACTACAAGGTCGTGAAAGAAAAAGACCGTAGCTACTACGAGGTTTACAGCCTGCCGAGAACGGAGCAAGTTCCCGAAGGCTACAAGGAATTATCCTTTGTCTGTATCAGACCGGATGGAATGTTTGAAAGTTCAAGTGCGGTTGGGGCAATCTGCCGCAAGGCGAAAAATGAAGTCGAGGGTTTAGAGGACTTTCACTTCCATATGCTCCGACACACCTATACAAGCAATTTGCTGTCAGGCGGTGCAAAACCTACCGATGTGCAGGAACTTTTAGGGCATTCCGATGTAAATACCACGATGTCAATTTATGCTCACGCTACAAGGGAAGCGAAGCGTACTTCCGCAAGACTGCTTGATAAGGTAGTCGGCGGGGAATAAAAAAACTTTCCCTTGTTTCGGCTCGTAAGGGCAAAAACAAGGGAAAATACATTAAATTTGAGTGTTTGATAGGCGAAAAGCCTTGAAATATCAAGGGTTTTGGAAAGATTGTATTTTTAATCGAAATTTGTTTTATGTAGGCAATAACGGCAATTTTGATTCAACGGTATACCGTCAATTAAAAAGCCTATCTCAAAAATACAATATAGAATATGTTGTTTTGCCATATCTTTCCGATAAAAATATCAATCAAACCGACACTCTGTTCCCGGAGGGACTGGAGTTTGTTCCTCATCGGTTTGCCATATCATGGAGAAATAAGTGGATGATACAACATTCCGATATAATTGTTAGCTGTGCCACCCGTAATTATGGCGGTGCATGGCAATTTACGGAGCTCGCAAGAAAACAAGGGAAAAGAATAATCAAGATATAATGAATTTATATCTTCAGTCGCCATTAGTCAATATGCGACCGTGTTGTTTATTGAAATTATTCATCCTCAAACCGCTTGCGAAAGCATACACAGAATGTAAAAAAACTATCCAAGATTTCGGATAGCTTTTTCTTTATGATGCTTTAAGATATTCCGTAACGGCTTGCGAGGTTTCGATCATATTTTCGGCAAAAATCCCATAGCCCTCCGTCGGGTCATCGACAAAGACGTGGGTTACGGCGCCGACAAGCATACCGTTTTGGATTATCGGGCTACCGCTCATTCCCTGAACAATGCCTCCCGTTTTTTTGATAAGCTCGGGGTCGGTCACCTTCAAAATCAAATTTCTTTGAGTATCGTCGGTTGTAAATACCTTTTCAATTTCAATATCATAATACTTTTCTCCGCCGTCATCAACGGTGCAAATAATTTGGGCAGTGCCGGTTTTTACCTCCTGCTTCAGAGCAACGGGAACAACCTTTTCATTCTCATCAAAGGAATCCATAACCCCGTAAACGCCCGTTTCGCCGTTTATATAGAGGCTTCCGATTGTGCCTGAGGAGAAAACTCCGCACAGCTCGCCGGCACTGCCGCTTGAGCCCTTATAGCACCCCTTTATTTCGGCTTCAACCGCATCTCCGCCGGAAAGAGGCATAATTTCTCCCGTATCCGCATCGCAAACAGCGTGTCCCAAGCCTGCAAAAACTCCGCTCGTGCTGTCATACCACGTCAAGGTTCCGATGCCCGCAGTGCTGTCTCTTATCCAAAGACCACCCTTGTAAGAATTGTCCTCCGAGCACAGTGCCGGATTAAAGCTCAGCTCTCGCCTTTTTGAATCACGTTCAATCACAAGCTTCAGCGTTTTGCCGCCGCTTGAGGAAAAAATTGCAGAGAGCTCACGGTTTCTGTACACATCGACACCGTCAACGGAAATTATCATATCACCCTCTCGGAGTCCCGCTTTTTTACCGGGACTGACGTTACCCGATGAGGTCGTTACCTCATCAATGCGGATAATCATCACACCTTTTGTATACAGGCGTATTCCGAAAGGACTTCCTCCGGGCACAACATATCTTCTGCGTGAAACCTTAACCTTTGCGGATTTTACGGGGAAAATATTAAAGAGCTTCACGGAGGTTGCATATTCGATTTCTGTGGGAGAAGCATTGCTGTCAAAATTTACAAGGGTCTGGCAGACATATGTTTTCCCCACATTGATTGCATCATATTCACTGATAGTCATTTCGTTTGGGATACGAACATATCCGATAATAATCAACAGCATAACAATGCCCGAAACGAAAAAGCATATCAGACTGAATATACGAACACACCGCTTCAAAAAAAGCACCTCCGGTTTTAATTTGACCCGAAGATGCTTTTTTATTCAATTTTGATTTAATTTTTATTTTGTTATCGGTTGATTTTCAATCATTTTAATCATATTCAAATAAAAGCTCAAAAGCTCGCCCTCACTGACACCGATTCCGATCGCATTACCATGGTCGCCGTCACTCAAGGGCATAACATTCCAAATGCCCGTCTTGATGCTGTTCGGATTATAAGCCGTGTGAGGATCGTCAAACGGATATTGAGCCGAGACGACATTAACAAGTCCGTCATTCTCCCTCCAGCTCTCATCAACGATATACGGTGCCTCCGGATTGCCCGAATAAACACCCATCATCGTGGCAAAAGGTGCAAGAATAGCCAAGGTGCTCGGTACAGGGAGCTGCTCGTTTTTAATTTTGCCCGCAACGGTTGTTTTGAACGCATAGGAAAAATAATAGGTGTTTTCGTCCATCTCAAGCCTATCGTTAAGCGCCTTTGCACCGTCACAGGAAAGGTCGTAGGCGGCACTGTCGTATTTTTGGCGAAGCATCGTGCTGATAGCCTCCGTAAAGAAGCCGACGGTTGTGGTTTCGCCGGGCACTTGAGTTAAGCCGAACTGCTCCAGATGAAAATCCACATAGCCGTTAAACGGAGAACGTCCCATTATTCCGGCATAAAGATACACAACAATTTCAAGCACCTCAACAAGATGCAAGTCATTTGCGATATAAGCAAGCGTTGTGCCGTTGTTCGGAGCACATATTGTGGTAATGGAATTTATCCAATTGGATTTACCGCCGGTAAAAAGCGGAGAAATATCGTCGGGCTCTGTTGCGGCAATTTCCTCGGCATCACCCTCGGCAAGAAGTCCTTGCAAAAGCCTTATCGTGTTGCCGCCGAAGCTGTGACCAATGAGATTTATCTTGTTTATAAGACCGTTTTTGTCAAGCTCCCCCCAATTTTCGACAATCGACTCGGAATAGGTTCTGCCGTAGCGATTATGCTCATGCTTTTCGGAATGAGCAGCACCGTAATCCACCCGGGTGCCGGTAAGCTGTGCATAAAGCTCGCAAGCCCTGTCCCAATTGCTTGAAAGCGGACCGACGGAGGCGTCGCAGCATTCAACGCCGTTTTCACGCAGTCTTTCAACAAGATGGCAGGCGGTAGCACCCCAATAGGGAGCATCGGCATTTATGCCTTCATCCTCGCCCCAGCCGAGAAAGCCGTGTACAAAAATGTATGGATAGCTTTTGTCATTTACGCCCGATTTATCCTCGGGAAGAACAAAGCCCGGCACAAAACTAACAAAGGTCATAACAAGAGAAACCCAAACAGAAATCAATGACTTTATCATAAATACACTCCCTTTTACTTTCTCAATGTTTATAATAGTAAATTATCCCATTTTTGTCAAGACAACAAATCGCCTTTTATGACAAAAACCGCCATACAATTATATTCATCAAGCAAGAAAACAACACTATTCCGCATTAATGCTTTTTTACTCTATGATGAGCCGTCGAGCATATGTGTATCTGAAGAGTTCACACAAAATCCACAGAAACTAACATCGAATTCATAAGTGTGAGTATCATCCGCTTGCAAATCATCGGCGGTTTTGTTTCGCTTACGGCAACACGCTCGCCGTTTCAACAAACTTTTACATCACCTCAAAAGGTGCAAAAAAAGACAGGCGAAAGCCTGTCTTTTGGCTGGGGTGGCCGGATTCGAACCAGCGAATGCAGCAGTCAAAGTGCTGTGTCTTACCGCTTGACGACACCCCATTATCTAATTTTAAAAATTCTAAAAAAAGTCTGCAAGACCTGCAGACTTTGTGGGGTGGATAGTCGGATTCGAACCGACGGTCTCCAGTGCCACAAACTGGCGCTTTAACCAACTAAGCTATACCCACCATATGGCGCGCTTGAAGGGACTCGAACCCCTGACCCACTGCTTAGAAGGCAGTTGCTCTATCCACCTGAGCTACAAGCGCATTATGCTCTCCTACATTGCAGAATGTTTGGAGAAAATGGAGCGGGTGATGGGAATCGAACCCACACGACCAGCTTGGAAGGCTGGAATTCTACCACTAAACTACACCCGCATATCTGCAACGCTTGATATAATATCATTAAATTACTTTTTTGTCAAGGCTTTTTTGAAAATATTCGATAATTTATGCGTTGAAATTTAATTTTTGGCAGTGTGCAATTTTTCCATCGTACCGAAACGTCAAGCCGTCGTCAGACTGTACAATCCACCGAAACGAGCCTCCCCTTGTAATAAGCAAGAGAAGGCTGAATGAGTATGCTTTTCGGGTAGCGGCATTTTTGAGCTGTACCGCCTTGCTCACTCCTCCATCTGCTTACCGATAAAGGAGGCGGCAACCTGAGCGAGCTTGATTTCCGTCGGAGAAATTTTTGAGCCGTCGCTCCAAAGGAAAACGACTGCACCGAGGATATCACCGTTGCCGATTATAGGGGCGGCAATCGACGAGCCGTAGTCCATACCCTCAACGGGAAAAATCTGATTCTCGATATCACCCGTGTAGACCTGACGCTCCTCCATAATCTTTTCAAGCTCCGCACTGATTCTTTTTTCAAGATAATCCCTTTTTGAAACACCGGCGCACGCTATAACGTGATCCCTGTCGCAAATCAAAATAGGAGTGTTTACGCTTCTGTAAAGCACATCGGCAAAGTGCTCCGCCGTGTCGGTAATTTCGCTGATGGGCGAATACTTTTTGAAAATCACTCCACCCTCCGTATCGGTGAAAATTTCCAACGGCGAGCCCTCCTTGATATGCATTGTTCGACGTATCTCCTTGGGAATAACTACCCTGCCGAGGTCGTCAATTCTTCTGACTATTCCTGTTGCTTTCATATATAAACCTATCTCCTTACAATTTAATAGCAACACTATTATTTGTTAAACAATTCGATTTATACCTTTCATTTTCAATTAATAAATATTGCAAAAGTCGCTGTGTGGGTTTATAATAATCCGGAAAGGATAGGCGATAAAATGAAGTTCATCTGTTTTTCCGTTCTCTCACGTCTGCCGGACGTAAAAAATTTCTTAAATTTGGCAAAAATCCTAACAACGGTTCTGCGCAAGCCCTCCAAAATCACATGGCGAGCCTTCCGCCTATCGCTTCACCATTTTCTTTGCGGAGGTAAATACGGAATCCTTATTCCCGATATCCGTTCTCCCATTTCCGAAAAGCTTTACCACGTCAGCTCGGTCGAAAACCGAGAAAAAATACTTTCCGAGGGAATAACCACTGCCGACGGAGTGATATTTGCAAGCAATTGCACCAACGAAATTCTCAGCTACATTAACTGGAAATACGGCTTTGACGTCGCTTTTGAGAGCCTTGAAATATTTACAATCGATACACAGCTTTGCAGCAAAAGCGGATACGATTTTTACAAGCTCGCACGCGGAAACGAATTCATTGCCGAAAAAGCTTTGCCGAATACAATTATCGCTCACGCAAATCTTGCTCAATTTTCCTTTCCAAATCATTGCGATAATTAAGCAAGGCAAAGGCCTGGTTTTTTCTGAATTTTAAGGGCAGTGAATCGTCGCAAATATTTTTTTCCAAATCCTTAATTCGCCGCTCCAGATATTCTTGAGTTGTCATAAGCATCACCGAAAATATTTTTTGCATACAAAATGAGGTTATTAAATGCAAGTACAGGAAGAATTGATAAATTTTTTAAAAAATAACGGCGTTGCCGATGTCGGCTTTACCTGCGTTGATGACGGTCCGTTCGGTGAAAAAAGCTATGCGATGAGCATTGTCGTCAAGCTTTCCGATGCCGTGGTGGACGAAATAACCGACGAACCGACACATTCATATTTCCATCACTATCGAACGGTTAACGCTTTCATTGACAGAATGCTTTTACAATGCGGATTTATTCTTGAAGGTCACGGTTACAAATATATTCCGATAGGTGCTTCGCAAAGCATAAATAAGGACGGCTGGAATTATCACGGTCGCTATTCTCACAAAAAAATTGCCTCCCTTGCCGGCTTGGGCGGAATAGGCAAGAATTGCTTATTTTTACACAAAAAATACGGACCGAGGGTAAGGCTCGGCACTCTTTTTACGGATTGCCCGTTTGAATTTGAAGAAAAAGAGTATTTTTCGCCGTGTATCGGCTGTAATTTGTGCGTTGAGGCTTGCCCCTCGGGTGCAATATGTGGTACAATGTGGGAAATAGGTATGGAGCGTGAGGATTTTTTTGACCCCGAAAAATGCAGTACCTATATGAAAAAGAAATTTCAACACATCGGCAGAGGCGCAGTTTGCGGAATTTGTATGAGGGTTTGCCCTGTCGGGAAAGGAAACAGCAATGGACGATAACAAAATTTCAAGAATAAATGAGCTTGCACGCAAGAGCAAGACGGAGGGACTTACCGAAGCCGAAAAGGAGGAACAGGCAAAGCTCCGTGCAGAATACATTGCAGCCTACAAGAGAAGCCTTGTCTCACAGCTTGAGAGCGTCCGAATCCTTGATGAAAAAGGAAACAAAAAGCCGTTAAAAAAGAAAAATAAATAATTTTTTATATATTTATTTTCTCTATTGACAAAAAACGGCAGTATGCTACAATGAGCTTGCAGATGAAAGTCTGACAAAAAATAAGGAGGCTCTTTTATGGATCAGATTTTTGGCTTTTTAGGCGATTATATGTCATCTATCCTTGAGCATCTCACCTGGATAAGAGATTTGTTCATCAACCTCTTATAAGCAGACCGAAACCGTTCTCTTCAGGGAGGACGGTTTATTTGTTGACAAGCACCTTTTTTTATGTTATGATGAAGCTGCGGACAGCGATGTTCGACAATAATAAGGAGGGTCACGATATGGAAGCTATTCTCGCATTTGTTCAGGAGCTCCTTACATATCTCAAGGAGTTCGAGGCGGCAGGAATAATTGAAATCATCAAGAACTTCTTTGCCGGTCTTGCATAAACAACAGCATAAACCATTTGTCGGTCTGTACAAGCAGACCGACTTTTTTGCGTTTGCTTGATTGACATCGGTTTGTAATAATGCTACAATTAAGCATAAAATGCAGAAAGAGGGATTTTATGGATTGGAAAAAGCTTCCGAATGATATTCTCATACAAAGATTGGAGCGACCGAACGGAAAAATCCGTTTGATTATTGATACGGATGCTGCCAATGAAATTGACGACCAATATGCAATTTCATACGCCTTAAAGCGTACCGACCGCATTGATATTGAGGCAATTTATGCCGCACCGTTTTATAATTCTCTTTCGGACGGACCGCTTGACGGTATGGAAAAAAGCTACGACGAAATCAAAAGGCTTGTCAAAATTCTCAAAAGAGATGACCTGAACGGCAAAATTTACAAGGGCTCGACGGCATATCTGCTTGATGAAGAAACTCCGCAGCCCTCCGACGCCTGTAACGACCTTGTCAAAAGAGCTATGTCAATGCCCGAGGGTGAGCTGCTGTATGTTGCGGCAATAGGTGCGATTACCAACATTGCCTCTGCGCTCCTCACCGAGCCTGCCATCGCCGACAAAATCGTCCTCGTTTGGCTCGGCGGTCACGCACATTATTGGACTCACACAAGGGAATTCAATATGATTCAGGACGTCGCCGCCGCAAGGGTAATTTTTGATAGCGGCGTACCCGTTGTTCAAATCCCCTGCAAGGGCGTTACAAGCCATCTGCTGACAACCGATTCCGAGTTGCGTGCCTATATGAAGGATAAAAGTGAAATCGGGTCTTACCTTTATAATATTACCCGTGAGCACCTCGGTTGGACCGAAAACGAGTTTTGCAAAAGCAAGGTAATTTGGGATATTTCCACCATTATGTGGCTTGTTGGCTCCAATGCGGCGACAGCCTCACACCTCACACACAGCCCGATTGTTTCCTACGACGGTAATTACAGCTTCGATGAACACCGACATCTTATTCGAGTTGTTGACCAAATCAATCGTGACACAATTTTCAGTGAGCTTTTTGAATGTTTTGACGAAAATATTTATTAAAACAAATAAAATGTATTGAAAATTGAGAAGTAATGTGTTAAGATTGAATAAAATAAATTGTGAAGTAACTGCGGTTACCGAAAGGACGGATATTATGAAAAAATTAATTTCTGTATTGCTTTGTGTTGCCACAATGCTTTCCTGCACAGCGTTTTCGCTGACAAGCATTGCTGCTGAGGCAATCGGCACAACCTATTACGTTGACAGCGTTGACGGCGACGACTCCAACAGCGGAAAATCCGAGT
>CAYYLP010000042.1:0-9441 GCA_964472865.1 uncultured Ruminococcus sp. | reverse complement strand
TGACTGATATAAAGCAGCACATTAACGCTTTTGCGTGAATCGAGGGCGCTGAACCCTCGATTTGTGCGTTTATGAAAGGAAATCCGAAATGACGGAAGCAATCATAAATTGGTTTGCCGATTTTAAGGCGGACTTTTATCTCAACTTCATAAAGGGTAACCGTTGGAAGCTCTTGCTTGAGGGCTTAGGTTCAACTCTGCAAATCACCGCATTGGCAGTGCTTCTCGGCATTGTGATTGGTATTGTTATTGCGACGATACGTTCAAGCCATGATAAAAATTCCACCAAGCTGCACGGCTTCGGCGGCTTCATTGTTAAGCTTTTGAATGGACTTGCAAAGCTATATCTTACTGTTATCAGGGGAACGCCTGTTGTTGTTCAGCTTATGATAATGTATTTTATTATTTTTGCAACCTCAAACAACAAGCTGTTGATTGCCGTTTTGGCGTTTGGAATTAACTCCGGTGCTTATGTTGCCGAAATTTTCCGAAGCGGTATTATGTCGATTGATGAGGGTCAAATGGAAGCGGGACGTTCGCTTGGACTCAACTATTTTGAAACAATGATTTATATTATTGTTCCGCAGGCATTTAAAACAGTTTTGCCGACCTTGGCAAACGAATTTATCGTCTTGCTCAAAGAGACCTCTGTTGCCGGCTATGTCGGAATGATGGATCTTACGCGTGCCGGCGATATGATTCGAGGAGTTACATTCTCGGCATTTATGCCTCTTATCGCTGTTGCGGTAATCTATCTTGTTATGGTTGTCATTTTGACAAAGCTGGTTTCTCTTCTTGAAAGGAGGCTGCGTAACAGTGAGCGATAATGCACTTATTAAGGTTACGGATCTTCACAAGGTTTACGGTAAGCTCCACGCTCTTGACGGCGTTTCCACCGAGATAAAAAAGGGCGAGGTTGTTGTTATAATCGGTCCGTCAGGCTCGGGTAAATCAACCTTTTTGCGTTCTCTCAATCTCCTTGAGGATCCCACAAGCGGTACAATTGAATTTGAGGGAGTCAACATAACGGACAAAAAGGTTAACATCAACGTCCACCGTCAGAAAATGGGAATGGTTTTTCAGCATTTCAACCTTTTTCCGCATATGACGGTTCTCAGAAATCTTACTCTCGGTCCGACTAAGCTGCATAATATCAGCAAGGAGCAGGCCGAGAAGGAGGCAATGGAGCTGCTTGAAAGGGTAGGTCTTGCCGACAGAGCAAATGCATACCCCTCACAGCTTTCCGGTGGACAGAAGCAGAGAATTGCAATTGTCCGTGCTCTTGCAATGAAGCCCGATGTTATGCTCTTTGATGAGCCCACCTCGGCGCTTGACCCCGAAATGGTCGGTGAGGTTTTGGAGGTTATGCAGTCCCTTGCAAAAGATGGAATGACAATGGTTGTTGTCACACACGAAATGGGCTTTGCAAAGGAAGCGGCGACGAGAGTTATCTTTATGGACGAGGGCAAGATGGTTGAGGAGGCAACTCCCGATGAATTTTTCACCTGCCCCAAGACGGAACGCTGCAAGGATTTCCTCTCCAAGGTTCTTGTGTGAAAATTGCACAAAAAATACAGGACAATTTTGTGATAAAGTTCATTTACTTTTTGTGTCAAAAAAAGTATAATTATAGTAAAGATTTTTGCTTTGAAAGGAGCAACATAAAATGAGTAAGAAAAAGACCAAGGTTGAAAATGATACCGAGCTTCTTGAAAATGATGCAGTCGATACCAAGAAGAAAGGTAAAAAGGCAAAGAAAGCCAAAAAAGAAAAAACACCGATGGACGTTGCAACAAAGAACACCCTCGTCAAGAGCATTACCGCTGTTGTTTGTGTTATCGCAATTTGCATTACTGCCGTTTCGGGCACCGGTACAATTTGCGATGCAATCAAGAAGGCGGCAGAGCAAAAGGGCTCGGCTGTTTCCGACACAATGGGCGATGATTTGAGCGGAGGAGACGACAGCTATGTTGACGATTCCGTAGCAGGTGATGATGCTTCTGCCGGCGGTGATGAGACTCCCGCAGAGGACGTTACAACTCCCGAAGGCGAGCCTGTATCGCAGGAGGATGCTTCAAGCTCAGCTTCCGGTAGCGCAAGCAGCAATTCTTCAACGCCTTCCAAGAATAATTCAAGCAGTGCAAGCTCCTCGATACCGACAGGTACCGCACAGATTTTGAACTACTACAACACTGCAACAGCAAAGGTAGCAAGCAAAAAGGCTCCTTTCTCCAAGACAAGATCGACCACAGAGAAGTCCTATGATGCAGGTATTGCACTCAAGACATTCAAGGGTCTTGTTTATAAGTTTATGGGTGTTGGCGATGACAACAAGTTCACAAAGTCCGTTACTTCTGCGGATGCAGACAGCTACCAGAAGTATTTCCAGGCTTCCAAGCTCACAGCAAATGATGTAACATCTGCTACCTGCACAAAGAGTGGCAGTAACTACAACATCACTATCAAGCTCAAGAACGGCACAAGCACCGTTACAGGTGGTAAGGTTGTTTCTTCAAACAACACACCGCTTGACCGTAGCGGACTTGCTTGCGGTGAGCACGATAAGGATTACTGGGATCACAAGACTGCCGAGAACGTAAACTCAGCAATCCAGGATATCGCAACAAGTGCAAACATCAACGAGAGCTACAGCAATGCTGTTATCACAGCGGTTGTAAATGCTTCAAACGGCAATCTTGTTTCTCTCAAGGTTTCCTTTGACTTCAAGTTTGAGCTTTCAAAGGTTATGGGTGCTTCCGCAACCGCTCAGGCTTCCTCCGTTGTCAGTATGACAGGCTTTAAGCTCTAATTCAATTTGATATTTACAAGGTACGGTACTTCGGTATCGTACTTTTTTTATTTTAATCGAAGCTGTAAAATAACACAGCCGAACCCGTGGCTCGGCTGTGTTCAGTGAAATATAATTTTGATTATTTTATCATAGTCCAAACAAGCATATCTGTTGCTCCGCGGTTTGCGAAGCTGAAATAGGGGATAAGACGTGCTTTGAAATTAATTCGCTCATCACTTTTAATTCTGTAAAGAGCTGTTGACGGTTTTCTGCGTTGTGCGTTTAAATAAATTATCGGGGCAGGAGTGTCATCCTCCTGCTTGATTTCAATTTCGGAATTCTCCAAAATTGTAACATCACGCAGATTTTCACCGTTGTCAATGCCCTCCAAGCAGTAAACTATCGGACCGCGAGTTATGGCGTATCTGCCGGAATCGTCCTGGACATTCGGGTTTGCTTCGATGAAATGAATTTCCATCGGTAAATCAACCGTAATGCTTTCGTCGTCACAAAGGTCGAATTCCGCAAAGCCGTTTTGAGTCTTGCCCTTGTATTCAACGCACCATTCGGGTATTCTGACAAAGAGCTTGCACGGCTCACCCTTATAGCTGAAGGTAATTTTTCCGTTCGAGGGATAGGCGGTTTTCTGCGAAATAATTGCTTCCTTGCCGCCGACAGTCAGCCTTGTTTCACTTTGAGCAAACTGGTTGCAATAAATTTTGTCACCGTCAACGGTATACATAAATCGGGGAACGGATGCCAACATTCTGACAACATTTGGAGGACAGCAGGAGCATTCAAAGACCTTGACGCGTTCGGCAATCGGCTGATAGCTGCTTCGCTGATATTTCTTCAAATCAAGCTCCAGAGGGTTTGTGTAGAAGAATTTTTCGCCGTCAAGCGAAACGCCTGAAATAAAGCCGTTATAATAAATACGCTCAATCACATCGCCGTATATTGAATTGATATCCAGCTCCTGCATTGCACCGGCAAATAACGCAAGTGCAATTGCGGCACAGGTTTCGTTATATGTGTCACTGTTCGGGAGGTCGTATTTGTATGAAAATTTTTCATTGCTGTGGTCAGCACCGATACCGCCCGTTATGCTCATTTTTGAGTTGACAATATCATCAAAAAGTCTGAAACAGGCGGCTTTAAGCTCCTCGTCGCCGTCAAGTCGTGCAAGCATTGCCATTGCGGTGTACAGATAGCCTGCTCTGACTGCGTGTCCGTCGGCAAGTGATAGTTTTCTGACAGGCATCTGTGACTGGAAATTGGGATAATTTCCGTCCTTGTCATTGTTTCCTCTTTGGTTTATGAAAAATCTCGCAAGCTCAAGGTGCTTTTCGATGCCGAGGTATTCATAAAGCTTCAAAAGTGCAAGCTCAATTTCCTCGTGACCGGGTGTTGTAAAGGCAGCACTTTGCTCCTCAACAAAAACACGGTATATCAAATCCAGCTCTTTGCAAACACAGTTCAAAAGTTTATCCTTGCCCGTCGCCTTGTGGTAGGCGATAGCCGCTTCAATGGTGTGTCCGATACAGTAAAGCTCGTGACAGTTACGGTCGGAAAAAATCTTTGACGGCTCAATGCTCAAGTAATACGAGTTAAAATATCCGTCGGTACGCTGATTGGCGGCAATAGCATCAACCAGTTCATCAACTGCTTTTTCAAGCTCGGGACATGGCTTGGTTTCAAGCTGATATGCCGCACCCTCAATCCATTTTACAACATCGGAATCCCAATAGATGTGCGGCTTGTTCGGCATACCCTCACGCCAGCGGCAAGAAAGTGCGTCGAAACGACCTGTTTCCTTGAAGCGGTTATAGACATTCTTTGTAATTTTTCTACGGTTTAAATTGCTGTAAAAATTCCAAAAGCCGTCGGTTATTTCTGTGTTTGCAAAGTAAATATTTTTCATAAATGCTCCTTGGTTATTTTGAAATTGCTTCTCCGACTTCGTTTCTGATTTGCTCAAGCAGTGCGTAATCGGAGGTGTATTCTGTGAGTGAGGTGGATACCTTTGAAATTTTTTCGTTTATCCAAGCTGTACCGAGTCTTTCTTCGGCAAGGGTAAGGTAATCGTAATCCTCAAAGCCGTCGGTCAGATTGACAAGACGGAGGGTTATAACCGGCTCATCAAGACCTATGTAGCCGCCGGGATAGACAAGGCAACCGTCGCCTGCGGCCTCATATTTATCCCATGTCTTTGAGCACTCCCACGGGTTGACCTTTTCATAATAAGGCACCGACCAATAAAGCATACCTGTTATACCCTGAGCCTTTTGCTGCCAAAGGAGCAATCTGTGTTTTATAGCATCATGACGGATGAAAAGGTTACAGTAATCGCCCTGCGGACCGCAACAAACATAGCTCCAAAATGTGCTGCCGGCTTTTTGACTTTCTTTAAGCTGATTGATTTGCTCCGCTTCATCAAAGGTGCTGTTGAGCGGACAGAGGATGGAGCTTCTGCCGGTTTGAATTTCTACGGGAGTGGATTTCTGTCCGTTAAATTCAACCTCCGCATCGGCACTGAAGGGAGTTACCATATTGTAACCGGGGCAAAGTCGGCTGAGCCTTTCGGTTATTTCAAGGTATCTTTCGTACGCTTCCGTTGTGTTAGGCTCATCTATAGGATAGAAATAGCCCTTCTTTGCCCACTCGGGGTTAGATGTTACCTTTGTATAGTATTTAACCAAAAGCTCGTCATCCGCCGGATAGGGAATTTCAAATGATGTCAAGCGAGGATCGCTCATATAAGCGTCGGCTCTCTCGTCAAGAATGTCATAGGGGAGGAAATAGGGCGAAATTCTGTTTTCGAGAAGAAGCTCATAATATTGAAGATCAAGTGCTGTTTTTGTAGCCTCGTCATCGGGGTCAACGTTATTGCAGGTATAAAGTGAATTACCCCAGCTTGTGTTTCCGAAAGCACTTGCCGAATACGGTGTTTGCGGCAAGGTAAAGCTCTTAACGGTTGCCGTGATTTCCTTTTGAAGAATCACCTTGTCGTTTTCGTTCTTTGCGGTCAGGGTTGCCGTGTATTCACCTGCTGCGGCGTTACTGTCGGCAAAGGCTCTGATATAGAAGCCTTGAATAAGACCCTTTTTGAGGCTTGCAGAGCCGCCGTAGGGCTCTTTTTCAAATGAAACGGGAACAAGTGCGTCTGCATATTCACAGCAATATATGTTACCAAAGCCGTAAACCTTTGAATAATACTCCTTGTAAGCTGTTGTTTTGAGTGTTTTGCCCTCGGCATTTTTGAATTCGGTTATGTCAAGGCTGACCTTTTTGCCGCTGACTGCCGTAGCAAAGAAAATCTGGAAGCCCTCCCATTCGTTTTTGGCAAGGGAGATAGCGATTTCGGTGTCGGTGCCGAGTTTTGTATTGCGTAAGGGCTTTTCGGTCGAGAGTGCAAAATCATATACAATTTCGCTGTCCTCGGTTTTTACGCCGCCGATGCTTTCCTCTGATACTTTAAGGGAATAAAGCGGCTCCAAGAGCGAGTATGCCATCATAGTTTTGATTGCCATAAACGAGCCCTCACCGAGCAAGACAACAGCCAAAACGGCGGCAACGACCTTGTAAAGAGCCTTGTGCGAGGTGCGTGAAAGCGAGTTGAAGTAAATTGCAAGTGATATACCGAAAAGTATGCTTGAAAATGCAACGGTAAAGGGACCGAAGCTTCCGTCGAGGTAGATTGTTTTCAAGCCGTAAACTGTTCCGAAGCAAACGCCTGCGGTGACCAATGCGGTTACAGCGGTGCTGATAATTTTGTTGGCGGTTGAGTGCTTATGCTTGGTGTCGCGTATTGTGTAAAGCAAAATTATTGCGGCATTGCAAAGAGAAATGATAGTGGAATAAAGCACGATTTCAATGGTTTTAAGGTCATCAAAAACATAAAATGCCGAATAGACCGAATATACAAACAGCAGGATAACGACGGCTGTTATAATCAGCAAAAGATTTTTCTTTTTCTTTGAAAGCGAGCCTAAATAAATTACCATCAAAATGCAGAAAAATATACATTCTATGGCAACGGTAACACTGCCGATGCTTGTGTTAAGAGAGGCGGCTGCCATTGAATAGACCGTTCCGAAGCAAACGCCTGCGGAAACCAATGCGGTAACGGCGGTGCCTATGATTTTGCTTTTGGTTGAATGCTGATGCTTTGCATCAAAGATTGTGTAGAGAAGGATTACTGCGGCGTTGCAAAGCGACATCAGAACAGAATAGAGAACTACCTCCGATGTTCCCAAATCGTCAAAGACGTAGAACGCCGAGTATGCCGAATATCCGAACAAGGCCACAATGAACAATGTTATAATCGGCAAAAAATACTTTTCTTTTTTGCTGTTTTCCATAAAAATTCCCTCCATAATAAATTTCAGTCGGAAAATTTATATAAAAACTTCCATTTATATAATTATATATCATATCCGTTATATTTTGTCAAGATGAATTTCCCGAATCTTGACTGAATGAAAAAGACCTGCACGTTAATTTGTGCAGGTCCTTATATTGCTTTGTTTTATTTCCAAATAAACCAGAGAAGAACATAACCGGTGACTACAGCGGAAAGTGTAAAGGGAACGCCGTATTTCATAAAGGTGGTAGCCTTTACATCGTAGCCCTCCTTTTTGAGAATACCGATGCCGGCAATGTTAGCACTCGCACCGATCGGAGTGAGGTTTCCGCCAAGTGTTGCACCGCAAAGCAGTCCGTAATAAAGAAGCTTCGGGTCCATAGCCATATCGGCAGCAATAACAGGTACAATGCTAAGCATTGTTGCCGTATAGGGAATATTGTCGATAAAAGCGGAGAGAATAACCGAAATCCAAACGATGATTGTGTAAATTGCAAATTTTGAGCCTCCGCCGAGATGGGAGATTGCGTTGCCGATAACGTCGATAACGCCTGCACTCTTGATTCCGCCGATAACAACGAAAAGACCGGTGAGCAATGCGATTGTGTAATAGTCAATCTCCTTGAGCGAAGCCTTAACAACGCCCTTGTTCTTCTTGAAAAGAAGCTCTCTGAGAAGACCGAATACGAAAAATGCAATACAGATTATACCGTTTGTAACATCGGGCTTGTAGAACTGACCCTCTGCGGCGTTATCCTTATAGGGAATAAAGGAGGCTGCAATGAGACAGGCAATTGTGCCGACAAGGAGATAGGTGGGAACCATATCCTCAACCTTGGTGCGTGAGCTAAACTCAATCTTGTCGTTATCCTTGCGGAACATAAAGAGGATTATCAAGGCGCTGACAACAGCACCTGCCTCAACAACCCAGAACATACCCGGTTTGCCGTCGTCAACAAAGAAATCCGAGAAGTCGAGGTTTGCCGCCTTGCCGAGAAGGATTGATGTTGTGTCACCGACGAGCGTTGCGGCGCCCTGAAGATTGGATGAAATTGCAATGCAGATAATTGAGGGAACGGGGGAGATGTTGAGCTTTTTGCAAAAAGCAAGTGCAACGGGAGCTATCATAAGCACTGTTGCGACGTTATCCACAAAGGCGGAAACGATTCCGGCAAAGAGAGAAAGAGCAACAACAACCCATTTTACGTTGGGCATTTTTGAAATAAGAACATCGGACATAAGCTGTGGCATTTTGGATTCGATGAAAAGATACACCGTACCCATTGTACCGGCAATCATCATAATAACATTCCAGTCGATTTCACCCAGAGCCTGCATAATGCCGTAGGAATAGGTGGTATCGCCGACGTTAAAAAATCCGTTTCCGAAAAGGTTGGGCGAAACGGAGGAAATAACGCCGAGAATGATGAAGATGAGTGCAGAGCCGCACGCAATGTACGGTCTGAATTTTTGCGATGCCATCATCAATATGTAGGTGAGGGCAAAGATGATTAATGCTGTGATTGTGATTGGTTCCATAGTCACACTCCTATAAAAATTTTGCGTGGCGTGGCTGCTTGCCTTGAGCAATAAAAAAGCAGAACCCATTCGGATTCTGCCCAAAGACCGAAATAGCATAGACGATCATATAACCTGAAACAAATAGAGCAAAAGCTCTATGACAGACTCCACCACTTGCTGCCGCACCGGCGACAAATTCAGATTACTGTATAATTATACCAATAAATAAAAGTCGTGTCAATAATTTTCGGTAAGTTATTTATTTGTCAAAGATAAGTGTGTTGCTGAAAAGTGACATTTTACCTCCATTTTTAGTGGAAGTGTCACGTCAGTGACGGTGGGGATAAAGACCAAAATTCTGCTGAAATTTTATTATGTATCAAATTCGTAGGGCACGATACCCACATCGTGCCGTTTGACGTATCAACGCAATTAAATTTCGATAATAAAATTGACGTTTTTGCTCGGCTCCCTCGTCAGAGGGAGCCGAGGATAAAACAGAAATTTACGTTGATGGTTGCCTCCCTCTGACGAGGGTAGCCGAAGGCGGCGGTGCGGTAGTGAATGAACGTCCGGTGGACGTTCAGAGCCGCACCGTGACCGAGCCTCAGCGAGACGTGGAACGGCGAAGCCGTGACGGAGGGAGAGAAAATGAAAAATTAACTCTCTGCTGACCCTGTCTCTCCCTCAGTCTCGCTGTCGCTCGACAGCTCCCTCGTCAGAGGGAGCCAAAAAGATACAGCAGAATTTTAGTGAACCCCTCCGTC
>CAYYLP010000041.1:0-10358 GCA_964472865.1 uncultured Ruminococcus sp. | reverse complement strand
GATAACGTTATTTAGTTGTATGTGCCACACATACAACTAAGCGGATATCCGCTTAATGATTAGAGCTTTAAAAATTATGGCAAATCGCCATAATCAATTATTTGCTTCATTATACAACACCGGAAACAAAGTGTCAATGCCTTTTAAAAAAATCGTGCATTTGAACAAAAGTCGCCCCCTGTTTTTGGTGAAAATTATATTCCGAAAGCCCCGACAATAGTTGTTTTCGCTTATATTCTCGTTCTTTATCCCCTCCGTTTTGTGACATACAAGAGAGGTCGAGCGAGAAAGCTGCCGTAAATGACGTAAAACCGCCGGCGATTCACGGGCGGATGATATCCGCCCCTACGGAATAGACGTTGGTTTCATCGTTTGAATTTAATTTCAACAAGATTTTTCTCTCCCTCAGTCTCGCTTTCGCTCGACAGCTCCCTCATCAGAGGGAGCCAAAAAGATACAGCAGATTTTTAGAGAACATCTCAATCACATCGTGCCCTACTGGTTTGCAATATAAACAAAAATTCAGCAGAATTTTGGTCTTTATCCCCACCGTCACTGCCGCGTTAGCTGTCAAAAAGCAACAAGTCTGCTTTTCGGCAGACTTGTATTTCAAAAAAATATTAGATTTTGTTTATTCCATTCCCTTTACCGGAATGATGCTGCCCTCGGTTGTGTTAACCGTGAGAGTAACCGTGTCGCCACTGTTGACAAGAACAATTCTTTCAAAATCGGCAGCCTTGACGGAATAATAGCTTTCGGAGGAGCTGAGCTTGATGTAATAAACGCTCTCGCCGCCGATAACCGCTGTTCTGATATCGGTTACCGTTCCCGTAACCTTTTTTTCTGCGGTCTGTGTGTTATCGTCCGTTGTGTCGTCCTTTATATTGTCCGTATCAATGCTAACTCTGATGTTGTTCTTGGCAAGCTCGGCAACATAAGCCTCCATACAGCTTGTGAGCGTAGTGCCCGTTGCACCGATTGAATACTGACCGACATTTATCATCGCATAGCCCTTAACAAGCTTGCTGGAATCCTTGAGAGAAAGGAAGTAGGTCGGCTCACCGTCAATATTGAGAAGAAGCGGGAAAGATGCCTCATACTCATACTGCTGAACAAGACCCTCCGCAGATTCCTGCGCCGAGGTCTCCTTTGCACCGGAAATTTCGTAATACTTGGCTTCCTTTGTACGCTGATTGATGAGTGTAAAGCCTGTGAGTGATTCATCGCTCGTCAGCGAGGTAACGCCCGTGTACATATAAACATCATCATTCATTGCAAGGTAAGAATAGCCCTCGGTGGTCGAATAGGTATCCTTCTGACCGAGAACGGAGTTCCAGAAGCCGCCCTGATATCTTCCGTAATAATCATACTGCTCAACAAGAAGGTCGGCAGAATAAACACGGTCAATCCATTCAAGCTCCTTGTTATTCTTGATTTCGTCAATCGAATATTCCGTACATTCGCCTGTTACGCTGTCAACAATAATCGCACCGATAACATCCGTACCGCCGAAAAGACCGATGGTCTTATCAAGCTTTGCATAAATCCAATAGGGATGACCCGACTCGTCAATCTCAAAATTGGGCTCGTCCAAAATGTAGGTGGGATATTGGAAACGAACGTGACGTGTTACATAGTGCGAGAAGTGATCCGCCGTTGAATACTTCATACCGCCCTCAACCGGAACAAGGGTTGACTTCTGCGTTTTGGCATCAACGATAACGTATGCCGGCAGACCGTTTTTAGCGTTCGTAATCCATTTGATTATGTTGGAATACTGAAGCGCCGAAACTCTGACAGGCGTGTTGTGATAGTTGATTTGGTAATAGCTCGGCTGAACTGTAAACTGCGAAACATAACCCAGCTTTGAAAGATCGGAAAGAGCTCTCTCCGCCATAACCGAGGTCGTATTTTCGTCAATTACGGGAACGGCGGAAAAATCGCCGGGCTCCGCAACCTCTGTTGCAAAATCGCCCTTTTCAACGTCAATAATTTTTGCATAGCTCGATGCACGGAAAAAAACGGACGAAATGAGCAAGCCGATTGCAACAACCGCTGCTAAAACACCGATTATAATTTTCGGCACAAGCGAGGATTTCCTTGCATATGGCGAATAATCGGGAGTTTTGAGTGCACCGCAGGTAATGTAATTGACAATGCAATAAAACGCCGAGACTGCGGCAAAGAAAAGATACATTTTTAAATCCTTAAAGTTGAAAACGGGGAGCATAAAATAATAAAGAATTCCCGCAAAAACAACAGTAAGAATAATATTAATTGCAATCTTTAAGCCCTTTCTTTCGGGGGGGATAACCACGGTTGACTTTTTGTCAGGTCCTTTTTCGGCTCCGCCTCCGGTAAAATCTACTTTAATTGGATCCACTAAACCATCTCCTTTAATCAATTCCTTTTAATTATACATTAAACGCGAACAAAAAACAAGTCATAATATCAACTATATAATTTTGTTTTCAAAAAGTTCACAGGTTGCGGTCTTGAATAATATATAATATTACTGTATAATAGACAAAAGATAGCTTTATACTCTTTTTTATGATTATCATAAGGTTAACAGCGAGGTGCGATATGGATAACAACGGCAACCAGTATTCGTATTATCAAAATTTATACAATATGTTCGGCGGCTACAATCCAATCTTTGAGGAAAGGGTCGGAAAGCTGCGACGTACCGGCTTCATCATTGGTATAGGTATGCTCTTTTTTACCATGATGCAGTATGTGGTTCTCCTGCTTCTCAAGCTTTTCGGAATTTATGATTTATACTGCTCAGACCCGGTTTTTGAAATGGGAATAAGTGCAATAGCACCGGTCATTTACGTCTTTCTGCCGTTCATATTCGTTTATCTGCTTTACACGCCCAAGCAAAAGGAAAGCGTGGATATATTCAATTTGCCGAAATCAAAGGAGCTTTTCATTTTTTCGGTTCTCACAGGACTTATGGTCTGCTCAATCGGTGACAGGGCCGCATCCTTCGTTTCCGCAATTGCCGATTTGTTCGGTGCTGATTTTGAGGGACCCGAGACATCCGAGCCGAGCTCCGTCATCGGCTATATTTTACAAATAATCGCCTACGCCGTCATTCCTCCCCTTGTTGAGGAGTTCGCGATGCGCGGCGTGGTTATGCAGCCCTTGAGAAAATACGGCGATAAATTCGCAATAATTGTTTCCTCGGTGCTTTTTGCGGCACTTCACGGAAATATGGCGCAGATACCGTTCGCATTTATTGCAGGCTGCGTGCTTGGATATTTCGCAATCGTTACCGACTCTATTTGGACTTCTGTTGCAATTCACGCACTCAACAATCTTTCGGCAGTAATTATTTCGATTTTTTATACAAGAAATCCCGATGCTTCAATGTTCTTCTACATTGCATTGGAGGGCTTGATACTTGCCGTCGGTGCGGTGGCTTTCATATTCTTCCTGCGAACCGACCGCAAAAGACTGCGTGCCGATAAATCGGAAATTGACGGCAAGCTGAAATATTCAACAGTTTTCTGCACGCCGACAATCGCCGCCTCTTTGATGACTGCACTTTCCACCTCCGCAAGCTACACCGCACTCAATTCCTCACTCGGCAAGCTTTTCACGGCGTTTGGTGTTGCACTTGCAGCGTTTTTGCTGATTAAAGGCTCCAAAAAAGCCAAAAACGATTACAGAATCCACCCGAATAAAATGTACACGGTAACAACTGTTATAGTTGTCGTTGCCGCAATATTCATATTAATCGGTATTCTTATGACACCGGTTAGCCTGCAATGAGGATGCAATATGAATGATGAATTTTTTATGAGCAAGGCACTGGAGCTTGCAAGGCAAGCGGCCGAGGACGGTGAGGTGCCGGTAGGTGCGATTGTTGTTAAGGACGGCGAAATCGTCGGAAAGGGCAGAAACCGCCGAGAAAACGGCAAAAACGCTCTTGCCCATGCCGAGCTTGAGGCGATTGACGAGGCCTGCAAAAGACTCGGTGGCTGGCGGCTTTGGCAATGCGAGCTGTATGTTACACTTGAACCTTGCCCCATGTGTACGGGTGCGATAATAAACAGCCGACTTCGCAGGCTTGTCTACGGTGCTTCCGATAAAAAAGCCGGCTCCTGCGGCAGTGTTATCAACCTCTTTGACTTGCCGTATAACCACAAGCCGGAGTCTGTCGGCGGTGTTATGGAGGAGGAATGTGTCGCAATTCTTTCCGATTTTTTCAAAGCTTTGAGAGAGCAGAAGAACAAGGGTAACAAATAAAGTAAAGCGACTGCGGCAAATTTATCATAAAAACAAAAAAGGAAAAATCATTGACTTCCCGATGATTTTTCCTTTTTTTATTCAATTTTGTGGTACTTCAGCTTTGTATGCCCTGCACACGTTCAAGGTCTGTTATTCTGTGGTCGGCAACCTTTGCCTTTTCCTCAAGCACCGGCACACGGCGAGCAAAATTGTTATGCTCACGAACCTCTCGTGTCAGCTCCTCAATTTTCGTGTCCGTAACCGCCTGTGCTTTTTCAAGCTCCTTTGACATTTTGGAGCTTGCGGCAAGATTGCTGATAACAACCCCGATGAGCGACAAAAAGCCGGTCACAAAAGCCGTAATCACTGCATCCATTTCTCACACCTCCAACAAAAGCTGTGCGATTCTGATGATAATTGCAAAAAGCGGCAGCACAACATTAAAGCAAAAGCCTCTCCCGATGGTGTAAAGAAAAACCTTTAGTATGGTTATTTCCGTCATAAATTTTCCTCCTTTTAGTAAGCTTCGGCGTGTTAATCCTTGCTTCCATTATATGTCGTTGCTTGCTCAATCGCCTTTTAACCGACATTATTCTGCTTTGGAGGAAATTTTTCATCAAATTTTTCAGTTCTGCTTTTTCAAGCCTTTTCGTATGCTTCTTCTTGTGCGGTTTATATGCCGTTCAAAGTCACCGTTATTCAAAAGCTCCGTGAGAACAAACTGTTCAAAGGTCGGCACAGTGCAGGAGTAAAATCCGAGCTTCTCCTTGAACAAAGCCGCAAGCCTTTTCGGAAGCACCATATATGCCACACGAAGCGACGGTGAAATTGTTTTGGAAAACGTATTAAGGTAAACCACGTTATCGTTTTCGGAAAGCATAAACAGCGTTTCGGCAGGCTTGGATTGAACGGAAAATTCCGAATCATAATCCGATTCAATAATCAAGCGCTCTCCCCTGTCCGCCCACTGTATATACTCATACCTTTTGGTTGCCGATGCCGTAACTCCGCTCGGAAAGCTTCTGTACGGTGTGGTGTGCAAAACCTCGGCGTGAGAATTTGCCAATGCCGTGCTGTCAATTCCATCCCGCGAAAGCGGAAGAAGCTCATAGCTCACCCCCTCCGCACGGTAAATCTGTTCGATTTTTTCGTAAGATGGCGTCTCAATTGCATAGCTCTTGTCATAGCCCAAAAGCCGCACTATCAGCCCATAAAGATATTCCGCACCTGAGCCGATAACGATTTGGTCAAGCTCAACGCTCATTCCTCTGTTACGCATCAGATAGTTTTTTAATGCCGATTTTAATTCATCGCAGCCCGTGTTTGGCGATTTTTCAAGGATTCGCTCGTTATAATCGGTAAGAACACGCCTCATAGTTTTGCTCAAAACAGAAACAGGAAAGCTCGCCTTACTCTCGGGCAAACGGCTTGTTCTGCTCGGCTCACGGTCATGCTCCGGAACGGCAAACCCGTCCGTCGGGCAAAAAACGACAAAATATCCACTGCGTTCCCTCGGCTCGGCATAGCCCTCATCGCACAAAAGTGCATAAGCGTGTTCAACCGTAACGGTGCTGACACCCGTTTCGTCCGCAAGCAATCTTTTGGACGGCAGCTTGGTATTGTAGCTGTAATTGCCGCCGATAATATCATCACGGATTTGCTTGTAAAGCTGCAAATAAAGAGGCTTTTGATTTTGGTCAACAATATATTTCATCCGACCATATCCTTTTCTCCGATTTTTATAATATTAATTATACATCAAGCCGCCTCGGCTTTCAATAGCTTTCCGGTCGGAGCCTTTTCCGCAAAAAGAAATGGCTCGAAATCATATGACCTCAAGCCGTTATTAATCTTCAATTTCTCGGGACTGATCCGTTTAACGCTTGCCCAAGGCTTTATTAATTGCAACGGAAACCGCACTGCCTATAACGGTGCAGGCTATCCACTCGACAATCGCATTTGTTGTAATCAAAACGGACAGAACCGCTATCACGCTGTTGCCGAAGCTGCGAATATAATCTGTGTTGTAAAAAAGCAGAAGCAGAAATCCGACGAAAAACACCGTATTGAGCAGTCCACCGCAGAGCGAGGTCACAGCCGTACCGATATTTTTATGCTTTCCGTTTTTAAAGCCCTTATAAATCAAGCCGCAAAGCAGACCCATCAGTATTCTCGGAATAAAGCACATAATGAACGTATAAAAGGGATTGATTCCAAAAAGCGTTGTACCGAAAGCATCCATACCGAAGCACTGCAAAAAGCTTGTTGCACCGAACATCAGACCGAGAACCGCTCCGACCGTCGGTCCGCCGATTATTGCGCCGATGACAACCGGAATCATAATAAATGTGATTGAAACCGGACCGATTTTGAGATATCCGAGCGGTGTGAACGCCATCACAAAGATTAACGCTGTCATAACAGCGGTTATTGTAAGCTTGTAAATTTTTTCCCTGTTTTTAGTTACCATAAAAATCTCCTTGATTTTTTATTTTATTTTTGCAAAAATCAATCTGCGTGCATATTTCCACGCCTGCGTTAAATCACTTCTGCAAAAAATCAGATTGACAGTCAAAGTCACCGCCGCAACAATTAACGAAACCTCAATCGCATACACAATCCATTTCATATATGTTACTCCGGTAAAATTGGGCAGAAGGCTGACCACCGCAATCGAAATCGCCGCAATCAAAAGCGCAATGAGCATCCTTTTGAAAAAGTATTTTACGCTCCTGTGCATTATGTTTTTGGAAAGATATAAAACATATTGACCTGTTCTGAAGGTCATTGCCGCCAAAGTGCCTATCGCAACGCCCTCCAACGCAAAGAACGGAACAAGCGCCACCGAAAGAACGATATTCAGCACCGCCTCGGCATATGCACCCTTTTTGGTCTGCTTGTAATGCCCTGCCGCATAAACAACAAGCTGATAAGGAATCCTTATTGTATACATTGCATTTGCAAGCACCAAAATAATGCCAAACGCCGTTCTGCAATAGTTTACATCCGTAACTCCGTTCATATAAACCTGCATAAACGGAATTAAAAGCACACCGGTTATGACAAACAAAACGGTAATCAAATTGAATGACATAAATTCGTATATTCCGAATTTGTTGTTGAGATTGTCGTATTCCTTTTTGGCAAGCATATTGCCAAAGGCAGCCTCAACTCCCTCCGAAAGACTGCGAACCAAATTGACAAAGGCGTAAACAATCGAATTGTAGACCGTATAGACCGAAACCTCCGCCAGAGCAACACGGCTTGAAATGCTTGAAGCAAACGTCAATATTGCCACGTCAGTATTGGAATTTACAAAATTTGCAATATGATGACCGTAGCCGTCCCAACGATGCTCGATGATGCTTTGGTCAGGCTTTTCTTTTTTATCAATGTTGTATTTTTTCTTGACATACAGTGCCAAGGCAATCGGCTTGATAATATAAATCAGCGAGGTTGCAAGCTTGAGCATTTGAATTGACATATCAAGCTTTACAAACAAAACAACCATAATCGCATTGAGAATTATCGTTACTATTTGCAGTGTCGAATTTACATATTGCCTCTGATCCGCCTGAATAAGAACGCTGTTTGTCATACCGAAAAAGTATTGCATAAAGGTGCTTAATGCAATTATAACAATCAGCGACGATGTAAAGAGCCAGTCAAAGCTGTCATTTACAAGCAACGGATAAAATGCTGCCAGAACAACCGTATAGCCAACAAAGAGATACGCCACCTTGCGGAAAAACTTTTCCGAAGCATTAAAAATTTCACTTATGGCGCTCATATTTTCGTCGGCAAGCGGCTTATAAAATGCCGCTCTCGCAATACCGCCGACACTTGTTTCGGCAAAGGTTATATAGCTGAGGAATTGAGCTATTGATGAGGTTAGGGCATTGATTTCGGAACCGTAGGTACCGACAATGAGCCTTGGAACAATGAAGCCGCAAACAGCAGTCACCAACTGTAGCGTAAGTGAAACTGCGGAATTTAGCAAAAGCTTTTTGCTTCTCAAGCATTCGCCCCCTTCTTTTATACTTAAAACGATATATTTAAGCTTTATTATATCATTTTTACAAGGATTTGTCTATAACAATTTTGCAAAGACAAGAGCCGCCGACAGCAGGCAAAGCAATTGCCATATTGTCGCGGCTCTGTTATTATTTTATCGGCTCAAAATCCGCCGCACCGTGCTTGCAAAGCGGACATATGAAATCCTCCGGCAGCTCATCACCCTCATAAATATATCCGCAAACCTTACAAACGAATCCCTTTTTGCCCTCCGTCTGCGGCTTCGGCTTAACATTCTCCGTGTAATAGGTATAGGTCATAGTCGGAGCATCGGATATAACTCTCGATTCGGTAACGGAACAAATAAACATTCCGTGAGTACCCAAATCCACATACTGCTCAACCCTGAGCGACATAAACGAATTGATATACCGCTGTAAAAATACCAAGCCGTTATCCGAACGTAAACGCTCCGAATTCTTGAATTTATCGACGGTTCTTCCGCTTTGGAAGCCGAAATTCTCAATAAGCTCAAAGGGTGCATCCTGTGCCAGACAATTCACATTGAGCTTACCCGTTTGCTTTATTATATGGTGCGAATAGTTTTCCTTATTGATTGTGACGGCTATCCTGTTCGGAGTGTTCGTTACCTGAGTGACGGTATTCACTATAAGTCCGTTATCCTTTTTGCCGTCGTTTGAGGTAACAACATACAAGCCATAGCCTATATTAAAGAGTGCATTCAAATCATTTTTATCCGCCGTGTCACCGTTCATTGCAATGTAATCTCTGCAAAGCTCATCCGAAAGAGCCTCCAGCTCCTTGGAGGAATTTTCATCAAGCGCCGAGCGAATATGAACAACCGTATCGGCAAATATTATGTTTTTCGATTTTTCAAGCATCTGCCTCATCAGCTTAGCGGCAAGGGGGGACCAGCTTCCGTTTTCAATGAACGCCACTGTTCTGTTTCTGAAGCCTCTTTCCGTCAGAGCCTCAATAAAGGTACGCATAAACGGAAAAATATCCGCATTGTAGGTTGTTGTTGCAAGTACAAGCTTCCCGTAACGGAAGGCACTCTCCACCGCCTCGGACATATCACAGCGAGCAAGGTCATAAACCGTAACCTTGGGGCAGCCCTTTGCCCTGAGCTTATCCGTAATCAATTCAACCGCCTTTTTCGTGTTGCCGTAAACCGACGTGTAGGCAACAACAATGCCCTCGTCCTCAACATCATAGGTTGACCAAATATTATACAAATTCAGGTAATAACCGAGATCCTCATCAAGGACGGGACCGTGCAACGGGCATATTTTTTGGATATCCAAAGCCGCCGCTTTTTTGAGGAGCTTTTGTACCTGCATACCGTATTTGCCGACTATTCCGAAATAATATCGTCTCGCTTCGTCAGTCCAGGGCTCATCAACATCAAGTGCTCCGAATTTTCCAAAGCCGTCAGCGGAGAAAAGAACCTTATCAAAAGCATCATAGGTCACCATAACCTCAGGCCAGTGCACCATCGGCGCCGCAACAAAGCTGAGGGTATGTTTGCCGAGCTTGAGCATTGAGCCCTCGGAAATAACAACCTGCTTTTCCGAGTAATCATTTCCGAAAAACTGCCTCATCATCGCAAAGGACTTGTCCGAGGAAACAATTTTGGCATCGGGATATGTTTCAACAAAGCTGCCTATATTTGCGGAATGGTCGGGCTCCATATGCTGAATCACCAAATAATTCGGTTTTCTGCCCTCCAGCACCTCTGCAATATTATCCAGCCATTCGTGTTTAAACGCCGCATCAACCGTGTCCATAACGGCAATTTCATCATCAAGAATTACATAAGAATTGTATGCCATTCCGTTTTTGACCTCATACTGACCCTCAAAAAGGTCTGTCGTATGGTCATTCACACCTACATACCTGATATCCTCCGTGATTTTCATATAAAACCGCTCCTTTCACTTTATTATTGGACAATTAATAGAAACTTCCTATGACTTAACCACATCGAAAAGCCTTTATTTACACGGTTTTCGGAGTGGTTAGAAGTGTGAAAAAGCCGAGAAATGTAGGTAATTCGTGCATTATTTATACACTACTTCTACACC
>CAYYLP010000040.1:0-10374 GCA_964472865.1 uncultured Ruminococcus sp. | reverse complement strand
GTCTATTTATTTTTTTGCTGTTGCACTTGATATTATAATCTGTCCACCTCCCCTGAAAGTGGAGGCATAATGTCACTTCGTTACAGTTCCCCTACAAGGGAGCTGTAATACTGTGCGGTGTGGGGTGTTTTTGTCAAAACAATCTTATAATCTCAAATAATTTAAAAAAACTTAAAAATGTATTACAAATCAAATACTCAAATGATATAATGAGTATGCCAAACCAATTGAATAGTGCACAAGTTTATTTTTTGCAGAGAAAATCTGTCTTAAAGTACAATTTAAATAATCAAATCGGATTTGACAAAAATGCAAATTCCGGATTTGTTTGTTTGAGTTGTACTACTTGTGCGAATAATTGGTTTGGCGACTATCGGAGTTTGCATTTTTTGTGCGGTTACTTCGGTAGCCGCACTTTTTATTTTTATTTTTTTAAGGAGGTCATCAATATGTATGACAACATTGGCGGAAAAATCAAATCATTGGCAAAAATTTTGGCTATCGTTATGGGAATCGCATTAACAATTGTCGGAATCTATATTATGACGATAGATGAAGATTTGATGGCTATCGGACTTATTGTTTTTATGGTCGGTCCTTTCATTGCGTGGGTTTCATCGTGGCTGACATATGGATTCGGTGAGCTTATTGAAAAAAACAAGTGTCATAGAACGTAATACGAGAGGCTCAAGCTCGGAAACACAGGAAAATGGCATTTACGGTACAAAAATCGAGGGAGATGAAGAATCGGAAAAAGAAAGACTCGAAAAGCTTGAAATTCTTCGCACTCAAGGTTTAATTTCGGAAGACGAGTATCAACAAGCTGTTTCAAAAGGATAAGGGGGCTTTGCGTTGATTCTCAATGAGAGAAAGATAAATTGCATAGGTGAAGAATATAAATCACAAAGAACGGAAATCGTTAATAAGCTTTGAGCTTATGAATATGTGGCACAGCATTGCGCTGTGCCGCTTTTTTGTTTGTGCAGGCAACGGAATTAGATGATGTAAAGATTTAGATGATAAAATTTTAAAAAACTGTTGACAAAGCAGGATAAAGGTGGTATTATGCAAGTGTGATAGCACAGATATCACACTCAACACACCAACGAAAGAAGGTGAGGCTATGTTTGAGATTGATTCCAGGAGCAGGATTCCAATCTACGAACAGATTAAAAACCAACTGATAACGTTTATTCGCCTCGGTATTTACAAGGCTGATGAACAGCTCCCGTCTATCAGATCGGTTTCGCTTCAAACGGGTATCAATGTTAATACGGTCAAGCGTGCATTTGCCGACCTTGAAGAAGAAGGCATTATTTATACGCTTGTCGGCAGGGGTAGCTTTGTTTCGTCCAATGCGGCGGACAATACCTCCATCGCAGAAAAAGCCTTAAAGGATATTGAACCTGATTTGCGTTCGCTCAAGTCGAAAGGAGTTACGAGGGACGCAATTATCGAATTTGTTAACAAAATTTATACGGAGGATAATCGCAATGATTGAAATAAAAAATATTACCAAAGCATTTGACGATTACACCGCGATAAAGGATTTGTCCTTCAAGGTCGGGGACTCATCTCTTTACGGTCTTGTCGGCTACAACGGAGCAGGTAAAACGACACTCTTGAAGATTATCGCAGGTGTTTATTTGCCCGATGAGGGTGACGTAACCTTTAACGGTGAAAGCCTTTTTGAGCATCCTGAGCTAAAGCAAGATTTATTCTATGTTCCCGATGACATTTATTTCGGGCTCGGTGCTTCAATGAACTCAATGGCAAAATATTATAAAAGCTTCCACCCACAATTTTGTATGGATACCTTTAAAAGTCTGTCGGAGCTTTTCGGTCTTGACCCAAAGAAAAGGCTCATCGGTTTTTCAAAGGGTATGCAACGTCAGGCGGAAATGATTCTTGCCCTTTCCTGCCTGCCGAAGGTGCTTCTTCTTGACGAGTCCTTTGACGGACTTGACCCTGCAAAGAGAAATCTTACCAAGAAAATTTTGCTCGATTATATGTCGGAAAAGGATTGCACGATAATAATTTCTTCCCACAATCTCCATGAGCTTGCCGATATGTGTGACCACGTTGCGCTTATCAACGGTCAAACGATAGCAATGGACTGTGCGGTTGACGATATGAGCGGAAGCCGTTGCAAATTCCGACTCGCCTTTGACAACGATATTGACATAAGTGCATTCGATTCAATCAAATACAAAAACTTCAAGCAAGACGGTAAAATCATCACCTTCACCGTTTCCGATGAGCTTGAAAATGCGGAGAAGGTTATCGCATCGCTCAACCCGGTCATTTGTGAAAGATTTCCGCTTTCGCTTGAAGAAATATTCCTGGAAGAAATGGAGGATACGAACTATGACTTTGAAAAAATCTTCTCCTAATGCCGTTAGCTCAATGTTTTGGCGTTCGGCAAAAAAGGTTTGCTTTGTGCCGATTATCACATTTATTATTTTGATATCCAACACTATTACAACGATTTATAATATGATGCTCGACCGCAAGATGGGAGTGAATATCCAACCTGGACTGCTTGGCAACGAAAGCGGATCAAAATTAATCGGCTTTTTTTGGTCTAACTTAAATGATGCTCCGGCGGATTTAATCGGAATTCTTCTCGGCTTTGCCGCTGTGCTGACGGCTGTAATTATTTTTACATTTAATCTGAGCAAGAAGCAGTGCAATGTCATCTTTTCGCTGGGTATCAGTCGAAGAAAGATTTTTGTGTCAAATTATCTCGCAGGCTTGGTTCCGTTCTGCACGGCGGTAATATTGGCGGCATTTTTTGAATTGCTTTCCGTTTTTTGTGCGGGGTATGCAATTTCGGGTGCAATAATTGACATCGCACTGTATGACGTTTTTTCATTCATAAGCATCTACGCCTTGGTTTACACAATAACAGCCGCAGTTTTTTCTTTTTCGGGAAATTTTGTTGAAGCCTCGATTTTTACAGCTATTATGGGATTTTATCCCGGTATGGTGAACACCTTTATTGCTTATATGAAATCCTTTTTCTCGCTCGGCTTATGGAACTATTACGGCGGAAAATGGAACCTGTTAAATCCGTATTTCTTTTTCTGCGATTTTACAACCTCCGAGCCGTTTGTTCGGGACGCTCTTGATGAATATTTCTTTAAAATGTCGAACGGAAATCAGTTTTACAAGCTGAATATTTTCGATTTTTCGGGAATAATCACAGACCTGGTTATAGCTGCCATAATTTTTGCCCTTGCTTGCTTTATGTATCAACGACGCAGGAACGAGATAAGCGGCAGCTTTGGCAGAGCTACCGGTCTTAATGAGGTTTGCGGTGCATTGGTCGGATTTTATGCAGCAACAATGGAATTGGTTTTTCTTTGCAACCATGTAAACCACGATGACGGCAATGCTTGGACATACCTTGCGGCAATTCTGCTTTTTGCTGTTGGATATATAATTTTCCGAATGATTTTCGGCAACAAGCGTTTAAAAACACTCAAGCGTGCTCTCAAGACGATTCCGGCATACGCGGTTGCGTTTGCGATTGTGACGACGATTTTTTCAACGGGAATTTTCGGCTTATCCTCAAAAATTCCCGATGCGAACGATGTTGCGTATATTACCATTCGCACAAACCTGACAAGCCAATCGACAAAATCCGTATCCGACTACCGAACCGCAATATACGGACTTGCCGATATGACCTGTCCGCAGAACAACAATATTTATGGCGGAATAAATATGCTTTTTGGGGGTTCGTCGGCATATGAATATGTTTTCCCCGCACTTGAGGTAACGGTCACAGATAGCGACGGAATAAATGACATCATTAAAATTCACGAAAAGTACATTCGTGACGGAAAAATTAAAAACGATGCTTCAAACGCCTTTGGTGCGAACGTGCAAATAAAGTATACGCTGACAAACGGCGACAGTATGGTGCGCTATTACACCGAAACCTCTGAGGAAAATATAAAAAGACTCTTGAAGCTCAATGATTATGAAAGCTTCAAGGCGAAAATCAATGAGGAATTCGATTACGGCGATTTTAGTGTTGTCAATGAGGTTTACGCATATTCCAAAAAATTGAAGGAATGTCATTATCTCGGTCTTTCCACCTCAGAGTTCAAGGAAGCTCTTTGCAAGGACCTCAAGGCTCAAAGCTCAGATACGGAATTTTTCCACAAGCCCGAGGACGAAATAGGCGTTATCAGCTTCGGTCACACAGTACAGACTCTGCTCGGAGATTACTACTATTCTGATTATCCGGAGGGAACCGACGAAACGGGAGCTTACACCAATAAATACGGAGCAATCGAGGTCGGTGACCGTGTAGATGTTACTGCATCGGTAACAAATAACGATGCTAAAACCTATTTGATTACCAAGGATATGGTAAACACAATAAAATACCTTACCGACAAGGGATTTATGAAGTATTTTGACAGCGAAATTACCGCAAATGATGTTAAAAGTGTTAAGCTGGCAACAAAATCACAGATAAGCGGAGCTTCCAATTCAAATATGCTGCCGATTTTCGGTGCAGGCTACAGCTATGCCGACGAAGTAAGGGAATTTATGGAAAGCGGCTATCTTGTTCATTATTTTGAGGAGCACGTCAATAACGAAATCACAAATAAATCCACAATTCAGAAGATTTTGGATAATTCCCTCCTCTACGGCTTCTGCGGAAACAATGACCGCATTGCCGAGGTGACTTATAATGACGGCTCAATCGCAACCTATTGCATTTCATCCGAGGTTTACGACAGCTTGATGAAATGACACCTTGTGCCTCCTCTTGGAAATCAAGGGGAGGCAATGAAAACGTATTTTTGGGCACAGCTAAGCGGCACGATGCGTTTTTCAAATCCTACAAAGTAACGTAAAAATCGGGTGATAAAATGAATTTAAAAAGCAAGAAACAAAATCACTATAAAAAAAGATATTTAATTATTGCCCCGGCGGTTATTGCCTTGGGACTTTGCTTGTATTTTGCTTTTCCCTCGGACTATGTGCCCTCAAAGAATCCTTACGTTTGCCTTGATGCAGGGCACGGTGCGGACGATGTTGGCGCAATTAACGGCAGCCGTTACGAAAAGGACGATGACCTACGGTTGACTCTTGCTGTGCGTGATAAGCTTGAAGGAATGGGTATAAAAACCCTTCTTACCCGTGAGGACGACAGCGACGTTACGCTTGAAGCTCGTTGCAAAATTGCCAACAAAAACGGCTGTAACCTTTTTGTGTGTATTCACCGCAACAGTGCCGAGAGCAAAGATGCACGGGGCGTTGAAGCGTGGATTGCTCGTTCCCAAAAGGGCAATGAAAAGGCTCTTGCCGAGGACCTGCTCAAAAATATTTGCACGGTCACAGGTCAGCAAAACCGAGGAGTTAAAAAAGGTTACCGCGATGCAACCTCGAGGGATTTTTATATCAATGCCGATACCGATATGCCGTCGCTTTTGCTTGAAATCGGGTTTATCACCAATGCCGAGGATAATGCCGCCTTTGACGAAAAGCTTGATGCAACCGCCGAGACGATAGCAAAAACTATTTACGATTATTATTTCGACTGACTTGCTTTTTTCAACAAGAATGATATAATATCTATTCGGTGATACTTATGAAATACGATACATTTATCTTTGACCTTGACGGCACGTTGCTCGACACCCTTCTTGACCTTGCAAATGCAGTGAATTTTGCAATGCGTGAGATGCGTTACCCCGAAAGAACTGTTGATGAGGTGCGTTCATTCATAGGCAACGGAATAAGAATGTTGATAAAGCGTGCCGCACCGCAGGATATTTCCGAAACGGATTATGAAAAAACGCTTGCGATTTTTACGAAATATTACCTGGCACACATTGCGGATTACACAAAGCCTTACGACGGAATAGCCGAGGTTGTGAAAACAATAAAGGCGAACGGCGGCAAAACGGCGGTTGTTTCCAACAAGGCGGATGTGGCGGCAAAAAAGGTTGTGTCCGATTTTTTCGGTGATATTTTTGATGCCGTGGTCGGCAAGAGGGATGAATTTCCGTCCAAGCCTGCTCCCAATTCGGTGCTTTATGTTATCAAGGCTCTATCCGTAGACAAAACAAAGTGCATTTACATCGGTGATTCGGAGGTTGATGTTCAAACCGCACACAATGCCGGTCTGCCCTGTGTCGGCGTAACCTGGGGCAACCGTGACCTTGCCGAGCTTGAAGCCGCCGGTGCGGAATACATTGCAAGCTCACCTAAGGAGATAATGGAAAAGACTTTTAAAGCTTAATATGGAAAACAAAACCGCAAGCTCGTTTAACGAACCTGCGGTTTTATTACTTTATGCTTATTTAATCAAAGCCCTCACACGGAGAGGAATACCCATTTCATCCGATAGACGTTGACATTCGGCAATTTCCTCACGGCTTATAACATCAACAACGGTAAACTTGATTTTTGGAATATATTTTTTGCAATCCTCGGCAAATTTGAGCAACGCCGGAAAAGCAGCTTCTCCGAATTTTGACCTGCTGACCTCATGGTAACGCTTTGCATTAGGCGCATTGAGGCTGATAGAAATTGAATCGACAACCTCACCAAGCAGCTTTGCGGTTTCCCTTCCGTTTATCAGGTCGCTCAAACCGTTGGAATTAAGGCGAATTTTTAAGCCGTATTTTTCCTTGAGATATTTTGCACTCTCAATCAGGTTATCAAGTGCCTGCGTCGGCTCGCCGTAGCCGCAAAAAACAACCTCATTGTAGGGTGAAAAATCAAAGCTGTCAATTTCCGCCTTGATCTCATCAAGAGCGGGATCCTTTTTTAACCAAAGCGAATCGGCCGAACCGAGACCGTCTCCGTTGCTCCTTATGCAAAAAACACAAGAACACGGGCAACGGTTGGTGATGTTCATATAAACGCTGTTTTCGTAAGTGTAAACAATATTTGCCATAATCATATCTTCCTTATAATTTTTTCTTTAACCCCGGCGGCATCAAGTGCCGCAGAAAGTGCAATATAAAATGCTCCGCTTGTAACGGACTGGGCAACATTGCCCGGAACCGATTCAAAAAATACCGTTCCCCACGTTGCGGCACTGAAAAAATATGCCGAAAAATCGCCCGATGCGATCGCAAACAAAACGACCTCCGCAGCATAGTATCCGCAGATTGTTATTATCGCCGCCGGCAGGATCGCGAAAGCATTCCGTTTGCAAAGAAGTTTCTCTTTTTTGTGTGTAAAGCAGAAAACCAAAAGCGATTTGATAACGAGGGTGGGGATTATATAGGTAAAGTAACCGCCCACGGCATCGGAAAGTGCCGCACCTATTGCCGCCGAAAGTGCCGCCGTCGGATACGGCAAAAGGCTTGCCGCAAGGTAAATCACCGTGTCGCCGATATGGGTATAGCCGTTCACGCTCGGTATCTTTAGCGTATATGTCAAAACAAATGTCATCGCCGCCATAAGTGAAGCTAAAACCGTTTGTCTGAGCTTTGCTTTTTGAGCTTGCCGCACCATTTTTACACCCCCGATTAGCGGTACCTCCGTTTGATTACGGAGAAATTATACAGCATTTCTGATTATATAAAATATCCAAAACAAAAGAAAAAAATATGACCAGATTTATTTCCGTATAACTGTTGAAAAACAAGTCGGAATATGTTATACTGACTATAGAAAACCGATTTCACGGAGGTGCAGGCTTATGAAAAAAATTATATCAGTGCTTCTTGTTCTTATAATGGCGGCAGGTCTTTGCATTTCCGCCTTTGCCGCGAATGAAACAGCGGGCTTCCTTGTCAATGTTCTTTCCGAAAGCGATACCGAGGCAATGGTCTCAATCGACTATAACGGTGGTCAGGGCTTTAACAGCCTTGATTTTGAGGTCAAGCTCTCCGAGCGTGTAGCTCTCAAAAGCTGTGCCAACGGTGCCGGCTTGAGAAATTTCAAAATTTATGTCTCTGACCTCGAATCGGGCGATTTAACACTTTCAAGCTTTAATAAGGATAACAACCCCATCAAATTTACCTTTGCAACAACGCTTATGTTTAAGGCTGTCAACGGCAAGGATCTCTTGACACTTACCCTCACCAAAAAAAGTGCCGCCAAGCTGACTGCGGATGACGTTATGCTCACTGTTACAAACTGCGGAATAAGCGAGGCTGACGGCAGCACCGCAAACGTCGAAACCTCCGTTATCCAAATCGGCAATGTGCAAAGCGGAGAAACGCTTCAGTCACCCAACCAGGTTGGAACTGCCGCCGAAAAGACGAGCACTCCCGTGCCTGTCAGTGGAGCCACCTCCGCATCGCAGGAGTCGGCTACCGGTGAAAGCGAATTGAGCCAAAGCGAGGAGAGCGTTGAGCTTATCTCGGAGGAGGGCGAAAATTCCACCGAGCAGAGCAAAACCTCCGATAAAAAGAAAATAATTATCGTTGCCGCAGCGGCATTTTGCCTTGTTATTGTTATTGCCGCAACCGTAATTTATATTGCGAAAAAGAGTAAAAAAGAAGACTAACACTTTGATACTTCCTTGATAAAAGCGGACACCGTCTATGCTTCGATACATAGGCGGTGTTTGCTTTTTGCGATTATGATTTGTATTTTCTTTTGATTTTGAGTGTAGTGGTTTTTGGAAACTCGGTGTCTCTTATCTTTGTTCTTGTAACCTGCTTGTATGTAGGAAGCTGCATATTTATGTTGCGAACATCAGCCTTGATTTTATCCTTTGCATCGGGAGTGGTGGCTGTGTCAAGGAAAAATTCAGCGGTAATCGCTCCGTCCTCCTCGTAAACAACAACCTCCTGAACATAATCAATTTCCATAAGCTTATTTTCAATTTCTTCAGGAGAAACATTTTTGCCGTTGCTTAAAATAATGAGGTTTTTCTTCCTGCCCTTGAGGAACAAAAAGCCCTTATCGTTCATATAGCCGTAATCGCCTGTCTTGAACCATTCGCCGTCGAAGGCGTCCTTGGTTGCCTCGGGGTCATCGTAATAGCCGACCATAACATTGTCGCCCTTGACATAGACCTCACCGACACCCTCCTCGTTGGGCTCGTGGATTTTAATTTCGTTACAATCAAGCACAAAGCCTGCACTGCCGAATTGAAAATCGCTGAGTCTGTTGCAGGTGATTATCGGGGAGCACTCGGTTGTGCCATAGCCGTTTATGACCTGAATACCCAAATCGTAAAGTCCGTTTTCGTATTTTGGGTCAAGTGCCGCACCGCCGCAGACAATCATTTCGAGCTGTCCGCCAAGGTTATCTATAATTTCCTTAAACAGCTTGCGGCGAATGTCGATACCGAATTTCATAAGGAACTTGCTGATTTTAAGTCCTTTTTTCAGCTTTTTCTCCTTGCCTTCCTTTTTGGCGGTGAACCAAATCCTTTTGTATATCGTTTCAACCGCAAGGGGAACTGCTGTAATGTGCTGCGGATGATAAGTGAACATATCCTTTTGGAGATTTCGCAGACTGCCGCAAATATAGCCCCATTCCGCAAGCAGGGGACTGGCAAAAATAGCGCTCGTCCACGAAAGAGTGTGGTTAAATGGCAAAAATGCTACCGTTTGGCTTGCTGTCATCGCACGGCTGATTGCCATTGTGTCGGCTGCAACATTTTTTTGCGTGAGCATAACGCCCTTGCTTTTGCCTGTTGTGCCGGAGGTGTAAACAATAAAGCTGACATAGTCACCGTCTACCTCATCATCGAGGTAATTTTGGGCACCGGCATTAAGCTCATCGTGACCCATTTTAACAAGCTCATCAAAATCCTCAAGCTTGAGATATTCCGTGATCTGCACATCGGGATTATCTCTCATCTTCTGAATTGCCGAATCAAAATCCGAAGAATAAAAAATTGCACTGCAACCGCTTCTGACCATCAGCTCAACCAAATCATCATCGTTCAGCTTAGCATCAAGCGGCACCGCAATCATCCTGCCGGTGCAAATGCCATAAAAGGCAGCTATCCAATAATAGCTGTTTTCGCTGAGAATTGCGACCTTTTTTTCCCTCATACCGAGGGTGTAAAGGTGCTGACCGAGACCGGTAGCATCGTAAAAAACCTCGTTGAAGCTTTTTTCACAATAATTTCCGTTCATATCCGTGAACGCATACTGGCGATTATCGCCGCCCGTCTCAACGCCGTAAAGAATGATTTCTTTGACGGTATCCATATTCGGCGCATTGACGTATTTTTGATACTTGATTTTTGTTTTCATCTTTTCCTCCATCGCTTTTGTTGTTCGAGCTTTTTTCAATTAAACCATATTGTAGCATAAATTTCTTTAAACTTCAAGGGTTTTTAGCGATAAAGCAAAGAAGCGGCCAATTTTCTTTCGTTAATTCCCAAAGTAAGTTCCACAGTAGGAAAGAGGTGGAAGTTAGTACGGG
>CAYYLP010000039.1:0-10958 GCA_964472865.1 uncultured Ruminococcus sp. | reverse complement strand
ATATCCGCCCCTACGGACTATATCTTAATTTTCTGCGTAATCTGCACCGTGAATCGCCGGCGTTTCGCATCGTTCACAGCAACGCACGAAACCCAAAACAACATAAATAGTAGTATAAAACATACTACTACCAAGAGGGGTACCCCTCTTGCAGAACACAAATATCCATACAAATGTTTATACAAATATAGCGAAAAATATAAATTTTTGTACAAAATATAGTAACTCACTATATATTATCTATTATCAACAGAATAATATCATATTTTTAAGTGTTTTTCAAGCATTATTGCCTATCTTTTTCAAAAAGTAATGCTTTTTATGCAATATGCCGATTTAGCAACAAGATTGAACATACTTTTTTATGCACAAGCAATTGAATTGTCGTTTCGTCACAAAATCCTCGCAAAAACTTGTTAATAATCACAGTATCGGATTATGCTTTTCCCCACCGAAAAACAACAAGCCTGCCATTGGCAGACCTGTTGCTTTTTTAAAATTGTATTAGCCTTTGTTATCAAAAGAGACTTCCGATCCATCCGACAACAGAGCTGATGCCGCTTTGAATCAATCGACCGAGACGCCAGATGATTCTGCAAATGCAGAAAGCTACATGCCATTCGTGTTGATAGCCGCAATCCTCACAGTAGCCCCAAAGGAAGGAGTGTTCTTCCTTTTCTTCGCCGGCATCACAGCAATCCCATTTTTGCGTATGACCCTCGCCGTCGATTATCCAGCTTGATGTGCCTGTGTGGTTATCCGGATCAAGTGCACCGTATGCTGTGCCGCAAATGTCGCACTCTGCCTTATCGCAGCAGGTTGCCGTTCCGCCGGTGTGACCGTCATTGACCGTAACCGTCATTGTTGCGGTGTTGCCGTCCGTATCGGTGACCAAAATCACCTGCTCATTCTTGCTCGGGTTAAGCGTGAATTGCAGCTTGGAGTCGAGCTGTGCAGGCACGCCATTGACCGTAACGCTCTTGATTGTGCCGTTATCGGCAACCGTTACCGTCTGTGCGGAGCAATACGTTTTGCCATTTTCGATGCCCGAAATGCTCGGATTTTCAATATCCGCCCATTTTGCGACAAGCTCAATGCTCTTGACCGTATCCTTCACCGCAAGCTCTGCGTAGGTTGTGTTCTCCGTTACATTTTTATTGTTGCAGAACCAGCCGTCGAAGCGATAGCCATCCTTTTTTTGCTCGGTTATACCGTTGAGAACCTTATCGTTCCACTTGACATTGGTGTTTGAAAGCATACCGACAAGCGGATTATTGTAAATAACCGTAAAGCCGTCCTTGACTGTCCACTTTGCTTCAATTGTGATGCTCTTTACCGCATCGTTTGCAGCGAGCTCACTGTAGGTTGTGCTTGCGGTAACCTCTTTGCCGTTGCAGAACCAACCGCCGAAATCGTAGCCGTTGTTGCTCGGAGCTGTAATTCCGCCGAGAACCTTATCCGTCCACTTGATGTTGCCACTTCTTGAAGTGCCAAGACCTTCGCCGTAATTGAAGGTTACCGTATAATCACTGTTTATCTCCCACTGTGCGTAGAGGGTAACCGTTTCCGCATTATGGATAGCTGTGAAATTGACCGAATCGCCCGAATTGTATGCTGTGCCCTCGCCGTTTGCCAGAGTATTCCAGGCGACGAAATGATAACCTGCCATTGTAAAGGTATTTTCACCGATTACAAGGCTCTTTTCGTCCGTTGTGCTTTCAGCAGTTGCGGAAGTGCCGACCGTGCCGCCGTTTCCGTTGAGAATGAGCTTATTCGCCGCTTTCTTCTTCCACTTTGCCGTATAAACAACGTCCTTTGTAACCGTCGAGGCAATCGTCTGATCCCAGCCGTCAAAGCTGTAGCTTGTAACATTTGTCAAATCGCCCTTAAATGCGGGGGTGCTTTCGCCGTAGGTAACCAAATCCGACTGGTCGGCAAAGATTACTCCGCCCATGCCATCCTTATAGGTTACGTTGAAAGCATTGCGTGTCTGCTGTGCCCTGAGGGTGATATCCTGTGTAATAACAGTAGTCGCCGTGAATTCTGATTCTGAGTCATCGATAAGCCAACCGTCAAACTTGAAGCCCTTATCAACCGTAGGCTCTGTCGGGAGCGTAACCGTACCGTTATAATTTGTATAAAGTGCCTTATATATCGAGCCGTCAACATTCAGGAAGCTGACCTTATAAACCTTTTTGCTCCAATCACCTGTATATACGGGCTCGATGTCCTTGCTCTCACCTATGAGCGTTTGACCCCAAACCTGCTCGGTCTGAGTGCCTTGAAGAAGGTATGCAACCTCACCGCTTGCAAATTCTGCGGCTGATTTTGCGGTTGCAGTGCCGATGCCGCTGGCTATTCCTTTTGAAGCGGAGCTATCAAGGTAATAGCAATTTGTTAGCGATGCATTTTGGCTTATACCGGCAATTCCGCCGATATTGGTGCTCTCATTAACGCCACTTATTGCACCTGTATTGTAGCAGCTTTCTATCGTTTTATCATTCCAAGCGGCAATTCCTCCGGAAGACGTCTTACCGGTGACTTCACCTGTATTGAAGCAGTTTTTCATAGCTTCGGAATTATTATAGCCTACAACTCCACCGGCATGATTGCTACTGCTGATCGTGCCGGTATTATAACAAGCATCTACAGCTACGGAACTGCCTGAAGCGACCATTGCGGCAATACCACCGACATAACCAAAACCGGAGCCACTGACTTTAGCTTTATTATAGCAATCCTTTATTGTGCCACTATTTAAAGCCACAATTCCCGCGGCGTTTCCGCCGCCGCTGATTTCGCCGTCAACGCCGAGATTCTTAATCGTGCCGCCCTCCGCAACATAGCAAAACAAGCCCTGATTATCGGAAGTGGTATTTATGTAAACCTTAATAACGTGTCCGCCACCGTCAAATGTACCCTTAAACGACGTCGTTGCATCCTCGCCATACGCAGCTATCGGTGTCCACGATGCCTTACCTGCGCCGTACTTCGTTGACATATCAATATCCGCCGTCACCTTAACAAACTGATCGGCGAAATCGTTGCCGATGTTGACAGTATTGCGGAATACTTCAAGTGTGGGAAGGTCCGGAATTTCAAAGGCTGTTGCGGGAGTCTTGCCATCGCCCTTGATTGTAGCCTCGGGGTTCGCCTTGAATATCGGTCTGCCGAGGAAAACATTATCCATAACCCAAATATTTGTAAAATCAAAGCCGCTGAACTTGCTCTGATTCTTAAACTCCGTCAAGTTGAGTGCGGTTGCAGTGCCGCTGCCCTGACCGATACCTGTTGAGCAAGAGGTGTTCAAATAGTAGCAGGCTGTTGCTGTTCCCGGAACATTTGTCTCGGTAAAAATTGAGTTTCCGGTGTTATCACCGACAATTCCGCCTACCTTGCCTGTACCGCTGACCTTGCCTACATTATAGCAAATTTCTATCTTACTGTTGTTAAAAGCGGTAATTCCACCGGCATTTCCTCTGCCGCTGACCGCACCTGCGTTATAGCAGTTTTTCACTGTTCCGAAATAATTATAGCCGACAATTCCGCCCGAATTGCTGTAGCCGCCGCTTACATTGCACGTGCTGTAGCAGTTTTCCACAGCTCCGGAATAGCTGTAGCCGACGATTCCTCCCGAATTGTCTCCGCCGTTGATTTCGCCGCTGACACCGAGATTTTTAATCGTAGCACCCTCGGCAATATAGGCAAACAAGCCTTGGTAATCCGCAGTACCGTTTACATAAATGTTATCAATCTTATGTCCGTTACCGTCAAATATACCCTTGAACGGTTTTGTGCCATCACGCACAATCAATGCCTTTTTATCAAGGTCATACTCTAAGCCGATGAACACGCTTATCGGTGTCCACGATGCCTTGCCTGCACCGTACTTTGATGACATATCAATATCCGCCATAAGCTTGATGAGCTTTCTTTCATAGGTGTTGTCGTAAGAATTGACCGAATCACGGAAATATTCAAGCTCCTCAAGGTTTGAAATTGTATAAGGATTTACATCCGAGCCCTTTTCAAGATTGTTCCTCAAAATCGGTCTGCCGAGGGACTCATTCATCACCCAAACATCCGTGAAATCAAAGCCGCCAAAGGAATACTGTATTTTCATTGCGCCCGCAAAGAGTGCGGTTGTTGAGTAGTTACCTCTACCAATACCTTTTTGGCAGGAGGTATTCAAATAGTAGCAGTTGTTAAACGTCTTGGTTCCGAGATCGCTCACAAAACCTACAATTGCACCTGCAGCTGCACCGGCTCCAGTTACAATGACTGAGCCGAAATTGTAGCAGTTTTCAATTGTTGTCGAATCACTAATCTGACCAATAATTCCACCGACATCAGTATTACCGATTATTGTACCGGCATTGTAGCAATTCCTTATAGTAAAATTACTTGAAAAAGTGTGACCTACAATTCCACCGATGTCATCCATCGAAGAACTGATAAAGGCTGTGTTGTAGCAACCTTCTATTAATGAGTCACGAGTCGTTAAAGCGACGATTCCGCCTGAAAAATTGCCACCGCATATTTTTCCGCCGACACCGACATTTTTTATCGTGGCACCTATTCCAAGAAAACCAAACAAGCCTTGATTAGTAGTGCCTGGATTATTTATGTAAACATTAACATAATGTCCGTCACCGTCAAATGTACCTTTGAAGCTGTTACTGAAACTGGAACCTATCGGTGTCCACGACAGGTTAGAGCCGCCTTCGCCCTTGCCATCGCCGTACTTCGTCAGCATATCGATGTCCGACGTAAGCTTGACATACTTGCTCTCATATTTCTCGCCACCGTTGACCGAATCGCGGAACGCTTCGAGCTGCTCCAACGTCGCAATCGTGTACGCCGTCGCCTCGCTCGCTCCGTCACCCGAGGCAAATATGCTCGGCTCGTCGCCCGCATACGTCGTCATCGGCACCACGCTCAGCATCATGCAAAGCACTAACAGAACGCTTAAAACTTTCTTCTTCATTGAAATACCTCCTTGAAAGAACTGGTATAAAGCAATCGTCCCCATCAAAACAATTGTTTGATTTCATTATACAGCTTTCTTTAAATTTTGTAAACAATAAATTTCAATTTTTAAATGTTTTGTCACTTTGCACAAATTACGCCATCCCAATTTATGACATTCGGCAATAAATTTCCGGTTATCAAAAGGTCATAAAGTGATATTATGCCCCCACTTTTAGGGGAGCTGTCACGGCGTAACGCTGTGACGGTGGGTTTTATAAAAGTCTGCTGTATCTTTTTGGCTCCCTCTGACGAGGGAGCTGTCGAGCGACAGCGAGACTGAGGGAGAGACAGGGTCAGCAGAGAGTTAATTTTTCACGCTTTCTCTCCCTCCGTCTTTTTTGCTACGCAAAAAATCCACCTCCCTCGTCAGAGGGAGGCAACTGTCAACGCAAATTCCTGCGTTATCCTTGGCTCCCTCCGATGAAACATAAATATAAACGGGACTGCCTGTAACGACAATCCCGTACCGTTCTATTCTCGCAAGCCTTTCGCAATTGCAATTAAATTGTCCAACCGATCCTCGCTTAACCCTTTTGCAACGGTATATAGCTCCGTTGCTTTTGAGGGATTTTTCGCTTCAACATCAAAGAAGTCCTTTGGCGTGATTCCGAGATATTCGCAAATACATAATATACCCGAAAGTGACGGTTTGGATTTTTCGCTTTCTATATTATTGATATATCCGGGATTTTGTCCCATAGATAAGCTCATATCACGGGCAGAAACACCCTTTTCTTCTCTGAGTCTCGCCAAACGCAAAGCAAAATCCTGCTCGGTCATCTTTATCACCGCCTTTTATACTATTTTAACCCATACCATTATCAAAAATATTTGTTTTAAGGCGGTATTTGTATTGATTTAACGGTTTTAGGATGTTATAATATTCTAAAGTGGTGGTTTTAAGATGACAGACACAAAGAATTTGTCCTGCTGCTTCACGGGACACAGAAAAATACCGCCTGAAAAATTTGATGAAATCTCACAGCGGCTCGAAAATACAATTATTGAATTGTTCAATAGCGGATATATTGATTTTTATTCCGGTGGTGCGTTAGGATTTGATACTCTTGCCGCACAAATAATTTTGAAGTATAAAACAAAACACCCAAATATCAGGCTGATTCTTGTGCTCCCCTGCAAGAATCAAGCAAGGCGTTGGAGTGAAGGCGACAAGCTTATATATGAAAGCATAAAAAACGGTGCCGATAAAATTATTTACACGGCGGATGCTTATTTTAGAGGCTGTATGCACAAGCGCAACCGCTATCTTGTGGAGCATAGCTGCCTATGCGTTTGCTACCTGAACAAAAGTACCGGCGGTACGGCATACACGGTAAATTACGCCGCCGGCAAGCATATTGAAATACTTAATATTGCCTACAATCACAAATAAAATACATTTTCAACAAAACCGCTCGGAATTAAAGCTCTCCCAGCGGCTTTGTTATATTCTCCATATCCTCCGGCATCGGTGCTTCAAGCGTTATGCTCTCCCCTGTTACCGGATGTGTAAAGCTGACCCTTACACAGTGCAAAAGCTGATGTTCCAAGCCTCGCTCATCCGTCCCGTACATACTGTCGCCCACAAGCGGCATACCGATTGATGCAAAATGCACCCTTATCTGATGGGTTCTGCCTGTTTCAAGCCACACCCTTACAAGCGAAATTTTTCCGTCCGTGGCAAGCGTTTCCCAGTGGGTAACGGCTCGGTCGCCCTCCTCCCCCACCGCACGCAGAGTTTTCATCGGGTCAGGTCTGTAAATCGGTTTATCTATCGTGCCGTGTTTTTCGGGGCAGCCGTTCACAACCGCCAGATATTCCTTTTTTGCGGTTTTCGGAAGCATCGCCGCACTATGCTTGTTTAATGCACACAAAACAATTCCCGAGGTGCCCTTATCAAGCCTGCCTACGGCTCTGAAAACAGACTGCCTGCCACGCTCTTTAAGGTAAAAGGCAAGCGCATTGGCAAGCGTATCGCCCTGATGATTGTGCGTTGGATGACAGGCAAGAAACGGTCCCTTGTTGACCGCAATCAGGTCATCATCCTCATAAATGACGTCAATCGGTATATTCATCGGCTCTATCCCACCGTCGGGACACGGAATTTCGATTTTCAGCACATCACCCTTTTGCAAGGTGTCAACCGTTCTGATATGCTCACCGTTGAGGGTTATGCCGTTTTCCGTCCGCTTCAGACCTTTGAGCAGCCTATACGAAATTTTCGCCTCGCCCCGCAAAAAAGCCACCACCCTTTTGCCGTCATATTCCTCCGGAATTATGTATTCTATCGTTCGTTTCATCAAATCACCATAAATATTATACTATATATAATATAATTTTCAAGCGTAATTTATACAGGCTCACCCTTACATATTGTCAGTTTTATCCTCTTTTTTTGCATAAAGCGATTTATTTTGTATATAATAACAAAAGTTTAAAAATCGGGTTAAATTTATATCAAACCACTTGCATATTTCTCAATTTCGTTGTAAAATAGGCAATGGAAAATTTTATTATTAAGGGAAATTGTACGGACAAGCTCCGTTTCGGTTTCCCGATAAATTTGGAGGTAATTCAAATGTCAGTAAAAGTTGCTATTAACGGATTCGGTCGTATCGGTCGTCTCGCATTCAGACAGATGTTCGGTGCAGAGGGCTACGATGTTGTTGCTATCAACGACCTTACAAAGCCCAGCATGCTTGCTCAGCTTCTCAAGTATGACACCGCTCAGGGCGGCTACTGCGGAAGACTCGGTGAGAACCTTCACACTGTTGAGGCAGACGACGAGGCAGGCACAATCACAGTAGACGGCAAAACTCTTAAAATTTATGCAATGGCTAACGCAGCAGAGCTCCCCTGGGGCGAAATTGGCGTTGACGTTGTTCTTGAGTGCACAGGCTTCTATTGCTCAAAGGCAAAGTCTCAGGCTCACATTGATGCAGGTGCTAAAAAGGTTGTTATTTCCGCTCCCGCAGGTAACGATCTTCCGACAATCGTTTTCAGCGTAAACGAGAACACTCTTACCGCTGATGACAAAATCATTTCCGCCGCTTCCTGCACAACAAACTGCCTTGCTCCCATGGCAAAGGCTCTTAACGACTATGCTCCCATCCAGAGCGGTATTATGTCAACAATCCACGCTTACACAGGCGATCAGATGATCCTTGACGGTCCTCACAGAAAGGGCGACCTTCGCCGTGCTCGTGCAGGTGCTGCCAACATCGTTCCGAACTCAACAGGTGCCGCAAAGGCTATCGGTCTTGTTATCCCCGAGCTCAACGGTAAGCTCATCGGTTCCGCACAGCGTGTTCCCGTTCCCACAGGTTCAACAACAATCCTTACCGCTGTTGTTAAGGGCGCAGAAGTTACTGTTGACAGCATCAACGCAGCTATGAAGGCTGCTGCTTCCGAGTCCTTCGGCTACAACACCGATGCTATCGTTTCTTCCGACGTTATCGGTATGAAGTACGGCTCACTCTTTGATGCTACTCAGACAATGGTTTCCAAGATTGCCGATGATCTCTATGAGGTTCAGGTTGTTTCTTGGTACGACAACGAGAACTCCTACACAAGCCAGATGGTTCGTACAATCAAGTACTTCGCAGAGCTTGCATAAGTTTATTTCGTGAATTTAATCGGGGCAGAATTTTCTGCTCCGATTTTTATTTTTTGATTGAATTGAACGCCGCTATGTTGTATAATAGGCTTCGTTGACATATATTTTAAAAACAGACATTAACGGAGGTTTCATTATGTATATCCTAAATGTATTAAAGTCAATTCTGTTCGGAATTGTTGAGGGCATCACCGAATGGCTGCCGATAAGCAGCACCGGACATATGATACTGCTTGAGCAGATTTGCAAATTCGGCAATGTTTCCGAAAATTTCTTTGATATGTATCTTGTTGTCATTCAGCTCGGTGCAATAATCGCAGTTGTCGTAATGTTTTGGAACAAGCTCTGGCCGATCAAGAAAAAGCAGCTTGAAAACGGTAAAACAAAAATTGCCGTTAAGCCGAAAATCATCGAGCTTTGGTTCAAGGTTATTATCGGCTCAATTCCGGCAGGAATTTTGGGGCTGATATTTGACGACCTGCTTGATAAATACCTTTATAACCACGTCACCGTTGCAATAACATTGATTATTTACGGCGTGCTGTTCATCCTTGTCGAAATCTACAACCGCAGGCGCAAGCCGAGAGTAAGAAAGCTTACCGAGCTTTCCTTTAAGGATGCGTTCTTTATCGGTTGTTTCCAAGCTCTTTCACTTATTCCCGGCACCTCTCGCTCCGGCTCAACAATTCTCGGCGGTATCGCTCTCGGTAATTCACGTCGAGTAGCCTCGGAATTCACCTTCTTCCTTGCAGTACCGGCAATGCTCGGAGCTTCACTTCTCAAAATCATCAAATTCGGCTTTGCCTTTACGGTAACGGAATTCGTTATCCTTGCCGTCGGAATGATAACCGCATTTGCCGTTTCACTTGTGGTAATTCGCTTCTTGATGAATTATATCAAAAACCATACCTTCACCTCCTTCGGAATTTACCGTATCATACTCGGCATAATTGTGCTGACGGTCTTTTTTGCGACAAAATAATGGAGGCAATATGGAATTACAAAGGCGTTACATTCTCGAAAACATTGTAAACTGCCGTGACCTCGGCGGATATCCGACCGAGCACGGTGTTACAAAATTTGGTCGTTTTATTCGCTGCGGCACCGTGGCACGTCCAACAGATAGGGACATAGCTTTTCTCAAGAAACTGAATATCTCCGCTGTAATTGACCTCAGAGGCGATTTTGAGTTTAGGAATCAGCCGAACGATATAGAAAGATTGACGGATAACGCAAGGCACATTTCTCTCTATGAGTTAAATGCCGCCGCGGCAAAAAAATCCGGTCTAACCTTGAATATGGTGTATGAGCATATTATTGAAAATTATAAGAGTAATATTGCCGAAGTACTCAGGGCAATTGCAGCCTCACCTGACGGAGCGGTTCTCTATCATTGCTTTCTCGGTAAAGACCGCACGGGAATATTGACCTTCTTGCTTCTTTCAATTGCAGGGGTCGCCGAGGACGACATTGTTGCGGACTATCAGCTCACTTATACCTATATTGAAGGCTATTTGAAAAATAACGCCGACAAGCTGTGGGACACCGACTCGCAAAACCACTATTCCCTCCCCCAAACAATGCGTGAGCTGATTGCATACGTCAACAAAAGCTACGGCTCTGCTTTGGACTACATCCGTTCCATCGGCGTTAGCGAAAACGAAATTAAAGCAATTAGGGCAAGGTTTTTTTGATAAGCCTTGCCCGTTACAAATTTTATGTGTAATATCCTGTTAGAAGCGGCTCAAGCACAAAGCTTTTTCGGCAAAGCTCGGTAAACCACGAACCGATTTTATGATTTGCCTTGACAAAAACCGTTTTTGTGTTATAATACCAATGTTGTGTTTTTCATAAACAACACAATGCTTATTTCAATATTTCGGGGTGTGGCGCAGTTGGTAGCGCGCGAAGTTTGGGACTTCGATGCCGCAGGTTCGAATCCTGTCACTCCGACCACTACTAATTAAGGTTGATTCAAAACGAATCAACCTTATTTTTGTGCTTTTTCACCTGCTATCAGCATTTTTGTTTGTATAAGGCGCTGTAAAAACATGGCTTTGTACGCCGCCCTTTATGGTTTGGGAGCCGGCGAAACCGTCCTGTGTGAGCTTTGCCGCCTTTTGGAGCTGCTTTGTTGCGGCGGTTGTGCCTGAGCCGAAGATATTGTTATCATCAATGCCTTGAGTGATTATGCCTGCCTTTTTAAGGGCAATAAGAAGCTGCTTGTAGGCACCAAAAGACAGGCTTTTACCTGTCTTTTTCTTTTGCGTGGTTTGCCTTGGTTTTGATAAAAACCGCATAAAATCAACGT
>CAYYLP010000038.1:0-12264 GCA_964472865.1 uncultured Ruminococcus sp. | reverse complement strand
AATCACATCTAACCTTGTCTCTCCCTCAGTCTCACTGTCGTTCGACAGCTCCCTCATCAGAGGGAGGCGAAAAGATACAGTAGACTTTTAGAAAAACCCTCCGTCACTTCGTGACAGCTTCGCCACAAGTGACATAATACATCGCAGCCGCAACACATTTGTCTGCAAGACAAATATTTCATTTTGCAAGAGCAAAATTTCATCCGCCGCAAGACGGATTTCACATTTGTATGGAAATACGTTGCCACGATGATATGATTATGGGTTCAAAATTTTGAAGTAAAACACAAAGCCCCGAGAGTCTGTAAGACCTCGAGGCTTTACTTGGTGACTCATCGGGGATTCGAACCCCGGACACCTTGATTAAAAGTCAAGTGCTCTGCCAACTGAGCTAATGAATCATCTGTGTGCTTGACGCTCAAATATAATACCTCAAACCGGAGCAAAAGTCAAGCACTTTTTATAAATTATTAAATTATTTTTGAAAGAGAAGCATTTAACCGATAATTTCGTTGAGCTTTGCTCTTATTGCTTCAAGGCGTGCGCTTGCCTTTTCGCGGCTTTCATCCTGAATCGAATAATAAACCTTGAGCTTGGGCTCGGTACCGGAGGGTCTTATCGCAAGCCATGAGCCATCCTCAAAGACGTATTTGAGAACATTTTCCTTGGGCAGGTCGGCAATTCCCTTTGAATAATCGAAAATTTCCTTGATTCCGTCAAAGAATTTTGAGCCGTTCTCACGGAATTCGGTCATCAAGCTCTGAATTTTATGAGCGCCCTCAATTCCCTTGAGCACAAAGGTGTCGAGCGAATCAAGATAGTAGCCGTATTCGGCATAAATATCGTCAAGAGCATCAATGAGAGTCTTGCCCTGATTGAAATAGTATGCAGCCATTTGGCAAGCAAGCATTGAAGAAACAACCGCATCCTTATCTCTTGCGTGTGAGCCGACAAGGTAGCCGTAGCTTTCCTCATAGCCGATGACAAACTCACGGTCGCCGTTCTTTTCGTACCTGTTGATTTGGTCACCGATGTATTTAAAGCCTGTGAGAGTTTCGGCAACCTGAAGCCCAAAGCTCCTTGCAATATTTGCACCGAGCTCGCTTGTAACAATAGTCTTGACAAGCGTTGACTTTGCGTTGAGCGCATCCTTTTTCATATTGAGTACAAAATTTACAAGCAGTGCGCCCATCTGGTTGCCCGTGATGAGAACATATTTGCCGTTATGCTTAACGCCGGCACCGATACGGTCACAATCGGGGTCAGTGCCGAAAACAAAGTCGGCATTTTCTGCCTCCGCCTGCTTGAGAGCAAGCGTGAGGGCATCCTTTTCCTCCGGGTTGGGGGAGCGGACAGTGGAGAAATTGCCGTCGGGAAGCTCCTGCTCCTTGACAACGGAAATGTTCATTCCCTCAAGAATTTTTCTGACCGGAATATTGCCTGTGCCGTGAAGCGGAGTGTAAACAATTTTAATGTCGGAGGGCTCCTCATAAAGTGACTGCTTTTTGACCTCGGCAAGGAAGTCATCCAGAACGTCGGTGCCGATGGGCTGATAAAGTCCTTTTTCCGCAGCCTCATCAAGTGGCATATGAGCGATTGCCTTGAGGTCGGTTATTGCATTGACATAGCCGATGACCTTGTTGGCGGCATCGGGGCAAAGCTGGCAGCCTGTTTCGTCGTAAATTTTGTAGCCGTTGTATTCCTTGGGATTATGGCTTGCCGTGACAACCGCACCTGCCGTACAGCCGAGGTGCTTAACGGTAAAGGAAAGCACCGGTGTGGGCATAAGTGTGTCGTAAAGGTAAACCTTGATGCCGTTGGCGCAAAGAACCTCGGCGGCAAAAATCGCAAAATTCCTCGAATTGTTCCTGGAATCGTGAGCGATTGCAACGCTTAATTTGCCCTCAAAATTTGCTTTAAGATAATCGGCAAGCCCCTGTGTAGCCTTGCTGACGGTGTATTTGTTCATCCTGTTGGCGCCTGCGCCCATAATACCTCTCAAACCGCCGGTGCCGAATTCAAGATCCTTGTAAAATCTGTCCTCAATCTCTTTTTCGTCCTTTATCGCAAGAAGCTCCGCCTTGGTGTCCTCATCAAAGCCGAGCCATTGCTGATATTTTTCTTTATAATCCATAACGCTGTGCTCCTTTCGCACGGAAGCTCACCGAGCTCCCAAAAATCTATTCTAATAATATCACATTTTCGGTTGGCAGTCAACCGAACGGTATTATATTTTATGCAGGGAATGAGAAGAAAATATTTAACAATACGTTGAAAAAAATAATTCAGATTTTTTTGAAGTATTTACAATTTTTATGAGCAACAAAACAGCCCAAGATATTTAACCACCTTAGGCTGTTTTGATTTTTAGATATCAAGCTGCTTTTATTTGACCCAATTTCCGTCTGAATCGTAAAATCTCACATCGGAAATTTCTTTATTTGCAGTATCATCTATGCTACACAAATCAAAAAAACTTATAAACCATACATAGTTGTCCTTGAGGGCTTTTTTTCTGCCCGTAAGTGATCCTTCAGGTATGGTTACGGTATATTCGCATCCTGCAATATCAGATTCTTTTGTTGCCCCGAAATAAATCAAAGTAGCTCCTTTTTCCGTTTCATCGTGGTCGTTTTTTGCGAAAAAGCGTACAGAACCATAGCCTTGTCCGCTTTCGACATTGCCGGTTGCTTGAGTACTGCTCATAACAAAAACATATCTATCAAAATAAGAGCTTGAACCAAAGAATTTTTCTCTGAATACAAAAATTTCCTGCGGCTTGCTCGGATCTCCGTCTGCGGCAATAAAGTACGCATATTCTTCTACATGTCGCGGGTCACCGATTCGTATAAAGGTTGCAGCACCTCTTTGTGAATTTTCAATACAATAATCTATGCAACCCTGTATGGAGGTTGTCGTTAAAAAGTAGCGAACCGATACTATTAAAAAAACAACCGCAATTGAAATAACGGCAATCAAGCAGCCTTTTAGGACCTTTTTCTTTTTCATAATACCACTCCTCACCACTTATAAGTAACATAATCATATATCTGCCATTGCTTTGCTACTATTGTAGGAATGATTGTTAATGAAACTCCCATAGAGGGTACCCCTCCTGATGTTCCGGCATTACCTGTTGCAGTTGCAGTCACAGACATTGCTTCCCATGTATGTACATAATAGCTATTTATTTTTTTTGCTTCTGAGGTTGATTGTGCACTGAATGTTTGTGTAAGCCTAAATGTACTCAACTGGGCTAATCCCGATGGATTGTCAATTATATCATATTTAACCCACGAATTTCCTCCATTTGTTCTAAAATAATTTATTCCTAATTGTCCATTTTTACTTCCGCTTGTGTTATGTGTATATGTGCTACTAAAAGAATCCTTAGTAGTAATAACAGGACAAGTTTGCATTACATAGTCTTTTCCAGCAGCCGGCTTCTTTTCTCCACTTGAAGTAATCGTTTTCTCCCACGTTCCTGACGTTGTTGCTTGATATGTATATGGGTTTTTAACTCCTCTTCTTAAAATAGTAGTTTTCAAGGTGAATTTGTATGTTTTTGAGCCACTGGAAGTTTCACTTTTATCTGCCGCATTAGCGGTGACAAAAAAAGGATTTGTACTATTACTGTTTTGTTTGGGAATTCTTTCAAAATGGTCTTCCTCGTATACAACAGGAGCCTCTGTATAGCTTATTGCACAAATATAGTCACCGGAATTAACCGCATCACACAATTCACTTACTTCATTCGGGTGATTTTCAATATATCTATCATATTTTTTCTTCTGTATATTTGCTTTGATTTTTTTAAAAAAAGATATGGTCGGATCAACATTTACGACAATATTATCCTTGTTTACAACAAATACCATTAAATCATTAAAGTTTATTTGATCGTGATATTCTTCATATTTATTATTTGTATTATATGTTTCGTTTGAAGCAAAAGAAACACAGGGTGTATACATAACGAATAATATTGCTAAAATAATTGCAAATAGCTTCTTATAACATTTCATAGGTTTATGTGCTTATTATTTTAAAAATAGTTTATCTTTTTCAGTAGTTGCCGTTAATTCAATTCTTCTTAAAATCTATCATCGGAATCACCGTGACCTTTCTTGCCGTTCAGTTTATTTTACAAAAGTATTATAGCATACAAAAGCCGTATACGCAACTGTATAAAATGCCGAAAATTATGATAATCAACATAAAATTAAATAAGATGTTGAAAACTTTTATTTAAATTTTACCGTTTATCCGTTTGCTACAATGGTATGGGTGAAAAATATTATACCTACGCCGATAAGCTGTAAATTGACGAGTAAAAAAGAATTATAAATAATATTGGGAATAATATTTGAAGAAAAATATTGACCTCGGACGCAAAAAAAAGTATAATATATAGAAATGCAGGGAAAGGAGAGGGATATGGATAAATACAAAAAGGATCATAATACCATTAAGCTTTTGAGGATTTTATCCGGAATCAGCTTTGCTCTTTGCGTTGTCTTTATTGTATTGCTTGCAATTTCAAAGAATGATGCTATTCAACTTTGGTATTCGAGATATCAGGAATATCTGATTTCTGCCGAGTACAAGGTTGAGCATATGGAGGACAAATATTCAATTTTTTTACTTGTTTTGTTCTTGTATGCGTTTAAGGCGGTTTTTCCGATATATCTTTACCCGGTTTCGGCTTTGTGCGCAATCACAAGTGCCGTGTTCCCGTCATATTTTTCAATCCCGATTAACCTTTTCGGTCTGACAATGCTTTATTCAATCAAGTATTTTTGGGGTATCAGAGTCGGTGCCGGAGGTGTGCAGACGATTTTGCAAAAGAACGAAATGGTGAGGTACGTTGTTGAGCGTGACGGCAGGGGCAATCCGTGGCTGCTTGCACTTTTCAGGCTTGTACCCGGTATGCCGATAAACGTCGTCAGCAAGCTGTACGGTGCAATGGGCTTCAGATACGAATATTTTCTTTTACTTTCACTTTTCGGATATTCGCCCTTGCTCATTTCCTATACGTTCATCGGTCGCAACGTGTTCAACCCGTTGTCAACGGCTTTCCTTTTGCCGTTTATTCTATTGTTCCTGTTGGTGGGAATTTCAATGCTGGCTATCAGTAAAATTGTTCAAATACAGTCAAGGAGGAGAAAAAACGATGGCTGATTCTAAAATATTAAAAGAAAAGCTCGCTTCCGGTATGCTTGATGAAAGACTTAACGAGGTTTACCTCGGCAGCAAGGCTGTTGAATATCAAAAGCAGAGAATTGCGGAGATAATTGATGAATATGTAAAACTTTTCGGTGAGAACGGTGAAATAGAAATTTTCAGTGCCCCCGGCAGAACCGAGGTTGGCGGAAATCATACAGACCACAATCACGGCAAGGTTTTGGCGGCAAGCGTTGACCTTGATATCGTTGCCGCAGCCGCAAAGAGAGATGACGGAATAATTATTGAAAAATCCCTCCGCTTCGATGCGGAAAGGGTTGATATTTCGGACCTTGAGGTACATAAGGAGGAATTCGGAAAATCGGTCGGACTTATTCGAGGAATGTGTGCCGGCTTTGTCGAGTACGGCTATAAAATCGGCGGCTTCAATGCCGCAAGTATGAGCCGTGTGCTTTCGGGCTCCGGACTTTCCTCATCGGCAGCATATGAGGTGCTTATAGGAACGGTTCTCAACCATCTTTACAATGACGGTAAGGCTTCGCCGATTGATATTGCCAAAATCGCTCAATATGCCGAAAACAAATATTTCGGCAAGCCCTGCGGTCTGATGGATCAGATGGCGAGCTCTGTGGGCAGCTTTATCACAATTGATTTCAAGAATCCTGCCGAGCCGATTATTAACAAGGTGAATTTCGATTTTGCCTCCTGCGGTCACGCCCTTTGTATTGTTGACACCGGCGGTGACCATGCGGATTTGACAGAGGATTATGCGGCTATCAGAGGAGAAATGGAAAAAGCGGCGGCGGTTTTCGGCAAAAGTGTTCTTCGAGATGTTGATGAGGACGAATTTATGAATAATATTCCGCTTGTTCGTCAAAAGGTCAATGACCGTGCCGTTTTGAGAGCGATGCACTTCTTTGCGGAAAACAGACGTGCCGAGGCGGAGGTTGCTGCCTTGGAGAAGGGCGATTTTGAGCTGTTTAAGGAGCTTGTCGGAGAAAGCGGACGCTCATCATATATGTATAATCAAAATGTGTTTACCTCAAAGGACGTTGAGCATCAGAATGTTTCGCTTGCACTTGCACTCTGCGAAAAACTTTTGAACAGCAAGGGCGCTTGGCGAGTTCACGGCGGCGGCTTTGCAGGCACAATTCAGGCATTTGTTCCCGTTGATATGCTGGATGCCTTCTGCGAGAAAATCGAAAATGTTTTCGGTGAGGGCTCCTGCTATGTGCTTTCTGTCAGACCCTTTGGCGGAATCAAGCTGTTTGATTGATTTTATCGGCGTGTAAACTCAGGTTTACACGCTTTTTTTGAAAAAGCAAGGTTGGGTTGATAGACATATTGAACCGTTGCTGCTATAATAACGGTACAGATATGAAAAGGGGGACACAAAAATGAATATTTCCGAAAAAATACAAATGCTGCGACGTGACAGAAAGTGGTCGCAGGATGAGCTTGCGGAAAAGCTTGAGGTTTCGCGACAGTCGGTTTCAAAATGGGAATCCGGTAGGGCACAGCCCGATTCGGAAAAGGTGCTTGCGATGGCAAGGCTTTTTGAGGTTTCGACCGATTTCCTTTTGAAGGATGAGCAGGAGCCTGTTTATATTGACGATACCGAGGATGAGGCACCGATTGAGGAAGAAAAAAACAAAAGCATAAGCAAAAAATTATCGGCAAAAAGAATTATCGCACTCATTGTTGCCGCTTGCATTGTGATTGTCGCAATAAGTCCGCTTTTTTTCGGTGGCTACGGTGTTATTCTCGAAAAGCTCAGTGAGCCGCCGGTTCAGTATCCCTACATACTTGTTCACGGTTTAGGAGGCTGGGGTCCCGAATCGGAGATTGACGATGTTTCCTCCTATTGGGGTAGCACGACGGGAAAGCTTTCCGAATATTTAAATTCAGAGGGCTATAATGTCCGGGTCGCTTCGGTTGGACCGTTTTCAAGCACATGGGACAGAGTGTGCGAGCTTTATGCCGAGCTGACAGGCACAACCGTCGATTACGGCGAGGCTCACAGCAAGGCGCACGGTCACGAGAGATACGGCAGGGTATACAATGCCGAGAATGCACTTGTTGAAAACTGGGGTGGTGAGACCAAAAAGGGTCAGCGGATAAAGGTAAATCTTATCGGTCACAGCTTTGGCGGTGAAACGGTAAGGCTCTTGACCTCACTGCTTGCCAACGGCGATGAGGCGGAAAAAAATGCTACCGGCAGCGAAACCTCGGCTTTGTTCACGGGTGGCAAGGCGGATTGGGTCAACAGCGTGACCACACTTTGCTCACCGCACAACGGCTCAACGCTTTTTTATGTTGTTGACCAAGGCAAGCTGGTAAATCTTGCACTCGGTATGATTTATGCCGTAAGCGGATTGGCAAACACAACACAGCTCGACAAAATCTACGATTTCAGACTGGAGCAATTTAATATAGATGCCTCATCGGAGGACTCAACAAGCGATGTAATCAGCTCTGTTTTCAGCGAGGGTACGGACAACGCTTTTTATGACCTTTCTCCCGACGGCGCGAAGGAGCTCAACAAAAGAATCGGGCTTGTTGACGGCGTTTATTATTTCTCTTATTCGTATTTGACAACGGAGGCAAGCTCTTTGACGGGAAATCAAATTCCCAAAAGCACAACGCTTCCCGTGTTGCTTCTTCCGGCTACACTGATGGGCAGATATTCGACGAACACAAAATCCGAGTTTGCGATTGATGAAAGCTGGCTGCCGAATGATGGACTTGTGAATGTTGTTTCGGCAAGATATCCGTTTGGCGACAGCTATTGCGAATTTGATTCGGAAAATATTGCAAAGGGCAAATGGAATGTTATGCCTACCTTGCCCGGCGACCACGGCACGGTTATCGGTCTCAATGCCGAGGTTGAGGAAACGCACAGCTTTTATGACACACTTTTTGAAATGATTGACTCTCAACCGAGAGAGAAAAAATATTATATTTTTTGATAAGGTGAGCAAATGAAAATTCTTTTTAAAAATGCCGATGTTTTAATGAAAAGCTCAATCGGCTTTGATGTTTGCGAGGAATATTTTCTTGCGGTTGAAGGCGATAAAATCAGCTATATAGGCTCGGAAAGACCGCAGGGCGAATTTGACGAAATTAAGGATATGAGCGGCAAAATTCTGATGCCGGGGCTTATTAATTGCCATAATCACAGCCCGATGGTGCTTCTCAGGGGTATCGGCAGTGACCTTCCGCTGCAGCAATGGCTGTTTGATACGGTTTTTCCGATTGAGGACAAATTGACGGCACAGGATATCAAGGCAGGCAGCGAGCTTGCCTTGCTCGAAATGATTTCGGGTGGAACGGTCAGCTTTTCGGATATGTATTTTGAACCGGAGATGACTATTGAGGCTGTTGTCGAATCGGGAATAAAGGCGAATATTTCACGTCCCGTACAGTCCTTTGACCCGAACGAAGCTCCGGAGCAATCATATCGAATGAGGGAGGCACTTGAGCTTTACGAAAAGTACAACAATTCCTTTGACGGCAGAGTGCTTGTGGATTTCTGTATTCATGCCGAATACACCTGCACGCCGAAAATCGCTTCCGCTTTTATAGAAAAAGTAAACGAGCAAAACGGAAATTTGCATATTCATCTTTCGGAAACCCAAAAGGAGCACGATGAATGTATTGCAAAATACGGCAAAACTCCCACCGAATGGTTTAACGAAATGGGTGGCTTTGATTCCTCGGCGTTTGCGGCGCATTGCGGTTGGCTTGCCGAAAGCGATATGGAAATTTTTAAAGCAAAAAATGTCAGCGTTGTGCATAACCCGACAAGCAATATGAAGCTGGCAAGCGGCTTTGCACCGATTCAAAAAATGCTTGATATGGGTATAAATGTTGCCCTTGGTACGGACGGTGCTTCAAGCAACAACAATCTCGATATGCTTGAGGAAATGCACCTTGCTTCGATAATTCACAACGGCTATATGCTCGATGCAACAGTGATGAACGCCGATACTGTTTTGAAAATGGCAACCGTCAACGGTGCAAAGCTCCAACGCAGAGCGAATTGCGGCGAAATCAAGGTCGGCAACAAGGCGGATATTATTGCGATTTCATATGAAGCGCCGCATATGTACCCGGTGCTTGATAAAAAAGCTTTGCTAACCTATTCGGTGCAGAGCAGTGACGTTGCTATGACGATGGTTGACGGTAAAATTCTTTATGAAAACGGCGTGTTCAAAACTCTCGATAAGGAAAGAATTTATTACGATGTGAAAAAGACGGTTGAAAGGTTGTATTAATTATGAAAAGAGCCGATGAGGGCTTGGCTTTTATGCTGCAATATGAAAATGTTGCTTGGTACGAAAACGGGGAGGTCAGAATTCTTGATCGTCGTGTATATCCCCGTAGGGTGGAATTTGTCCGCTGTAAGAATCATTATGAGGTAACGCAGGCAATAACGGATATGGTTACACAGAGTGCGGGTCCGTATACAGCGGCGGCAATGGGAATGGCTCTTGCCGCATACGAATGTCGAGAAAAAAGCGAAGCCGAGCAAATTGACTATCTGACAAAGGCGGCGTATACGATTTCTCACGCACGTCCCACCACGGTTCAGCGTATGACCCTTATCACGGGCGGTTGTCTGGAGGCGGCAAAAAAGGCGATTGAAGCAAGGGAGGATGTCAGCGAAAAAATCGTTGAGCATACCGTTGAAGCGAATAATCTACGCTACAGCAAAATCAATCTCATTGCCGAGCATCTTGTTGATATGTTCCCTCAAAACGGTACGATTATGACACAGTGCTTTGGCGAAACAATAGTGGGTATGATGCTCAAGGTCGCACGCGAGAGAGGCAATAATATCAAAATTTTCTGCCCCGAAACCAGACCTTATTTTCAAGGAGCAAGGCTGACAGCAACCGTTTGCCACGAAATGGGCTTTGATACAACCGTTATCACGGATAATATGCCTGCCTTTGTTATGAAAAAAGAAAACGTCGATGTCTTTACCTCGGCGGCGGATGTGATTTGTATGGATGGTCACGTTGTCAATAAGGTGGGCACATATCAGATTGCCATAGCCGCAAAATATACCGGTATTCCGTATTTCGTTACCGGTGCACCCGATAGGGGACATACGACGATTGATACGGTTAAAATTGAGATGAGAGATCCCGATTTCGTCCTTGAGGCAATGGGCGTCAAAACGGCTGCCGACGGTCTTAAAGGCTATTATCCTGCCTTTGATGTCACGCCGCCCGAGCTTGTAAGCGGAGTTGTGACGGATACCGGAATTTATACGCCCTATGACCTCGAAAGCTATTTCAAAAAGGGCAGTATGGGCGAGTTTGAAATGATACTTTAAAAAGCCATTGACTAAAGAACGTGAGACTGATATAATTAAACATACTTTTTTGTTTGAAAGGTTGGGTCGTGTTGGAAGGAAAGAGAGCTCTTTTGATTATCAACCCGTGCGCAGGTAGTAACAGCAAGCGAATCGGCGCTTTGGAAATCGTCAATAAATTTTCGGAATCCGATTGGAATACCGATATCAAAGCGACAAGATGTCAGGGTGATGCAACGACGATTGTTAAGGAGCATGGCGAGAATTACGATATGATTCTTTGCTGTGGCGGTGACGGAACTCTCAACGAGGTTGTCAACGGTCTGATGAAAATCAATAAAAAAATTCCTGTCGGATATATTCCGTCCGGCTCAACGAACGACCTTGCCGCAACGCTCGGAATACCTGCGGGTCTCGGAGCATCCTCGGCGCTTATCCAAAGCGGCAAGAAGAATACCTATGATTTAGGTAGATTTAACGACCGATACTTTACATATATAGCCTCCTTCGGAGCGGCGACGGATATTTCTTATAACACACCGCAGAGGATGAAAAATCTGCTCGGTCGCTCGGCGTATCTGATAAATGGTTTTGTAATTCGTCTTGTGCCGATGCTCAAAAGCTTCAAGCCGAGCCGGATGAAAATTGAATATGATGACGGCGTTATTGAGGACGATTTTTATTTCGGCTCAATTTCCAATGCGACGACGATTGCCGGCTTGATGAAGCTGGATGATGTCAAGCTTAATGACGGGTACATGGAGCTTTTCCTTGTTAAGGGTCTCAAACGTAATACCGATGCACTTAAAATACTCAAAAAAGCAACCAAAAAAGAATACGACGGAGAGCAAATGGTTTTGTTGAGAACCAAAAAGGTTAAGATTACCTGCAATGAGCAGGTTCCGTGGACGTTGGATGGCGAATTTGGCGGCATACACGGTGATTGTGAAATTGAGGTTGTCCACAATGCGTTTGAGATTTACTCGGACAATGACAAGCTTTTTTGCAAAAACGAGGAATGCGAATAATCCGGCTATGCGAAAACAGGAGGGCTTACAGGCTCTCTCTTGTTTTTTTATGAAATATGTGTTAGAATAATATGAGCGTAAACGAAAGGGGATTTATTTATGCATTTACAGGAATCGGGAGAAATGTATCTCGAAACTATATATATTCTTTCTCGAAAAATGAGTGCGGTAAGGTCACTGGATGTTGCCGAGTATATGGGCTTTTCCAAGCCGAGTGTTTGCCGAGCGGTTGGCTTGCTGAAAAGCGGAGATTATATTGTTGTTGACAAGGATGGCTATATATCTTTGACTGCGGCAGGTCTTGAGGTTGCACATAAGATTTATGAACGCCATACTGTTTTGACGGATTTCCTTGTCAGTCTCGGTGTCGATGCCGAGATTGCCGCCGAGGATGCTTGCAAAATAGAGCACGATATCAGCGATGCTTCCTTTAATGCAATTAAGAATACCTATTCAAAGTAAATTTACCGATAACGTAGTCGCATCGCTATCCGCAAAGCGATTATTGCACAGTATAATAATGAAACCGACACTGTATCATTCGTGATTATCCGTATGATACAGTGTTTTTTAGACCACATTGCCCCACTTGTTATGAAATCAGTTAGAGACACTATCACGCAGAACTTTATGGTTACTTTTAGCTGACGTGACGGAGGGGTTTGCTAAAGGCTTGCTGAATTTTTGTTTATATTGCAAACCCGTAGGGCACGATGTGATTGAGGTGTT
>CAYYLP010000037.1:0-14628 GCA_964472865.1 uncultured Ruminococcus sp. | reverse complement strand
CATTCTACATTCACAATGTAAACGGCTGGACTGTAGAAAATCTTGAATTTACCGCACCCGATGCAAAGGGCTTGAATGTATACGCCGACAATAATTTCGGCATAATGAAGGATATTAAAATCGACAACTGCACCTTCCATAACATTTGGGATCACGAAACCGAGGCTTACGGCTCCAACCACGCTGCCATCTTTATCTGCTCAACCGGCAAATATACTCATCTTGAAAACGTAAGCGTGACAAATGTAAACATTTACAACTGCGCCTACGGAATAAATATGCACGGCAACACCCTGGAGTGGAGCAGAGATATTTTCATTTCACCTGAGGAATCCTACAATCAGAATATCCTCATTGAGGGCACTTCTCTCTACAATGTTTACTACGATGCAATAATCATCGGCTCTGTAAACAACCTTATCGTCAGAGATTGCTCACTCATCAAAACCTCACTCAATACCGACCATTACACCGCCCCAATGTGGTCACATCACGCAAAGAATTACCTCATCGAAAACTGCGAAATCGCCGGTGCGGAGAACTACAAGGACGGTATGGCGGTTGACTTCGACGGCTGGACAACGGACAGCACATATCAGTACATTTATTCTCACGACAATATTCGCTTTATCAACAACTGCGTTTACGACCATCAGACCAGGAACACAAACTGTACGGTAAGATATTGCCTTTCCGTCAACGATAACAAGGGCGACAACAGCTTTGCAAATGTGCTTGGCACACCGGCTTACGATTACACAATTGAGAACGACAAGGCTCAATATATGGATAATCTGAAGTTCTATAACAACACCCTTATAAACTGCTCATCATTCAACCTGAAGGATGTCAGAAATTGCTACATTGCCAACAACATTTTCTACGGAAAAGATTCCGACACGCAGTTCATAACCAAAAAGGTTTCTGTCAACGACGATACAGGCAAAAAGTATCTCCGTGCGTTCACCGGCACAATTACCAACAACTGCTTCTATAACTGTGCTATCCCCTCCTTGGCGAAAAACTCCGTCAATGTCATCCCCGAATTCATCGGAACAGACCTTGACGATAAGAACAGCTTTATGCTTGCCGAGGGCTCCAAGCTCATCGGTAAGGGCATACAGGTTGAAGAAGATATGGGTGAGCAGGATTTCTACGGCAACCCCTTGACCGATACGCACAACATCGGCTGCTATGAGGGCAACGGAGAAAAGACCGAGAACGAAATCAGCTTTTGGGCAAAAATCGGCAATTTCTTCAAGAACATCATCGCATTTATCCGTCAAATAATTTTTGACATTGACAATCTTTAATAAATGCGGATAAATTATTTATCAGCTCTTGACAACACGGAAAAATCGTGTTAAAATCCATACAAATGAATATTAAAGACTGTGACGAAGAGGACTTGAAGCAGTAGCTTTTCAGAGAGTCGGCGGACGGTGAAAGCCGATAAGTGAGTTTTGAGTTTGTAGCTTCCGAGTCGGAGGGAAGAAAGATTTTCAAGTAGACCCCTCCCGTAAGGCTGCGTGAAAGCATAGGACTTGATAGAGTCCGAAGCGGCGTTCGTTGAACGCAATTTGAGTGGTACCGCGGGTTAGTTTTTACAGCTCGTCTCAAAGGTTATTCTTTGAGACGAGCTTTATTTTTTATGAAAGGACGGACGGTTATGAAAGAAATGACAGGCTTGGATTTCAAAATTAACGAAATGGCACGGCGAATTAAGGAGCTGCGTGAAATCGTGGGCTTTACCCCTGCCGATATGGCGGAAAAGACCGATATGACAATTGAGGAATATATTGCCTGCGAGCGTGGAGAAAAGGACCTTGCCTTTGCGTTTTTGTACAGATGTGCTATTGCCTTTAATGTTGATGTTAATGATATTATTGAGGGTAAAAGTCCCGTTTTGGCATCCTATACGGTTACAAGGAGCGGTGAGGGTCAGGTGATTGACCACGCTCACGGTATGGAATATTATAACCTTGCCGCAGCCTTTAAAAATAAAATTTGTGAGCCGCTGTTTGTTAAGTGTGACCCGAATGAGGGCAGCGAGGATATTGCACTCACCACCCATGAGGGACAGGAGCTTGATATTGTTGTCAGCGGTACTTTGAGAGTTCAGGTCGGCAATCACGTTGAAATACTCAAGCCGGGCGACACAATTTATTTTGACAGCTCAACTCCTCACGGAATGATAGCTGTTGATAAGGAAGAAACTACCTTTTACGCTCTTGTTTTCAATCCCTCGGGCGAGGGCGAGGGCGTTGCTCCCGAAAGCAGGATAAATGACGAGTCTCCGAAAAGAAGCGGCACGGGCAGAAGAATTTATCACAATTTCATTCACCCGAAGGAGGACGAAAACGGCAAGGTTCTCTCCCTCCGCTATGAAAATGAAGATAAATTTAATTTTGCCTTTGATATCGTTGACGGTCTCGGAAAGAAGCTGCCGCAAAAAACGGCAATGCTCCATATAGACAAAAACAAAACAGAGCGCCGTTTCACCTTTAAGGATATGATGGAATATTCCGCACAGACGGCAAACTATTTCAAATCGCTCGGCATCAAAAAGGGCGACAGAGTTATGATCGTGCTCAAACGCCATTATCAGTTCTGGTTCTCCATTCTTGCTTTGCACAAAATCGGTGCAATTGCAATTCCGGCAACGCATCTTTTGCAGGAGCACGATTTGGATTACCGCTTCAATGCCGCAGGTGTAAGTGCAATTCTTTGCACCTCGGATGATGATACGGCACATCAGGTTGAGCTTGCCGAAAAAAATTCACCCACACTCAAAACGAAAATAATCGTCGGCAACGCAAGGGACGGCTGGCATAATTTTGACGATGAGGTTAAGCTTTTCAGCAAGGAATTTGAACGCACCGAGGACAGTGCGTGCGGCGACGATAAAATGCTGATGTTCTTCACCTCGGGCACAACGGGATATCCGAAAATTGCAACACATAACTTTAAATATCCGCTCGGACATTTCGTAACGGCTAATTATTGGCATTGTGTAAACCCCGACGGACTTCATCTCACAATTTCCGACACCGGCTGGGCAAAGGCTCTTTGGGGCAAGCTCTACGGTCAGTGGCTTTGCGAGGCGGGAATTTTTGTTTACGATTTTGACCGCTTCCATGCTTCCGATATTTTGCCGATGTTCAAAAAATATAATATAACAACCTTCTGCGCTCCCCCGACGATGTACAGAATGATGATTAAAGAAGATCTCACAAAGTATGACCTCAGCTCAATTGAGCACGCAACAATTGCCGGTGAAGCTCTTAACCCGGAGGTTTTCCGTCAGCTCAACAAGCTCACAGGGCTCAAGGTTATGGAGGGCTTCGGTCAAAGCGAAACAACGCTTGTTGTCGGCAACCTTTTCGGCTCGGAGCACAAGCTCGGCTCAATGGGCAAGCCTGTTCCCACCTTTGATGTTGATATCGTTGACCCCGACGGAAAGAGTGTCGGCGTCGGTCAAGAGGGCGAAATCGTCATCAAGGGCGAGCGTGACAAGGTTCCTTGCGGACTTTTCGTCGGCTATTACGGCGATGAGGAAAAGACAGCCGAGTGCTGGCACGACGGACTTTATCACACAGGCGATGTTGCGTGGCGTGATGAGGACGGCTTCTATTGGTATGTCGGCAGAATCGACGATGTTATCAAGTCATCGGGCTACCGCATAGGACCCTTTGAGATTGAGAATGTCATTATGGAGCTTCCCTATGTTCTTGAATGCGGCGTTTCTGCCGCTCCGGATGAGGTAAGAGGTCAGGTTGTCAAGGCTTCAATCGTTTTGACAAAGGGCACCGAGCCCACAGATGATCTCAAAAAGGAAATTCAGAATTATGTCAAGGAGCACACCGCCCCCTACAAATATCCGAGAATTGTTGTTTTCAAGGATGAGCTCCCGAAAACAACCAGCGGAAAAATCATAAGAAATAAGCTTTAATCCTTGACAAATCGGAATTAAAATGATAAGATGTCTTGGAAAGGCACACGTTGAAGATGTGTAAGTAATTTTACTGCGGTAAGAAAAAGAGAGCGGCTGCCGTCGGCTGAAAGCACCGCCTTACGGGTAAAGTGAATTTCAGCATCGGAGTGGCTTGCGAAAGCGTTGATTAAGCAAGGTGTTTCCGTACACGCCGAAACGGACTAAAGTGCAGGGTCTCAGCTCTGAATTTGGGTGGTACCGCGGTTAATTCGTCCCATAACCTTTGTGTTATGGGACTTTTTATTTTATAATCTATTTTTTAAATATACGAAAGGAATGGTTACTGAAATGGCAGAACAAATTGATTTGCTCAAGGCGAAATTTGAAGAGTCTATTTCACAGGTCAAGGACGCCGCCGAGCTTGAAACACTTCGTGTCAACTTCCTCGGCAAGAGCGGCTTTGTAACAACGCTTCTCAAGGGAATGGGCAAGCTCGCTCCCGATGAGAAAAAGAAAATGGGTCAGGTCATCAACACCTTTAAGCAGAGTGTTGCCGAAGCTATCACCAAAAAGGCGGAGGAGCTTCATGAGCTGGCAGTGAAAAAAGAAATCGAAATGACCCCCGAATTTGACGTTTCGGTTCCGACTGAGCTTGCAAGAGGCTCTTATCATCCCATCACTCTTGTGCAACGTCAGTGTGAAAATGTTTTCAAGTCGATGGGCTTCACCGTTGAGGATTACAGTGAAATCGTAACCGATTACGAGTGCTTTGAATCCCTCAATATTCCGAAATTCCACCCGGCAAGAGATATGCAGGATACCTACTATCTTACAAACGGACAGCTTCTCAAGTCGCAGACCTCTGCGGCTCAAAACGCTATCTATAAAAAATATAAGGATCAGCTTATCAATGAGGGTAAGCCGATTAAGGCGGTTTTCCCCGGTCGCTGCTTCCGCAACGAGAGCACCGATGCCTGCCATGAAAACACGTTCTTCCAGATGGAGGGCGTTATGGTAGGCAAGGATATTTCGATTTCCAACCTCATTTTCTTTATGAAAACAATGCTCTCCGAGGTTTTCCAAAAGGACATCAAGGTTCGTCTGCGTCCCGGCTTTTTCCCGTTCGTTGAGCCCGGCTTTGAGCTTGACATAAGCTGCCTTATCTGCGGCGGCGAAGGCTGCCCCTCCTGTAAGCACAGCGGTTGGCTTGAGCTTTGCCCCTGCGGTATGATTCACCCCAATGTCCTCAAGGAGGGCGGCATTGACCCCGATGAGTACACAGGCTTCGCCTTTGGTCTCGGTCTCACACGTCTTGCCATGATGAAATACGGCGTTAAGGATATCCGTGACCTGAACAGCGGCAGCCTGGTTAATCTTGAACAATTCACCGACGATGAGTAAGGTTTGGATAAAATCGCTTTTGCTTTTGAGCACAAATTGTTTAACGGCAAAATCACTCACGGTAAACCTACAACGAAAGGAATGTTTTTCTAATGTTTATTTCAATAAATTGGATTAAAGATTTCGTTGACCTTTCGGGGCTTGACATTGATGAGCTTATCCACAAGTTTTCCCTGTCAACCGCCGAGGTTGAAAACGAAATTTTCTATAAGGGCAGCGACATCAGCGGAATTGTTGTTGCCGAAATCAAATCGGTCGATGAGCACCCCGAATCAAAGAAGCTTCATCTGCTCAAGGTTGATGCCGGCGACGGCAAGCTGACAGATGTTGTTTGCGGCGCACCCAATGTCAGAGTTGGAATGAAAACCGCTTTTGCAAAGGTTGGCGCTAAGCTGGGCGAAATTGAGATAACTCCCAGACCGCTTGCAGGCTACACCTCCTGCGGAATGTGCTGCTCGGAAAAGGAGCTCGGAATCAGCGATGACCATTCCGGTATTATGGATTTGGATTCGAGCCTTGCAAACGGTACGGACATCAAGAATGTTTTTGCGATTGATGATATCATCTTTGAGGTTGACAATAAATCGCTCACAAACCGTCCCGACCTTTGGGGTCATTACGGAATAGCAAGAGAGTTTGCGGCACTTTCCGGCAGACCGCTCAAGGAGCTTGAAACCGTTGACCTTGCTCAATATAAATCACTTCCGCAGGTTGATATGAAAATCGAAGACCCGCTTTGCTACAGATATTCGTGCCTTCAGTTTGAAAATATTACAAGAAAAATCAGCCCTGCAAATATGAGAATCAGACTTTTCTATTGCGGAATGAGAGCCATCAATTTCTTGGCCGACTTGACCAACTATCTTATGCTTGAAATGGGTCAGCCGATGCACGCTTTCGATTCCAGAAGGGTTGAAAAAATAAGAATCAAACGCTTTGAAGCTCCGTTTGAGTTCCAAACGCTTGACGGCGTCGAGCGCCATATTGATGAAAATACGCTTATGATTTGCAACGATAACACACCGGTTGCAATTGCAGGTATTATGGGTGGACTTGATTCCGAAATTGTTGAGGACACAAGCTCTCTCACCTTGGAGTCCGCAACCTTTGATGCGGTTTCCATCAGAAAGTCCTCTGCACGTCTCTCCCACAGAACCGATGCATCCATGCGTTACGAAAAGAGCCTTGACCCCGAAATGACTGTAACTGCCGTTGCACGTTTCGTCAAGCTCTTGAGTGACTTTGACGGCGGAGTTAAGGTTACATCAAGCCTTACCGATGAATATGCACATAAGTTTGACGACGTCCGACTCAGCTTTGACAAAAAATTCGTTGACCGCTACACCGGCATAGAAATCAGCAACGACACAATTGTAAAAACCCTCACCGCACTCGGCTTTAAGGTTAAGCTTGACGGAGATAATTTTACCGTTGACGTTCCGAGCTGGAGAGCAACCAAAGATGTTACCCTCAAAGCGGATATTATTGAAGAAATCACAAGAATTTACGGTTATGATAATTTCGACATTCATACAGCGGATTCTCCCCTCTACCCTGTCCGTCCCTTTGCCGAAAAAAGCATTGAAGACAAGCTCAAGGATATTCTTGTCAGAGAATTTTCACTTCATGAGGTTCATTCCTACATTTGGGAATACAGTGACGAATATAAAAAGCTCGGCATCACTACCGAGCCCAATGTAAAGCTGCTCAATGCTACAAATCCGAACATCGAAACCATCAGAAGCTCAATGATTCCGACGCAGCTTTGTCAGGTTAAATCCAATTCCTCCTATGCACCGTCATTCGGAATTTTTGAAATCGGTCGTGTTGTAAACGGTCTTGACGAAAACAATCTTTGCCGTGAGCAAAAGAAGCTTGCAATTACTCTTTTCAGCAAGACCGACACCACCGAGGAGCTTTACTTCAAGCTTATCAAAATGATTTCCGTTGCGGTGGACGATATCAAGCATAAGAACCTTACATTTAACGCAAAGAAGGCAACGCTTAATTATATCCATCCGAAAAACTACAATGCAATCGTTTGCGGCGGTAAAGAAATCGGTGCAATCGGCGTTGTTCACCCCGAGGTTCTCAGAAACATCGACAAAAAGGCAAGCGTTGTTTTCCTCGAAATTGATATTAACGAGCTGGTTACCGTTGAGAACGACGGCATCAAATACGAGGAAGCCTCAAAATATCCGTCAATTGAGGTTGACGTTACCTTTGTTACGGATACCTTCAAGCCGATAAAGGAAGCTATGGAGCTTATCAATTCCGAGCTTGTCAAGAAGATTTCTCTTGCCGATACCTATTCCGATATAAACGGAAAATCCATTACGGTAAGAATCGTGTTCTCTCACCCCGAAAGAACGCTTGTCAAGGACGAGGTTATGGCGATTGTCAATGACCTTATTGCCACGCTTGAAAGCAAGGGCATCAAGCTCAAGGTATAAAGAAAATCGACCGCCGAGGCTTTAGAGCTTCGACGGTCATTTTGCTTGACACGGGTGATATAATTGCATTGAAAGCGAGGCGGAATTATGAATAAAAACGAGCTGCGTGTATTTTGCCGCAAGCTGATAAAAACTACACCGCAGGAGAAATTTACCCTCTGGGGCGAAAAAATGCTTTTGCAGATTTTGCAAACGGAGCATTGGAAAGCGGCAAACACCGTGTTTATATATGTGTCATTGCCGAGCGAGGCAGACACCTCAAAATTCATCTCGGAAGCCTTAAAGGACAGCAAGAGACTTTGTGTCCCGAAAATAACCGGCAACGGCACAATGGAGGCGGTTCAAATAGAAAGCACCGCACAGCTGCAAAAAGGGAAATTCGGAATTCCGGAGCCGATCGACGGCTGTGAAATCATTCCGAAATACGAAATCGACCTTGCGATTATGCCCTGTATGGCGGCGGATGAGAACGGCAATCGGCTCGGCAAGGGTGGCGGATATTATGACCGCTTTTGCAAGGACTTCAACGGAAGCCGCATCATTCTCTGTCCCGAAATTCTCCTTTTTGAACCCGGAGTAATCCCGACCGACCCGTGGGATGCCGCCGCAACCATCATAACAGAAAAAAGAACCCTAAAGCATTAATCGACACAGCCCGACAGTTCTGCTGATTTGTACCAAAATTAAAAGCTTCTCCTTATTATTTCCACACAAATTATACTGCATAAATGAGCAAAGCCGCAAGTCTGTTTAAAGACCGGCGGCTTTGTTGATTTATACCTTTTGTTTATGCATTTTATGTGTTTTTATATATTATGTTTATGTGTTAAGTTTTCAATGTATATCAGAAAATCAAATCAAATATGAGATGAAATTCCTTGAAAAATGTCACGAAATAATCAATAACATCACCGAAAACTCTTTCGAGGATTGCACATAAGGAATTATCCTCTTTCTCAACCTCGTTTCCGTCGGTAAGCATCCAAATCTGGCAAGCATAGAACGGGTTGGCTGTGCCTATCATAAGTCCGTCCTCAAGTGCTGAGAAGGTTCTCAGACCATGGTTATAGGGGTCACCGAAGCCGTCCGTTGTGATGGCGGTGAAATTTATTCCGTCCTCGGAAACATAAAGGTCGAAGCCTCTTGTTGCATCCTTCATATATCCGGCACACTTCAAAAGACCCTTAACAGTCTTCATCAAGCTTTCGAGTTCAGCTTCATTGCCGGTGCATTTGCCGTTAACGCTCTTTGCCGCCATAGACGCAATGGTTTTGACACTATACTTTTTGAAAAGAGCTTTTACATTTTGTGAATCGGTTGACGAGTCCTCATCACCGGTGTCCGAAACCTCAATAAGCTTCTTGACATACTGAATAAGAGATACCCATTCCGACGGGTTCATTGTGAGAAGATCGCCATTTGCGAATTGACCGATGGGCTCAAGCAAGCTGCTTGTATCAAATGTACCTACATAGAGCTTTCCGTTATAGTCGCCCATTCGCCAAATATACTGGTTCTCATTTCTGCCGAAGCCCGATTTCAAACCGGAAAGGCTTCCGTTGGGGAACATCTTTGTTGCGTTACCCATAACAAGCTCAATATTTTCGTCTTTATCCATTCTGTAAAGGCTTACGGACTGCTCAAGGTTCGCATTCATAAAGTCAAAATCTGCATCGAAAAGAATTCTTTCGAGAGGAATTTCCTCATCATTATACTCTCCGATATAAAGATAGCCGTCATAAATATGGAAAACGCCTGCACCGGCTCTGGTTCTTTCAGGGTCAACTCCGAAGGTATAGCGTGCTCCGTCCTCCTTGTCACCGATAACGGGAGTCCAGCTCCATTTGTCAAAGCTATCACCCATATCACCTCTTACAACCGCAAAGGACTGCATTGTATTTTCATTCGGCATATTATCGGGCGTACCGGTGCAAATTGAAACATAGAGCGAATTGTTATATTCTGCCATTTCCCAAATCGAACCGCCGTAAATGCTGTCGGGGAAATGATATGCCGGATAGTCGTAAAGTGCCTCCTGGTCGGCAATAAGTGTAAATGCATCCTGACCTTCCGAGGGATTTGCGGAAATGAGGATTTGCGGTCCCTCAAGCGTTACCATACTGACAATAAGGTAATCACCAAACGCACAGAGACCTCTGATACCTGTACAAATTCCCTGAAGATAAGCGGCATAATAATCCTTCGGGTTAATTCCCTCATAAATTATTGTACACTTATCGGTTTCGGGGTCAACCTCAACAATCTTCGGCAAGCCGTTGACCGAACCGCAGAAATAGAGTTTATCCTTGAAAATGCAGGCATTGCGGAGCTGAACGGAATTTCCGTCAACCGACTTGCCCATAAGGACTGTAACTTCATTGGTTTTGGTATTGATTTTAGTCAAAAGACCGCCCGTGTTCGCGCCGTCGGGTTCTCCCGTGAAGAAATGTCCGTTAAACATAACATCAAGAGTTGCATTCATCTGCTCGGTTTCAAAATCGTGACCGAGAACAGAATCCATAAAGCCGAGGGTAAGACCGAGTGAATTGTAGTTTGTCGAAACATAAACACAATCGCCGTAGGGAACGGATGCCCACGCATAGTTCTGAGCACGGTCGCCCTGACCGTTATCGCTTGCGGACACCACTCCGTCAGCTATGTAATCGACAATTCCGTCCGTTTCACCCGAATATTTTGCCGGGTGAGAAATTTTAGTTAAAAAATACTCTCCGGAACGGTAGGTTACAGCATTATCTGCCGCCGAAACACCAACTGCCGTACCAAACAGCAGACTCACCGTCAATATGATGCTGATAACCGATAAAAATGTTTTTGATTTCATACATACACCTCCATAAAATTTGACATGGGCACACCGCCATCCCATGACGGCAGATGCCCATATCATTTTACATTATCATTGATGTGTTATTGTTGTGTAAATATTTCCAAATCGTTAACAAAATGTCATTTTTATCGGTATTATAGGATTTATTTGTTGAATTTGTACATTTTCTCGCTTAAAAATTATACATCCATAAGAAAGCTGTTCAGTGGCTCGATGTTTATGTCCTCGCATTTTTTTGCAAATCCATAAAAGCTTTTCGCAATTTTCTTCACACCGCCGCGCTCATTGCTCTCCATATTAAAAGGCATAACCGGGTCGTGAACACTGACTCTCAGCAAAAGCCAACCGTCGCCGTGCTCCTTATCTGCGGAAATTCTCATTCCCTCGCGGTTATCCTCGGCAACAGTCCAGCCCTCCATTTCGGAATAATAATTCTCCAGCTCTGAAATCACCTTTTCGCCGTAGGCTCTGAAATCCTCTTGCTTAATATCAAAGCGAAGCTCCTTTGCCTCAACGGGCTGCTTGAGCGGTGCAAGAATCCTTCCGATTGCATCGCCCGATTTGTCACGGGCAAGAAGAATAACTATTTTTGTCATAAGGTAGGCTCCGTCATCAAGGTAATAGTTCTCCTTGAATGCGGCGTGACCGGAGGTTTCCATTGCAAGAGGGCAAAATTTTCCACTGTTGTTCATCTCAATCTGCTTGTCGATAACATTTCGGTATCCCCTCTTATAGCGATAATGCTCACCGCCGAGTGCCTCTATATATTCTTTAAGTCCGTCCGAGGTCACGCTGTCGGTAACAATAACGCCACCGTCCGTGCCCTCCAACGCAATATATGAAGCAAGGGCAACAAGGCGGTTACGGTTAATTTCCTCACCGTTCGCCTCAACACAGCCCGCACGGTCAACATCGGTATCAAAGATTATGCCGAGATTTGCACGGCTTTTGACTGTCGCATTTGAAACCGAGTCCATAGCCTCCGCATTTTCGGGATTTGGAATATGATTTGGAAACATTCCGTCGGGCTCAAGAAACTGACTGCCCTCAATATCCGCACCGAGCGGTGCAAGCACATCCGTTGCATAAAATCCGCCGACACCGTTACCGGCATCAACAATTATTTTGAAGCCCTCAAGCGGTTTTTCGTAATTTTCGGCATTGACACCCTGCTTTATCATCTCTCGCAAGCGTGCTGCATAGTCGCTCATATAATTTTTCTCTGTCACCTGTGAGGGCATTGCCGTGTACTCTTTGCCGTAAAGCTCCTCTGCCCCGGTCAAAAGCTCGGAAATATCTCCGCCGTCCAGTCCGCCCTGCGGAGTGAAAAATTTCAGTCCGTTTCTGTCCCACGGGTGATGGCTTGCCGTGATTTGAATTGCACCGTCACAGCCGAGGTCAAGGGTTGACATAAACATTGCCGGAGTTGAGGAAAGTCCGCAATCCGTAATGCTCACTCCGCAGGAGGTCAAAGCCGTAATCACCGCCGAGGCAATTCTCGGTCCGGAAATTCTCGAATCTCTGCCGACGGAAATTTTCAATTCGCTCATCTGCTTTGAGCTTTTTCGGCAAAGCCACGAAGCAAAGCTCTCCGCAACCGATGCAACAAGCTCATCGCTCAAATAAAGAGGGCTGTCACTGCATTCTTCTGCCGCATAGCCTCTTATATCCGTTCCGCTTTTAAAGCCCTTAAAATTCATCATAACGCCGTCCTTTCATCCGCAACCTCTTTAAGGAATAAATAAAGCTCCGAAAATTCTTCAAAAGCCTTGCCGACCTCCTCAATTACCCTTTCGCTTTCAAGAGTCTTGTAATCGGTCCTTACTTGCATATATCCGAGTGACTTAACATCGTAATACGGCTCAAGCTCGGCTATCGGTTTACCCGGCTTGGGCTTTTTATAGTACGCATTATGGCACACGTTGCTTGCATTTTCCGCTCGGTGAACTGCGTGGAGAAACTCCTGCGGTCTTTCGAGCAGCGCCTTTCTGTAAAGCTCCAGATACTTGGCATCAACATAATAGGTGCCCACACCGTAGCCCCAGTAATCCTGATTGACCTCAAGCCACATACAGGGGTAATTAAACCATTCACGCTTGTTACGCATAAACATCACCCAAAGATGATCTCTGTAAAGTGATTTGTCCTTGGTGTAGCGGTTATCACGTCTTATTCTCGAAACCATTCGCACGGGGTCGGTCACAATCATATCATCAAGGGCATAAACCCGGCTGCTCAAAGCCATTGCTATCTGCCGGAGCGGAACAACAAAGCCGTCCTTTAGCTCCTGCTTATGCTCCTCATAAAAGGTTTTGCTGTTTTCAAACTGATTTTGCGCCATCAAAGCAAGCGTTTCGGGAAAAATTCCGTCATATTTCAATTATATCAAGCCCCTTTTTTCCATTTCTTCTGCGGCAAGCATAATACCGACCTTTGCGCTGTGGAAATTTAAGCCGCCCTGCATATAAACCGCAAAGGGCTCTCTCAACGGTGCATCTCCCGAAAGCTCAATTGAAGCTCCACCCGTGAATGCACCTGCCGACATTATAACCTTATTATCGTAGCCGGGCATATCCCACGGTTCGGGTACAACAAAGGAATCAATGGGTGAGCCCTTTTGAAGTCCTTGACAAAAAGCAATCAGATTTTCTTCATTTTCAAGCAAAATACTCTGAACAATATCAAAACGGTCATCGGTGCTTTTCGGGGTTGCTCCGAAGCCGAATTCCTCAAAGAGCGCCGCCGCAAAGCGAGCAGTTTTAATCGCCTCACCAACCGTATGCGGAGCAAAGAAAAGACCCATAAAAAGCTCCCTTGACATACCGAGAGTTGCACCAACCTCTCTGCCCAAGCCCGGTGTAGTCAGCCTGTACGATATTTTTTCAACAAGGTCGGCACGTCCTGCAACATAGCCACCCGTGCGTGCTATTCCGCCGCCTGCGTTTTTGATAAGTGAGCCTGCGATGATATCAGCACCAACCTCGGTGGGTTCAAGCTTCTGCGTAAATTCACCGTAGCAATTGTCAACCATAATATCGGCGTTGCTGTTTGCGTTAACAATCCTTGCAATTTCGCCTATTTCCTCGCAGGAGAGGCTCGGTCTCAGGGAATAACCTCTTGAACGCTGAATATAAACAAGCTTGGGCTGTTCCTCCCTGACTCTTTTCTCGATTTCCTCATAATCGGGCTTGTCATTTTTGAGGTCAACCTGCTTGTATGTAACTCCGTAATCCGCAAGTGAACCGTCACCCTTGCCGTCAATTCCGATAACTGAATGAATCGTATCGTAGGGCAAGCCCGTCACGCAAAGCATTGTGTCACCGGGACGGAGCATACCGAAAAGCGCAACTGCAAGAGTATGCGTTCCGCAGGTAAAATTATGACGAACAAGAGCATCCTCGGCACAGAAAATATCTGCCGCTACCCTGTCGATAACCTCTCGCCCCCTGTCGCCGTAGCCGTAGCCTGTGCTTTCGGCAAACATAGCCTCACTAACACCGTTTTTGATAAAAGCGGCAAGAACCTTTTGCTGGTTATACTCTGTAATTTCGTCTGTTTTATCAAAATACGGCTGTATTTTTTTCTTTGCCGTTTCCGCCGCATTTAAAACCTTATCGCTTATCTGAAAAAAATTGTTATCCATTTATAATACTCCATTCGTTTTTCACTTTAAATCCGATTGATTTATAAAATTCCACTATGCTGTCATTTTTGCAAAGCAATTCAACACGCTTTCCGTTTTCACTTTCGGCAAGGCAAGTAACAAGCGTACCTGCGTAGCCTCTGCCTCTGTATTCGGGTCGTGTTGCAACCGCACCGAGCAGCACCGCAGTGTCCGTAACAAAAAGCTTCATCGCACACGCAACAGCTCTGCCATTATCGCAAACCGTTAAGACCGATGCGGCGTTCCTGTTCATTCTGAACGTAATATCGGAAAGCCATGGCAAATATTCTCCCACGCCGAGCAAACCGGCATTTTTTATTATATCATA
>CAYYLP010000036.1:0-15580 GCA_964472865.1 uncultured Ruminococcus sp. | reverse complement strand
TACCACAAAAAAGACTACAAGCCTACCTTTTTCGGCAGACTTGTAGTTCTTTTTTCGGACTGTTTTTTTACAGCGCCTTGCTTTAATCTTCAATTGCTTCGGTGGGTTTTATCTTTATTTTTTCAATTATCTCGTAAACTGTTTTCTCAATATTGTCGGTAACCTCAACATTGATATCCGCAAGGAATTTATAAATCGGAGAGCGCTCCTCATCAAGTCTTTTTAGTGCATCAAAATTTCTGATGAGCGGAACGCCGTCAAATTTAAGTCCGCTGAGCTCTCTCGAAAGCCAGACAACATATCCGTTTTGCCGGATATAATACTGATTTTCCTTGCTCAATATAGCGCCGCTTTCACAGGCAATAACCTGACCGCCGTTACGAGTGATTTTTTTGAGAGTTTCCGTTTCAATTTCACGGTAATATCTTTCTCCATACGCCATATAGAGCGTGGAAAGCGGCATACCGGCCTTCATGGAAATAAGCCTCTCAACATCAATGCACGGTCTGCCGAGCTTTGCTGCAATAACCTTTGCAATCGTTGTTTTTCCGCAGCCCGGAAGTCCGATAATAATTATATTCTTTCTGCGGTCGCTCATCGTTTTGTAGGTCTTTTTGATAAGCTCCTCATCAGGCTCGATTAAACCGAATTTTATTTCGGTCTGGTACGCCTGGGCAACAAGCATGGAAAGTCCGTCGGAATTCGGAATATTCAAATCCTCCGCATCACAAATCAGGCGTGTTCTTCTCGGATTATTGACAAGCTCCATAACACCGCACAAATTCGGAAAACGATTGAGTTCAACAAAGGCGGCGCCGTTATTCGGATAAGTTCCGATAATTGTTGTGTTTATGATTATATCGGTATCGCTGTACAAATAAAAATCCTCGCCGTCGGAAATTGCCTGTTGGGAAACGGTAGAAATCTTTTTCGCACCCATATCCTCAACAACGGCACGCACGGTAAAGGAATTGCTGCCCGTTCCAAAGATAAGCACATTCTTGCCCGAAACATCAATTCCGCATTTGTTTATCATATAGCAAAAGCCAAAATACTCGGAATTGTCGCCCACAAGCTTACCGTCACCGTCAACAACAATTGTATCAACGCTGCCTATTCTCTGCGCCGTTTCTGTGAGGACGTCACAATATTTTATGACATCCTTTTTGTACGGAAAAGACACATTAATGCCGTCAAAGCTTCTTTTCTTAAAAAATTCATCCAGCTTTTCCGGTTCAAGCTGAAAAAGGTCATATCGCAGATTTCCCAACTCTCTGTGAATTTCGGGAGAAAGACTGTGCAAAAGATTTCTACCCAACAAGCCGTATTTTTTCATCAAATGCCCCTTCCTTTCAATCGCTTTTTTAGCCACGAATTTTATTTTTTATGTTTTTCCTTACTGCGTATTCCAACCGCGCAGCCCGATGCAACGGCTATCAAGGCAGCCGCCGCGCAGAAAGCAAGCGTGAGCTTCCTTCTGTTATTATTAATCTCAACGCCGTCATCAATTCCGGCATTTATAACAATTTGCTCCGGCTCGTCGTTCTCATCCTCCGAATCGGCTTTTGCGGATTTTGAGGCTTTCGCCTTTGTGGTCTTTACTTTTGTGGTTTTCACCTTGGTGGTCTTTAGCTTTGTGGTTTTACTGCGTGAGGTTATATTACCGGCTTCCTCACCCTCACCGGAATCACCGCCGTCATCCTCTGCGGTTTCGGTGATATCAACGTGAAATCTGTTTGAACGCACACCGCAGGTATCAATGATACTCACATCAAGCTTTACCGTTTCGGGAATACCGTTCTTCACGCCCAACGTGGTTTCCATAATGATACTGTTGCTTCGATTGTCGGCATACTCGGCATCAAGCTGTGCATGGTAAACCTCGGGATTGAATTCAGTCGTACCGTCCGCCATAATTTTCACATCGCCATACCCGTTAATGTTCATCACCGCTCCGCTGAGCATATCGTCATTAAACTTTTCAAATTCCAGCAGAAAAAGAATATATATTCTGTTAATGTGATAATCATATTTTACCTTTATTGCCGCAAAGCACAAGTCACTGTTTGACGCCTCGTAAGCTTCAAGCAAAACATAGAGTGAGGCATCATCCCACACCGTGGCATCATAGACGGCAACGCTGCCGACCGTTCCGCCGCACAAAATTGCAATTATCATCAAAATAACAACAAATACCTTGACACACGTTTTCATTGCTATCCCTCTTTAGCAAAATGTCAGAAATAAATTGTACAGCTCTCGACTGTTATTTGACCTTTATCGTAATTATCTCAAACGGCTTTGCCGTGAAGCTAACGGAATCGTCCTTAACCTCCAGATTTTCAACATCATTTTCCAAAAGGTCGCAAATCGCAGCTTTCTTTACATCGAAGCCGAATTTAAGAGTAACCTCTGTTCTCTTGTTAAAGCTTTCGTAGCCTCTGATAACGATAGACTCGTCGCCCTCCGCCTTCTTAACCGTTTCAACAATAAAGCTGTCGCTTTCGCAGGAAACAAACGAATATTCCTCGGGCAATGTGCCATCCTGACATTCAATATCAAACACCTTGAGCGGAGCATTGAGCTCATACGCAAGCTGAATCGTGCCGCTTTCTCTGTAATTGCCTGCGTGGGGCAAAATCGAATAGGTAAACCTATGCTCACCCTTATCCGCCTGCGGGTCGGGATGAGTTGCACACTTGAAAAGGGAGAGCTTTATTGTGCCGTTTTCAACATTGTGGCCGTACTTGCAGTCATTGAGTAGGCTGACACCGTAGCCGTAATCGGAATAGTCCATAAATTTGTGAGCACAAACCTCAAATTTGGCAGCATCCCAGCTTGTGTTTTTGTGAACGGGACGTTCAACCGAGCCAAACTGGATATCATAGGTCGCCTTGTCGCTGTTGATATCAACATCAAATGCCGCCTTAACCATAATATGCTCCCTGTGCCAATCGGCATAGGTATCAAAATCTATTCTTGCACTGCCATCATAGAACCAAATTGTCTGCTTAAAGGTTGAGCCGTAAAAATCCCTTGTAATTACAAAGCCGAAGCGTGCTCCCTCGTCAATAAATTCAGCCGAGATAACGGAGCTGATTTCATATCTTTTTTCGGTGTAATAATTTGAAAGCTCCCAAGCATCGTATTCGTAGGGAAGATCCTCAAACGCCTCAATATAGTTAGCTCTGCCGCCATCACGCAAAACCTCACGTTCGTTCACCTTATCGTAAAGACGTGTGATAACATATTCATCATCGAGGTCAACAATGTAGTTTGAGGTTTCAAGGTGGTTGCCGTCGAGCTTATATTCCGCTTTGGTTTCCTCAAGCTGCAAAACCTTATAGCCCTTTGCCGGAATTCCGTTTACACGGTAGGTTCTGCCGTTGTAATTTGCAAAGCCGTTATCCACAAAGGAATTGGGATTAAATATGATAACGCCGCCCCGGGTTTTGATATTTGAAATTACGGTATTATATGCTTCATTTTCGGCACAGTTACCTATTTCGGCAATTTTCGCATAATCCTTTTCGCACTGCTCATATACCGAATGAATTGATGAGCCCGGAATAATATCGTGGAACTGGTTGAGAAGAATACACTCCCAGCCCTCGTTGAGCTTATCCTGCGGATATTCCTTGCCAAAAAGCCTGTATGCCATAGCTGAAAGCATCTCGGCGTTTTGATAAAGAAGCTCACTTTTTCTGTTATTCCTCTTGTTTTTAGCCTGGGAGGTGTAGGTTCCTCGGTGGAATTCAAGATAAAGCTCCCCTACCCACTTGGGAAGTCGCTTATCGTTCTGAAGTCGGTTCTTCATTCGCTCAAGAAAATCTCCGGCAAATTCCCAACGGGTCTGCGGACAATCGGCAATGCCGTATTTCAAGCGTTCAAAGAGCTCGATATTTTCCGTCTCCGGTCCGCCGCCGCCGTCACCGTGACCGAACGGGAACATCACCTCGTCCGAAAGCTCCTTCGGCTCAAAGCGGTCATATGTACCCTTAACGTAGGTTGCCCTCGGCATCGGAGTGTAAAACGTGACATTATTGTTTCTCAGCTTTCCATTTTCGCCAAGCTCGGAGGCGGTCATAAAATATGTAAAGACCTCGCTGCCGTCAATACCCTTCCACATAAAAACATCATACGGCATTTTGTTTGTATCGTTCCACGAAATTTTCGATGTAACAAATTTATCAACACCGCTTTTCTTCATAATCTGCGGCATGGCGGCGCTGTAGCCGAAAACATCGGGCAGCCAAACAATTTTGTTTTCAACATCAAATTCATCTTTAAAAAACCTTTTGCCGAACATAATCTGACGGATAAGACTCTCGCCGCTTGTGAGGTTGCAATCCGCCTCAAGCCACATTGAGCCCTCAAGCTCAATACGCTTCTCTTTTACAAGTCGCTTGATTTCCTCATACATTTCGGGAGATTCCTCTTTGAGAAATTTAAGGAGCTGAGGCTGGCTCGTCATAAATTTATAATCGGGATATTTTTTCATCATCTCAATAACGCTGCCAAAGGTACGCTGAACCTTTTCCCTCGTTTGGTCAAGAGTCCAACGCCAGGCAACGTCGATATGAGTGTGACCGATTCCGCTGACCTTAATTTTGTTATCGTGGCAGTATTTGCCGTAGAATTTCTTTTCCATATACTCATTTGCGGCATCAACCGATTTAAGGAATTCCTCCGACATAGGCTCGCACCAATTGAGGAAGTTTATCGCCGTATTCAAATGCATCGAAACATCGGCATATTCCTTGGAGCCCTCCTGTGCATAGGTGAGCACTCCGAACGGTGCTTTGATATTATAGTAGAGCTTCTCAACCTCACGATTAAAAACGCAAAGGTGGGAATAAAAATCCGTCCTTACTCCGCCGGGATTTGAATAAGCATATATGTGAACATCAAAGCTTTTCCAAACCCTTTCGATTTTGAGATATCTGTGCTTTGAGTCCAAGCCTCTTATGAGCTTGCCGTTGATATAAATAAGAAACTGCGGCTCCCAGTTTTCGTCGTGAACATCGGTTGAGGAAACATAAAGCTCCAAATCCTCATTCTGAAGCTCGGTGGGAATTTCAATGTGCTTATAAAACCATCTGTGTTCCTCGGGCTCCGTTCCCCAACGCTCGGTTTCACCGAATTCACGCCAATCACCCTCGTTCGGTGACGGCACGATGTTATCCGCTTTATAGCCGCATTTCATCGTATGCCAGCCCGTAACATTGAGTCTGACAGGCGTTATATATTTTTCAAGCTGATTGAGAATTTCGCCAATTCGCTCTTTGTAAAAAGTGTACATCAGTTTCCTCCGTCAATAAATTTGTAAAATTCATTTATTCCATCCGACCTTGAAAAATCGGAATTTTTTACATTGTTCAATATTTTTCTTTGCAATTCGCCGTCATTTATAAATTTCGTCAACGCCCTTGCACACTCCGTATTTCCAAGCGGAACAATAACGCCGTCCGTGCCGTTTTTTATCTGACTTTTCGCCGTTGCATAATTCGTTATCGCAACAAGCTTGCCGAGAATAAGCGCCTCATTGACCGTCACGGAATTGCCCTCGTAGCGTGAAGGCTGAATATAAAAATCGCACTCTTTAAAGTAAGGGTACGGATTTGATTTTTTCCCGAGGATAATCACCCTGTCCTGCATTTTGTACTCTGCGATTTTATCTTTGATAAGCTCCTCATCCGCACCGTAGCCGATAAGATACCACTTAACATTTTTTAACATCGAGCATATTTCCGGAACATTGTCAAAATTTTTGGCATCGCAAAATCTGCCGACGGAAAGAAATCTCACGCTTCCGTCACGGGGCATTTCGTTTTCAACCGAAAGCTCCTCCGACTGAGCCTTGATAAATTCAACAGGATGAATATTTTCAATCAGGGTTATTTTATTTTCAAGCGAGGAAAATTTTTTCAAAAAGGCGGCACGAACCGCCTCTGAAATTGCGATTATTCCGTCATATTCCGCCCACATTTTCAATTCGGACTTTGTGTCGATTTCAATGTAGGAATAGTCGGTGTGAATCCACGCAATTTTTTTCTTTGCCTTTGTTTTTTGTGCCGCAAAATAATGCGGTGTCAAGAAGCTGATGACAAGGTCATATTCCTTTTCGGAAATCATCGGCATATATTTTGCCGTGTATTTGTGGCTGTACTCTATAAAAACATAATCACTGTTTTTTACGCTGTTTTTTTCGCAAAAATCCGCCGCACGCTTTTTGCCGATATACCGTCCGAATGCAACATCGAACGCACCGTTTTTCACCGTTTGAGAAAACGGAACCGCAAGTGAGGCGTATTTTTTGTTTTCGGGCAAAAGCGTAACCTCTTTCGGGATATAGCTCATCAGCTCACCCGTGTGACGCAAAAGAAAAAGATCAACATTAACCCTGTTGTAATCAATGCAGCCGAGCAAGCCGAGCAATGCCCTCTCCGCACCGCCAAGCTCCATACAATGGCTGACGAACAGTATATTCTTCATACGCTCACCCCAATTGCGGATTTTGTTCTCACAAATATATAATACTTATTATATATATTAAAAAACATAAAGTCAATGACTGTTTTCGACATATTTCAAAAAAATATCTAATTTTTTATTTTGAAGCGGATTTACCGAAATACAGTATGCCGATTCGATATTTTAAGCGGATTAAGCGATGGATTGCCGAGCCGAAAATTCCGTTTTGTCATTCAGAATTTGTTACAAACAGAATTAAAAAATAATTTAAAAAAACTTTCAAAAAACTGTTGACAAACGCAAACACTTCTGATATAATAACACTCGTTCCGTGAGGGACACAACCGAATGCGAGAGTGGCGGAATCGGCAGACGCGCACGTTTGAGGGGCGTGTGGTAATCCCGTACGGGTTCAAGTCCCGTCTCTCGCACCAAATCCGTACACATAGGTGTGCGGATTTTTCTTTTGCAGGGTTGGCACATTTTACAGAACCGAAAAGGCAGTGGCAGAAATGTCGCTGCCTTTTGTCTTTTTACCGTTGCGGCAAGTACATAAAAAGCTGAATTTTTCTGAAGCAGTGTTATCACACAGTCGAATTTTTCGTGTTGTTACGGCAATAGGTCATTTTTTTCTTAAAATTGTATATAATTTAGTATCAAAAATCAATTAAAATAAAAAAATATTAATTTTTTTAAATATAGTATTGACAAACATCAAGAATTCAGTTAGAATGCATGTAAGTAAACAAGCGTTCAATTTCGAAGCTTGGAGGTGTTGTCGATACGATTTTATTTAAAATCAATCATCAGCCCACAAATCAAAGCATAAGTGTTAAAACGATGGGGGTTACCCTCTTGTGCGAAATGTCAAGCAAGCTGCCTCCGAACCAAAAGCTTTTCCTCGGGGTACGGAAAAGAAAAAAGTGAGGTTAACCTTATGAAAAAGAAATTGTTAAGTATTCTTCTTGTTGTTTGCGTAATACTTTGTGCTGCGCCTATAACAACAGTACCGGCCGCTGCAGCCAGTATCACTTTCAGCGTTATTGACGGCACAAACGCTCCCAAATCAACCGAAAACTGGGACAAACTGATGGATTCCGACACCGGCACCAAATGGTGCTTGAATCTTGACGAAGCAAGCGGCGGTGTCTATGTTATCTTCAAGGCATCGGAATCATCGTGTGTTACCGGCTATAAACTTACAACCGGTAACGACACAGCCAAGCTCCCGGGCAGAAACCCGAAAAACTGGGTTCTTTATGGCTGCAACAACTATAACGAAACCACCAAAAAGGGCAACTGGGAGGCAATCCACACGGTGACAAACGACTCCACCATGCCGAGTGCCAACAACACGGCTCAGAGCTTTTCGTTTACTAACACATCCAATTATCAGTATTACAAATTTGTATTTACCAAAACGCAGGGCGAAAAGATGCTCCAGCTCAGTGAAATCTCGTTTACTGCTTCATTGGATTTATATGATGTATACATCAATGATCTGAAATTTAAAAGAAGTAACACAAAATTTACTTCAAATGGCGTCGGAGATGGAAAAGCATATATCCAAAGTGGCTTTGCTGAATATTATCCGGAAACAAGAACCTTAAGGCTTGATAATTTACGGGTCACTTCAATGGGCTCGGAAGCTTCTGTAATTTATTCAAATGTTCCCGGGCTTAGGATAATATGCGTCGGAACAAATGTGGTAACCATAAATAAAGGCACAGATAGATGTGCGGCAATCGCAGCCATGTCAGACTGCGAGATAACGGGTAATACATTTGCAGTCGAATTAGCTAACAAATCCACCTCAACCTCGTCGAACGGCACAAACCGTATGGCTATTATGGCAGCACAATCTCTCAGGATTGACAATGGTATTACTATCTCTATGAGTGACGTGTCATCGAGTACTTATGCAAACCGAGCCTCTTTAATCGATGCCAACGGTGATTTAAACATTGGGAAATGTAAGTTAAGCGGCGAAAACCTTCTATTCGGTATATATACCGCTCCCGGTTATAAATTCAATGCATACCAAACAGATTTCTATTTCCAAGGCACTAACACTATTGGTTTATGTCTTGCCGGAGAAAGTGTTCTTGATGGCTGTACCGGCTATATCAGCGGTGCATCAGGTGTCTACAGCTATGGCAACACACAAATATATAACTGCAATATGACCTTCGCAAACTCAACTATCGCCCTTAACGCAGATAATTCCGCTAAGATAGGAGGTACAATCACCTTAAACGGGTCATATCTTTCGATTTCAAATTCATCTACAGGTATTCAAGCAAACTACGGCGGTTCTGTTGTCATGAACAACAACAACTACTGCCATATTAGCGTAAACGGCGAAAACTCTGCCGTAAACATTGCCCCCAACTCATCGGTCACATTGAACAACGGTGTACTTGACCTAAGCGTTACCTCCGGAAAAACAACTTCCTCCGAAGCTGTCTGTGTTTATGGAAACTTAAACATTAATGGCGGTAAGCTTATGACATCCGCAGATTTTCCTACTTCAATAAAGAATTCCGGAACAGGTACGGTTACCTTTAGCGGAGGAACTCATAGCCTTTCCGCCCAAAACATCGGATACGGATCCTACAACACAAACAATCTTGTTATTAAAGACTCTGCAGATGTTACTATAAACACAAAGTATGCTATCTCCACTGATGGCGAAAAAAATAAGCCCGGTACCTTTACCATGACAGGCGGTACGCTTAACTTGAACTACAGCTCATTAGGTCTTACCAACATCAATAATGTCGGTACTTCAAAAATCACCGGCGGTACGCTCAATTTCAAGGGTACTGCAAGCGACTGTGTCGGAATTTATAAGGGTAAATTCGAAATCGGCGGCACCGCAGATGTTAATTTCAGCGGAAACAGTATAGATATTTACAGCACTCTTTCCGGCAACAAAATTACCGGCGGTGATCTCTCCTTCACAGCCTCCGAGCGAGGCATAGAGGCGACAAACAGCTTTGAAATTTCCGGTGGTAACATTGAAATGACAAGCTCAGCCGAAAGCTCAATAAATGTTGCCGTGTCCGGAGGCGTCTTAACGATTTCCGGCGGTACGGTCGATATCACCAATACCGGCAAAAATGGCCTCAATTTGGCTGTTTTGGAAGGAGTTACGTGCAACCTTACCGGCGGTAAACTGACGACAACAAGCTCAGCCAATGTAAGCCTTCTCAGCCAAAGCGGTACCATCAATTTCGCAGGTACAGATGCAACAATCAAGGGTATCTATGGTTGGGGAATGAGCGGCACCGGTAAATTCACCGTCAGCGGTGGCAAGGTCGTTTTCATCGGTCAATCACAGGCCACTCTTTCCGGTATGTACTCCTCGATTTCAGACGACTACGGGGTGTTTGCAGGCAGTGACGAAAACCATGCAAGCAGAGTCACCAATGTAACCGACGGAACCTTTACCGGCAACAAATATGTCTGCATCAAGAATGTAAATATTCAGTACACACTTACATTGGAAAATGTACAGGGCGGTGCGACCTCCGCCTCTTACAAAGAGGGCAATACGTTCTCATATACCGCTGCAGCGGCATCGGAAGGTCAGCACTTTGACCATTGGGAGCTTACTGTAAACGGTACAACCTCTAACGTCGGAACAAACTCGACCTACAACGGAACAATGCCTGGCAGCGATGCAACGCTCAAAGCTGTTTATGCAAGCTGTTACGGCGGTACGGCATACTGTGTTAAAAGGGCGATTTGCGAGTATTGCAATAAGGAATACGGCGGATATGCCAATGCACATACCTATGTTGTAAAAAACAGACAAAACGGTTTTGATTATGAACACTATGCGAAATGTACGGTATGCGGTAAAGAATCACAATCCGAACCTTGTCGCGGCGGTATAACATCTTGTACCGAAAGGCCGATTTGTGAGGTCTGCGGTTATGTATATGGTAAGATTCCCGGTCATTCCGCTCGTTCAGTTTACGTTGATGATTCAGTCCATCACAACTATTGCTCAAGATGTAATGAAGATTTGGGAACAGAAACTCATTATGGCAAAAGAAACGATGCTACAGATGCAGAACCCGCAGCCTGTTACGCTTGCGCCGAGCGTTATTATGAAATCAAAGTCAAAGAAGGCAGTGAAGCAACAATTCATTATAACTCCTGTATTATTGACAATATTTTACCCGGAACAACAGACTTAACGGATTGCATTAATGTAACGAACCATTTCCAGCTTGAGTACAGTTCAATCGGAACCGGTCAGAAGGTAACTGTCCGTAGCGACGCCGGATGGATTATCAGTACTTACACAATGCTCATCTACGGCGATGTCAACGGCGACGGTTGGTACGACGGAGAGGATGCGGTTTATGTCAATATGATAATGAACAATATGCTTACAGAATCCTCTCTCGGCAGTGTCAAGTGGCAGGCAGCGGACTGCAACAAGGATGGCAACATCAATGATGCGGATTATCAGATTATGGTTAATGCAGGTCTGCTTCTGAATGAAATAGATCAGAACAGCACAAACCTTTCCTCACAAGCTGCATATGCTGATTGCCTTGAACTGACAGGACTTGAGATTCCTGCCGAGAACGTCGATAGCCCGATAATTGAAGAAACGGACGAAGCGACAACAGACTTCTCTTTCAGCTCTATCATCGCCTTTGTTGCAAATGCATTCAAATGGCTTTTCGGTTGGATTTTCAAAAACATTCCCATGCCGATTAAATAAGCTTTGCCAAGCAGCAAAACCGTTCAATACAAATTTAATTTAAAAACGATATGCACCCCCATTCGGAGGTGCATATCACTTTTTATAACACTTATAAATTTATTTTACCATAGCATCGAGGGCACGGCGTATAACCGTGAGCTGATCCTCACCCGGCATAACCTTAACCGCAATATGCGGCTTACCTGCGGCAGAGACGGTAATCCTGCCACGCATATATTTTGCAAGCTTTGTGATTTTTTCCATTTCAAGCGATTCAATGTACAGCTTGATGTCACTTCCGGTTCTGCCGATTTCATACACACCCTGCGAAAGTGCGGTACTTCGCAGCAGAGAAACGGTTATCAAGCCCTGAACGCTCTGCGGCGGCTCACCGAAACGGTCGATAAGCTCGTCGAGAACATCTTCAGCATCCTCGCCGTTTTTGATATCCGCAATCCTGCGATACATCGCCAGCTTTTGCGGCACATCCTCAATATAATCCGATGGAATATGTGCATCAATCGGCAAGTCGATAAGACATTCCTTTTCGGGAGTGCTCGGTGCCTCGCCCTTTTGCTCTCGCACGGCTTGATCGAGCATTTTTAAGTACATATCATAGCCGACCGCCTCCATATGACCGTGCTGTTGAGAGCCGAGAATATTGCCCGCACCTCTTATTTCAAGGTCACGCATAGCTATATGGAAGCCTGAACCGAACTCGGTATATTCCCTAATTGCGGTCAGTCGCTTGGCGGCAACCTCGGTAAGCTCCTTGCCACGTCGGAACGTGAAATAAGCACTTGCACGGCGTGAGGAGCGACCGACACGTCCTCTTATCTGGTGAAGCTGTGCCAAGCCGAGTCTATCCGCATCCTCAATAATAAGCGTGTTAACATTCGGAACGTCAACGCCTGTTTCGATAATCGTTGTGCAAACAAGAACGTCGATTTCGCCCTCCAAAAGACCTCGCCAAATGTCGCTTAGGCTATCCTCACTCATTTGACCGTGGGCAACGGCAATCCTCGCATCGGGCAAAAAGCCCTTTAGCTTTGCCGCCGTCCGTTCGATGCTTTCGGTTCGGTTATGCAAATAATAAACCTGACCGCCTCGTCGAAGCTCCGAGGAAATTGCCTGCACCAGAACATCATAATTGTGTTCTATAACATAGGTTTGCACCGGATGCCTGTCGTGCGGTGCTTCCTCCAGTATCGACATATCTCGGATGCCTGTCATTGCCATATTGAGCGTTCTCGGAATGGGCGTTGCACTGAGTGTCAGAACATCGATTGACGGGTACTGCTCCTTGAGCCTTTCCTTTTGTGCAACACCGAAGCGCTGCTCCTCATCAATAATTATCAAGCCGAGATCACGAAACTCCATATCCTTTGAAATCAGCCTGTGAGTGCCGACGATAATATCAACATAGCCTCGTTTGAGGTCGGTTTTGATTTGCTTCTGCTGATTTGCCGGAACAAAGCGTGAAATCATCTGTGCCTCTATCGGAAAGCCCTCAAACCTTTTGCATATGGTTTGATAATGCTGTAGCGCAAGAATGGTTGTGGGCACAAGAATTGCACACTGCTTGCCATCGGCAACGCATTTGAATGCGGCACGGAGTGCAACCTCCGTTTTGCCGAAGCCGACATCACCGCAGAGCAGTCTGTCCATAGGGTACGGCTTTTCCATATCGTCCTTAATTTCCTGAATGCACCTGAGCTGGTCATCGGTTTCCTCAAACTCAAAGCGACGTTCAAAATCATTCTGCATATCAATATCCGGTGAAAAGGCAAAGCCCTTGATTTGTGTACGCTTGCTGTAAAGATTGATAAGCTCCTGTGCAATATCCTTGACAGCGGAGCGAACGCGAGTTCTTGTCTTTTGCCATTCCTTGCCGCCGAGCTTATTGAGCTTGACCGTACCGTTTTCGCTCCTTGCACCGATGTATCGTGAAACCTGGTCAAGCTGGGTTACAGGGACATACAAGACATCGCCCTTATCATATTTTATTTTGATGTAATCCTTGATATTTCCGTCGGCTTCAAGGCTCGTGATGCCCTCAAAGATACCGATACCGTGAGCCGTGTGAACGATATAATCGCCCTTGTGCAAATCCTCAAGAGAATTGAAAACCGCCGCCTTATTGACCTTTTTGGCGGATTTTTTAACGGGCAAGGCTGTACGGCTACCATAGGTTATGACAGTAAGATTGGCATCCGGATATTCAAAGCCTGCGGAAAAGCCGCCGGGCAGAACAACCACCCTATTCGGTATCGGCTCCTCGGGCGGAGAAGCCATATACGAAGCTTCAAAGCCCTCTGCTTTTAGGTCGGATGCAAGTGCCTGTGCGGATTTTTCCGTTCCGGCTATAACAAAGGTGGCGTGCCCCTTTTTCTGATACATCGGCTTAATATCGTCAATAAGCACGCTCATTGAACCGTTCCACGGAGAGAACTGACGTGCATTAAAGGTAACAAGTCCCTTTACCGGAGTATCAAAGGAGCCCCTTGCAATATTGTCGAGATAAACTGCTCCGAGGTCGGAATATATACCGAGAAGCTCGTTAAATTCAAGCATAAATCGGTCAAGCCCCTTGCAGATAATCCCCTCCTCCAAAAAAGCCTTCAGCTCCTCATGGAAAAGGTCGAGAGCGGCGTTCGCCTGCTCCTTGACGGAAAAGCTTTCGCTCACAAACAAAATCGGTTCGTCAATATAATCAAAAATCGTTGCGGCACTGGGATAAATCAGCGGCAAATATCTGTCGATATTCGGCAGATGTATGCCCGAATTAAGCTTGTCAAGGTCAGCGGAAAGAAGTTGCTTTGCCTGAACAGAGCCCTTGCCCTTTGTTTTGGCAATTTGCTCCTCAATGAGATCCGCAAGCTTGACGGGGCTGCAACAAATCTCGTTTGCCGGCGTGATAACCACCGAGCTCGTGGAGTCAATACGGCGTTGACTTTCGGTATCAAAGGTGGAAAGGCAGTCAACACTGTCGCCCCAAAACTCAACACGGTAAGGGTTGGCGCAGTCGGGCGAAAATATGTCAATAATTCCGCCTCTCACGGCAAACTGACCCGAACCGTCAACCTGAGTGCTTCGTGTATAGCCTGCATTCACAAGCCTGTCAACAAGCTCATCCTGCTCCACCGTTTCACCGACGGTCAGGGTAATCCTCTTGCCGATTAGCTCCTCCGGCGGAATCGTAAGCTGCAGTGCCGCCTCAACCGAGCAGACAACAGCACGAACGCCTCCGTCAACAAGATGACCGAGAACGCTCAAGCGTGAGTGCTCATAATCACGGGATTTTATATCATCGGGACGTAGAGAAATATCTCCGGCAGGATACATAACAGCATCACAGCCAAAGGCGTTGAGATCCTTGCAAAGCTTGCTCGCCTGTGCCTCGTCGGGAGTTATAATTACAGCCTTATGCGGTGAAAGGTCTTGACACACCGCTGAAACGATATGTGCCTTGTGAATTTGAGAAAGCCCCAAGGCACCGGCAGGTAGACGTCGGTTTGTTATATTGTAAAGTAAAGATCGGTATTCGTTAAGCTCCTTGAGAGCCCTTGTAAAGCAGGTCATTCCGTGCTCCTTTTATGAAGATAATTTTATATTTATATTTATATTTATATTTTTATTTTGTTTTTTCTCATTTTTTCTTTGAGTGCGTCAATGCTCTTGTCAAGGAAGCAGTGACCTCTCATTCCGAGCCGTTCGGCAGCCTCTATATTTGCGGCACTGTCGTCGATAAAGAAACATTCCTGCGGGTCAAGCGAAAAGGTATCGAAAAAAATGCGATAGATTTCCTCCTCCGGCTTTATTGCGTGACAATACGCCGAAATAAGAAAGCCGTCAAAAAATTCAAATGCAGGCACGCTTTTTTTGAAATCGTCGAACCAGCTCGGGCAATTTGAAAGGAGGTAGATTTTGTAGCCGTTTTGCTTCAGCTCACGCACAAACGGGTACATTTTTTCAATCGGAGGCATTTCCGTTTCTCGGTCAAGCACCATTTTGCGAGTTTCGTCACGCAGCCTCTCTGGCAGATGCGAGCACATTATTTCCAACGCTTCCTCCGCCGTATATGTACCTCGGTCAGCCTCATGCCATTCCTCGGAAAGAAATACATTTCTGTCAACCTCGGCTCTGTGCTCAGGCGCAAAATGTGTTCGCAGAAAACGCTCCGTATCGTAATCGACAAGAACGCCGCCCATATCAAAAACTATGTTCTTTATCATACCCTATTCCTCCATTCTGAGTATTATATTATATAACAAAGCCGGCAAAAAATCAATGAAGTGAGTAAAATTGTTATCAAAGAAAATTGGCAGTTAATTCCCAAAGTAAGTTCCACAGTGGAAATTGCGGTGGACTTTAGTCTGG
>CAYYLP010000035.1:0-15692 GCA_964472865.1 uncultured Ruminococcus sp. | reverse complement strand
CTGCTCAAGGAAATCAGACTGAGCAGAGTTGAAAAGGTTCACCAGCCCTCCCGTGAGGAGCTGGTTATTCACCTGCGCGGCAAAACAGGTGCAAAAAAACTCTTTCTTTCAATCAGAGGTAACAGTCCGCGTATCCACCTGACAGAGCACGCACCGGAAAATCCGGCAGTGCCGCCGATGTTCTGTATGCTGATAAGAAAAAAACTGCTTAACGCACAGCTTACCGATATCCGTCAAACAGGGCTTGACAGAATTCTTTATCTCGACTTTGATGCAACAAACGAAATAGGCGACAAAATCAAGCTTGTGCTTTCGATTGAAATAATGGCAAAGTACAGCAACATCATTCTCTTTGACGGTGAGGGTAAAATCGTCGATGCGATGAAGCGTGTTGATTTGAGCCAGTCGGCAGTCAGACAGATTTTGCCCGGCTTTAAATACATTGCACCGCCGCCCCAAAGCAAGCTGAATATCGCTGACCATACTATACAAAACATAATCGCACAAATCAAAGCCTTTCCGAACAAGGCTCTTGCCTCTGCTGTTCTCAACACCTTGCAGGGTGCTTCTCCCCTCACCTGCCGCGAGCTTTGCGGCGAATTTGCCGAGCTTTATACGGATGAGGTCAGCGACAACGGCTTTTCTTTTCTTGCCGAAAGGCTTGACGAGCTGCGTGAAATTATTTTGAACAACGGCGGTATTCCGTTTATGCTCAAGGACGAAACAGGCAAGCCGGTAGATTTTTCATTCCTCGAAATCAAGCAATACGGCAACAAATACCGAACAGAAATCAAGGGCAGCTATTCACAGCTTCTTGACGAATTCTATTTTGAAAGTGACCGAATGGAGCGTACCCGGCAAAAGGGACAGGACCTTGTCAAGCTGCTCAATTCGGCAATCGCCAGAGCTTCAAAAAAGCTCAGTCTGAGGCAGGCAGAGCTTGAACACTGTACCGATAAAGAAAAGCTCAGAATTAACGCCGAGCTTATAAACGCCAACCTTTACCGTCTTGAAAAGGGAGCGGTTTATTATGACCTTGAAAATTATTACGACGAAAACAAACCGATAAGAATAAAAGCCGACCCTGCACGCACACCGGCTCAAAATGCACAAAAATATTTCAAGGATTACCGCAAGGCCAAGACCGCAGAGCAGCTTTTGACAGGCTTTATTGAAGAAAGTCGTCAGGAGCTTGCCTACCTTGAAACGGTTGCCGATTCACTCGAAAGAGCGGATACACAAGCGGAAATTGACGAAATCCGCAATGAGCTTTCACTCAGCGGTTACGTTAAAAAGAAAAAGGGTGCTGACAAAAAATCGTCAAAAGCGCTCCCACCCATTGAATACAGAACAACGGACGGCTTCAAGGTGCTGGTCGGCAGGAACAATGTCCAAAACGACCGGCTTTCACTCAAAACCGCCGCAAAAAACGATATGTGGCTTCATACACAGAAATTTCCCGGCTCACACGTTATCATCGTCAGCGACAACCGTGAAATCAGCGATGATGCCATTGTCGAGGCGGCGGAGATTGCCGCATACCACAGCAAAGCAAGGGATGCAAAGCTCGTTCCCGTTGACTACACCTATGTCAAAAATCTCAAAAAGCCGCAGGGTGCGCCCTACGGCAAGGTCATATACCACGTTTACTATTCCGTAAACGTCACGCCCGACAGGGACAAAATCAATGCAAAACTGATTAAAGGATAGGATGACATTATGCGACTTCTCGTTATTGACGGTAACAGTATAATAAACCGTGCATTTTACGGAATTAAGCTGCTCAGCACAAAAAACGGAAAATATACAAACGGAATTTACGGCTTTATGAATATCTTTCATAAATTGCTCACCGACTGTCAACCCGACAGGGTCGCCATTGCCTTTGACGTAAAGCAGCCTACCTTCCGTCACGAAATGTACTCGGAATATAAAGCCGGACGTCACGCAATGCCGGAGGAGCTCAAGGAGCAGATTCCCGTTCTCAAGGAGCTTCTCACCTTGCTCGGCTACAAAACGGTAGAAAAGGCGGGCTGGGAAGCAGATGACATACTCGGCACTCTCAGCGTTCAAATGAAGGACGGCGATAAATGCTTTATCGCAACGGGAGACCGTGACAGTCTACAGCTCGTCAGCGACAGCACCACCGTTTTGCTCGCCTCAACAAAAATGGGACGTACACAAACCGTGGAATATGATAAAGACAAGCTGCGTGAAGAATACGGCGTTGAGCCTTGGCAGATGATTGAGCTCAAAGCCTTGCAGGGCGACAGCTCGGATAATATTCCCGGAGTTGCCGGTGTCGGTCCGAAAACCGCAGGTGAGCTTATTCAAAAATACGGTTCGGTTGAGAACATATATAAGGATATCGACAACCTTGATATCAAAGAAAAGCTCCGTGAAAAGCTGATAAATTCAAAAGAAAGTGCGTTGCTCAGCCACACTCTCGGCACAATTCGCACCGATGCACCGATAGATACCGATATGAACAGCTACGTTCGTTCCGCTCCCGATTCGGGCAAGGCATCACGATTGCTCGCCTCACTTGAAATGTTCAGTATGATTGAAAAATTTGAGCTTAATGCTCCGAGCATGAAGGCGATTGATTCGGTTAAAATTCCCGTTCGTGAGACAGACAGCATTTCCGAGCTAAAATTGGGCGACACGGTTTACTTTATGCCCGAATTTTCCGACGGAGATATCACAGCGGTTGCATTCGATTGCGGCGAATACATTGCCCTTGCCGAAAACAACAGCTTCACCTTTGCCGCCGAGCTTTCGGATATTCTCACCGATGAGAACAGGGAAAAAATAACATATGATGCAAAGTCGCTCTATTCCTGGGCGTTTAAACGAAACATTGAAATCAAGGGTAAGCTGAGCGATATTATGATAGCCGGCTATATCCTCAACCCCTCATCAAATGACTATACTCCGTGCCGAGCGGCACAGGAATACGGTGCGGTGCTTCCCGAAACAGAAACGGATAACCAAACCGCCGTAAATGCCGCCGCCCTCAAGCTCGCATGGGTAAAAATCATTGAAGAAATTGAAAAGAACGGGCAGCTTTCTCTGCTTTACGATATAGAAATGCCGCTTTCCAAGGTGCTTTCGTCGATGGAGGTCACCGGATTTCTGGTTGACCGTGAAAGCATCGCTCAATACGGTGCGGTGCTTGAAGAAAAGGTCAATGAGCTTGTCACTCAAATTTACGACCTTGCAGGTGAGGAATTCAATATCAACTCTCCGAAGCAGCTCGGAACGGTGCTTTTTGAAAAGCTCGGACTCCCTGCCAAGAAAAAGACAAAATCGGGTTACTCCACCAACGCCGATGTGCTCGAAGCACTTGCACCGGATTACCCCATAGTCTCTCTCATTCTTGAATACAGAACTCTTGCAAAGCTCAAATCGACCTACTGTGACGGTCTGCAAAAATGCATTGCTCCCGACGGCAGAATTCATTCCACACTCAACCAAACCGAAACAAAAACAGGTCGTATTTCTTCAGCCGAGCCCAATTTACAAAACATTCCCGTCAGAACCCCCATCGGTCGTGAATTAAGAAAATTTTTCATCGCCAAGGAGGGCTGCGTGCTTGTTGATGCCGACTACTCGCAGATTGAGTTGAGAGTTCTTTCCGATATTGCCAACGATGAAACAATGATTTCCGCCTTCAACAACGGTGATGATATCCACACAATAACAGCCTCGCAGGTGTTTAATATGCCTGTTGAGGCGGTAACTCCGCTGATGAGAAGCCGTGCAAAGGCGGTCAATTTCGGCATTGTTTACGGCATCGGCGCTTTCTCATTGGCACAGGATATCGGAGTTACCCGTGCTGAAGCAGACAGATACATCAAGGGCTATCTTCACCGTTTTTCGGGTGTTGACAGCTATATGAAAGACGTCATCGCCAAGGCAAAGGAGGATGGTTATGTTCAAACGCTTTTCAACCGTCGCCGTTATCTGCCGGAGCTGGTCGCCTCAAACGCTATGATACGCAATTTCGGCGAGCGTGTTGCAAGGAATATGCCGATTCAAGGCACTGCTGCCGATATCATTAAAATTGCTATGGTTCGTGTATATAACCGACTTGAACGTGAAAAGCTCAAAGCACGGCTCATTATGCAGATACACGATGAGCTGATTGTGGAAGCTCCCGAAGACGAACGTGAGCAAGTGGTTCAAATAGTTCGTGAGGAAATGGAAAACGCCTGCAAGATGAAGGTCTGCCTCACCGCCGATGTGCACTGGGGCAAGAGCTGGTACGACACCAAATAAATTGAGGATATCAAAATGAAAGTAGTTATCACCGCAAGAAATTTTTCCACCAACGACCCCTCGGCACTGCAAATGCTTATTGATGCAGGCTATGAAGCCGAGGATTACAGTGCCGAGGATATCGGCAACGGAACCGACCCTCGCTATATCGCCTCACTAATTCACGATGCCGATGCTGTAATCTGCGGCCCCGAGGTGATTGACAACAAGGCAATCAAATCCGCAAAAAATTTAAAACTCATTTCACGCCGAGGTGTCGGCTATGACACGGTGGATATTGATTTTTGCCGTCAAAATGGTGTTGCCGTTGCTCGTGCTCTCGGAACGGTTGAGGGCTCGGTCGCGGAATGTGTTATGGCGTATATTCTCTATTTTGCACGTAGAATTGACCGGCAAAGTGAAAGTATGCACAATGGTGAATGGAAAAGAATAATGACCACCGGCGCAAAGGGGCGTACCCTCGGTCTTATCGGCTTTGGCGGAATCGGAAAGGAAATTGCCAAGCGTGCGGTGCCGTTCGGAATGAGGGTGCTTTATTATTGCCGCCACCCCGAGGATAAATACGGTGCGAAATATGCCGAGCTTGACAGTCTGCTTGCACAAAGCGACTACGTTTCGCTCAATGTTCCCCACACTGCGGAAACGGAGAAGCTGATGAACAGCGAGCGGATTTCAAAAATGAAAGACGGTGCAATCCTCATTAATACCGCAAGGAGCAAAATCGTTGATACCGATGCTCTGGTTACTGCCCTCAAATCGGGAAAGCTCGGCGGTGCCGCTGTTGATGTTTATGATAACGAGCCCTGCACGGACTCGCCGTTGGTCGGCTTGCCCAACGTCGTCCTCACTCCGCACACAGCGGTGTATACCGAAGAAAATTTTTGTGAAATGAACAGCAGAGCAGCCAAAAGCGTTATTGAATTTTTCAACGGAACACTTGACAGACGCTACCTGATAGGATGATAATATGACAGTTACCTTTGTTTGCACCGGCAACACCTGCCGCAGTGCAATGGCTGAGGGTTTGTTCAAAAAAATGCTCAGCGAAAGAAAAATTGAAAGCATAAAATGTCAAAGCTGCGGTCTTGCGGCATTTGCCGGTGATACCGCTTCTCCGCTTGCTGTTGAAGCGGCAAAAAAATATGGTGCCGATATCGGCACGCACCGTTCAAGACCACTCAACCGATATATATTTGACGAAACGGATTTGATGGTCTGTATGACGCAATCCCATAAAAAAGCGGTTGCCTCTCTCGACCCGAATTTCAAAATTCTTGTCCCCTCCCCCGAAATTCCCGACCCCTACGGAGGGAATTTGGCAGATTATGAAAATTGTGCCCAAAATTTAGAGAGTTTTCTTTCTCACTTACTGCGTGTGCTGACCGCCGAGATAATCCCGATGTCGTCCGAACATATTGAGCAAATTTCGGAAATTGAGAAAAAATGCTTCTCCGCTCCCTGGTCAAGCAAATCTCTCACCGAGGAGCTCGACAATCCGAACGCATATTTTATCACCGCTGTTTCCGAGGGTACGGTTCTCGGCTATATCGGCGTTCACGAGGTCTGCGGTGAGGCGTACATAGATAATGTTGCCGTTGACCCGAATTACCGACGGCTCGGCTTGGGCGAAAGACTTATGCTCACCGCTCAAAAAAATGCATTTGAGCGAAAATGCGAATTCATATCGCTTGAGGTACGCAAAAGCAACAGCTCTGCAATTTCGCTTTACGAAAAGCTCGGCTACCAAAATGTCGGAGAACGCAAGAATTTTTACACCGATCCCACAGAGGATGCGGTTATAATGACTTTAAAGGAATGTGATATCAGATGAAAATATTAGCGTTGGAATCCTCCTGCGACGAAACGGCAGCCTCCGTTGTTGAGGACGGCAGAAGGGTTCTGTCAAGCGTTGTTGCTTCTCAGGTCAAGGAGCATATAATTTACGGCGGTGTCGTACCCGAAATAGCCTCACGCCGCCACGTTGAAGCGGTTTCGGGCGTTGTGGACAAGGCTCTGAACGATGCAGGCTGTACTCTCAGCGACATTTCCGCTATTGCCGTCACCTATGCACCGGGTCTTATCGGTGCACTTTTGGTCGGTGTGAATTATGCAAAGGGACTTTCGCTTGCAAGCGGTATTCCGCTCGTGCCGGTTCATCATCTGCGTTCGCACATCGCCGCAAACTACATCACTCACCCGGGGCTTGAGCCTGAGTTTTTGTGCCTTGTGGTTTCGGGCGGTCACAGCCACATTGTGGAGGTCAAGAGCTACACCGATTTTAAAATCATAGGCTACACTCACGACGATGCCGCAGGTGAAGCGATGGACAAGGCGGCAAGAGCTATGGGTCTACCCTATCCCGGAGGTCTTAATCTTGATCGAGTTGCCAAGGACGGCAATCCGAACGCATATAAAATGCCCCACCCCCGTGTCGATAACGCTCCGTATGATTTCAGCTTTTCGGGGCTCAAAACCGCCGCTCTCAACACAATAAACATTGCCAAGCAAAAGGGCAAGGAAATAGACATAGCCGATCTCGGTGCCTCGTATATAAAGGCGGTTGTAAATTGCCTGACCGAAAACACCGAAAAAGCCGCAAGGGAGCTCGGCTATAAAAAAATTGCACTTGCAGGCGGTGTTTCCGCAAACTCCGTGCTACGCAGAGATATGCAAGCTCTCTGCGAAAAAAACGGCTGGGAGCTTTATGCGCCGGAGCTTAAATACTGCGGTGACAACGGTGCTATGGTCGGTGCCCAGGGTTACTATGAATTTATCAGCGGAAACACAGCCGATATGTCGCTCAATGCTTACGCAACAATGAGTATCGAATAATATAAAAAAACCTTGCATTTACCACGTATTTGTTGTATCATTGGAGGATATTTATGGAAATCAGAATTTGCAAAAGCAGTGAAGCCTTGGGCAAAAGTGCCGCAGCGCACGTTGCCGAGGTGCTTCGTGAATGTATAAAAGAGCAGGGTTATGCTCGAATTGTGCTTTCAACCGGTGCATCGCAGTTTGATACCCTGAGCGCGCTTGTTGAGGAAAAGGGCGTTGACTGGAGCAAGGTTGAAATGTTCCACCTTGATGAATACGTTGACCTGCCGATAACTCACGTTGCGAGCTTCCGCAAATATTTGCAGGAGCGTTTTGTTGATAAGGTTGCACCTCTTGCCGCAGTTCATTTTGTTGACGGAACTGCCGAGTGCATTGAAAAGCTCACCGAGGAGATCCGCAAAAAGCCTATTGATATCGGACTTATCGGCATAGGCGAAAACGGTCACATCGCCTTCAATGACCCTCCGGCAGACTTTGACACAAAGGAAGCCTACATAATTGTCAACCTTGATGAACGCTGCAAGCGTCAGCAGATGGGCGAGGGTTGGTTTGAAACAATCGACGATGTTCCGAAGCAGGCAGTGTCAATGACAGCGTATCAGATTATGCAGTGCAAGCGTATCGTTTCGTGCGTTCCGCACAGTGTTAAGGCGGATGCGGTTGCCAAAACCGTTCTGACAGAAGAAACCACAAATCTTATTCCCGCAACGCTTCTCAAGGAGCATAATGATTTCATCCTCTATCTTGATGAAAACAGTGCGGCAGGCATTATGAAATAAAGGAGAGCTTAAATGAAATATATCGACAAAAAAGTTGAAAACATCAAAATCGCTTATATCGGCGGCGGTTCACGCGGCTGGGCAGGGGGACTTATGAGCGACCTTGCCTCCTGCAACGATATTTCCGGCGACGTATACCTTTACGACATTGACCTTGAGGCTGCCGAGCACAACGAAATAATCGGTAATATGTTCAACGGCTGTGAGGGCGCAAAATCCGAATGGCACTATCACGCATCAAAAACAGCCCGGGAGGCTATGACGGGTGCCGATTTCGTTATCATTTCAATTCTCCCCGGAACCTTTGACGAAATGCAATCCGACGTACATACTCCCGAAAAATACGGTATATATCAGTCCGTTGGCGACACCTCCGGCCCCGGTGGAATTGTCCGTGCAATGAGAACAATTCCGATGTATGAGGAAATTGCCGGCTATATCAAGGAATACTGCCCCGAGGCATGGGTTATTAACTATACCAATCCCATGACACTTTGTGTCCGCACGCTCTACCGCGTTTTCCCCGAAATCAAAGCCTTCGGCTGCTGCCATGAGGTTTTCGGCACACAAAATGTTCTTATGGAAGCACTTAAAGATATCTGCGGAATTGAGGTTGAGGGCAGAAACGAAATCAAGGTAAATCCCGTTGCCATCAACCATTTCACCTGGCTGACTAAGGCTCAATACCGTGATATGGATCTTTTTCCCGTCTATGCCGAGTTTGCCAAAAAATATGCCGAAACAGGCTATACACGCAACCTTGATGACAACTGGATGAATAACCATTTTGCTTGCTCACAAAAGCTGAAATTCGATCTATTTAACCGCTACGGTGTTATTGCCGCTGCAGGTGACCGCCATCTTGCCGAATTCTGCGAGGGCAAATGGTACCTTAAAGACCCCGAAACGGTTCGCTCGTGGGGCTTCGGTCTCACCCCTGTTTCGTGGAGAAAAGAGGATTTGAAAAACCGTCTGCAAAAGAGTGAGGACTATCGCAGCGGCAAGGAAAAGGTCAAGGTTAACGGTACCGGTGAGGAGGGCGTTCAGCAGATAAGAGCCATCCTCGGTCTTTGCGAACTTGTAACCAATGTCAATTTGCCGAATGTCGGTCAAATCCCCAATCTGCCCCTCGGTGCGGTTGTTGAAACAAATGCTGTTTTCCGCAGTAACTCCGTAACTCCGATTATGGCAGGTCCCATTCCCACATCAATCTATCCCATGGTTTCACGCATCTGCGGCGAACAGGAATTGGTTAGCGAGGCTGTTGCCGAGCGTGATCTCGGCAAGATTTTCAGCGCATTCGCAAACGATCCGCTTGTTACCTGCTCCCATGACGATGCATACAAGCTCTTTAAGGAAATGGTTCAGAACACTGCCGAATACCTCGGCTCCTATGACCTGACCGAGCTTTAATCTAAATTTCAAAACCGCCGACAATCCACATTTTCGGCGGTTAATTTATTCTGAAGGGTGATCTTATGGCAAATCAATTTAAAAGCATAACTCCCGAGCAAGCGGGAATCCCTTCCTCCGCCGTGACAGCGTTTATCAATAAAATTGAGGAGCGTAAAATGGAGCTTCATTCGCTGCTGCTGATAAAAAACGGCAAGCTGCTCACCGAGGCATACTGGAAGCCCTTTGACCGTGATTTCCGACACCGTTTATATTCCTCATCAAAGAGCTTTGTCTCCGTTGCTATCGGAATTTTAATTGGAGACGGCAAGCTCTCCCTTGATGATAAGGCTGTTGATTTCTTCCCCGACAAGGTGACTGAAGATACGGATTTTCGCCTTAAAATGACAACAATACGGGACCTTTTGCGTATGACAACGCCGTACAAGGTCGGACGCACCTATTCTCCCGATGAGGCGGACTGGACAGACAGCTTTTTCAAGAACGAGCTGATTGACCACTATCCCGGTACGGTTTTTGATTACAACACAACGGCAACCACCATGCTTTGTATGATTATCAAGCGTGTTTCGGGGCAGGAGCTTACCGAATTTCTTTCGGAAAAGCTTTTTGCACCTCTCGGAATGGCAAAGGATATTCGCTGTATCAAAACGCCATGCGGTCACGACTGGGGCGGCTCCGGTATAATCTGTACTCCCCGTGATTTTGCACGCTTTGCCACTCTTTGCCTGAATATGGGCAAGCACAACGGTAAGCAGCTTGTTCCCGAAAAATATATGCGTGAAGCAACCTCAAAGCAAATTGAAACTCAAGTCACCGAGGCGCAGCCGGAAGAAACACACGGCTACGGCTATCAATTTTGGTGTTTGAGAGATGGCGGCTTTGCGACCCTCGGAATGGGCTGTCAGATTTCGCTGAACTTTCCGCAATTCGGTTTTTCACTGATCGCAACGGGTAACACTCAAGCTGTTTCGAACGGATATTCCGCTTATGTTATAGCAACATTTTTTGATATTCTTTACCCGTTCCTTGAGGCAAGCAGTCCTTTGGCGGAAAATCCGCAGGAATACGGCATTTTACAAAATAAAATCTCATCGCTTGCCGTTCCCTGTGTCAAGGGTACTTTATCCTCCCCTGTTGCCGAAAAAATAAACGGTGTTGAATTTAATATGCGACCGAGCCAATCCGGCATTAAGAATATTAAATTCACGTTTGAGGGCAATGAGGGAGCTATGCACTATACCAACGCCACCGGTGACCACTCCATTTATTTTGGGCTCGGTCACCATATACACGGCAGCTTTCCCGAAACCTACTATTCGGGGGACTCAATCGGCATCCCCTCGGGTGAGGGCTACGATATAATCACCTCTGCCGCATGGATTGAGAAAAATTCGCTTCTCATCGAATGCTCGGCTATCGACAAATATTTCGGCAAGCTTAGAATAAACGCGGTTTTTCTCGAAAACACAATTACGCTTCATATGAAAAAGGCGGCAGAATGGTTCTTTGAGGAATACCGTGGTTTTGCCTGCGGAGAAGCACAAGCAGATTAAAAACAGAAAGGATTGCAAGAGTTTTCTCAAGCAATCCTTTCTGTTTTATTTGTACATTTCCTCCAGCTCGTGCTGAATTTCTTCCGCACGGGCAATTTGGTCGTTCAGATTCCATTTGCCGATATTTATGCCGTCACGCATAAACATTGAGCCGCACTGATGAAAATAAAATTCAATGTTTCTCTCCTTGGCCTCAAGGAACAGATCTCTCACCCATTCCCACATAATCGGTCTTACCTCGCTCTTGGGCGACATCTCGCCGCCGACATTCACGCATCGAATGAGACCGGTATCGAGATATTTGCCGAGTGAGATCGGCGCAATCAGCGGTGAGCAGAACACCTCTCGGTGCTTTACCGGTGCGGCAAGGAACGCAGTAAGACGCTTATCCGCCATCTCCTGATTTTCGATTGAAATGCTTATGTGCACGTGCTCCCAGCCGTCGCCCCAATCCTCGGGAACACAATCCTTAATTCGTTCGGGTCGCTTGGTTGTCGTGACAAAAATACAATCCCTTCTGCGGCGGATAAAATCCCAGCAGCCGTCACGCCACTCATCGGCTTCTTCAATGAAAAAATCCGAGGAAAAGCAAAGCTTCACAACCGAGCCCGGCGGACAATCCTTGTCCTTCAGCTCGTAGGTCGTCTTGCCCTTGGTTATTATAGTCGTGTCACGTCCGTAACGTCTATCCATTTTATAAACAAAGCAGTTTTTGCAGCCCGGACTTACTTTTTTGCAGCCGTGCCACGGATTCCACGGTACAGCCTTGCCGATTTCATTATTTTGCATAAATTATACCTCCGTATTCCGCTTCGCCCTGAAAAAGCGAATTATAATCAGCATCAAAATGCTTCCGACAATCGGGAAAACCGAGCTGACAAGCATACCGGTCTGCAAGCCCGAATTATCCGCCACTATTCCCATAAGCTGCGGTGCGATTGAAGCTCCGAAATCTCCGCCTGCCGCCATCAGAGCGTAGGCAGCAACGCCGACACCCGAAATATTTTCCTCCATCATAATCAGCGTTCCGGGCCAAAGCATAGCCGTAAAAACGCCCGTCAAAATGCAAGCGATAAACGCAGGCACGGTATGCGTGGAAAGACCCGCAACAAGGTAGCAGACCGTCGCACCGATCATACCTAAAAGCAGCATTTTGCAAATACTTTTGCCCCACCTTGCGTAGCAAATTCTTGTAACTCCGAGAAGGATTGCAAAAACAGCCATACCGAGGATATCTCCGATTGCCTTATCTATGTGGAGCTGCGCCTCCATATAGCTCGAAATCCAGTTTGACATAACATTTTCAGCACAGCTTCCGAGGAAAATACAGCCGATGCAAAGAGCGATACCGATTGTCTTTTTCCTCGACCTGTCGCCGCTTGCCGAGGTTACGCTTGTGCTCATTTCGGGGAAGGGCGAGGTCATAAACAAAACCGATGCGATTATCGGCAGCGCCGCGAAAAGCATTGTGAGATACATCCAATTTTCCGAGCCGAAAAGCTTGATGAACAGCGTACCGATAACGACCACGGTGAACACGCCGAAAGCGTACAGCGAGTGCAGCAGGCTCATATCCTTTTGCGGATTATCCGACGGAATTGCCGCAATCGTCGGGCTGAGAAGCACCTCGGAAAGCCCTGCCGCAACGGAAAAGATGACCGTACCGACAAGCAGCCCGATATAGGCGTATTGAGGAAAAATCATCGGCAAAATCGCATATAGCAGCAGACCGAACGAGGTTATCAACGGCATAAGCCTTATAACCCTTTGTATGTTAAATTTTTTTGAAAATGCGGTGAAAATCAAATCAATTGCAAACTGCGTGCAAAAATTTGTTAAAACCAGAGTGCCGAGCAATGTCCACGAAACTCCGTACATTTCGTGAAAGGTCACGAACAACAGCGGCGGCAAGCAAAAAACCGATGACATTGTGAAATATGCGGCGTAGCACGCCAGCCTTGTTCGTTTAAATTTTGTGTCAGTCATAAAATAATCCTTTTTATAAATTTTATCCGTGGTGCAACCGGAGCACCTTTCCCTTTTGGAGCCGAATACAAAGCTCCGTATCAAATTATAAGCTTTTTGCAACCATATTGCAACATAAATTTTGCCGTGCGACAAAAATTTAATTTCTGCTGACCTTGCAGCACGTTGCAAGCCTCCCCTTGCTTGAATCAAGGGGAGGTGTCACACGTCACCTGTTCAGCTCATCAATGACGACGTCACGGAAATGCGAAAGCTCAACATCGTTGGTGTTGAGCAGGTTGACAACATTTTCAACAAAGCTGCGGTCAACGGAAACATCGTGGAAATCGCCTACCGGCTCGGCAGTGCTTTTCGACACGGCTTGAATGCCGTAGGTTGCGTGTTCTTTTTCCTCAACTTTTACGTTCTCGGTCACGATAACATATTTCATATATATTCCTCCATCGAGTGATTTATATTATCTTGATTATATATCATCAGGGAATAAATGTCAATAGCTTTGTGTAATTTTTTAACGTATTTTGAAGAATATTTTTGCTACACACGACCGCCGCCGTCACATATTGTCGCTATTTGTCGATTTAGCAATTAACACAGAATATGGCGCCGCTGTACGGGAGCCATATTACGGTGCAACCGCAACACATTTGTCCACATGACAAATATTTCATTTCGCAAGAGCGATATTTCAACAATAAATTGACGTTTTGCTTGCCCCAATAAAAGTAGAGGCATACTGCGGCTCTCCGACAGCTCCGCTATGGAGCATCATATTTTTGCCGAAAAAGAAAAGCCGTCCACATTAGTGAACGGAATATATGTCTGCTCACCCTTTTTTTTGAACCCCTGATATTTTATCAGTACGCTCAAAAATAAGGTTTATTAAATTTATTTCAAGGTCACATACTTTTTTTGAATCTTTATTTTACAACTTACCCCGTGCGACAAAAATTACATTTATAAAAGCTGCCCTCAAATTGAGAGCAGCTTTCTCCGTGTTATGCGATTTTCAACAATGACATGAGGTATTTCATAATTTTTTCAAGGAATGTAAGCAAAGCTGTCCAAAAGTCAGACACCAACGGAGCTTCATCTTTTGCAAGTACATCACCAATGTTATCCTTTACACTGTCATCGGTACTGTCAAATGCCGAATGCTGATCGATAAGCTCGGAATACTCTTGATATGCGGCGGTTTCGAGCATTTTCTCTGTTGAAAGTGTCTGGTCGACATTTGAAAGGAGTACACCCGCCCGGTTGAGCAAGTCAACATCGGCTTGGTCGATAACGCCATCGTGGTTGCAATCGGCAGCCATATATGCCGCCTCGCCCACCTGCTCACGGGTCAGCATTCCGCTTGCAAGCATACTAACCATAACCGCATCCTGACCATCATACCAACCGTCACCGTTGACGTCACCGAAGATAATAATGGTGTAAGAATTCACCTCAGTGTCATAAATGGTGTACGTCGAACCTGTTCCGATTTTATCGCCTTTAGCAAGAGACATTTCGGTAATATAAGTATAATCATCCGAAACAGCAATATAATTACGAATCCCATATTCGCTTAAGCCCGCATCCAATCCGTAAATAAGACCATTTTCATCATCCATAACCACTCCGGAACCGGGAACAATGGAAATATTTTCAAAAGTATCAGAAAGGGTAATAATTATATCTGTGTATAATGAAGACTCATAGGAGGAGCGCCCCCAACCACCATGTTCAGGTTCAACTCTAAAGTAATAGGTTTTTCCTGCTTCAAAATCGAATTCAATTTTAAAACTCCTCGTAAAATCACCACTATAACAGTATTCAATCAAATTCATATTACCGTCATAAATGTAACCATTCGATCGATAATTATCATATGAATAGAAATAATAAGTACCACTTGTTTCGGGTATAAATTTGAAATAAGCCTGTTCATAGTATCCCAATGTAACCTTGCGTGTAGTGCCAAGTGTAATTTCTTCAATTTCATAGCCACAGCTTGTACACTTATCGTTTTCAAAGCTGTGACCTGTGCGGGAAGTCCAATTATCTTCATAGTCTTCGCCGCAGGTACTGCAATGATAGACGGTATAACCTCCTTTTATGCAAGTCGGCTCCACAACCTTTACAATCTCTGCCTCGCCTTCATCATGATAACACCAAAGATATTCATAATCATCTTTAAAATCTTCGCCGCAAATATTGCAATGATAAACGGTATATCCATCTTCTGTGTATGTAGGCTCAACAGTCTCAATAACAGCATCTTTACTATGTCCGTCGCTCCAGTCGTAATCGTCATTAAAATCCTCACCGCAAGCATTGCAATGATAGACGGTATATCCGGGCTCAGTACAAGTCGATTCAATTTTTTTGACTACTTCATCGCAACTATGTCCTTCGCTCCATTCATAATCGGATTCATATATCAAACCACATTTTTGGCAACGACTGAGCGTGTAACCGCTATCAATACATGTTGCCTCAACTTTTTTGACAACTTCTCCTTCTGTATGGCCGGAGCTTCCAACATAATCATCTCTAAAATTCTCGCCGCAAATATCGCAATGATAAACCGTATATCCACTCGTTGTACAAGTCGGCTCTATCTTTTTTACCACACTGTCTCTACTATGTCCCAAGCTCGGAAGATACTTTTCGTACGAATATCCACAATCGCAGGTGACTGATACCTCACCGTCATTTTCACAGGTTGCATCAAATATTTTTTTAATTTTCAAATGTGTTTCTGCGTCATCGGACGAGACATTATAGTGAATATGGCAATTAACGATACAATCAAACTACAATGATTTTTAATAAGTTATAATTTCCACGAGAT
>CAYYLP010000034.1:0-19209 GCA_964472865.1 uncultured Ruminococcus sp. | reverse complement strand
GTCAATTTTATTGTCGAAAATTTATTGCGTTGATACGTCAATGGCACGATGTGGGCATCGTGCCCTACGGATTTGATACATAATATAATTTCAGCAGAATTTTGGTCTTTATCCCCACCGTCACTGACGTGACACCTCCCATTGATTCAAACAAGGGAAGGCTTGCAACGTGCCGTAAGGTCAGCGAAATTAATATTGAGCCAAGTTTCCCCTATTTGTCACACGTCACCTGTTCAGCTCATCAATGACGACGTCGCGGAAATGCGAAAGCTCAACATCGTTGGTGTTGAGCAGGTTGACAACATTCTCAACAAAGCTGCGGTCAACGGAAACATCGTGGAAATCGCCTACCGGCTCGGCAGTGCTTTTCGACACGGCTTGAATGCCGTAGGTTGCGTGTTCTTTTTCCTCAACTTTTACGTTCTCGGTCACGATAACATATTTCATATATATTCCTCCATCGAGTGATTTATATTATCTTGATTATATATCATCAGGGAATAAATGTCAATAGCTTTGTGTAATTTTTTAACGTATTTTGAAGAATATTTTTGCTACACACGACCGCCGCCGTCACATATTGTCGCTATTTGTCGATTTTGCAATTAACTAAGCCCCAAAATCGACATTTTGCATTATGCAGCGTTCAAAAATTATGCCGATTCCTTGATTTTTAAGATGCCAAAGGGCGCATTTGCCGCAAAAAGCTCTCGCGAACCTGCTTCAAAAAACAAAAAATTTGAGCTTTTATCGAATTTTTTCAAAAAACACTTGATTTTCCCGTTTTGTTCGAGTATAATAGTAAAGCTATCTGTGATTGCTTTGGCATTGCGGATGTGCAACAGAATATTGCAAATTAATTTGGAGAGTTGTCCGAGCTGGCCGAAGGAGCACGATTGGAAATCGTGTAACAGGTCAAAGCCTGTTCGAGGGTTCGAATCCCTTGCTCTCCGCCAAAAAGAAAAGTATCGCATTTATGCGGTGCTTTTCTTTTTGTTAATTTGGCAGCAAGAGATTCGAACAAGGAGGGAGCAAGCGTAGCTTGCGGAAGAAAACAGTCCGGTGGACTGTTTTCGCCGACGGGGTCAACGAGCGAAGCGAGGCGATAGGTGCGGTAGCACCGGAAAAATCCCTTGCTCTCCGCCAAAAGAGTTGTAAGCCTTATTTTTCAAGGTTTACAGCTTTTTTCTTTTTGTAATTTTTACTCTGCTCGGCACGGAAAAGCGGATTTAAAAGTAAAAGTTATGGTTACAATTTAGTTACAGCCTATTTAAACACGGTATTTATGACATCAACCGCAGGACGTTGCATATCCGTTGAAGCGTGAGAATAAATGTCAAGCGTTGTTCTGACATCCGAATGACCGAGTATAGAGCTTGTGATTTTCGGGTCAATCTGCTTTGATAACAGCAAGGTTGAATATGAGTGAACAAAAATCTATGTTTCGATGGAAAACAATAGCATTATGAATGAAATTACGTCACATAAGGTTTTTCGTCACGCAAACTCGGTCTTTCGTCACGAATGGCTTTTCTTTTTGGCTTTAATGTGCTATAATTGGTTTGGAAATAATTTTGGAGGGTGATGGCAATGTAGCTGCTTGGAGATGTGACTTTTGAGAGCTTTTTGCGATAAAAATTTTATAAATTATCTTTCGATAAGATAGAGGAGGAAAAAATGAAGAAGATTTTTAAACGTAGCCTTGCTGTTATGCTGACGGTAGTGATGCTTTTAGGCATTGCACCGATGAGCGAAATAGCCAAGCTTGATTTTAGTTGGCTCAATTTCAGTGCGAAAGCTTCGGCTCTCGGTTCGTCCGGCTCCTGCGGAAGCAATGTTACATATACGTTTGATAGCAGTACAGGTCTGTTGACAATCAGCGGAACAGGCACTATGCGTAATTATGGGTATCAAGGTTCACCGTTTTACGGCAACAGTTCCATAAAAAATGTTGTAATAAATAACGGCGTAACAAGTATCGGCAGTTCTGCATTTTACTATTGCACCAGTTTGACAAGCATAACAATACCCGACAGCGTAACAAGTATCGGTAACTATGCATTTAGCGGTTGCATCGGTTTAACAAGTGTAACAATAGGCAACAGTGTAACGAGTATCGGTAACGAGGCATTTTCCGGTTGCAGCGGTTTGAAAAGCATAACAATCCCCGACAGCGTAACAAGTATCGGTTATGATGCATTTGAGGGTTGCACCGGTTTGAAAAGCATAACAATCCCTGACAGCGTAACAAGTATCGGTAACGGTGCTTTTTATAATTGCACCGGTTTGACAAGTGTAACAATAGGCAACAGTGTAACGAGTATCGGTTATCGGGCATTTTGCGGTTGCACCGGTTTGAAAAGCATAACAATACCCGACAGCGTAGTAAGTATCTATGGTTCTGCATTTTACGATTGTAACGGTTTGAAAAGCATAACAATATCTGACAGTGTAACAAGTATCGGTGAGTATGCGTTTTATAATACCGGATATTACAATGATAGAACAAACTGGGAAAACGGTGTTTTGTATATCGGAAATCATTTGATAGAAGCAAAAGATACAATATCCGCTGTATATGCAATTAAAGACGGAACAAAAACAATAGCCGATAGTGCATTTTATAACTGCAAGAACTTAACAAGCATAACAATTCCCGACAGCGTTACAAGTATCGGTAGTCAAGCATTTTACTATTGCACCGGCTTGACAAGTATAACTATACCTGACAGCGTGACGAGTATCGGTGATTATGCATTTTACGGTTGCACCGGCTTGAAGGATGTTTATTACGCCGGTACAGCAGAGGAATGGAAAAGGATTTCCATAGGTTCAGATAACTCTCCGCTCACAAGTGCCAACATTCATTACGGTCGTTCGGATTCGGAATCGGAATCGTATGACAACAAAGTTTATACAAATGTAGATGTGGGTTCAACAAATATTTCTTTTAATCCGGCGTGGTTAGCTTCCGATTCAATAAATTATAATCATAGCCTGGCTCAGCTTGCATCACAGTTTGCGATGCTGGGATATTCCAAAAAATCCGAATTGAAAGAGGCTCTTGAGGCAATTGGCTTTAAGGTTGAAAATTTTGACGGAGTAAGTGCAATAAACTTAAACACCGGTGTTCCCGCCTCCGGGGAAGCGACGACCGAGGAAGCGAAAAAGCGAGTTAATTATTTCATCGCAAGCAAGCAAATACTTGTTTCGGGAAAGGTATATAATCTCGTTTTTGCAGGATTTATCGGTTCGGATCATAATCAATGGTATTCAAACTTTGACCCGGGAACAGGCGAAACTCATCAGGGCTTCAACAATGCAAAAAATTATGTGCTTGATAAGCTTGATAAATTTATTAAGTACAAGGGCTTCACAAAAGAAAATACAAAAATTCTACTTACAGGTCATTCAAGAGGTGCCGCCACGGCAAACCTTGTTGCGGCAGAGCTGATTAAGAACAATCGGTATTCATATAACGGCAATATTTATACCTACACGTTTGCAACACCCAATCCCACAAGAGATTCGGACAGAGGAAACAAAATTTACAACAGAATTTTCAACTTTGTAAATCCGGAGGATTTTGTTACGAAATGTATGCCTGCACAATGGGGCTATGGCAGATACGGTATTACATACACCCTCCCAAGCAAAACCAACGAAGCAAAAAATTATGCTTCGTATTACAACTCAATGAATAAGCTGTTTTATAAGTACACCGGCGAAAATTATTCTCCTTATAAGGAAGGAGAAGCGGAGGTGTATGAGGTTGTTAAAAAAATGACCTCAACAATTCCGAATGTTAATGCGATGTATTCGGATGCTTACAAATTGAATTCCGGTACGGGAGATAAGACCGCATATGAATTCTTCCAAGAATCGCTTTGCCCGATAGTTGCCGAAAAGTCAGGCAGCTCCGCTTGGACGGACGGATTGACGAATATGATTATTGCATGGATAAATCCGTTTACGAGTTTAACATATAATAAAATTACAAAATTCTTCCTTAAAAGTGAGGGCGCATCAATGGTTGCCGATAAACTCAAGAGTGAAGGCATCGTTATTTCTGCTTTAGCGGCTCCGCAATTGTTAAGTGCACTCGGAATTACTCTGCAAATTTATTCAACGTTCAAGGTTGAACAGCTGCTTTATTGGGCTACGACAAACGGTCCGAATTTCTCACACGCACACTTGGCTGAAACCTATGCCGCATTCCTTTGCTCTATGACTCAGGAGCAGGTTTGTAAGAAGGGAAGAAAATCATACCAGGGTACAGTAAACTGCCCTGTTGACGTTGAGGTTTATGACAAGACGACGGGCGAGCTTGTGGGAAGAATTGTCGATAATGTTGTTGACGAAACAATTGCCGCTAAGGAAAATTCGATTGTAATGCTCGTTGACGGAGACTCAAAGCAATATTGGCTTCCCGCAGACGGTGATTATGAAGTTAAACTCATCGGAAACGATAACGGTACGATGGACTATACCATGTCGGTTGTTGATTCTGATATCGGTGAGACGGAACGAATTAATTTCTTTGATGTTGAAATTACAGACGGAAAAACAATGACAGGCGAGGTCGAGGGAGAAACCTTTGCAATCGAGGATTATTCGCTTGAGCTTGAAAACGGCGAAGCTCTTGAGCCGACCGAGCAGAAAAACAATGTCGCTGAGATTGAAATTAAGACGGCGGCCTCCGGCAACGGTACCGTTTCGGAATCAATAACAGCAACGAGCGGCGATTATGTTACTGTTTACGCAACGCCTGATGAGGGTCACGGCTTTAAGGGTTGGTATGACGGAGATGAGCTTGTGAGCACGGATTCCGAGTATTCATTTGTTGCAAAGGAATTTGTTTTGCTAACGGCAAGCTTTGAACCGATATTGTCAAAGATTAGCTCTGTATCGGTTGAGGACTTGAGCCTGAATTACAAAATGTCCGCAAGTCTCAATCCCGAAATCATTGCCGACGACGATGCGGAATATACGGTTTCGTATTCCTCCGACAGCAAGAATGTAACGGTCGATGAGAACGGCAAGATTTACGGTGCAAAGAAAGGTACGGCAAACATCACCGTGACTGTCACGGATTCGCAAGGCAACACAGTTACCGATACCTGCAAGGTAACGGTAGAATACACATGGTGGCAGTGGCTCATTAAAATTGTTTTGTTCGGTTGGATTTGGTACTAAATTGTTTTAGAGTTATATTAGAATTAACGTAAAAGACAGATGGAGAGAAGGCAACACCATTTCGATGGCGTTGCCTTTATCTCCACCGTCACCGGCGTGACACCTCTCCCTTAATTCAAACAAGGGGAGGACGGTAGTTTTATCGTTTAATTTACTCACAGCAGACCTTGTCTTTCCCTCAGGTCTTGCTGTCGCTCGCCTGCTCCCTCATCAGAGGGAGCCTTTTGGGGAACGATGTGGGCATTGTGCTCTACGGGCTACAGTAAATCTTTGCACAAATTCTTTGTAAAAAAATGACGCCTCGAAAGTGAGGCGTTTGTCTTGCTTTCGAGGTGTGTTGTTTATTATTTTGCTGAAACTTTTTATTTCTCCGCCGAGGCGTGTTTTATGTATTCGCGGAAGAAGATTATGCTTTCTTCGAGGGCGTTTATGGGGCAACGCTCGTCGGTGGCGTGAGTTGTGAGGAACAGGGAGACGGGGACGTTGAACGGTGCATAACGCAGAACATTTTCGCAAATGCAATTATAACGGTAGGAATCCGTGCCGCCCATTACAAGATACGGCGCAACCGCCATTCGGTTTGGATGAAGTCCCTCGCTGACTTGCTTGATTGCGTTGAAGGCTCTTGAATCGGTGGGGGAAAAAGCTGTAGCCTCCTTTTCGCAAAGCCTTTCTATTTCAATATCCTTATATCGCACGGATTTTCTGATATGCCGCTCGATGTCATCAATGCTGTCACCCGGCAACGGTCGAAAATTAACGGTGAGGCTCGGTCTTTGCGGCAATACATTCGGTGCGGGGCTACCCTCGCACATCGAAACGCTTTGAACGGTTCTGACCATACTTGCACCCTGCGGAATTGCGGTAAGCACACGCTTGAGCAGGGGACGAAGCAAGGGCAAATTTACCGTCACAATTCTGCCTAAATAGGTTGCTTTTCTGCCCACGGTGTCAAGCAGCTCGGAAAGGAACGGAAGCCAATGTGATTTAAATTGGTGACTTTCAATATCCTGCACGGCGTTCGCAAGCTTTGCCATTCCGCTGTGCTTGGGTGCGGCGGAGGTATGACCGCCCTTGTCGTGAAGCGTGATTTTCATATCGGTATAGCCCTTTTCGGCAACTCCGACCGGAGCAACATAGGTGTGAATCAAGCCCTTGATATCAAGCTTTATCAAGGCACTGCCCTCGTCAAGCACGCTGTCGAGGCGGATTCCACGCTCTTTGAGCGTTTTAACAATCTCGTCCGCTCCCGAATCCTCGCAGCAAACAACCTCCTCATTGTGCCCGAAGCAGAGGTAAACATCACGTTCGGGTCGGAAGCCATCGGCAATGAGCGATTCAACGGCCTCCATAACACAAATCAGGTGATTTTTCATATCCAAGGCTCCACGCCCCCAAATATATTCGCCGTCGATATCTCCGCTGAAAGCATCATGTGTCCAATCCTGCTCGGTGCCCTCGGCAACAGGAACAACATCCTGGTGAGAGAGCAAAGCGATCGGGTCAAGGTCAGGATTTTTGCCCTTCCAGCGGTAAATAAGGCTTGCTCGGGAAATTTTCTCCTTAACCGTGTTCGCCTTGATAAGCGGATAGGCGTCGTCGAGAAATTTGTGGAATTTGTCAAATTCCTCCCAGTCGGTTTCCTCGGGGTTGGTATGGGATATAGTTTTGCATTGAATTGCTTCGGAAAGATGCTTTGCAACCTGCATTTTGTCAATATCCGTCTTTTCTATTTTAATTCCGTCGATTTTTTGGGGTTTGTAAAACAGTGCTCTTATCATTGTGACGGCAAGAAATGCCGCTATAATTGCCAATAAAATTTTCCACCACATAAGAAATTACCTCCTTTTTAGATTTTATCACCATGCACATTTGTTGTCAATGTGCATATTATACCGAGGTGCAAATGAGCTTATTCGAGCTATCTCGAACGCTCACTTGTGCATAATATCAAATTAATGCGTTAAAAAGGTCGAAAATATTGAGTATATTAGCAAATATGCACATAACTAAAATTCTGAAAAGTGAAGTTGCACAAATAAAATAAAAAATATTTGTGCAAAATGCTTGACAAACCCGAAAAGGGGTGCTATAATAAAGTCACAAATTAAAGAAAGGAATGAACGACTTATGACAGAGAAGAATATGTACTATGTCGCAGAAGAAAAATTATTGGACGAGATCGCAAGGGAAAAGAAGTTTTCATTCCGTGCTATCTTGAAGCTCCTTACAGCAAGCTCCATTTCAAGGAAGTTTTAAGGGCTCGGCTCTTGCGAGCCGCTGATAATGACTTTTTCTTCGTCCCGACCGCCGTTTGGATTGCACCCGTATTTTCATACGAGGCGGTAATGCGGACAAATTTCATACTCTGATTGCCTGAAACGGAGAGGTCTGTTTCAGGCGATTTTTTCGTTCACAATAATTTTACTTTTTTAGGAAACGATATGTATTGACAATATTTTTTTTGTGGATTATAATGTTGAATGTCGTACAAAATAGGCATATAACAGAGGTGAATTTATGAAAAAAACGGTTCACGCAGAATTACGATCGCTCTCGCATATAATATTCAGAACGGTTGAAAATCTGCCGAGCAAGAAGCTGATTGAATCCGTAACCGGTACCAACGGCTACATCATAGGCTACCTTGCCGATAACTGTGACCGAGATGTTTTTCAAAGGGATTTGGAGCGTGAATTCGGGATAACCCGTTCGACCGCCTCCAAGGTAATCAACCTTATGGAGCAAAAGGGTCTTGTTGAAAGGCAAAGTGTGGCTCACGATGCAAGGCTGAAAAAAATTGTCCTGACGGAAAAAACCAAAGCGATATCGCATCTTATGTGTGACGATATGACGGGCTTTGAAAAATTGCTGACGGACGGCTTCAGCGATGATGAGCTTGAGGCTCTTTTCGGTTACATTGGGAGAATGAAGAACAATTTAAAAAGCATTAATTCAAATCAACGAGCCTCCGAGGGTACAAAATGCCCGACGGAGGAAACAAAAAAGGAGGATGATTGATATGCATACGCTTAAAAGATTGCTGAAATGCGTGCGAGAATACAAGCTACCGTCGTTTCTCAGTCCGCTCTTTATAGCAGGCGAGGTTGTTATCGAATGTATTATTCCGTTCATAACCTCCGAGCTGGTTACAAATATCGAGCAGGGCTGCGATCTTAAAACTATCGGAGAATACGGAATTAAGCTGATAATTCTTGCCATATGCTCACTTGCTTGCGGAGCGCTTGCCGGTCACTTTTGTGCCGTCGCATCAAGCGGCTTTGCAAAAAATATGAGACACGACCTGTTTTATGCGGTTCAGAACTATTCGTTTTCCAATATCGACAAGTTTTCCGCATCAAGCCTTGTAACAAGACTTACGACCGATGTTACAAACGTGCAAAACTCATATATGATGATTATCAGAACGGCGATAAGAAGTCCGCTGATGCTCATCTTCTCAATTATTATGACAATAAGGCTCAATGCGAGGCTGACCACCGTTTTTGTCGCTCTTATTCCGTTCCTCGGCTTGGGACTTGTTTTGATGATAAAAATGGTTATGCCTGTTTTTAAACGAATTTTCAAGCGTTATGATGCTCTTAACAATTCCGTTCAGGAAAATGTTGCCGGCATCAGAGCGGTTAAATCCTTTGTTCGAGAGGATTATGAATGCAAAAAATTCGGCGAGGCGTCGGACAATGTTTGCAACGATTTTACTCATGCCGAAAAGCTTATGGCCTTGACCAATCCGCTCATTTCGGCGGCAATATATGTCATTATGCTTTTGGTATATTTGTTCGGCTCAAAGATAATCATAAGCAGCTTTGGTCTTGATCTCAACGTCGGCGGACTTTCCGCTATCCTCACCTACGGTATGCAGATACTTATGAGTATGCTTATGCTTTCAATGACATTGGTTATGATTTCAATGTCCTTTGCCTCGGCAAACCGTATTGTTGAGGTGCTTGATGAGAACAGCACAATTCAGAATCCCGAAAATCCCGTTTATGACGTAAAGGACGGTTCGATTGATTTTGAAAATGTTGACTTTGCATATTCCGAAAAGGCAGAGCGACCCACGCTTAAAAATATAAATTTCCATATCGAATCCGGAGAAACGATAGGAATTATCGGCGGAACGGGAAGCAGCAAATCAACACTTATTCAGCTCATTTCAAGACTTTATGACGTAACGAACGGCTCGGTCAAGGTTGGCGGAATTGATGTGCGAAGCTATGATATCAAGTCCCTGCGTGATGCCGTTTCGGTTGTTTTGCAGAAGAATGTGCTTTTCTCCGGCACGATAAAGGATAACCTCCGCTGGGGCGATAAAAATGCGACCGACGAGGAGCTTGTTAAGGCTTGTCAACTTGCACAGGCGGATGAATTTATCGAGCAGATGCCCGAGAAGTACGACACCTTCATTGAGCGAGGCGGTACAAATGTTTCGGGTGGTCAAAAGCAGAGACTTTGCATAGCCAGAGCACTGCTTAAAAAGCCGCAAATACTTATTTTGGACGACTCGACAAGTGCCGTTGATACAAAGACGGATGCTATGATACGCAAGGCTTTCCGTGAGGAAATTCCGAACACAACAAAAATTATTATTGCACAGCGTATTTCATCGGTTCAGGATGCCGACAGAATTATTGTCCTTGATAACGGTGAGGTCAACGGAATCGGCAGCCACGATGAGCTGATGAAAACCAACGATATTTACCGCGAGGTATTTGAATCGCAGACGAAGGCGGGTGATTTTGATGAGTAATCCTATGCCGAGAGGAAGAAGGCAGCCGATGGCGGGAATGAAATCGACTGCCAAAAAGGGTACGCTTAAAAGATTGCTGAAAATGCTCTTTAAGGATTACAAGCTTCAAATTTTTATGGTTCTGGTTTGTATCCTTTTTGCCACCGTTGCTTCAACGGCATCGAACGTATTCCTCAATCAAATCATTACAAAAATAACAGAGGGTATGCAAACGGGCTGGGAGGCAGCATCAAAGGGTATCCTCGGCGTTATCGCAATAATGGGCGGCATATACCTTTTGGGCGTATTAGCATCGTTCTTCCAGTCGAGAATTATGGCGGTTTTGACACAGAGCTTCCTCAATAAAACGAGAAAAGCAATGTTCAACAAGATGGAAAAGCTGCCGATTAAATATTTCGACACCCACCCCCATGGCGACATTATGTCGTACTACACCAACGATATTGACACCCTGCGCCAGCTTGTTTCGCAGGCGTTACCCTCGCTGATAACCTCGGCGCTCACGCTGACAATTCTTGTTGTCAATATGCTCTATTTGAGCGTGTGGATGACACTCATTGTTTTTGCCGCGGTAATCATTATGAGCTTGGTTGTCAAAACAATCGGAGGAAATTCCGCAAAATATTTTATTCGTCAGCAAAAGGCTCTTGCAAAAACAGAGGGCTATATCGAGGAAATGATGAGCGGACAAAAGGTTGTCAAGGTCTTTAATCATGAGGAGGAAAGCTGCAAGGCTTTTAAAGAGATTAACGAGCAGCTTTTCAATGAAGCATCAAAGGCACACAGCTTTGCAAATATCCTCGGACCGATTATGAGTAATATCGGCAACATTTTGTATGTTTGCATTGCATTCATCGGCGGTGTGCTCATTCTTTCACCGAATGTTCACAACCTTTCGCTTTCGGGTCAGGCGATGACAATTGCCGTTGTTGTTCCCTTCCTCAATATGACGAGAATGTTTACCAACAACATCAACCAGATTTCACAGCATTTCAACAGCATTATTATGGCTCTTGCAGGTGCGGACAGAATCTTTGACCTTATGGATGAGGAGCCGGAGGTTGACGACGGATATGTTACGCTTGTCAATGCCAAAGAGGTTGACGGCGAGCTTGTTGAGTGCAAGGAGCGTACAGGCGTTTGGGCATGGAAGCATCCTCACGAGGACGGGACAATCAGCTATACGAAGCTTATGGGCGATGTCCGTATGGAAAATATGGATTTCGGCTACAATCCCGACAAAATTGTTCTTCACGATATCACTCTTTATGCTGAACCGGGTCAAAAGGTTGCCTTTGTCGGTGCAACGGGTGCCGGTAAGACCACAATAACAAACCTTATCAACAGATTCTATGACGTTGCGGACGGCAAAATCCGTTATGACGGAATAAACATCAATAAGATTAAAAAGGACGATTTGCGTCATTCCCTCGGAATTGTTCTTCAGGAAACAAACCTCTTTACGGGTACGGTAATGGATAATATTCGTTACGGTAAGCTTGATGCAAGTGACGAGGAATGTATCGCAGCGGCAAAGCTTGCCAATGCGGATGAATTTATTCGCAGACTTCCCGACGGCTACAACACTCTGCTGACCTCCAACGGAGGAAATCTTTCGCAGGGTCAGCGTCAGCTTCTTGCGATTGCAAGAGCGGCGGTTGCCGATCCGCCCGTAATGATTCTTGATGAGGCAACCTCCTCGATTGATACAAGAACCGAAACCATTGTTTCAAAGGGTATGGATGCGCTTATGAAGGGCAGAACAGTTTTTGTAATTGCTCACAGGCTCTCGACAATTCGCAATTCCGATGTTATAATGGTACTTGAACACGGACGTATAATCGAACGAGGCAGTCACGACAGCCTTATTGAAGAACAAGGCAGATATTATCAGCTTTATACGGGTTCGTTTGAAAAGAAGAGCGAGGCATAACCAAAAGAAAGGGATATTATGGCGTGTGTTTATCTTGCGTTGAGTGCGCTTGCGGATTTTTTAATTGTATATTTTTGCGGCTGGGTAGGCGGTGTAAGGGATGTGTGGAAGCCGATACTGCTTTTTCCGGCAATATACATCTGCTTTCTGCTGCTGCACCTCTGCGCTTTCTGCCTGTATTCATTGACAACAGATAAGAATTACACGGACAATATCCATAATTCCTACCGTAAATTTTTGCTCTCAAGCATCAAGCTGCTTTTGAAAAGCGCCAAGGTCAGCATCCACAGTGAGGGAACACAGCTCATTCCGCAGGACGGACAGTATTTGCTGGTGTGTAACCATATTTCGGTGCTTGACCCCATGGTAACAATGACGGCTCTCGGTGATAAAAATCTTGCCTTCGTTGCCAAAAAAGAGATATTCGGTATTTTTGCCGCAGGAAAATATCTTGCAAAATCCGGCTGTATCGGAATTGACAGAGAAAATGACCGTGAAGCGGTAAAGTCGATAAACAAGGCGGCGGAGAATATAAAAAAACAATGTTTGTGCAATGTGTATTTACCCCGAGGGCTATGTCAACAAAAATCCGGGTACGCTGCTTCCTTTCCGTTACGGTGCGTTTAAGATTGCAAAGAAAGCAAAGGTGCCGATAATTGTTTCCGTTGTTCAAAACACACGGCAGGCAAATAAAAATCTGTTTCGTCGCAGGACCGATGTGTATTTCAAGGTTGTTGAGACCATTCCCTATGAAAAGGTAGCGGAGCTCAAAACGGCAGAGATAGGCGAGCTTGTTCACGAAATAATGATAAAAGAAATTTAACGGAGGGATTAAAATGATTAAGGAAGAATTGAAAAAGCAGGCGGAGAAAAGCTATCCGTACAGGCTGGAGCTTCACGCTCACACTTCACCGGCAAGCGGCTGTGCCGACCTCACTCCGCAGGAGGTCATTGAGCTCTTTCACGCCGATGGCTACAGCGGGATTGCCATAACAAACCATTTTTCAATGAAGGATGAGCCGGATGAGGCTTTCCTTGAAAAATACCGCAATGATTATTACCAAGCGCTTGAGTGCGGAGAAAAGCTCGGTATGAAGGTCTACCTCGGTGCGGAGCTGAGATTCAAGAACGAAAATGATAATGACTATCTTTTGTATGGCTTTGATATTTCTCAGCTTGAGGAAATGTATTCGTATATGGACAAAACTCTTGCGGAATTTGTGACAAAATTCAAAACCGATGATATGCTTATAATTCAGGCTCATCCGTTCAGAGATGATATGGAGCAGGGCTTTGAGGAATATCTTGACGGTATTGAGGGCTTCAATATGCACCCGAATCACAATTCCAGAGTTTGCCTTGCCGTAAAGCGTGCCGACGAGTATGGCAAGCTCATCACTGCGGGTACGGATTTCCACCATCGTCGTCACAACAATATCTGTGCCACAAGAATGGCAAAAATCCCGACAAACGTAAGTGAGCTTGTCGAGATTTACAAAAGTCGTGATTTCATTTTTGAGATTGCAGGCAAAATAGTGCTTTAAAAAATATCGCCGGAAGTAAAATTTCGGCGGTTTTTCATTGACAAAAATTTTTCGGCGGATTATAATTTTTGGCAGAATAAAATATCTGTTTTGCGGACAAATGCGGCTGATTATATAATGCACAGGCTTTTTGTCAATCCGATTAACACCCTGAAAGGAATGATTCGATGTTATCCGATGATATCAGAAAAACTCTTGAGGAAAAATATCCATATTCTCTGGAGCTTCATGCCCACACCTCACCGGCAAGCGGCTGCGCTTCGATTTCGCCCGTGGAATTGCTTGATGTCCTGCATAAAAACGGCTGCGATGCGGTGGCGATAACCAATCATTTTTATAAAACGGATATGGAAAAGGCTGCGTACATAGAAAAATTCCGCAAGGATTATTTTGATGCACTTGAGCACGGTAAAAGGATCGGAATGAAGGTCTATCTCGGTGCGGAGCTGAGATTTAAAAACGAAAGCGGCAACGATTACCTTTTTTACGGCTATGATGCTGCTCAGCTTGAAGAAATGTACGGTTACCTCGACGGCACGCTTGAGGAATTTGTTACGGACTTCAAAACAGATGATATGTTTATCACCCAGGCTCACCCGTTCAGAGGCAGCGGTCAGCGTGGCTTTGAAAAATTTCTTGACGGTATTGAGGCGTTCAATGTCAACCCGGACAGCAATGCAAAAATTGTTCTTGCAATGAAATATGCCCGTCAATGCGGCAAGCCGTATTTTGCAGGCACGGATTATCACCATTTGAACGAGGATTTTGAAAGAATAGCGGCAACCCGAGCTCCGTATATCCCCGAAAATGAGTATGAGCTGGTCAAGCTTTTCAAAAGCGGCAACTATCTTTGCGAGGTTGCGGGCAAAATTTTGATATAAAAGAAAATGCTGTGCGCTTTTCGGCTTCGCAGCATTTTAATCGTATGAAATTCCGTAGGGCCATTCAACAAGGCTGCCGATATCGTAAATATTTGTGTAGCCGAGCCGTGAAAGCTCCTCGGCGGCAAGCCTTGCACGCTCACCTGTTTTGCAATAGACAAGCACGGCTGTTTGCTTTGTCGGTATTATTTCCTCTGTGGATTCGGCATTGATTTCATCAACATCAAGGTTGACCGCACTCTCGGCGTGACCTGTGAAAAATTCTTCATCGGTTCGCACATCAAGAAGTATGTATTCTCTGCCGCTTTCCATAATTTCCTTTGCTTCCTTGAAGCTGACGTTAACATATGCTGTGCCCATAATTTCGCTCCTTGTATCATCTGTCTGAATGTATTATAGAATATTTTTTGCCAAAGGTCAATCGGAGCGTGTGTTAAAATGAAAACAATAAGGGGAAGACAGGCTACTTTGAAGTAATTTGCAAAGGAATTTTTATATTTTGCAGGATTTTTTATAAAAAGGTATTGACATTTGCATAAAAAGAGGATATAATGATAAAGCTCTTTGAGCAAAGCAAGTAAATATCGCGGAGTGGAGCAGATGGTAGCTCGCCGGGCTCATAACCCGAAGGTCGTTGGTTCAAGTCCAACCTCCGCAACCATGGTTGGCTACCAAAATAGATGACAGCCCGAAAAACCCAGTAACCATCACGGTTCCTGGGTTTTTTCGTGTCTAAAATACCACTTAAATTTAAAAGATGCCATCCCCTAAAAACAGATGTCTGGGGGGACTTGAACTAAAACTCACGATAATTTGGGGCAGATTTAGCGATTATTTATTGCTAAGTCTGCCCTTTTTTCATTTATATAAATATTAAATTTTTATGTCTTAAAGCGGATGTGATGAATTATCATTGCATCCGCTTTTTTATTTTCCGCCTTCTTCTCCCCTCGGAGATTAAGTATAAATATTTTTTTGAAAGGACTGATGATAAATATGATTCAAAGTAATGACATACAAAAGAAAAAACAAATCAGGAGGTAAAGAAAAATGAATAATTGGGAAAGACAACACAGATTGGCACAAGAGTATAAGGAAGCCTATCCACCCGGTACACGACTAATGCTTTTGAGTATGAGCGATCCATACTACCCTGTCGAAAAAGGAATGCGTGGTACTGTTGATTATGTAGATGACGGCGGAAATATTCATATGCACTGGGATAACGGAAGAACCTTGGCACTGTGCGATATTGATAATTTCCGAAAACTGACTCAAGAAGAAATTGATCAGGAAACGCAAGAACAATCTCAAAAGCAATCACTACAAGAACAGCAATTATAAAAAGGACGGTGAAACGGAAAATTAAATAAGTAAAAGGAACGGTCGGATGCTTTATGGCAATCCGATTTTTTGATATGTTCGCAGGGATCGGCGGTTTCAGAAGCGGACTTGAAGCAGTCGGCGGTTTTGAATGCATCGGGCATTGCGAAATAGATAAACACGCCAATCAAGCATATAATGCAATTTACGATATTAAACCGAAGGAGGTGTATTTTGAAGATGCTAAAGAAATTGATCCAAACTGCTTGCCGGACATTGACCTCATCTGTGCGGGATTTCCATGCCAAAGTTTCAGCGTTGCTGGCAAAAGGCTCGGATTCAAAGACGATACAAGAGGAACTCTCTTCTTTGAGGTTGCCCGAATCGCTGAAGCGAAACGGCCTCCACTTCTACTCTTGGAAAACGTGCCGGGATTGTTATCGCATGACGGAGGCAGGACGCTTATTACCATCTTCTCCACGCTTGTTGAATTGGGGTATGATCTCGAATGGTGTGTGCATAACAGCGCGTTTTTCGGAGTACCCCAGCAACGAAGACGTTTGTACATTGTCGGATATCTTAGAAAAGGATGTGCCGGATGGTTATTTCCTATCAAAAGCGGCAATGCGAAAAATCTCAAGCAACTTATATCGGGACCGCAAGGACAACGAGTTTACGATCCAAGCGGAACAGCCTGTACTCAATGTGCCGGATCAGGTGGTTGGGGCGGTAAAACCGGACTCTACTTCATAGATATGAATCCGCAGCCTATAATTACAGATACTGCACGATGTATAACCGCCCGTCAGGATTCGGGAATCAGTAATCACCGAGGTGAGCATTCGGGAGTTATGGTGGTTGAAGATAAGCCGAGAGCTGTCCTTACTCCCGGTCGTGAAACAATACGGCAACAAGGACGGCGTGTGAAAGAACCGGACGAGGCTATGTTTACGCTGACGGCACAGGACAGACACGGAGTTTGGCACAGAGGACGAATAAGGAAACTGATGCCGATTGAGTGTTGGAGATTACAGGGCTTTACGGATGAACAGTTCTACAAAGCACAGTCAACAGGTCTTAAAGACGGTCATCTGTATAAAATGGCCGGTAATGCGGTGAGCGTACCCGTAATTGCCGCTATCGGCAAAAAGTTAAATGAAATAAACAATGAATTTGAAATTTTGAAGGAGTGATAAACCATGCCAAATCATGTAGTTAACAGAATCAATTTAGAGGGCGATAAAGAAAAAATCGCAGAAATGCTTAATGCCATTAAGTCAGAGGATTATGGCATCGGCAGTATTGATTTTAATAAAATAATTCCTATGCCCGAAAGCCTTAATATTGAGTGCGGATCAAGTACAGACAAAGGCTTAAAAGCATATAAGGAATTTGTGGATATCTGCACCTTCGGCGGTGCAAATCCCGATATGGACTTGCTCAACATACCGGAAGAAAAGGAAAAAATATTCTTGCGAATGCGCACGGATATTAAACCTAAAGAATGGGAACTTGGCCGTCAGGCATTCAGAAATGAAAAAATGTACGGTGCAACAACATGGTATGAGTGGTCAATCAAAAATTGGGGTACTAAATGGAATGCCTACGGATACTCGGAAGGTGTGAATTATTCCGAAGCCGATGAGCTTTACTGTCAAACGGCATGGTCTGCTCCACACCCTATCATAAACCGCTTGTCTCAGATGTATCCGAATATTAAATTCACTCATGAATGGGCGGATGAGGATATAAGTAATAACTGCGGTCGAGCTGTCTATGAAAACGGAATGTGTACAAGTAGGTATTTCCCCGAACCCGGTACAAAAGAAGCATACGAATTTTCGGCAAAGATTTGGGATATGGACTTAAACGATGTTGGGCTGTATCTCAATGCCACTGAAACAAAATATATTTATGCCGAAAAATCCGACTTCGAACTTATAGAATTTATGGATCAAAAAGGATTGTTCACAAACGAGAGATTGACGGCGGAAGATATCCCAAAGGGCTTATTTGTATATAATTTACGGCGTTCGGATGACGGTAGCAGATTTTCATCTGTCGAACCGAAGGTCGTTGTAAACTGCGGTGGCTCGGTTATTTTGAATAAGCCCTTAGATTTCGGCGGTAAGGAGTTTATATCTCTCACGGATAATACAACTCCGAATTTCTTGGGTGAACCCGATGTAAGTCTCCGAGAATTTTTGGAAGGTAGATTTGAGCAAGAAGAAACAGAAAATATGGGAGAGCAGAAACTATGAGCATAACAACCATTGATACAAACGAACTGCGACGAATGCAAGATAAAGAAGGTCTTATATTGCAAGGCTGTGGCGGTGACCCTCAAGATTGGCTTGACGGTATAAACGAATTACTGATGGAAGAAAAAATCCTTTTGAACGGCAGTAAGTTCAAGGATTGTTCGGTATTCAAAAATGGTGATACAACCTGTATTCTCTATCCCTTTGAAAATGTTGAACTGAATATGGGAAAATTAGCCGTATGGCGAATTGCATCTCACGATACTTTCGGCGGCACATGGCTTTCCGACTATGTTCCGAATAAACTCGGCGGCTTCGTAAACGAACAAAAGCAGAAACCGGATTGTGCGCTTATAGGTGAAAACGGAAATATTTTCAATCTTATGGGAATTGCCGCAAAAACTTTAAGAGAAAATAATTTATATGAGCAATCCGAAGAAATGATACAGCGAATCACCGAAGACGCACATAGTTATGGTGAAGCTCTTAACATTATCGGTGAGTATGTCAATATTACTTCAGCTGATGAAATGAATGAAGATGAAGGGATGAAAATGAGTTATGAGTGAGTTTCTGTTTTTTATAATCGGTGTTATGCTCGGCGGATGCATATCCCTTATGATTTTATCTTGCTTTCAAATCAACAGAATTAACGCCTACGAATCGGAAATTCGAAAACTGAAAGCACAAATATCCAAAGAAAGAAAATATCAATAATTAAAGTTGAGGCCGTTTGCGTGTGTAAACACAAGAACGGCCTGTTTTTGTTTTATAGCGCAACTGCCTCCCTATCGAAAGGAGGTCGGTTACATTGTCAGGCTCGGTAAGTCCTCTTCCCTGGACCGGAAGCAAGGGTTGTATTTATACAACTATCGATGCATTTATGCCTCCGCACAAAACCTATGTAGAACCTTGCATGGGTAGTGCGGAGGTATTTTTGCGTAAAAAACCGTCAGAAAGAGAAATCATAAACGACTATAACGGTGATTTGGTTAAATTTTTTCGGGTTTTACAACGCAGTGAGAAATTAGCATATTTAATAGGACGGTTGTACCTGTCCTTTAATTCCGAGCAATTATTCAAAGCAAATAAGGCAATGCTCGCAGGTGTCCCCAACATTCTCGATGATATTACCGAAACATCAATTATTATCGAAAATGCAGATTGGCCGGATATCGAAAAAGCAGTTGCCTTCTTTGAAAATCAGATATTCAGCTTCTCGTCCACAGGAAAAACCTTTGCAATGACAATTCAATCAGCATACAATGGATTTCGTCTCAAAAAACCATATAGGAAAGAG
>CAYYLP010000033.1:0-19271 GCA_964472865.1 uncultured Ruminococcus sp. | reverse complement strand
AGGACGGTAGTTTTATCGTTTAATTTACTCACAGCAGACCTTGTCTTTCCCTCAGTCTTGCTGTCGCTCGCCTGCTCCCTCATCAGAGGGAGCCAAAAAGAGATAGCGGAGTTTTAGTGAATCCTTCAGTCACTTTGTGACAGCTTCCTTGTAGGGGAGTTGTAAAGCCGCCGTGACACCTTCACTAAAGGTGCTGATATATGGCAGATAACTCAAAAAATGGCTCCCGTGAAAGGGAGCCATAAATCGTTAAAATTAATTGTATCAGCCGAATTTAACAACAAGGTCTTTGATGAATTGCGGGCAGATGATATCGATAATTCTGCCGAGGACAGTTGCAAGAACGGGTGAGAAAAGATCCATAATATAATAGTTGATTTTGAAGGTGGAAACATCATTGTAGGTTACAAGATATGTTTCGTAATTCTCAACGTCGTTTTCGTCAATTTCAAAAATTCTTGCCGAACGGTCGCCGCCTCTGCCGTAGGTGCTGAAGCCGGAACCGCCGTTGTAGCCGAGGGTGATGCCCTCATCCGTTACGCCCATAAAGTTGTTGACATGGTCGTGAGCGAAGAAAGCACCGATGATTTCGCCATGCTCAAGCCAAGCTTCATATTCACCGGTATTGCCGTTGACGGATTCGGAGCAGGGAACCTCACCGAGTACACCGCTTGTTACCTTGTCGTTGAGCTTGTACCATTGACCGTCATCAATGCCGAAAATGCAATCCGTGTGATCCTCATTGAAAGGGACTGTATCAAGGAACTGATAGATTTCCTTAACGGGAACGTGCTGGAAAACGAGAGAGGGAACGTAGCTGCCTGTTGCCGCCTTGAGCCCGTCACGGGTATCCTTATACCACTGAACTTGCTCGGGCTTGAGCCCCTGATAGCCGGTGAGAAGTCCCTCGCCGCTTGCCTTGTTGTTGGAATCCATAACGTAAATGTTGAGCGGAAGCGACTTTCCGTCAGAGGATTTTACGGGAATGTTGTATGTGCCGACATCACAGCCGTTGTTGACGATGGCACAGTTTTCGTAAGATTTGTAAACAGCCATCTGATCCTCAAGGGGGAAGATATCCTCCCAGTCGTGGTCGTGGTTTCCAAAGGTTGCAACAAACGGAACGCCGATTGAATTAATTTCATCGAGTGCGTTTCTCAAGCACTTTTCAAGCGAAGCTCTTGTTGCACCGGGGAAGAAATCCGTGAGAAGATCGCCTGCCATAACGATGAGGTCGGGCTGCTCCTGCTCGGCAATTTTTTTGAGATAGCTTGCCTGGAGCACGTCCTTGAGGATAACATCCTGCGTGTCGTTGATCATCATAATTTTGAATTTGCCGTCGGAGTTGAAGCTGAATTGCGAGCTTGTATCGAACGCAAAGCTCGGTACAACAAGAAGCGCAAGCATCACAACCGAAAGGATTACACTGATTACTTTTTTCATAAATATTTACCTCCGTTTATCAGATACTAAAATTATATATCTCAAAAAAAGCAAAGTCAACATAAATTATGCCGAGAATTGTGCGGATAGTGTAGAATTATTGCGCAAAGGCGATGTAAATTCGCATAGTGAGGGCTTTTATTTTTAAAACGAAAGCTGCAATGAGCTTGTATATAAATTTGCTGATATTGTTGATTCCGATAAGCTTGAAAAGCAATACACGCAGATAATCGAGAATGCAAGCCAAAACGAAAAATATTATCGACACGCCAAGGACGATGAATATTTTCTCGAATTGACTCGGGGCGTTGAAATATGTTGAAAGCTTTGTTACAAAATTATTCCAAACTAACTCGTGACATTGAATGATGTATACGCTGAAGGATGTTGACGAGAAAAATTTGATGAGTCCCGTGCCGTGCGAAATTTTGATTTGACTGAAAACTACCAGCATACAAATCGACGAAACAAAAACGGTGGGCGAGGTGTAAATCAGTAGAAAGTACGCAGGGTGTGCATTGAGATTAATCGGCAAAACAGCATCAAACAGAAGAATATTGTTGAGATAGGTGAGGACAATGCAGACGACCGCAACCAAAGAATAAAAACGGTTTGAAAGTCGATAGAAAAATTGCTTGTCTTTGGCAATAAAAGTACCTGTTATGTAGCAAAAGGAGAGCCACAAAAGCGAATAGCCGTTGACCGTTCCGAAAATTTCGTGACCGAGATATTTGACAAAATTTGAGCCGAAGCACAGCACAACAAAGCCTGTTGAAAGGAAAAAACGCATAGCTTTGCTCGAGAGCTTTTCGGCAAGCTCATTGAAAAACGGTATGAAAAAGAACATAAAGAAATATGCTGTAAAATACCAGAATTTAACCTTCAAAACCGGAGTGAACGAGCCCAAAATCGAATACGGACTGCCGAGAACAAATTTGTTGACAAGTGAAAGCCCGACGGAATAAAATGTGACCTGAAACCAAAGGTTTATCAAGCTTGTATAATTCACTTTTTTGTTATACATTACAAAGCCGGATATCATTGCAAAGATATTGACCGCCCCAAAGCAAATTACTTTAAAAAAAGTGATAACATAGAAGGATATTCCCGAATCGGGAGTGCCGATAAAGCCACCCTTGCCTGAAAAGTGAAGTAGCGTTACCATAAACATTGCAATTATCCTCAAGAGATCAATGCCCCAATTTCGTTCTTTTTTACCAACCAATGTTGGTGCCGCATTGCACTGTTTCTCCATTTTAAAACCTCCATTAATTGATGCTGAATAAATTATATCACGCCTAAAGGCTATATTCAATAACAGATACTCCTAAAAGGAATCTTTTCTAAACGTCAATACGCGTTTTTGTTTAATTTATCAAATTTCATAGTTGACTTTAAGCCGGAAATATGAGAAAATATACACAGTTTTTATTTGTGAGGTAAAAAATATGCAGTTCAAGGAAAAAATTCAGCGAGTCGGCGTAAGCCTTGTGCTTGACCGTGTGCTGAAATATATCGACAAAGACCCCAAGAAAAACATCCTCAAGATGATTAACCTTGCGGAAAAGGTTTCCGGCAAAAATTTTCCCCCAAACACCTTTGACGGATTTCGTAATGCCATAAACGATGATGACAATGTTTGGTCGCAGTATGCAATGGGTCTGCTTAACGATATTGACAGGGATTATCTCAAAAAGATGTTCCTTTCGTTCGTAGTCGGTGCAGGACTTAACGGTACAAAGGCGGTCAGAGCGAACCGTGAAAAATACAAGTGCAACATTCCTTGGCTTATGCTCATTGACCCGACGAGCGCCTGCAATATGAACTGCAAGGGCTGCTGGGCGGCCGAGTACGGTCATAAGCTCAACCTCACATATGATGAGATTGACAATGTTATCAATCAGGGCGTTGAGCTCGGAACACATCTTTATATGATGACCGGCGGCGAGCCGCTTATCCGCAAGGACGATATTCTTCGCCTTTGCCGTGAGCATCAAAACTGCACCTTCCTTGCCTATACCAACGCAACGCTCATTGATCAAAAATTTTGCGAGGATATGAAGGCGGTCGGCAACCTCACGCTTGCCATCAGCATTGAGGGCAGTGAGGAAACAAACGATTTCCGCCGAGGCAGCGGTGCATACGAAAGAACAATGAAAGCCCTTGACCTTTTGCAGAAAAACAAATGTATTTACGGTCTTTCCATTTGCTACACCTCACAAAATGTCGAAATGGTCACAAGCGATGAATTTATTGACCTTATGGTTTCAAAGGGAGCAAAATTTGCGTTTTACTTCAATTATATGCCGGTTGGCACCGGTGCGGTTGAGGAGCTTATCCCCACGCCGGAGCAGAGAACTCATATGTATTTTTGGCTCAAAAAGATGCGTAACGGCAAAACCGGTAAGCCGATATTTGTAATGGATTTCCAAGATGATGGCGAATATGTAGGCGGCTGTGTTGCCGGAGGCAGAAATTATTTCCATATCAATTCAGCCGGTGATATTGAACCCTGCGTGTTTATTCATTTCTCGGATTCAAACATCAGAACGCATACGATTCTTGAAGCGTTGAGAAATCCGCTGTTTATGAGCTATTACCACAATCAGCCGTTTAACGATAACCATTTGCGTCCCTGCCCGATGCTTGAAAACCCGGAATACCTCAGGAGGATGATTATGCAGACCGGTGCAAAATCAACGGATTTGGAAAATCAGGAGGGCGTTGAGCACCTTTGTGCAAAGTGCGACAAGTTTGCCGCCGCATGGAAGGAGCAGGCGGACAGGCTGTGGGCGGAAAATAAGCACCCGAACCCGAAAACACAGTATTACCGTGACACGGAAGAAGCAATGAGAGAAAAGCTTAACGATTTGGTAAAATAATAAAAAGTCGCCCACAGATTTTGTGAGCGATTTTTTAAAAAATGAGGTAGATTTATGTTCAGAAAAGCAACCTTGGAAGACGTTACTCGCATTGCCGAAATTTATGAGGAGCTTCACGATGCCGAGGAGACCGGAGAGGCTACAATAGGCTGGGTTAGGGGAGTTTATCCAACCCGAAAAACTGCTGAAAATGCCGTGAAAATCGGTGATATGTTTGTTGAGGAAATTGATGAAAAAATCGTTGCCGCAGCAAGGATAAATAAGGAGCAGGTTGCGGAATATGCCGATGCTCAGTGGAGCTGTGACCCACCACCCGAAAAGATAATGGTTTTGCACGCGCTTGTTGTTTCACCGAAAATCAAGGGCAGAGGATACGGAATCGCCTTTGTTGATTTTTATGAAAAATATGCCCTCGAAAACGGCTGCCCTTATTTGAGAATGGATACCAATGCGAAAAATTCGGCGGCAAGAAGCCTTTACAAAAAGCTCGGCTATAAAGAGACATCAATCGTGCCCTGTGTTTTCAACGGAATTGACGGCGTACAGCTTGTTTGCCTCGAAAAAAACCTTGTTTGAATTACTAAAATTTAATAGTTTGATTCAAAAGCACCCGGATTCAACAAAGAATTCGGGTGCTTTTGAGCAGCGGCTTTTATTTGAAAAGATTGCGAAAAAAGTTTGTGATTTTTACAAAGGTTTTGAGCGCACTCGTAAAGATTACATCAAAGGTATGCGTGACCTTATCCCAAAAGCTTTCCTCGTGCTTGCCGTTTTCATCGTCCTGAATGACGAATTTAAAGCTGTCGTACTCTCCGTTTTGAAGCATTTCAAGCATTTGAGCAAAGCTGATTTGCTTGCCGTCAAACATTTTAAGACTGACATAAAGATTGTTGAGTGTCAGATAGTTTTCGGTAGGGTCTACGTTATCAATTGAAATTGTTTCGCCCTCAACTCCGTCAAAAATCAGCTTATCAAAGTGAAGATATTCGGCATCGGAATTTTCAAAAACAAAGCTTGTAATTGAAAAATATGGTACAGCTTCATAAATCGTGAGCTTGCCGCTGAAATTGAGCACCTTTTTTTCGGTATCAAAAGCCACCGAAACATAATTGAAGCTGTTTTGCTCGGCAAAGCTACGTCCGTTATCGCTCTTGCCGATAACAGTTATCTTGGAGCTGCTGTCAAAGGTAGAGGAATCAATCTCGGTGTTATTACCGTTGACGGCTACAAGAGCAAGCTTTTCGCAGCCCGAAAAAGCTGCCGAGCCGATACTGTTCAAACTGCTTCCGAGATAGACTTCACCAAGCTTTGTAAAATCCTTAAAGGCGTTTGCGGCAACAGAGGTAACGCCGTTGGCGATTTTTATCAGGTTAACGTCATTACGCAGGCTATACCATTCAAAGTCGGAGGCGTTGGTTCTTTCAGCCATATCGCCGCTGCCGGTAATAGTGAGGCATCCGTTGTTAAATGTCCAGGCTATATTGTCAAGCGGTTCAGTGACTTCGTAATCGGATAAATCAACCAGGTTTAAAACAGGAGCAATGCCGTTAAAGACTTCAGAAGAGTCGCAATCCACAAAATAATTGGTTACTCTGCCGTTTGCAAGAACAATGTTTATAAAAGAATGAGCACTTGCTGTGCGAAGCATCCAGGGCTTAGCTTCTCCGTAATTACCGTCGCTGTCTTGATAGCTCGCACAGTAAATACCTTGACATTTTGCGTAATCGGTTGCTGTTTTGCGACGTGCAGAATCCTTTGCGGTGCAATCTGTATTCAAACCATATTCTGGGATGAGTGCTTCTTGATAAGAAAGGAGTGCGATTTTATCTGTGGTTGGATTTGAATTGAAATTAGAATTCCAGGGACTTATAGTTTCGCGCTCTAAGCTCTGTATTTTGCTTTGCTGTGCCTTGGAGAAGGCTGTGTTCAAGAAATCGTTATTCAGCCACGCTCTCAGGCTGCTGTTCTCCCAGTTGCTTGCAAAATATGTTTTATCCGGGTCGCCATAACGTATATTAGTATTTTGATCGTTCGTCAACATATAATTGTTATATGCCTGGCTGTCTATAATGCTTTCACACAGTATCATGCCTGTCTTGGGATCCAAAACTCGCCATTGCAGGGGTTCATATTTGAAATAATATACGGTGTTGATGAGGTAGCCATTACGACTTTGGTGCATGTTTGAGGAACCCACAGTTGCAGTTACACTATAGTGGATATATTCACTACGATATTTATCGAAAAATACAGCTCGATATTTTTCGCCGTTCAGAGTTATGTCACAGTATTTCATATAGTCATCGGGGGCCATTTTTCCGTCGCCGTAAGTTCCCGTTCCGCTGTAGTAGCCGTAAGAAATCCATTCCTTTTCAATTTCGTCAAGCTGAGAAAGCAGAGCCTCGTCCGTAACCTTGGTTTGCGGATAAGAGCCGAATTCGATGGTATTACCCGTTTGAAAATCCGCAGCACTTGCGTCAATTGTCAAGCCGTTTAGCGGGGCAACGCTCAAAAATATGGCGGCAACAAGAAAAAAAGATAAAATTGATTTGATTAATTTTTGCATACCTTTCACCTCAAAAAATTTTAGTATATTTTGTAAATATTTATTTTATGCAGACGATTTAATCAATGTATTTTTCCCTTCAAAATCATTGAAGCCTCAAGAGTAAAAATATTATTTTCACAGTTTATGCTTGTTATTCCGTTGTATTTTTTTACGACACTTTCAATGTTTTTCAGACCGAAGCCGTGGTTGGCTTTGTCGGCTTTGGAGGTTTTGAGTCTGTTGTTTTTGATGTGCAATTTGTTTTTTGTTGGGTTACTTATCCTAAGAAAAAAGCCCATTTCCGTTTCGTTTGCCATGATTTTTATTGTGCATGGAGAAATTTCACGGCACGCATCAATCGCATTATCCATAGCATTTGAAAGAATGGTGCAAAGGTCATAATTTTCTATACCCTCCTGCGGAATTGTACCGGAAAAATCGACGGATATTCCGCATTGCTCGGCGGTGGCGGCCTTGTCCGCAAAAATCGCATCCGCAAGATAATTGCCCGTGTAAAATTTATTCTTTTTGGTGTCGGCAATTTTGCCGTTGAGCTTGCCTATGTATTCTCTTGCTTCGGCAAGCCTGCCCTCACATAAGAGAATGTCCAGCGAAAAAAGATTGTTGGTTATGTCGTGACGAAAGCTGCGGATATCTCGGTTCGCTTCAATCATACTTTCGTAGTGCTTCAACTGGAGCTCAAGCTGATGCTTTGCCACCTTTTGCTTTTGAGAAACCGAAAAATATTTACAAACAATGTAAGCGAGGCAGGAGGTTACAAGAAGCGCCGAGCAGAGCATCAAGCCCTGAGAAACGTCCTTGAAAAGTGTTTCGTCAAATGTGAGCATAGCACCGTAATAAGAGGAATAATCGGCAACAAGCACCACGACATAGACGAACGGGGGTATGCTTTCAAAAAAATTGCTTGGTATATAGTGCTTGCCAAAATGCAAATAAATGAGCAAGACCGAAAAAAGCACAAGAAACAAAACGAGGTAGGTCAAGTTTTCAAACAGTACGGTGCTGTGACCCGACAGCGACGTAACAATAAAAACGATAAAGTCGGCGGTTGAGGCAAAGATCAGACCGAACAAAAGAAAGGTTACTTTTCTTTTGCAAATATGTGCCGCATAGGGTAGGATTATGTATACCAGCATCGAAACGGTATCGGGAATACCGATTACTGTTTCACGGTCATCAATAAAAAGAAAAGCAGATACCAAAAGGATAAAAGCTACCACGGTCGTAATTATCATCGGCAGCTTCGATTTGCGTGGTGAGTATCCGACCAAACGCTGAAGAAGTGTCAGCTCAAGGGTGCAGCCGAGTGCGATTTGAAAAACTGCGGTTATGCATTCGTTTGCTGTCAAAATAAGCCCTCCCGACTGCCGGTTTTAAGATATCTGTGACAAAATTCGTTGTATCTTTTTTGACTGATAAAAATCTTTTCGCCGTTTTTCAATTGACAAATTCGGCTGTCAAACTTCAATATCTTATTCATATTTACAAGGTAGGAACGGTGCAGTCTGAAAAAGTCGCAGTTGGCTAACTTTTTTTCAAGGGAAGAAATCGAGGTGTGAGCGGTAAAACAACTGTTGGCGAGATAGATATAGGTATACTTTCTTGCCGCTTCCAAATAATAAATATCGTCAATATTAATCAAGGTAATCTCGTTGTCAGTCTTTACCGTGAGTATTCTTGATGCGGCGGAATCATGGATGTATGTCGAAATTGCCTCAATAAGCTTGTTTTTTTCAAGTGGCTTAACCAAAAAACGGTAGGTACGCACCTCGATAGCATCATAAACAATCTCAGGGTATGCGGTGATAAATATAATCCCCTTTTTTGTGTTATATTGCGAATAGAGCTTTTTGGCAAAGTCCAAGCCGTTGATTTTCGGCATTTTGTAGTCCAAAATAAAAAGGTCAAACTCATCAATTCTGTCAATCAGCGAATCGTACGACAAAAAGGTCTCGTAATCAACCTCAATGTTGTCGGTAAGCATAATTTCTTCAATTGCCGCTCGTACAAAGCTTCGCACCGCCGGCTCATCGTCACAAATTGCGATTTTCATTTTTTCACATCTTTCTTTATTTATATATACAATTTAACTCATTTGCCGCTTTAAGTCAATATTTAACTTCAAAATACGATTATTATTTTTCGATTATTATTTTTCGTTCCCTCAAAAACGCATTTGGTACCATTTTTTTAATCATATCCGTGGTGTGAAGCATTTCCCGAGGGTCGTGCATATTTTCCGAAAGCTCACCTTCTTTAGTGTGGTTAGCATAAGATAACTAAAAATTCATTAAGTAAAGCCGCTTAACGGCTTCCGAAAATTTATACATTATTCTTTATGTGTACAAATTTGGCTATTATGGCTAAAAAAACGAAAAAACTTTCAAATAATTGTTGATTTTTAATGAGTTTTATGGTAAAATGAGTGTAACAGAATGGTTGATTCCGAAAAGGGCGACGATTCGGAATTCTCAATTGAAGGGTGGGCACTTTATGAAAAAGACGTGAAACGCAAGGCGAGGGATAGTGACCTTGAATTTAACAAGCATAATGCTATTGGTTGCTTTGACGTAACAGAGTGCGGCACACTGACAGGATGAAGAAATGCCCCTCAAGGTGACATTCTCTCGACAGTACGCTGTTACGCTGCCAAACGACCTTATCGGTCAAAATTTACCGTACAAAAGCGGTACAAAATTATTATTTTTGGAGGTATGCTCTATGAAAAAAAGAGTTGTAAGCGTAGTGCTTACGTTGTGTATGATGTTAACATTCATACCGCTGACATTGCTTGCGGCAAGCGCACAGGACGTTCAGTATGTCGTTGCCGGAACAAGCAACTTATTTGGCAATGCATGGGATTATACAACGGAATCGGGCAATCTGATGACACAAACCGAAAGCGGCAAGTACGAATTGGTTTTATCCCCCACAGAGGCCTGTGGTTCGGCAGAATTTAGGGTTGCCAAGCTGATCGATGGTCTTGTGGATAGCTACTACAGCAACGGCTTGGGCGGCAATATGAATATTAATGTGAGCGGCGGTGGAGATATAACAATCTCGTTTGACCCCTCTACCGAGGAAATTACCGTATCGGGCGATAATGTTACTGTTGTAACCGTTTTGCAGATAAGCTCAATGAGTACTGTCGGCAACGGTAGCGGAAACTGGCTGCACGGCTCAAACTGGTATCCGGATGATGATGCCAATTTAATGACGGAATCTTCAAGCGGTGTTTATGAAATTACATATACCGGTGTCAGTGCTAACAATGCTTATCAATTTAAATTTGCAGCTGACAGCTCATGGTCAAATAACTGGGGCGGAAGTATTGATTCCGAAAATGCTGTCTTTAATGGTGATACTATTACATTTGCCGTTGAGCAGGACAATTCCACGGTTAAGCTGGTTCTCGATCTTACGAATTATAACCATTCGACCAAAACGGGAGCAACCTACAAGGTGTATGTTAACGGCACACAAATAAACGGAAGCGGCTCTGCATCGAACACGCAAACGGGCTCATGCGGTGCAAATGCCACCTACACCCTTGATAAGACAACGGGCGCTCTCACTATCAGCGGTACAGGTGAAATTTATGACTATAGTTCTTACGAAAACCCATCGCCGTTTTCGAGCACTACCGATGTTAATACGGCTACGATAGGTGAGGGTATAACAGGTATCGGAAATTTCCTGTTCTACCAGTGCTCTAATCTTACTACGGTTACATTGCCGAGCACACTTGAAGAAATCGGTGAGGGTGCGTTTGCATATTCGGGAATTACGAGCATAGATGTTCCCGCAAAGGTAAGTATTATTCAAAAGTGTGCTTTTGTTGCCTGCGATAATCTTAAAACGGTTACTCTACACGAAGGTCTAAAAACTATTTCGGACGAAGTGTTTGTATATTCAAGCATCGAAAACATAGTTATTCCCGACAGCGTAACAAAAATCGGTGACAATGTGTTTGAATATTGTGGTTACCTTGACACGGTAACACTCGGCAAAGAGCTTGAAACCTTAGGTAACAATGTTTTTTATGAGGCCTTTAATCTTACAGGTATAACCGTGAGTGAGGATAACGAAAACTTTGTAGTTGAAAATAACGTGCTTTTCAACAAGGATAAGACGACACTTATTCTCTATGTTCCGAGGAATACCGCGGTAGAGTATATAATTCCGAGTACAGTAAAGAACATATCACAGTCAGCTTTTTTCAGGGCAGAAAAAATTCAAAAGATTATCGTTCCCGATGGCGTAACCGAAATAGCTAAGGGAACATTTGCGGGTTGCAACTGCTTGCAGGAAATAAAGCTACCTGCAACCTTGAAGAAAATCGGTGAAGATGCATTCGACGGTTGCTATGATTTGAAAGATATTTATTTTACAGGCACAATAGATGATGTTACGGAAAATCTTAATGAAGTTTCGAGCGGAAACAGTTATTATCATGAAGCGACAAAGCACTATATTGAAACGTCTGTTGTTTCCGTAACCCACGGCGAACCGTTTTTCCGCGGCTTTAACAAGTTTGATTTCAAAGTAGTGGGACGTGCAAGCAAGCTTCAGGTGATCCATCCCAATGGTGCAACCTACACGGTCAGCCGTCACAGTGCTCTTTCGACGGGCACCAATGTCAAGGGTCTTGTTTCAATCAAATCGTATGATGCAAACGATAATGAGGTTTCCAACGGCTCGGCGAATATCAAATACGAGATTTGGACAATCAATATGAATCTTGCCGAGGGCAAATACACAGTTAAGGCAAAGTACGGTGACAAATGGGACAGCATAGCAAAGAAATTTACCGTTAAGTATGAAACGGGTGCCGAGGTCGCATCGGTTAAAATTAACGGTACGGCAAACGGCGGCTACAATTTGTATTCGGTTAAGATTAACGGTTCTGCAAGCAAGATTCAGGTGCTTTTACCGAATGGCGGCACATACACCTTTGACCGCAGTGAAAAGCTTGTAACGGGCAGCTCAAGAGGTGTTGTTTCAATCAAGGCTTACGATAAAAACAACAAGGAGGTTGCTCTCGGTTCCGCCGACACGACATCCGAGCTTTGGGTCATCAATATGTTGCTCAAGGAGGGCAGCTATACTGTAAAGGCAAAGTACAAGAGCATCTGGGAAGCAACCGGCAAAGCCTTTACGGTCAGCTATCCCACAAAGGCCACGGACGAGGTTAAGATCACTACAGCCGAGGGCAAGGACGGCGGCTATTCCTTTAAGGTTAACGGTACTGCACAGAAGCTTCAAATTGTTTACGCAAACGGAGCGACAAGCACATTCTCAAAAACCAATTCGTGCATCGATGTTAAGTATTACAACAACAAAAAGGTTGAGGTTGACAAGTACAGCGGCGAGGTTGCTTATGAGATTTGGACGGTAAGCAAAAAGCTTGCGGATGGTAGCTATAAGGCAATCGTAAAGTATCACAACGGCACAACCTATGTTTGGGGCACAAAAGCTCTTGAATTTGACATCGAGCTCGGTGAGCTCACCGCAAACATTGACGGAGCCAAAACCGAGGTGGAGCTTATAGAGGCTCTGGAGGCTGTTAAGCAAACAGGCGGCACGGTTACGTTGGCAGACGATATTACTTTGTCACAGACACTTGTGTTGAGTGATTACGGAACAAACGAATCATTTGTTACTCTTGACCTCAACGATTTTACACTTACCGGTAATGTTTTTATTGATAACAGTAGTGTCTCGATTCAGAACGGTACGGTAAATTATACCCTTCCGGAAGATGTTACATCAGAGGCTGATTTGGGAGCAATTGACGGTTATTATTCAAACGTTCAACTGAAAAACCTTACGGTCGATGCAACCGATGTTTTTGCTGTTATCGTTTCAGGTGCTTCGGTTATTATTGAAGACAGCACCTTTAACGGAAAGCCGGGTGAGCGTATGCTTGACCTGCTGGGTACCACTGTGTATGAAGGTATTACTGTGCTTAACACTTATGGTGCACTTATGCTTAAAGGCGAAATTACGATTGAGCACAAGCTGGGCATATCTTCCGACACGAGTACAAGAGTTTATGCAGGAAGCAGCGGTACTATCGACGGTATTGCTTTTGAAGTAACCGAGGCTAGATACATAACCTCCGCCGACCCCTTTGTGAAGAATCTTCATATGGCATAAACACAGTTTCAAGGCAGGAAAACCTGCCTTGATTTTTTAAGCACGAACAAAAAAAGCCTCCCTCTGCTTGCTGCAAGGGGAGGCATAAGTCTTATTTTAAGGGCTCGGTGTGCCAAATGTCACGGGCATAATCGTTGATTGCTCTGTCGCAGGCGAAGCGACCTGCACCGGCAATATTCATAAGCGACATTCTGTTCCAAGTGTCACGGTCGGCAAAAAGCTTTTCAACCTTTTGTTGGGCTGCTTTGTAATCCGCAAAATCGGCAAGAACCATATATGGGTCATGATGTGTAATTGTTCCGCCTATTTCGGGGAATACCTTGCCGTTGATTCCGCTGTTGATAAAATCGACAACCTTGCGGATATCGGCATTGTTTTGGTAATAATTCATCGGGTTGTAGCCGATACGCTTGAGCTCGTTGACCTCGGGTGTGCTCATACCGAAGATGATGATGTTATCGTCACCGACAGCATCGTGAATTTCGACGTTTGCACCGTCCATCGTTCCGAGTGTGACGGCACCGTTTATCATCAGCTTCATATTTCCGGTGCCGCTTGCCTCCGTGCCGGAAAGCGATATCTGCTCACTGATATCTGCGGCAGGCATAAGATTTTCCGCCATTGTGACGTTGTAATCCTCAAGATAAACAACCTTGAGTCTGCCTCTCACATCGGGGTCGTTGTTGATGAGCTCACCGAGCGAGCAAATGAAGCTGATAATTTTCTTTGCCATAAAATAGCCGGGAGCTGCTTTGGCGGCAAAAATATAGGTGTGCGGAGCGAAATCTCCATCGGGATTTTCTTTGATAGCGAGGTATCTCGAAAGAATGTGGAAGGCGTTGAGGTGCTGACGCTTGTACTCGTGAAGTCGCTTTACCTGCACGTCAAAAATTGAATTCGGGTCAAGCTCAATGCCGTTTGATTTTTTGACAAGCTCCGCAAGACGCTCCTTGTTGCCAAGCTTGATTTTTTCAAGATTTTTGAGCACCTCTTTATCGTCGGCAAGAGGACGGAGCTTTTCAAGCTCGTCACCGTGATAGATGAAGCCGTCACCGATGAGGCTTGTGAGATATTTTGTAAGCTCGGGATTGGATTGACAGAGCCAGCGGCGGTGGGCAATGCCGTTTGTGACATTTGTGAATTTATCGGGGGTGAGCGAATAGAAATCCTTGAAAACGCTCTCCTTGAGGATTTCGGAGTGAAGTGCCGAAACGCCGTTTACGCAGTGTGAGCCGGCAACGGACATATTTGCCATTCGGATAACGCCGTTGGAAACTATGGCCATTCGCTCAACCTTATCCGCATCGCCGGTGGAGTTCCAAACGTAGCTGCGGAAGCGGTTGTCAATTTCCTTTGTTATTTCGTAAATTCTCGGAAGAAGTCGCTTAAACAAATCCTCCGGCCAACATTCAAGAGCCTCAGCCATAACGGTGTGATTTGTGTAGGCAACGGTGTTTGTTACGATGCCCCACGCCTCATCCCAGCCGTAGCCGCACTCGTCAAGCAAAATTCGCATAAGCTCGGGAATTGCGAGAGTGGGGTGAGTATCATTGATATGGATTGCAATTTTGTCGGCAAGGTTTTCAACCGTACCGTAGGCACGCAAATGATTGTTGATAATATCCTGAATCGAGGCGGAAACAAGGAAGTATTGCTGACGAAGTCGGAGACTTTTACCCTCGGGATGATTGTCGGAGGGGTAGAGCACCTTACTGATGACCTCAGCCATAGCGTTTTGCTCCATTGCTCGCATATAATCGCCCTGGTTAAACATATCCATATCAAGACCCGGCGCCTTTGCCGTCCAAAGACGGAGAACGCTGATGCCCTTGCCATCCTTGCCCGATACAAACATATCGTAGGGAATAGCCTTTACCGTGTTGCAGTCACGCTGCTCAATGTGATGATAATGACTGTCCCAGTGCTCCTCGACCCAGCCCTCAAATTTGATATCAACAGACTCATCCTCATGCGGAACAAGCCAAATGTCACCGCCGGGGAGCCAGAAATCCGGCAGCTCGGTCTGCCAACCGTCAACAAGCTTCTGCTTGAAGATGCCGTATTCGTAAAGAATTGAATAGCCCTTTGCAAAGTAGCCCTGACTTGCAAGACCGTCAAGGTAGCAGGCGGCAAGTCTGCCCAAGCCGCCGTTGCCGAGACCCGCATCGGGCTCGCAATCGTAGAGTTTTTCAAGCTTGATACCGAAATCCTTGAGTGCGGATTCCATTGTTTTGGTCAAATTGAGATTAAAAAGGTTGTTCTTGAGCGAACGACCCATAAGAAATTCCATACAAAGATAGTATATTTTCTTTGAATCGGATTTTTTTGACTCGTTGTGAAATTCCTTTCTGCCCTGCTGCATCATATCCCTGAGAATCAGAGCGACAGCCTTGTAATAATGCTCATAGGTTGCTTCCTCCGGTGTAACGCCGAAAAAGTGAGAAAGCTTGTTTGCGATAAGCTCCTTGGCTTCTTTTTTTGTGAGTTTATAATTCATAAGTAACCTCCTCAGGCAGTATTTCTAAATTTATTTTATACCATTTCGACGAAAAATACAACACTATATTGCAACTTCATTATACGAAATTATTGCCTAATATTTATGCAAAATAACAAAAAATCACACAATAAATTATAAAACAGAATTAAAAATATAAAAAACAGACAAAAAAACATCCTAATTATAAGGATAATTGGAATAACAAAATTCGATATTACTCCATTCGGCAAAAAAATTCACAAAAACCCTTTATTCAAAAAGAATTTTATAGTATAATAAATCTGTATAAGTATTTGCAATAAATTTCTATTTATTCTGCGGAGGTTATTGTTATGGGAAAAAATAAGGTCAGGCTTACAATCGGCGGTCTGGATTATTACATCACAACGGACGAAGAAATTGCGTATATGAAAAATTTGGGGGAGGACCTTGATGACGAAATCACCATGCTGATTCACGACCATCCTCGTCTTTCACAGGTTCAGGCGGCTGTGCTGAGTGCCTTGGATTATGCCGACAAGCTCAAGCAGGCAGAAAGATCCAACGAATATCTTAAATCCCAAATTCAAATGTATATGGAGGATGCGGCAAAGGCGAAAACCGAGGCGGAAATGGCTCGCCGTGAGGCAGAGCGAATGACCAGAGACCTCAGAAGCATACGTCGCAGCCTTGAAGAAAGTGATATGATATGATTAAGCCCGAAATTCTCGCTCCGGCAGGTTCATTGGATGCACTTGTTGCGGCTGTCCGCTGCGGCGCCGATGCCGTTTACCTCGGAATGAAGGAGCTTAACGCCCGTCGAAATGCCGAAAATTTTGACTCTGAGCAGTTAAGGCAAGCGGTTGAATATTGTCATAAGCACAAGGTTAAGGTTCATCTTGCCTTGAATACGCTTATTGCGGACGGTGAGCTTGAACAGGCGCAGGAGGCTGTCAAGGCGGCCTGCGAAATCGGTGTTGATGCGATTATCGTTCAGGATATCGGCTTGGCGGAGCTTATTCACCGAACCGCACCCGATATGCCACTTCACGCCTCAACTCAAATGTCCGTGCAAACTCCTGCCGGTTTAAAAAAGTTAAAAAAGCTCGGCTTTACCCGTGCCGTGCTGCCCCGTGAGCTTTCCAAGGAAGAAATCAAAAGGCTTTGTGAAAATTCGCCCATTGAGCTAGAATGCTTTGTTCACGGAGCTTTATGTATGTGCGTTTCGGGTCAGTGCCTTTTCAGTGCCGTGCTCGGTTCACGCAGCGGAAACAGGGGAGCTTGCGCTCAACCCTGCCGCTTGCCCTTTGGTGTGGCTGACGGAACGGGACACGATTTGAGCCTCAAGGATTTGTCCCTGGTTGACTATATAAATGAAATGACGGAAATGGGTGTTTGCTCATTTAAAATTGAGGGCAGAATGAAACGTCCCGAATATGTTGCCGCCGCTGTCAAGGCTTGCCGAAACAGTGTTGACGGAATAACGGATAACGAATTGCGTAGCGATTTGCAATCGGTGTTTTCACGTTCGGGCTTCACTGACGGATATTACAGGGCAAGGCTCGGCTATGATATGTTCGGAATCAGGCGTAAGGATGATGTTACCGCCGCCTCCGCCGTACTGAAAAAACTGGAAAAGCTTTACGAAAAGGAAGCTGCGGACACAAGGGTGGATTTTATGTTTACCGCTGTCAAGGGCGAGCCGATATCCTTGTCAGCCCGTGCGGAGGGCAAGAATGTTTTTGCCGAGGGCGATGAGCCGCAGGAGGCCTTGAACAAGGCGACAACAGCCGAATCCGTCGAAAATCAGCTCCGAAAGGTCGGAGGAACGAGGTTTATCTGCGGAGAAATTGATATTGAGCTTGATGACGGACTGTTTATTCCTGTTTCGGAGCTTAACAGGCTGCGTAGAGAAGTGCTTGACGAGCTTGACGGAGCAAGTGGAGAAGCAAAGAAATTTACTGCGGAATACATTAAAAGTATGCCCCATTCTTCAAATAAAAAACGTCTCATTTGCCGCTTTTCCGATGTTGCCGCAATTCCGGAAAATTGGGATTACATCGAGCAGGTGATTGTGCCGCTCGGTGACGAGCAGAGGGTCAAAAAATCATTGCGTGTAAGCGTTGAGGTTCCGAGAGGGATTTTCGGCTCGGACGAAAAAATTCTCGAAAAGCTGAAATCCGCAAAAGCCTACGGCATAACCGAGGCATGGGCAGGCACGCTTGACGGAATTGCTTTGATTCAAAAGGCAGGGCTCAAGGCTAATGCCTTTATCGGGTCAAATGTTTTCAATTCATTGAGCGTGAGAGAGCTTGAAAATATGGGTGTTAACAGGATTTTACTTTCCCCCGAGCTCACGCTTTCACAGGCTCAGGCAATTGGCGGAGAAGCACCGCGAGGTGTTTTTGCTTATGGCAGACTGCCGCTGATGCTGACGAGGAATTGTCCGCAGAAAAACGGTAGGGATTGCTCACAATGCAAGCGAACAGGCAAGCTGATTGACAGAAAGGGGATAGAATTCCCGATTGACTGTCATTCGGGCTGTAGTGAAATTCTCAACAGTGTGCCCGTTTTTATGGCGGACAGGCTTTCCGAAATAAGAAATATGGATTTCCTTTTGCTCTATTTTACAACGGAGGATAGCGAAAAAACTGCCTCGATTATACAGTCCTATATCAAGGGCGGCAAGCCGCACGGCGAATTCACAAGAGGACTTTTTTACCGAGGCGTGGAATAATCCGAAAAATCAAAAATTTTTATTAAACAAACCCCACAGTTCAAAATGATGAACCGTGGGGTGTTTTCATCCTATTTTCATTTTATTCTCTCTGACACTCAAATCAGATGTACCAAATCCAACCGAAAAGCAAGATGATAATGAGCCAATCGAAGAAGTCATTGTAATTTTTTGCTTTCAGGAGGTTTTTTTATGCTCAACGTCAGAATCAGAGAACTCAGACAGGCGCATAATCTCACTCAAGTCGAGCTTGCCAACAATCTTTCCGTCGCCAAGCAAACTGTTTCCAACTGGGAAAACGATAATATCCAGCCTTCTATAGATATGCTTGTGAAAATTGCCGATTTTTTCGGCGTCACAACGGATTACCTCCTCGGCAGAAGCAATGATAACTCCCTCGATGTCAGTCAACTCACGCCCGAACAGGCCGCTCATATAAAAATGATTATTTCGGATATCTCAACTCGCTGAAAGCTGCACTTGATTGGTGCGGCGGTTTTTATTTTTAGACCCTTTACGGTAATGCCGCTTTGCTTCCTAATATATTGAATCTAAATGCCGGTTGCTGCACAAAATTTGTGCGTGATTTTTTATTTTCAGAACTTTTTTACAGCATCGCCGCATTGTATATATTATTGTATATAAATCTCGTTCACGGTGTTTATTTGCAAGCCGCCGCACGATAGGGCTTTGTGCCTCCACTTTTAGGGGAGGTGTCGCTTTAGTGACGGTGGGGATAAAGACCAGAATTCTGCTGTATCTCCTCGGCTCCCTCTGATGAGGGAGCTGTCGAGCGAAGCGAGACTGAGGGAGAGACAAATCTTGTTGAAATTAAATTCAAACGATGAAACCAACGTCTATTCCGTAGGGGCGGATATCATCCGCCCGTGAATCGCCGGCGTTTTTTGCTTCACCCACGGTAGCACGCTCGCCCAATTTCACCTTGTTTGAATCAAGGGGAGGTGGACAGATTGTCAAGTCAAGTGCAACACTTTTTAGACA
>CAYYLP010000032.1:0-19322 GCA_964472865.1 uncultured Ruminococcus sp. | reverse complement strand
AGTCCCAGTTTTCCGGCAGGGACAGCATGAGGGAAAGAAGCCCCTTTGCTTTCAGGGAAAGCGACATATCCCGCAGATGATGATTTGACATGACTGTGTAATCTCTGGTCTTTTCGATACGAAATACAGCCATCTTCCGCACCTCCTTTCCGTGGTTTTGATAAGTGTTGATTTTGGGCTGTTTTGCCGCCTGTATGCCCCCGATGCCCTCCACATGGGAAAAGACCCATGCCCCTTGTGGAACGAAGAACACAGAGGAACAAACGGCGATTTTTCCACCCGAAACGCAACACTTTTGGTAGGGTCACTTGGGTATAGAAAAAGGCGACTGCTTTTCAACAATCGCCTCAAATTTATGGGTTTGTTATGAAGTTACAAGCAAGAAAATCTGTTGTCCGAAAGCCGAAAACCGTTGATATTACTGCGTTTTTCAAAAAGTTCTGTATCGCCACTCGTACCATATCGAGTGTTCTTAACCAACCTGAGAGTTGGGAGAGGACACCCGATTTCTTTTTGTCTTAAATTTCGCTTCTCGTATGTACTTGAGCGGGGCTTGGTTTTTGCCTTCAATGTCGGCAAGGTAAATATTAAGGGCTCAGGTGGTCTGCAAATTGTAATATCTGACCTTATGTAGCTATTTGAGTTGCCGTTTTATCGTTATTTATATCCATTCTTTTATAATTTCGGGCTCGGCAAAGATTTCGTCAAGCTTTTCCATAAACGGAACAACGTCGCCCATATCAAGGGCACGGTGATCAAAGGCGATTGTCAATGGCAGTATTCTTGCACTTCGGATTGTTCCGTCCTTGTCGCAAACCGGCTTGAGGTTAGCTGCACCGATGCCTATTGCGGTGAGCTGGGGCGGAATGATTTCCAGAATTGTGCAAGCTCCGTTCCAGCTGCGGTAGAGTGAGCCGAGGTTTGAAACGGTTATTGTTCCCTGTTCGATATCGTGCTTTGTCAGGCGTTTTTCGACGGGTATGCTGTAATATTTCTTTTTAGCGGCGCCGGAGAGTGTTTTCACACGGTGCTTGCCGGTTTTTGCACCAATAAGACGGCAGACGGTTTGCTTGATTTTCCCTTTTTTTAAGCCCTGAAGGGTGTTGTCCATCGAAACCTCAAACATAACCTCATTCATATCGGAATTGTTGGCTCTTGCCATTGAATCGGCTATTGCATCACGCATTTCGGAAATGGATTTTGACTCCATATTGTGCATATTTATTGTCATCATCTCACCGCTTTTGAGCACAACGGGCATTGAAATATCAATGTTTTTCATCGTGCTGACCTTGCCCCTGACGAGCTTGCGGCTGAATTCGATGTGACCGTTCATCTGCGGACACGCCTTTAGCCCCTCAACGATAATTTTCAGCATAACGGTGTTGACGGTGAGCTTTTCCTCGGGCATTCTTTCTGAATTGAGCTGTTTGAGGATTTCAAAAAGACGAGTGACCTCCGCATCATAAGTGACGCAGACGTGGGGGATGGTTTCCCAGCTTTCCGATGTCATATTTGAAACGATTTTTCGGGCAATGCCGAAATGGTAAGTGCTTGTAACCTCCATAGTGAGCCGTCCTTTACGTTTTTTTCGATTATATCATAGCCGAGAGGGTATTTCAATTACAAATTTGAGCGTATAAGATTGTGCATTATTCTATGTTGACGTAAATAGGAGCGATATGATATAATTCTTATAAGTGTAGTTCAACAAATCAATGAAAGGGTAATCGCTTTGAGAAAAACCGTTATTGAACCGAATGGACGCAATCTTCAATATTGGAAGGATATATGGAATTACCGTGAGCTGGCATTTAACCTTGCCAAGCGTGATATCACCGTAAGATACAAGCAAACAAGAATCGGAATAGGTTGGGCAATAATTGCACCTATAATCAGTATGATAGTCTCGACGTTTATTTTCGGAACTCTTGCCGGACTTTCATCGGACGGTGATGCGCCGTACTACATAATGGTTTATGCCGGAAGTATTCCGTGGTCGATTTTTCAGACAAATGTATCGCATTCCGCCTCGACCTTTATCAACAACGCCGATTTGATGAAAAAGGTATATTTTCCGAGGATACTTGCCCCTGTCGGCAGCTGTCTTTCCTCGCTTTTTGATTCGCTGATTTCCATATGCGTTCTGCTTGTGATGATGCTTGTTGTTGGCTATTATCCGACGGTAAGGATGCTGCTTTTTCCGATTTTTCTGCTTTTGAATTCAGCACTCGGTCTCTTTTTGGGGTTGTTCCTTTCCTCGTTCAATGTCAAGTGGCGTGATATGGCGCAGATTGTGCCGTTTGCACTTTCCGTTGCACAGTATCTTTGCCCCGTATCCTATTCAATAACCGCAATCCCCGAAAAATACAGACTTCTCTATTCGTTAAATCCCGCAACGGGTATGATATCCGCCTTTAAGTGGTGCGTGCTCGGAGATATGACCTTCGACTGGCTTTCGTTTCTTGTTGCCGTGGCGTGGCTTGTGCTGCTTGCGGTGACCGGTATTCTCCTTTTCAGAAAGACCGAAAGAAACTTTGTCGATATAGTTTAATGGGGTGTATGCTATGAACGAAAAGCCTGTTGCGCTTAAAATTGAAAACGTAAAAAAGAAATATATTATAAAGCACATTTCCAAAAGACCCGATTCAAAAAAGGATCGTGCCAAGCTGGCTTTGTATAACCTCACCCATCCCAAGCAGGCGACCCAAAAGGAGGATTTTTGGGCGTTGAACGGAGTTAGCTTTGAGGTAAAAAAAGGCGAAAAAATCGGTATCATAGGAAAAAACGGTGCAGGTAAATCAACGCTTTTGAAGGTGATATCCCGTATCACAGAGCCGACAGACGGAAGAATTGAATTTTACGGAAAAATTTCGTCAATGCTGGAGGTTGGCACGGGCTTCAACGCCGAGCTTACCGGACGCGAAAACATTTATCTCAACGGAGCTATCCTCGGAATGACAAGAGCGGAGATTGACGAAAAATTTGATAATATTGTCGAATTTTCCGAGGTGGGCAAGTTTATTGACACGCCCGTGAAGCGTTATTCAAGCGGAATGTTTGTCCGTCTTGCCTTTGCGGTTGCTTCAAACCTTGACCCCGATATTCTTCTTGTTGATGAGGTTTTGGCGGTCGGTGACACACGCTTTCAGAAAAAATGTATCGGCAAAATGAAAAGCATTGCAGAGAGCGGCAAAACGATACTTTTTGTCAGCCACCAGATGAACACAATTCGCCAGCTTTGCGACAGGGTAATCGTCCTCAAGGAGGGTACGGTTATTTATGACGGCGATGTTGAGGGCGGTATAAAAATTTACAACAGTGAGGCGTATGCGGAAAAGCTCAATCACTATGATTTTGCCGAGCTTCCGAGACCCTCCGGCTATAATCTTGACCGAGCGGAGATAATGTCGCTTGACGTTTTGCACAACGAAAATTGTATATATGAGGCGAATGACCCGATTGAGCTGAGGCTCGGAATAAAAACCAAGGTTGCCAATATAGGCGATTTGAGCTTCCGTTTGCTGATTTGGCAGGCGGATGAAACGCCGATTGAGGTTTCGTTTACCGATACCTTTGCGAACGTGAACGATATCCGCGAATTTGCGGTTGATATAACGATAAACAAGCATAATCTTGCCCCCGGAATTTACAAGGCAACAATCATTCTTTCGGGCGGAACCTCCAAGGCAAACAGTGAAAATCTTGACTATGTTTACCCGGCATTTGTGTTTGAGGTGCTTCATTCCGACGGTACGTCGAGGACGTGGCCGAGGCAGTGGGGCTGGGTACACTTTGATGATGTGGCTGTTAATATGATTGAGGAGTAATCAAGATGAAATATGCCTTTTATTCTCACGGCGGCTGTGAAAATCACGGCTGTGAGGCTATAGTGCGAACACTTTCGGCAATGATAAAGAAAAATGAGCCCGATTCCGAAATCAAGCTGTATACTCTTGATGCAAAAAGCGACATGACGGGCAAGCTGCCGAATATCGACAGAACAGAGGAATTCAATTATATCCGGTCTGCAACAACAACGCCTTTGCAAAAAATCAAAATTTCAATGCTCAGCAAAAGGTCACAAGGGCTGGCAGACGAATATTTTTATTCTCTATCCTGCAAAAATCCGTCACTGCGTGAGAACGATATATATATTTCCGTTGGCGGTGACAATTATTGCTATGGCGATGGACATATGGCAGCGGCATTTAATCGGGAGCTTAAACGGCTCGGAAAAAAAACCGTGCTTTGGGGCTGCTCAATAGGTGAGGAGGATATCACCGAGGGTAAGCTTTGCGATTTAAAAAGCTTTGACCTTATCGTTGCAAGGGAAACTATGACCTATAACACTCTGGTTTCTCACGGAATTGATAAAAATACGGTGCTTTATCCCGATCCGGCATTTACGCTTGATGTTGATGAAAAAATCAAAAATCGTTTTGCAATTGAGCCGAACACTCTCGGCTTCAATATCAGTCCGCTGATTGTTGACTGCTCGGAATACGGCGATAAGCTGGTGACTATGGCGGTTGAATTTTTACGATACGTTTTGAAAAGCGGCAAGGGCGTTGCTCTGATTCCTCATGTTACAAGGGCGAACGGCGGCGATCAGCTCATCCTTGACAGAATTGCAAGGGAGCTTAATTCCGAGCAGGTTACGCTAATACCCGAAACGCTGACGGCGGCTGAATATAAAGGGATTATTTCGCAGTGCGATATGTTTATCGGCTCACGCACCCATGCAACCATTGCAGCCTACAGCACCGGCGTTCCGACTCTTGTTATGGGCTACAGCGTTAAATCAAAGGGCATCGCAAGGGATATTTTTTCTACCTATGACGGCTTGGTGCTTCCTGTTTCGGAAATCAGCTCCGCACAAAAATTGATTGATGCGTATGATGCATTTCTTTCCAAAAAGGAGGAATACCGAAATCATCTGAAGGCTTTTATGCCGAGCTACATTGAAAGGGCGGCTCAGGCGGTTAAGGAGCTTAACAAAATCTAAAAAGAAATACTAAAAATAAGGGCTTCCTACAGAAAATAGCTGTAAGAAGCCCTTTGATATTTTCGGAATACAACTTATGATGTGAGCAAGCCCTGCCGCCGATAATTCGGTTGCCCTATATTGAAAATACGCCTGAAACCCACATTGCAAGGAAAGCATAAAAAACAGCAGCGATGATAAAGACGTAGTAAAGCACGGTTATAAGGAAATATTTTGTTTTGCTGCCATCGCTTTCGATACAGTCAAAGCGTTCAATGCTTGTCCGCTGTGCCGCCATAACAATGGTGAAAAGCAGGAGTGCGGAATAAGCAACGCTGACCCAAATATTAAATCTTATCGCATTGAGGTGACAAATTGTACCGATTGCCGCAATAATCACCGAAGCGACGAACCAGATGAATTTTTCGATTTTATTAGTTTTTCTTTCGGGCTTTTGCAGCTTGCCCGATTTTTCCTTTTCCGCAACCATATTTATCCCTCTGTCGATTTATTTCAAACCTATAATAGCATATCATAAATTGAATTTCAAGAAAAATATATTGATAGGTTGAAAAAATTGAAAAGATATAGTAAAATAATCAAAAATCCTTTTGAGGTGATACATATGATGGAAAAAAGAAAATTTGAAAATATAGGAGTTGAAACCTCTCTTTTGGGCTTTGGTTGTATGCGTTTCCCGGAAAAGGACGGCGAAATTGACGAAACGGCGGCTCAGGCACTCATTGACCGTGCATACGAAAACGGTGTCAGGTATTTTGACACCGCCTACCCCTACCACGGCGGAAAAAGCGAGCCCTTTACCGGCAAAGCTCTGAGCAAGTACGAGAGAAGCTCATATATGCTTGCCACAAAGCTCCCGATTTGGGAAAAAGAGAAAATTGCCGATACCGAAAAGTTTGTTGATCACCAGCTTGAAAGGCTCGGTGTTGATTATGTTGATTTCTATTTGCTTCACGCAGTCGATGAAGCGAAATGGGATGTAATCCTTGAGCTCGGTATAATCGAGCAGCTTGAAAAAATTAAGGAAAAGGGCAAGATTAAGCACTTCGGACTTTCATTCCACGATGAATACGAGGCGTTTGAAAAGATTATCACCTACCGCAAGTGGGATTTTGTTCAGCTCCAGATAAACTATATTGACATCAGGGAGCAGGCAGGCTTGAAAGGCTTGGAGCTTTGTGAAAAGCTCGGCATTCCGGTTATTGTAATGGAGCCTATCAAGGGAGGTACGCTTGCCAATCTTCCCGACGATGTTGCGGAAATTTTCAAAAGCTACGAGCCGGAAAGCTCTCTTTCCTCCTGGGCGATGCGTTGGTGTGCATCGTTTGACAATGTTAAGCTTATACTCAGCGGAATGAGCGAGATGTATCAGGTTGATGATAACCTCAAAACCTTCTGCAATTATAAACCGCTCAACGAGGAGGAGATGGCTCTTGTTGCAAGAGCGGCGGAAAAAATCCTCAGCAAAATGAAAAACGGTTGTACCGATTGCCGTTATTGTCAGCCCTGTCCGTTCGGTGTAAATATTCCGAAATGCTTTGATATTTGGAACAAATATTCCGCTTTCGGCAACACTGAGCAGGCAAAAAAGCGTTGGGCTGAAACGGACGATGCAGAAAAGCCGATGAACTGCACAAAATGCGGAAAATGCGAGAAAAAATGTCCGCAGAAAATTCAAATCAGAGAAGACCTTGAAAGACTTGCAAAGGAAATGGATGCTCTTATATGAAGCGAGGCTCTCATACACACAAGCTGACACTGGGAGCGGCGATGCTTGCGTTCGGAATAATTTTGCCGCAGCTTTTTCATCTGACAGGTATTCCACAGGCAGGTGAGATTTTTCTCCCGATGCATATTCCGGTGCTTTTGGCAGGCATTTTGACCGGCGGAGCTTACGGTGCTGCGGTGGGGATTTTCGCTCCGCTGATAAGCTCAATTTTGACGGGAATGCCGGCTGCACCGCGTTTGCCGTTTATGGTCGGCGAGCTTGCGGCCTACGGATTTGTCAGCGGCTTGCTTTATCACAACTGCGGCTTTAAATCAAAAAAGCTCGGCTCGGTGGTCACGCTGGTTTCGGCAATGCTTGCAGGCAGAGCTTTTTATGCCGCAATGCTTTGGATTGCCGCAAGTGCTTTTCATATTGATTGCGGCGGCGCTGTAACGGCAGTTACGGCAACGGTCAAGGGAATTTACGGTATCGGCTTGCAGATGCTTGTTATTCCTCCCTTGGTTTACGCCGCCAAGAAGGGTGGTTTCATAATTGAAAAAAATCGAAAAAGCCAAGATGATGCTGACCGATGATGTCACCTTTGCGGCAATCGGGAAAAAGGGTGAATACGTTTCCGAAAAACGTGGCGTTGCCCCGATAACAGAGCTTATTGACAGCGACCCGGATTTTTTGAAGGGTGCTTTTGTTGCCGACAGAGTTATCGGCAAAGCGGCGGCAATGCTGCTGGAGAGTTACGGAGTTGCCGAAATTTTTGCCGAGGTAACAAGTGAACACGCAATAGCATATCTTGATGGTAAAAACATAATTTTTTCATATAATAAAAGAGTACAGTACATAATAAACCGTGACGGTACAGATATGTGCCCGATGGAAAAGGCTGTGCTCGGCACGGAAAATTCCGCAGAAGCGGAAATTTTAATAAGAGAAAAGCTTAAAGCTATGAGCAGACGCTGATTAAATCGGCGTTTGCGGGAAAGGATGATTTTTATGCCGATGATTGCAACCAAAACAAATGTAACAATTTCCCCCGATGCGGAGCTCAGGCTAAAAAACGAGCTTGGTAAGGCGATTTCAATTCTTTCGGGTAAAAGCGAGCAATGGCTGATGCTCAGCTTTGAGGATAATCAGCATCTCTATTTTCACGGTGACGGCTCGGAGCCGATTGCTTATATTGAGGTCAAGGCTTTTGGAAAAATAGACTATGCTCAGTCCAACAAGCTGACGGCAAAAATCTGCGAGATTTTCGGAAATGCACTCGGAATTGATGCTTCAAATATTTATGTTAAGTATGAGGAAGTTGAAATGTGGGGCTGGAACGGAAGTAATTTTTAAAAAAATATTGATTTATCGCAAAATTATGATATAATAATTCAAGTAAAATGCGTTTATCGGGAGAAGTATTCCGAAGCGAACACAGCAGAGAATGAGGCGTAACGGTGAAAGCCTTTTGTGCGAGCTCGGAGGAAATGCACCCGCCAGCACACAGGTGGAAAGCGTAGGCAAGTATATCTGTGCGGCAGTCCCCGTTACAGGACACAAAGCTATAAATCGGAGTGGAACCGCGGTAAACCGCCTCTGTCGTACCTTGTACGGCGGAGGCTTTTGTATTTTTGATATGCTCAAGGGAGTTGATAATGTGCTTGAAAGAATGAAAGAGGATATCGCTTGCTTCAAGGAGCGTGACCCGGCGGCAACATCGGCGGTTGAAATCATACTTCTTTATCCCGGCTATAAAGCGATAAGAAGTCATCGAAAAGCACATTGGTTTTATAACCGAAATATGTTTTTTATTGCAAGAATGATTTCACAGCACAGCGTTCGCAGGACGGGAATTGAAATTCACCCGGGTGCTCAAATCGGCAGAAGATTTTTTATCGACCACGGCACGGGAACCGTGATAGGCGAAACAACGGTAATCGGTGACGATGTAACGGTTTACCAGGGTGTGACCCTCGGCGGTACGGGTAAGGACACCGGCAAACGCCACCCGACAATCGGCAACAATGTTTTGATTGGTGCCGGTGCAAAGGTTTTGGGACCCGTTACGGTGGGCGATAATACAAACATTGCCGCCGGTGCGGTTGTGCTTGATAAAATACCGCCCGATTCAACGGCGGTCGGCGTACCTGCCAGAGTTGTACGCAGAAACGGTAAAAGAGTTCAGGACCTTGACCAGACTCACATTCCCGACCCCGTTTCGCAGGAGCTTTGCAGATTGCAGGGCGAAATTGATAAGCTTAAAAAGAAATTGGAGGATAAATAAATGAAGGTTTTCAACACATTGACAAGGACTAAGGAGGAGCTTAAAACTCTTGAGGAGGGCAAGGTCAAAATTTATGCCTGCGGTCCGACGGTTTATAATTTTATCCATATCGGCAACGCACGTCCGCTTTGCGTTTTTGATGTTCTTCGTCGCTTTCTTGAGTATGTCGGCTATGATGTAAGATTTGTTCAGAATTTTACCGATATTGACGACAAAATTATTAAGCGTGCCAATGAGGAGGGTCTGACCTACAAGGAGGTCAGCGAAAAATATATAGAGGAATTTTGGAAGGATGTCAAGGGAATGAACGTGCGTGAGGCGACCGTTCACCCCAAGGCAACGGAAAATATTGATGAGATTATCAATATTGTTTCAACGCTTATCGAAAAGGGCTATGCCTATGCGGTTGACGGTGACGTTTATTTCAGCCCCTCAAAGTTTAACGAATACGGCAAGCTTTCGCATCAGCCGCTTGAGGACCTTGAAGCAGGTGCGAGAATTATGGTCGGTGAGGTTAAAAAGGAGCCGATGGATTTTGCCCTTTGGAAAAATGCAAAGCCGGGCGAGCCTTATTGGGAGTCGCCGTGGGGTCACGGCAGACCGGGCTGGCATATCGAGTGCTCCGCAATGGTAAGACGTTACCTCGGTGAAACGATTGACATTCACTGCGGCGGACAGGATTTGATTTTCCCACACCACGAAAATGAGATTGCACAGAGTGAGTGCTGCAACGGCGTTCCTTTTGCCAATTACTGGATGCACAACGGATATATCAATGTTGACAATGTTAAGATGTCAAAATCCCTCGGCAATTTCTTCACCGTCAGAGATGTTGCGGAAAAGTACGGCTATGAGCCCATCCGCTTCCTTATGATTTCTTCACACTACAGAAGCCCCATTAATTACAGCACGGATATAATCGAGCAGTGCAAGGCATCGCTCACACGTCTTTATACCTGCCGTGACAGCCTTGATTTTGCACTCGAAAATGCCGAGGACGGCTCTGCCTCGGAGGAGCTGCTTGCCGGCTTTGACAAGCGCCGCAAGCAGTTCATTGAGGCTATGAACGATGACCTCAATACGGCGGATGCAATTGCCGCACTCTTTGAGCTTGTGCGTGATATCAACACCAATGTAATTGCAGCCAACGCAAGCAAGGGCTCGGTTGAGGAAGCGATAAAGATTTTTGATGAGCTTGCCAATGTGCTTGGTTTGGTATATAACCGTAAAAAGGAAAATCTTGATGACGAAATTGAGGCTCTTATCGAAAAAAGAACTCAGGCTCGTAAGGATAGAAATTGGGCGGAGGCAGACCGTATTCGTGATGAGCTTAAAGCAAAGGGCATTGTACTTGAGGACACTGCCCAGGGCGTAAAGTGGCACAGAGAATAAGCCGACAAAAGCATATGGGCTTCCTACAGAAGAATTATCTGTAAGAAGCCTTTATTTTTTAAAATGAGGCTTTGCGGTTGACTTTGATTGATTCTGCCGTTTTCAAGCGGTGAATTGTCATATTGAACCCTAAATTATGTTTTTACAGCAAAAAAATGTTAAAAAAACGACAAATATCTCTCGGTTAGTCTTGACTAATTTAAAAATATGGATTAAACTATTGCTATACTATTTTTTTAGTAATGATAATTGAAAGGAATTGAGTTTTATGAAAAAATTTATTGCAATCCTTCTTTGCGTAGCTACAGTGTTCTGCCTTTTTGCAGGCTGCGGAGCAAACGGTGACAAGGGTAAAAAATGGGTTATCGCTACCGACACGGTATTCAAGCCGTTCGAGTACACCGATGCCTCGGGTCAGTTCGTCGGAATTGACGTTGACATTCTTGCCGCTATCGCAGAGGATCAGGGCTTTGAATATGAGCTTAAAAGCGTTGGCTGGGATGCAGCTATAGCAGCTTGCCAGTCCGGTCAGGCAGACGGAATGATCGCCGGCGCATCAATCACCGAAAAGCGTATTGCCGACGGTTGGATTTTCTCTGACGGCTACTACAACTGCACACAGACCATGACTGTTGCCAAGGATTCCACCATCAAAGGCTTTGAGGATCTCAAGGGCAAGACTGTTGCCGTTAAGACAGGTACGATGGGTGCCGATTACGCTAATAGCCTCAAGGACCAGTACGGCTTCACAATTTCCTCCTTTGAGGATTCTCCGACAATGTATCAGGCGGTTATCGGCGGTCAGGCAGTTGCTTGCTTCGAGGATACACCGATTATGATTACCTCCATCAAGGATGGCAACCTTGCACTCAAGGTTCTTGAGAACACAGCAAGTGAAGGCTCCGATTACGGTCTCGCTATCTTCGATTCCAACAATCAGGAATTCCTCGATATGTTCAACGCAGGTCTTAAAAACATTAAGGCAAACGGTACTTACGATCAGATTATCGCCAAGTATCTTGGAGATTGATTAAATTTATAAGCTACTGTGGGGCGTCTGAAAAGATGCCCTGCTGTTGTTAAAAAAGGAGCCCCATAAATGGCAGATATTATTTCAGTTTACGGTAAGCTGCTGCTTGAAGCAATGGGACAAACGCTTATTATGGCTTTTTACAGCCTAATATTTGCAAGCGTTATCGGTCTTGTCTTCGGTATGCTCAGCGTTCTCAAAAACAAGGTATGCAACATAATTGCTCAGATTTTTGTTGACATTATCCGCGGAGTTCCGATGATCGTTCTTGCGTTCTTCGTGTTCTTCGGCATACCCTATGCTTTCAAAAATTTCCTCGGCACCAATTTTACCTTCACTGCGTTGCAGGCAGGTATCATCTGCCTTTCGCTCAACTGCGGTGCCTATATGTCGGAAATTATCCGTGCAGGTATTCAGTCCGTTGATGTCGGTCAAATGGAAGCAGCACGGAGCCTTGGTATTCCCTATTGGAAAGCGATGCAAAAGGTTGTTCTTCCTCAGGCTATCCGCACAATGATACCGAGCATCATCAACCAGTTCATCATCACGCTCAAGGATACCTCAATTCTTTCCGTTATCGGTTTCCCGGAGCTTGTTAATGCCGCCAAAAATGTCATTGCGATTAACTTCAAATCCTTCCAGGTTTGGTTTATTGTCGGCATTATGTATCTTATAGTTATCACAATTCTTTCCAAGATTGCGAAAGCTCTCGAGAGGAGGCTGAACCGTGGCCGTAAATAAAAATAACGTAAAAATTCACGTTTCGCACCTCAAAAAGAATTTCGGTCACCTTGAGGTTATCAAGGATGTTTCGACCGATGTTTACGAGGGTGAGGTTGTGGTTATCCTCGGTCCGTCGGGAAGCGGTAAATCAACCTTTTTGCGTTGCATAAATCGTCTTGAAGAACCGACGGGCGGCGAAATAGTTGTTGACGGCAGCTCCATTACGGATAAAAACGCCGATCTCAACAAAATCCGTGAAAATATCGGAATGGTGTTCCAGCATTTCAATCTTTTCAATAATCTCAATGTACTTGAAAATCTTATGCTTGCTCCCATTCAGGTTAAAAAGCTTTCCAAGGCTCAGGCCAAGGAGGAAGCTGTGCATATGCTCCAAAAGGTTGGTCTTGAGGATAAGGCAGAGTCCTTCCCCGAACAGCTTTCCGGCGGTCAGAAGCAGCGTGTTGCAATCGCACGTTCTTTGTGTATGCACCCCGACATTATGCTTTTTGACGAGCCTACCTCGGCTCTTGACCCCGAAATGGTAGGAGAGGTTCTTCAGGTTATGAAAGACCTTGCCGCCGAGGGAATGACGATGGCAATCGTTACCCACGAAATCGGCTTCGCCAAGGAGGTTGCAGACCGAGTGCTCTTTATTGATAACGGTTACATCATTGAGGAGGGCTCTCCGCAGGAGGTTATCCTCAATCCCAAGGAGCCCAGAGCAATAGATTTCTTCAACAAGGTTCTCATATAAAATTTCAGCAGCAGTAAATTGATGGTTTACTGCTGCTTTTTGTATGTTAAATTTATCGGTTTTTGCTGTGCGGATATTATTCTGTTTTCAATATCCTCTCCAACGAACCGCCGTCCTCGGCATAGATTTTAGGCATAATTTCGTGTGCCCAAAGGCAATGACGCTCGCCTTTTTTCTCAACGCCCGAAAAACGAATACGTCCGTTTATGCAAAGCTTGCCTATTGCATACCAGCTCAAATTTTCATCGCCGCTGACATCAAAGGAATATTCCCTCTTTTCGCCCGCCGCAAGCTCAACCTTGACACAGTAGGGCGAAATTTTTGCTTTTGCAAAGGGGTTTTTGCCGTCCGCATCGCCCCACGTTTCAATCGGGGAGGCGACCCAAAGCTCACCCATAAGCGGCTGTGAGGTTTTGTTTTCCACACTTGCTCTGAGCCCGTCCGAATCATAAATCATTCTGAATTCCGGGTCAAAATATCCAACCTCAAAAACATCAAAAAATTTCTGACCGTCGTGTTCGTAGTAAAGTCGAATAATACCCTTTGCATCGGGTGACGGCTTGGTAAATGTTACGGGGAAGCTGCAATATTCGTTCGGCTCAAGCTTGTATTCTCTTTGAAGCCAATCGGCATTCCAACCCTCGGGTAGCTCCAAATTCACCTTGCCCTCAATTTCACGGTCAATATAGTTGTTTATCACCGAGACCTCGGTGCAGATGTGAACCTCGTCGGGATTTGTCGAATTTCGGCTGATTGATGCCGCCATTGCAAGATAGCCCATAGGCATTGAGCCGAGGTCATGCTCCCAGCTTCTGATATATGTCGGCTCAATCGGCTCTCTTTGAGCTCCCAACACCTCACCCGTCTGCGGCAAACAGCGGCTCGGCTTTACATTCACCGTTTCAATTTCATATGGCGAAAGTTCCTCGGTAACAGTATTATTTTCAAGCCTTGCAGGTGTGTCACCCTCCTCTAAAAGATTGGTATGCACCGCCGACGTGATATCAAAACCGAATTTCAACCGTGTTTCGGATTTAACTCCGTCGGGCTCAAAGCAACGCACGGTTATTCCACGCTGTGCCGGTGTGCCGATTTTTCCGCTCATAGAAGCCATCGGTACACCGCCTATCTTGAGGGCTGTAACAACAGCGTTGCCCTCTGTTTGCAAGAAGCTCATATCGGAGGGTAGCTTTGCATTTCTGTTACCGCTTGCACTAACCGCAATAAGCGGGTCATTGAGCTCCAATGCACGGCGGTAAAGCTGTGCTTCACGGAAGCTTTCGGCGTGTGGATAAAGGCTGTATTTGAAAACACTGCTCTTGTGTTCGGGAACAAATTTTTCTCCGCAATTCGCTTTGCCGATATTTCCGTAAAATTCGGCGGTGTGGAAAAGCATCATATTCAACATTCCGCCGCGCTCAACGCTGCAAGCGATATTGCCCGTGTTCAGCAATGCAATTCCGTAATCGTCGGCTTTTCCGATTTGCTCGGGCATAATGCAGTCAAGCTCTATAAAACGTCCCTTGAGGCAGTCGCTTTCTATTTTCGCAATCAGCTTTTCAAGGCTTTCGGTATCGTTTGCCAAAGCAATGAAAACATCAATCGGCTTACTCCACAAATTATCGCTGTCACGCAGGAACACAACTGCGATTCCGTTTGATTTGAGGCTTGCCTCAATTTCTGCTTTTGTTTTGTTGCCGATTTGAGTCATCAGCTTTTGAACGTATTCATTGCCGTCGCCGTCAATCGAAACCGCAAAACGTGTATCACTTGTCAAATCCTCATTGAAATGAATGATTTGCGAGCCGATGCAGGGCTGCTTTTTGTCTGAAAAAACAGTGCAGGGTATAGCCTTTTTGGTCAGGGCAAGCATCAGCCTTTCAACCGTTTTTTCGGGAATGGAGCTATCACGGCGTATAATCTGCATCATACCCAAATTGACCGAATTTCCACCGCCGAGGCGAACCGTAACACTCGGTCCGTAATCTAACCATTGATTTGCCGCATAAACGGCGCAATGGGAAAACATAGCGTACTGGTGTGTACGAAAATCCATACTGTTCAGGCTTTCGTTACGCACCTGCGGAGCGAAGCGGTCGTCAAACACAGGGCGAACGCCCTTTAATGTTGTCGGGAACGTAACGCAGAAAAGGTCGTCCTCGTCACGGTAATCGTCGCAGCGAGCTTCAAAATCTATTCTTCCGCTTTCCTTATTGAGCGTGATGGTTTGCGTTATCGGGCAAATGCTGCCAAGCCGGTACTTGACCTCCAAGCGCTGAAAATCCGAGCATTTTTTGCTTTTTACAGTCGCTCTGTATCGGCTTGAATCCAGTCTGTGACCCGTTGTATAAAGCTCGTGCTGAGCTTCCATACGGTCGTGGGCTTCCTTCAATGCCAAAATCCTGTTGGCAGGTCCGTCAACCGTCAAATCTATCAGCTCACGCTCTGTTTTTTTGTCAAAAATCGAAACAATTCCGCCGCCCTTGTCGGGGTCAACGCAAATACGGTAAAATTCATTTTCTATCACCGTGTCACTGCCCTCAAGAACCTCATCGGAAATTTTTCTTTCACCGAGGGTTAGTGCATAAGAGGCGTATCCCATTGAGGGTACATCCGCATTAAAACGAATTTGAGCAATCACCCCGTCCGCTGTGCCGTCGATTTTTTTAATTCTGAAATCAACTGCATTGCCTCGGCTATCGGTCAAAATATAGCTTTGCGGCGGCTCTGCGAGCATCACCGTAGCTGTGACCGCCTCTCTGCGAGCCCAGCTATGCGGATTAAACACGACTATCGGCGTGCTTCCTTCAGGCAAAGCAACACGTGAAGCAATAAATTTTGTTGCTCTATCCAAAATATCTGTTGCAAGCTCAACCGCTTCACGGTATTCAATCATCAAATCGACAAACGAAATTTCGTTGTTTGTGCCTGTGATTGAATCGTGGTGCTGACCGCAAAGCACCTGGCGCCAAGCCTTGTCAAAGGCTTTTTCGGGGTAGGTCGCTCCGAGAAGGGCGGCAAAGGTCGAAAATTTTTCCGCCGAAATCAAAGTGTTTTCCGCAATGCGGTTTGCCTGCTTAAAGTCGGTTCTTGTCAATGAAACGCCTGCATGGTAGAGCGACATATCACGGCTCGTAAGTCCAAACGGGCGGTTGCGTCCCTCCGCCTCAAACCGAGCCTCGTCGGCACACTGCAAATGCTTATGAATTTCACTCGGAACGCTGAAGCGTGCGTTTGTCTTTCGCTCATCCATCCAAGAGAGGTCGCCGTCGGCAAAATAACCCGGTGTGCAATCCACTGCACTTGAGCTGTAATCGCAGGTGTTCAAATCCAATTCAGCCGCAGCCTTGCGTACCAAATCTCCACGCTTGTGAAGAAGATGTGTTCCGTCGGGCGAAATGTGTCTGAAAAGCGGCGCAAAGCCGAAAATATGCTTGCCCCAGGAAACCCCGTCGCAGCCACCCTTTGCCGAAACCTGTGACATCTGATTAAAATGACCAAAAACATCGCCCGGGGAATATATATGGCAAATTCTGCCCATAACATCCCTGTGATACAGCTGACCGTAAAGCACGTTGCGGACTATTCCCTCGGCACCGGAGGTCAGCTCGTTCGGCTGGTTATAGAAGCAATCCGATTCCGTCTGTCCTGTTGCAAAGGCGTTGCGTAAAAAGTCTCTGTCCTGCGGATAAAGGCTGTAATACGGATGCAGATAATCTATTTCGGAAATAACCGGCTTGAAAAGCGGGTCACGCCGCATTTCCTTTATTATTTCGTGAGTAATGTAAATAGCTCCGATAGCGTAGGCTCGTTGCTCCTGGGTGTAGGTTGTGTCAAAATGGAAGCTGGTGGTAAACAGCTCCTTGCCGTTAAAGCTCGGCTTCGGGTCTATCTTCACACAAAGCTTACCGAACACCTTATCCTTGCCGCTTTCGCACACGGCAGCCTCAACCTCAGCAAGTCGGCTTGTGTCCTCTGCCTTGAGCTCCATACGAATCAATCGGCACTCACCCTTTTTCATAGGCTTGAGCTCAATTTTTTGCGTGTTGCCCAACTCTATTGCTCCGCCGTTATTGTTGTCAAAAGCCACTGCAAAGCACGGGAACATTTGCTTGGCTTCGTTGTCTGCGTGAGTAAACACCGCCGTCTTTGATGGGCAGGACAAGGCCAATGCATCGCTGCCTGCTGCAATGGGCCAAATTGAGCAGTTCGACATTCCGAAATCCACGTTGTCACAGATATAACCCGGTCTGAGCTTAAATAAAAGCAAATTTAAACCGTCGTTGAGCTTTAACGGAACCTGACGACCCATCGTTGAAACGCCCTTTACACGTCCGTAGGGCGACTCGGCAATCAGTTCACCGTTTAGATAAATACGGCAACCCGAATTTTCATAGCAGAGCATGGCTCGCTTTGCACCGTCACAACGCACATAAGCTGCGGCATAAAAGACACAGTTACGCTGCTCGGTCAAAAACAGTGCGTTGTCGCAAGCGGAATCACAGTCATTTGCATCAAAGCTGAGAGCACCGAATTTGATTACTCCCTTTCGCCAAATATGCTCCTCTCCGCCGAGGTAGTCGCTCTTGACACGTCTGCCGAGATACGGCACGGCACCGCACTCTCCGTTGTCGTTGTTCAAGTAATCGGGCTCCAAAATCAAATGTCGGCGGTACATATATTCCGTTTCAAGGGCACCGTCTGTTTCCATAACAAAGGGTCCCAAAACCATCCAATCCTGATTTCTGTATAGCTCGGGCTCACCGTTTTGAGCCGCTCGCTCCAAATCCGCAAAATCCACTACGCTGATTTTACCGCAGATTTGCTTCTCGTAAAAATTATTGTTATTCATAAGCGTTTCCTTTCAAAGCATAGCTTTGTTTGATTTTAACCCACAATTAATATCCTGTCAATGAATATCAACTAAATAAAATGCGTATTTACGCAATTTTTTAATTGTATCTGCAAAAAGCCGGCAGAGCGTGTTTTGCTCTGTCGGCTTTATGGTTAGATTATTTTATGCTTGTGTTCATTCTGTTTTGGAGTTGATTATAATTCCGTCAAGGGTTTCTCTAACTGACGAGTCTGTGTCGTCCGCATCGACCTCGAATTGTGCTTCAACGTATTCGCCGTTGTCGGGCAGGTCAACCTTTACCTCTGCCTCATAGTGCGTTTCACCGTTGTCGTTAACTTTGGGGTTAACATTTACCTCTGCCTCTGTTTTCTTGCCGTTTACAAGCACGGTAAATTTATTTGACGCCGTCTCGATTGCCTCGGAAACGGTATCGGCAATCGCTCCGTCGGTTGCGGCGTTGGCAATCAAACCAAATGAGCCAATAATCGAAATTATTGCCGCAACAACAAGAATTACTTTGCTGAATTTAACTGAATGTTTTTTCCCGGTCATAGTCAAAATCCTTTCAATAGCTTCGTCGGAAGGACGAACATTCAAAAAGGCTTCTCTGTATCGCTTGCTATTCATCTGTCCACTCATCTCCCAACTTGTTTTTCAAATTTACTCTTGCACGGCTCAGCCTTGTTTTTACTGCCGACTCTTTTATTTTAAGCATTTTCGCAATGTTTTTTACAGATAAATTTTCGTAATAAAACAAATGTATAACCGTGCGTTCCTTTTGCGACAGGCTCATAACGGCATTATACAAATCCATTTGAGCCGCATTGTCAAAATCGGCGTCGGAAACCAAAGCATATTCGTCGGTATCTTTGTGAAGCCTGAACGGAGATTTTATGTAATTTTTGCTTTCATTGACGCAAACCACCGTCAACCATTTGTCCATATGCTCATTATCGCAAAAGTCTTTTGAATATTTCCACAGCTTCAAAAACACATTTTGGAGAATGTCCTCGGAATCGTATCGACTTTTTGTGAAAGAAAGAGCGATAAGAAAAAGCCGTTGATTATTGCGTTGCACCGCCTGCATAAAATCATCTTCTGTCATTGCTTCACCGCCTTGTTGAAAGGTCCTTTCACTATTATAACAAATCAGAGCTGAAAAAGGTTACATTTTGCAGAAAATCATTTCATACTTTTCTTCTGAAAAGGGCAACCTGTTTAGTATCATTCATGTAAAGGTTCAAAAAGGTGTGCTTCTTTCAATATTTTACATTAAAACAAAACGGCTACCAAAATGGTAACCGTTTTGTTTTGGCAGGGGCAGAAGGACTTGAAGTTGCCCCTCAGAAACATAGTCGCACTGCTCGCTTGGAGCGCTTCGCATTGCTCCTTGTTTCTTCACCTCAGCGTCACACCTTCCTCCGCCACCGGCGGCGGTGCGCCGCTTCGCCCCGGCACGCTCCGCGAGCCTCGGGTTCAAGTCCTTATTTACATTAAAACAAAACGGCTACCAAATGTGCAATCCTAATAAGAAAACATCGTAGGGCGAGAGAGAAACGGTATAGCTT
>CAYYLP010000031.1:0-19671 GCA_964472865.1 uncultured Ruminococcus sp. | reverse complement strand
ACTTCACTTCACAATCTCCGATACCGGCTGGGGCAAGGCTCTCTGGGGCAAGCTCTACGGACAGTGGCTTTGTGAGGGTTCTGTATTTGTATATGATTTTGACCGCTTCAATGCATCCGAAATTCTTCCGATGTTTGCAAAGTATAATATAACAACCTTCTGCGCACCTCCCACAATGTACAGAATGTTGATCAAAGAGGATCTCAGCAAGTATGACCTTTCTTCAATCCGTCATGCAACAACTGCCGGTGAAGCACTTAACCCCGAGGTATTCCGCCAGTTCTACAACGCAACGGGACTTGAGCTTATGGAGGGCTTCGGACAGACCGAGATGACCCTCGGTATAGCAAACCTTACCGGTATGACCACAAAGCCGGGCTCAATGGGTAAGCCGACACCGCTTTATGATATCAAAATTCTTCGTCCCGACGGAACGGAAGCCGATATCGGTGAAACCGGCGAAATTTGTGTCAATACCTCTAAAAAAACACCCTGTGGCATCTTTCTCGGCTATTATCAGAATCGAGAAAAGACCGACGACGTTTGGTATGACGGTATCTATCACACCGGTGATATCGCTTGGCGTGATGAGGACGGTTACTACTGGTACGTCGGACGAATCGACGATGTTATCAAGTCCTCCGGCTACCGTATCGGACCCTTTGAAATCGAAAATGTCATCATGGAGCTTCCCTATGTCCTTGAGTGTGGCGTTTCCGCTGCTCCCGATGAGGTAAGAGGACAGGTTGTTAAGGCTTCTATTGTCCTCACCAAGGGCACAGAGCCTACAGAGGAGCTTAAAAAGGATATTCAGAATTATGTCAAGAAGCACACCGCTCCTTATAAGTACCCCAGAATTGTTGTTTTCAAGGATGAATTGCCGAAGACTATAAGCGGAAAAATCATCCGTAATCAGCTCTGATTTGCCCATAGCACGCCGATTTCGGCGTTGACGTCGTTCGCAATATCGGTATATTGCTTCGCTCCGTCGCCTTGAACTCGACGCACTCTGAACAAATCGTTTCAAGGTATAGCACACCGATTTCGGCGTTGACGTCGCTCGCAATATCGGTATATTGCTTCGCTCCGTCGCCTTGAACTCGACGCACTCTGAACAAATCGTTTCAAGGTATAGCACACCGATTTCGGCGTTGACGTCGTTCGCAATATCGGTATATTGCTTTGTGCTGTTGCTTGAAGCATTTACTTATTCCCAAAGCTATGCTATAATACTAAATTATCGAGGTGTGAAATGATAAAACGTATTACACTTTTTGCCGGGCATTACGGCAGCGGAAAAACGAATATAGCTGTTAATTATGCTTTTGAGTTGAAAAAGCAGGGACTTAATGTTGCGGTTGCGGATTTGGATATTGTCAATCCTTATTTCAGAACAAAGGACAGCGAAAAGGAGCTTGAAAATGCCGGAATTAGGCTCATTTGCTCTGATTTTGCAAATTCCAATGTTGATTTACCGTCGCTCCCTCAGGATATTTATTCCGTGATTGATGACCGTTCCGAATATGCCGTTATGGACATCGGTGGTGACGACCGAGGTGCCTATGCACTTGGACGCTATGCGGAAAGCATTGTCCGAGAAAATGACTATGAAATGTTTTTTGTGATAAATATGTATCGACCGCTGACAAGAGATGCGGCAAGCACCCTTGAGGTTATGAAGGAAATCGAAAATGCCGCTTCGATGAAATTTACGGCGATAGTAAACAATTCAAATCTCGGTGAGGAAACAACGCCGCAGGACGTTCTCGATTCACTCGGATATGCCGATGAGGTATCAAAGCTTTCGGGCTTGCCGATTGCATTTACCTCGGCAAAAGAATCAATTTACAAAGAGCTGTGCGGAAGGGTTAATAAGCTTATGTGCCTTTCCTTGCAGGACAAAATAAATTAGGAGGAATGTAAAAAATGGCTAAAGTAACATTCAAAACAGACCTTTGCAAGGGCTGCGGACTTTGTGTTAAGGCTTGTCCAAAGGGCTTGGTTCAGCTCTCGGAAACAACGCTTAACGCAAAAGGACATCACCCCGCAGTTGTGAACGATCAGGAAAAATGTGTGGGCTGTGCATTTTGTGCAACAATGTGCCCCGATTGTGTAATTACGGTAGAGAGGTGAGTAAAATGTCAGATAAGGTTTTGATGAAGGGTAATGAAGCGATAGCGGAGGCTGCTATCAGAGCCGGTTGCCGTCATTACTTCGGTTATCCCATAACGCCTCAAACAGAGGTTGCCGCATATATGTCAAAGCGTATGCCGAAAATCGGCGGTACCTTCCTTCAGGCGGAAAGTGAAATTGCCGCAATCAATATGGTTATCGGTGTTTCTTCAACGGGCAAGAGAGTAATGACTTCTTCCTCAAGCCCCGGAGTTTCGCTTAAAAGCGAGGGTATTTCATACCTTGCCGGCTGTGACCTTCCGGCACTTGTGGTCAATGTTCAGCGCGGAGGCCCCGGACTTGGCGGAATTCAGCCGAGCCAGTCGGATTATTGGCAGTCTGTAAAGGGCGGCGGACACGGAGATTATCACAATATTGTGCTCGCTCCCGCCTCCGTACAGGAAATGGCAAGCCTTACCGTTAAGGGCTTTGAGCTTGCCGACAAATACAGAATGGTTGCAATGATTCTTGCCGACGGTACAATGGGTCAGATGATGGAGCCTGTTTCGCTTGATGTTGAGGAGCTTACTCCGGTTGAAAAGCCGTGGGCACTTACAGGCACAAAGTGCGAAAGAGAGCATAATATTGTCAATTCGCTCTATCTCAAGCCGGAGGAGCTTGAAGTTAAGAACTTTGAAAGATATGAAAAGTACAAGGTTATCGAAGAAAACGAGGTTATGTATGAGGAGTATCTTATGGATGATGCCGAAACCTGCGTTGTTGCGTTCGGTATAACCGCCCGTGTTGCAAAAAATGCGGTTAACGAGGCTCGCAGGCAGGGCGTTAAGGTCGGAATGATAAGACCGATTACGCTTTGGCCGTTCCCGAATAAGCCGCTGAAGGCTGCTGCCGAAAGGTGTAAGCGCTTTGTTACAGTTGAAATGAATATGGGTCAGATGATTGATGATGTAAGACTTGCAATCGAATGTAAAAGACCCGTTGAGCTTTGTAACCGTGTCGGAGGAATGATCCCGACACCGGAGGATGTTCTTTCGGCAATTATGTCAAACGGAGGTGCACAATAATGTCAGTTGTATTTGAAAAACCTAAAGCATTGACCGATGCTGTGCTCCACTATTGCCCCGGCTGTACCCACGGTATTATTCACCGTCTTGTTGCCGAGGTTATGGATGAGCTTGGAATCGAGGGCGAAACAATAGGTGTTGCCTCTGTCGGCTGCTCGGTTATGGCTTATAATTACTTCACCTGCGATTTTGTTCAGGCGGCTCACGGACGTGCTCCCGCCGTTGCAACAGGTGTTAAAAGAAGCGACCCGTCAAAGATTGTATTTACATATCAGGGCGACGGTGACCTCGCCGCTATCGGTACTGCGGAAACGGTTCACGCAGCCGCAAGACGTGAAAATATTACGGTAATATTTGTTAATAACGCAATTTACGGTATGACGGGCGGTCAGATGGCTCCCACCACACTTCCCGGTCAGGTTACTCAAACCTCACCCTACGGTCGTGATGTCAACTCCGTCGGTTATCCGGTTAAGGTTTGTGAGCTTCTTTCAAATGTTGACGGTGCAGCATATCTTGAAAGAGTTGCCGTTAACAATGTAAAGAATATCAAAAACGCAAAGAAAGCTATCAAAAAGGCTTTCCAAAATCAGATTGACGGCAAGGGCTTTTCGTTGGTCGAGGTTATTTCAACCTGCCCGACTAACTGGGGTATGACACCGCAGAAGGCACTTGATTGGGCAGAGGAAAATATGATTCCGTATTATCCGCTCGGCGTTTATAAGGATATTTATGCAAAGGAGGAAGAATAATGAGCACCAAGATGTTATTCGCAGGCTTTGGCGGACAGGGTATTCTTTTCGCCGGCAAATTCCTTGCATATAAGGGTCTTATTGAGGGTAAGCAGGTGAGCTGGCTTCCGTCATACGGTCCGGAAATGAGAGGCGGCACAGCAAACTGCTCCGTTATCGTCAGCGATGAGCCGATAGGTTCACCGATTGTCGATAAGCCCGATGTGCTTGTTGCGATGAACCTCCCCTCACTTGAAAAATACGAAAATGATGTTGTTTGCGGCGGTAAAATATTTGTTGACTCAACCTTGATTGACAAAAAGGTTGACAGAACCGACGTTGAGGTTTACTATATACCCGCAACCCAAATTGCAAATGAAAACGGAACGCCTACACTTGCCAATATGATTATCACCGGAAAGGTTCTCAAGGAGGTCGAGGGCTTCTCCTTTGACAATATTGATGCGGCGCTGCAAAAGGTTGTTTCCGCACGTCACCTGGATTTGCTTGATGTTAACAAGGGTGCGGTAAAAGCAGGTTATGATTATGAATAACAAAATGAAGGTCTCCTGCGTTCAGCTTGATATGAAGCTCGGTGAGGTTGAAGAAAACTATGCCGAGGCTGTCAGACTGATAAAAGAGACTGTTGCAAAGGATAATTCCGATACGGTCGTCCTTCCCGAAACATGGTCAACCGGCTATTATCCCAAGCAGGAGCTTGAGAGCTTTTGCGACAATAATGGAGAAAGAGTCAAAATGACCTTTTCCGCTCTTGCCAATGAGCTTAACGTCAATATCGTGGCAGGCAGTGTTGCCAACCTCAAGAACGGCGGCATTTACAACACGGCTTATGTTTTTAACAGAAAAGGTGAGCTTGTTGCCGAATATGATAAAACTCATCTGTTTACTCCGATGGACGAACACAAGTATTTTGAATTCGGCAAAAGGCTTGTCACCTTTGAGCTTGACGGTCAAAAATGCGGAATTGTCATTTGCTACGATATCCGTTTTTGCGAGCTTATCAGGAGCCTTGCTCTCAAGGGGATGGATATGCTCTTTATGGTGTCGCAGTGGCCTTTGGCAAGGACAAATCACATTGTGACACTCACAAAAGCCAGAGCGATTGAAAATCAGATGTTTGTTGTCTGCTGTAATTCCTGCGGAAAAACTCCCGATGCGGTTTTCGGCGGTCATTCGCAGATTATCGACCCGTGGGGCGAGGTGCTTGCCGCAGCGGGGGAGAAGCAGGAGGTTATCACTGCGGACTGCGATTTCGGAATTATAAGAGATATCAGAAATTCGATAAATGTCTTTAACGACAGAAAACCAAACCTTTATGAATTATAAAAAGGAGCTGTAAATATGTACACATTTCCCGTAACAAAAACCACACATCCCAAGGAGAAGCCCGACCAGAAGGCACTCGGCTTCGGCAAGTATTTTACCGACCATATGTTTGTGATTGACTATGATGAGGGTCAGGGCTGGCATGACGGCAGAATCGTTCCTCATGAGCCTCTTGCAATTGAGCCCGCTTCCTGTGTGCTTCACTATGCTCAGATGATGTTTGAGGGTATGAAGGCTTATATGACCCCGTCGGGCAAAATTCAGCTTTTCAGACCGGAAGAAAACTTTGAGCGTATGAACAGAACCAATGACCGTATGTGTATTCCTCATATGGAAAAGGACATTTTCTTTGACGCTATTCAGCAGCTTATCGCCGTTGAAAAGGATTGGGTTCCGTCAGAACCGGGCACCGCTCTTTACATCAGACCTTTCATTTTCGGTGATGAGGTTTCTTTCAGCGTTCTTCCGGCAAAGCATTATCGCTTTATTATCATTCTTTGTCCCGTTGGTTCTTATTATGCGGCTAACGATGGTGGACTCAGTGCGACAAGAATCTACGTTGAGGATGAATATATCCGTGCGGCAGTCGGCGGTACAGGCTTTGCGAAATGCGGCGGTAACTATGCCGGCGGTATGAGAGCCTCCGCAAAGGCTATGGAGCACAATTGCAAGGATGTTCTCTGGCTTGATGCGGCAGAGCACAAGTATGTTGAGGAAATCGGTACATCAAACGCTTTCTTTATGATTGGTGATGAGGTTATTACTGCTCCGCTTATGGGAACGATTCTTCCCGGTATCACAAGAAAGTCCGTTATTGAGCTTCTCAAGAAGTGGGGAGTAAAGGTTTCCGAGAGACGTCTTTCCATTGATGATGTTGTTGCGGCTTCCGAAAACGGTACTCTCAAGGAGGTATTCGCAAGCGGTACTGCGGCGGTTATTTCTCCGATCGGAACTCTTTACTATATGGGCGAGGATCACAGGGTTGCCGATGGCAAGGTAGGTCCTATTGCACAGAAGCTTTACGACACTCTTTACGGTATGCAGACCGGACACGTTGAGGACGATATGGGCTGGACCTATAAGCTTGACGTATAATTAAATTTTATCGGCGGAACCGTTTTTGGTTTCCGCCGATTATTTTTTTGCTAAAAGCTTTGACCGAAATCAATAAAAATTATCGGTAAAACTTCTCTTTTTATTTCTTTTTAAACGAAAATAAATAGTTAATTTGACAAAAACAATTTTTTGTGGTAAAATACTACAAGATAATTCAAATGAACGGAAGTGAAACCGTGACAGAGGTTCCTCAGCATAGCTGTAGCTCCTGCGTTTATTTTACATACGGCGTCAGCGAAAACGGATATTGCAAGCTTTATCACCATAACATAGCTCAACCCGGAAAAATATGCAGCCGATTTGAGCTTTCCGAAAAGAAGGCATCACATATCAGATTCAAAAAGGATAAAAGCGTTGCTCAAATAAAATCGGAAACGGATTATAAATTCGATAAGCATCTTTTTTATGTTTTCGGCGTTGTATTGACAGCAGTTTTAAGCATTATTTCAATATTTGTAGCGTTGATTTTGGCACGAACCATCAGAGTCCAGGATGTATCAAGCTTTGTAAAAACCATCTCGATAGTTGCCGATATCACTTTTTTTACGCTTTTTGTCAGGGAATTATATATTATTTTGCGAAAGCACCGCAGAATTGCCTGCGCAATCTATTTTGTTTTCTTCCTTGCGATATTGTTTATTCTTATGTTTAATTACAACAGCATTTGGCTGATTGTCAACAATGTTGCGGATACGGTTGTCAATTTTGTCTTTTATGAGCTGTTTAAGCTCTAAAATGATTATCAAGCATCGGCTTTTGTCGGTGCTTTTTTATTAAAAATTTTAAAAAACTATTGGAAGCTTGAGCAAAATATTGTATAATAAAGATTAAGTTGAATATGAGGTGAGCTTATGTCTGCAAAATATACCATATCACTTGAAAAAATAATACAGTTTATCGGCTTTGACATTGAATATACGCCGATAGCTCCGTCGGAAATTCTTGTATCCTCCTCGGAGATTAACCGCCCCGGCTTGATGCTTTCCGGCTTTACAAAATATTTTGAGCCAGACAGGATTCAAATTATGGGTGTTTCGGAGATTGAGTACCTCAATTCCTTTAGCCCGGAGGATCAACGCACGATGGTGGAACGACTGCTTTCGCAAAAGCCGATTGCCATTATTTTGACGAGGGGTCAGGAATATAACGAGGATTTCGTCGAGCTTGCGAAGAAATACGGCGTAGCTCTGCTCAAAACGACCGACGGAAGCTCAAGCTGTATGTCAACGCTGATTTCGTACCTAAGCGTTGAGCTTGCACCGAGAATTACACGTCACGGTGTTTTTGTTGAGGTGTACGGCGAGGGCGTACTCATAATGGGTGAGAGCGGAATGGGTAAGAGCGAAACCGCTTTGGAGCTTATAAAACGTGGTCATCGTCTTGTTGCCGATGATGCGGTTGAGATAAGGAAGGTTTCGCACAAAACGCTTGTCGGCTCCGCACCCGAAAATATAAGGCACTTTATTGAGCTTCGCGGTGTCGGAATTGTCAACGCAAGGCGACTTTTCGGTATCGGCTCGGTTAAGGTTTCGGAAAAAATAAATATGGTTATCCAGCTTGAGCCGTGGGATCCCAAGAAGAATTATGAGCGCCTGGGACTTGAAAACGAAACGATGGATATTCTCGGAATAGAAATTCCGAAAAGTGTTGTCCCCGTCACGCCGGGAAGAAATATTTCAATAATTATCGAGGCGGCGGCAATGAACAACAGACAGAAAAAAATGGGCTATAATGCCGCCAAGCAGCTTTTACACAACCTCGGAATGACCGATGATATCAGTGTTGAAGAAAATGAGCTTGAAATTTGGCATAACTTTTAATAACGGAGGATTTTTATTATGTATAAGGTTGGAGTTGATCTCGGCGGTACCAATATTGCCGTCGGAGTTGTTGATGAGAATTACAAAATTATCGGTAAAGGCAAGGTAAAGACAAATGCACCTCGTCCGGCAGAGGAAATCTTTGCGGATATAAAAAAGGCGATTGACCTTGCTGTTGCAGATGCCGGTCTTACGATGGACGATATCGAAAAGGTTGGTGTAGGCACACCGGGCTCTATTAATCAGGAGACCGGAATTATTGAGTTTTCCAACAATCTCAAATTTGATAATGTTCCTGCAAGGAAAATGCTTGAGGAGCTTACCGGCAAGCCCTGTGCCTTTGAAAACGATGCCAACGCCGCCGCTTTGGGCGAGGCATATGCAGGTGCAGGTAACGGTGCAAAAAACTTTGTTGCCGTAACTCTCGGCACGGGTGTCGGAAGCGGTATCATTGTTGACGGTAAAATTGTCAGCGGTATCAACTATGCCGGCGGAGAAATGGGTCATACGGTAATCGTTGTCAACGGAAAGCCCTGCAACTGCGGCAGAAGCGGATGTTGGGAATGTTATGCCTCGGCAACGGCACTTATTTCGCAAACAAAGGAAAAAATGCAGGAATGTCCGGACAGTAAAATGTGGGAGCTTTGCAACGGAGATATTCAAAGGGTCAGCGGCAGAACCGCATTTAATGCCATGTATGAGGGCGATAAGGCGGCGAAAGAGGTTGTTGACAATTATATTTATTACGTTTCGGTCGGTGTTACCAACATAATCAACACCTTCCAGCCGGAGGTCGTTTGCATCGGCGGCGGAATAAGCAATGAGGGTGACAACCTCCTTGACCCCATCAGAGCTCACGTCGAAAAGGAGCGTTACAGCAAGTATGCCAAAAAGCAGACAAAGGTTTGCAAGGCGATGCTTGGCAACGATGCGGGAATTATCGGTGCCGCATTGCTTTAATGAGTATTATCCCATAATTGAGGAGCAGTTATGAATTTCGATAAGATATATGATTATGCAAAAAATATCGGCTGTGGGGCTCAGCGTAATGTTCCTATGAGCAGATATACAACCTTTCGCATCGGCGGCGATGCCGCTGTTATGATAACTCCGCAAAATGATGAGCAGCTTTGCGCCATGATAGCGGAGTGCAAAAAAGAGAATATCAAGCCTTTTATTCTCGGTAACGGAAGCAATATGCTCATTTCCGACGGCGGACTTGATACCGTTGTCATTAATATGTGCCGTGAGGATGTCAAAATAGAGCTTATCGGAGAGGATACCATCGCTTGTGATGCCGGTGTCACAATGAGCAAGGTGTGCAATTTTGCACTTGAGAACGGTTTAACGGGATTGGAATTTGCGTTCGGTATTCCGGGCAGTGCCGGCGGTGCCGCTTATATGAATGCCGGTGCCTACGGCGGAGAGATGAAGGATGTTCTCACAGAATGTTATCATATTGATTCGGACGGAAATATCGGCTCCCTCAAGGGTGAGGCACTTGAGCTGAGCTACAGAACCAGTGCCTATGAGCGCAACGGCTATATAATCACCAAGCTCATTTTAAAGCTGAAAAAGGGCAATAGGGACGAAATAAAGGCGAAAATGCAGGAGCTTTTACAGAGGCGAAAGGATAAGCAGCCGCTCGAATATCCGAGCGCAGGAAGCACCTTTAAACGCCCTGTGGGTTATTTTGCGGGCGGACTTATTGAAGAATGCGGGCTCAAGGGCTATTCGATCGGCGGAGCGCAGGTGAGCGAGAAGCACGCAGGCTTTGTTATAAACAGAGGCGGTGCAACCGCAAGGGATGTGCTTGCTTTGATTAAATATATTCAGGATAAGGTTTATGCCGAAAAGGGTGTTATGCTTGAGCCTGAGGTAAGGCTTATTGAGGGAAAATAACAAAGCAAGGAGGAAGGGTTAAATTATGGAGCTTTTAATAATAACAGGTATGTCGGGTGCGGGTAAATCCGCAGTTGTTGATGCGTTGGAGGATCTCGGCTTTTTTTGTGCGGACAATTTGCCGCCTGCAATAATTCCTACCATAGCCCAATTTGTCAACAAAACGGATAATTCAAAGAAAATTGCTATGGTTACAGATATCCGTGCCGGCGAAAAGATGTTTAACGACTTTTTCGGTGTTTTGAAAACACTTGATGAGCAGGGATATTCGTATAAAATTTTGTTTGTTGATGCGGCGGATGAGGTTCTTGTCAGACGCTATAAGGAAACGAGGAGAAAGCATCCGTTGCTTGACCAATGTGACGGCTCGGTTGAAAATGCAATCCGTCTTGAAAGAGAGACTCTTTTGAATTTGCGAATGAGGGCGGATTATATCATAGACACCTCAAAATCGAGCGTTACCGAATGTAAGCAAAGAGTAAACGAGCTCTTTTTAGACAATCCCGACAATGCGATGAAAATTCGCTGTATGTCGTTCGGCTTCAAGCACGGCATACCGAGTGATGCGGATTTGGTTTTTGATGTTCGCTGCTTGCCCAACCCTTTCTATGTTCCGTCGATGAAATACAGAACGGGTTTGGAGGAGGATGTTGCGGATTATGTTATGCAGTCCGAGCAATCTCAAAATGTTTTGAAAAAGCTCAATGGCCTCATAGATTATATGGTTCCGCTTTATATAAGCGAGGGAAAAAGTCAGCTTGTCATCGCCATTGGCTGCACGGGCGGCAGACACCGCTCCGTTTGCTTTGCGGAAATGATAAGAAATAATTTGCTTTCACAGGGCTATAGTGTCAGCGTTAAGCACCGTGATATCGAAAAATAACGGGAGTGCGTAGAATGTCATTCACACAGCAGGTAAAAATTGAATTATCTCGGCTTGAGTTTGAGTCGGATTGCTGTAAAAGAGCTTTTGTATACGGTTTTTTGCTTTACGGAAAGAGCTTTACGGTACGTTCGGTGAGCTGTTCCACGCACTATACCGAGGTTATGGAAAAATTCCAAAGCACTATTAATGAAACGATAGGCGTTGCAGCGAATGTCTCTCAGCTCAAAAGCGGAAAATATACCTTAAAAATTTCCACCTCGGAGGAACGCAAAAGAACGATAGAGTATTTTGACCACGTTGTAAACAGCGTTTCACTCAGGATAAACAGGGGAGTTTTTGAGGATGATGAATGTTACGGTGCGTTTTTGAGAGGTGTATTCCTCTCTTGCGGTTCGATTGCAAACCCGAACAAGGGCTACCACGTTGAATTTGTTGTTCCGTACCGTAATCTTTGTATGGATCTTTTAAAAATTTTGACGGATTACGGGCTTAAAGCCAAGTCGATAATGCGAAAATATTCATATGTTGTCTATATCAAGGGCAGTGAAAGCATTGAGGACCTTTTGACGCTGATGGGTGCCGTCAATTCAAGTCTTGAGCTGATGGGCATAAAGGTTCAGAAAAATGTTAAGAACAAAATTAACAGGCAGATGAATTTTGAGTCGGCAAATATGATTCGCTCAATCGAGGCAGGCTTGATGCAGGTCAGAGCGATTGAAATTATCGAAAAAAAGCAGGGTCTTGATTCACTTTCCGATGAGCTGAAGGAGGTTGCTGTTTTGCGAAAGGAAAACCCCGATATGTCGCTAAAGCAGCTCGGTCAAAGCCTTAGCATACCGATATCACGCTCCGGCGTAAATCACCGACTTATGAGGCTTATGGATATTGCCGAAAAATATAAATAAAGGGAGGATAACTATGCCGGGCTTTACTCATTTACATTTACATACGGAATACAGCTTGCTCGACGGTGCCTGCCGTCTTGACGATTTGCTTGACCGTGCTGTTGAGCTCGGTATGGATTCCGTTGCGATAACAGACCACGGTGTTATGTACGGTGCTGTGGATTTTTATAAAAAGGCAAAGGCAAGGGGAATTAAGCCGATAATCGGCTGTGAATGCTATGTTGCCGCCAGAAGCCGTCACGATAAGGTTCATGCACTTGACGGTGAAAGAAGCCATCTGGTTCTGCTTTGCAAAAACGCCGTGGGCTATCAAAATCTTATTTCGATGGTTTCCGAGGCGTGGACGGAGGGCTTCTATACCAAGCCGAGAATTGACCGTGAGCTGCTCGAAAAGCATCACGAGGGCTTGATTGCACTTTCTGCCTGTCTTGCGGGTGAAATTCCCAAGGCTCTGATTTCGGGTGATTATGAGCGTGCAAAGGAAACGGCACTGTGGTATAACAATGTTTTCGGTCAGGGCAATTTTTACCTTGAATTGCAAAATCACGGAATACGGGAGCAAAAGCTGATTGAGCCTATGCTGATCAGACTTTCCAAGGAAACGTGCATTCCGCTTGTTGCAACCAACGATACGCACTATGTTTGCCGTGAGGACAGTAAAATTCAGCAGGTGCTTATTTGCATTGCCACAAATACCACAATCGGACAGGGCAACGGACTTGAATTTCAAAGCGATGAGTTTTATCTTAAAAGCGAGGAGGAAATGCTTGAGCTTTTCTCCCATGTTCCCGAAGCGATTGAAAACACTCAAATAATTGCCGAGCAATGCAATTACGATTTTGAATTCGGCAACACAAAGCTTCCTCATTTTGATGTTCCCGACGGACGTGACCATTTTGATTGGTTCAAGGAGCAGTGCTATAACGGAATGTACCGAAATTACGGCGAAAATCCTCCGAGGGAATATTTTGCAAGGCTTGATTATGAGCTTGATGTAATTAACAAAATGGGCTATGTTGATTATTTTCTCATAGTTCACGATTTTATCAGATTTGCAAAATCCAAGGGAATTCCCGTCGGTCCGGGCAGAGGCTCGGGTGCGGGAAGCATTGCCGCTTACTGCATCGGTATCACGGGAATTGACCCGATGAAATATAATCTTCTTTTTGAGCGTTTCCTCAACCCCGAGCGTGTCAGTATGCCTGATTTTGACGTTGATTTTTGCTACGAGCGCAGGGGAGAGGTCATTGATTACGTTATCGGAAAATACGGTGCGGATCACGTTGCTCAAATTGTAACCTTTGGAACGCTTGCCGCAAGGGCGGCTATTCGTGATGTCGGCAGGGCAATGGGGCTGCCGTATAATGTTGTGGATAATGTTTCAAAGCAGGTGCCCAGAGAGCTGAATATTACCATTCAAAAGGCACTGAAAAAATCGACTGAATTTCGTTTGCTTTATGAAAGCAGCGAGGAAATTAAAAATCTCATTGACACCTCGATGAAGGTTGAGGGTATGCCACGTCATACATCTACGCACGCCGCAGGTGTTGTCATAACCCGTGACCCGGTTGCAAGCTATGTTCCGCTTGCTCTCAACGATAATTCGCCTGTCACGCAGTACACAATGACAACTCTTGAGGAGCTCGGACTTCTCAAAATGGATTTTCTCGGCTTGAGAACTCTGACTGTTATCAATGATGCGGTTAAGATGATTAAGCGTAAAAACAGAGCCTTTGATATAAATGCCATTGATATTACGGATAAGGCAACCTATGAAATGATGGCATCCGGTCAGACAAGTGGTGTTTTCCAGTTTGAATCGGCAGGAATGAGGAATGTTCTTGTCAGTCTAAAGCCGGTCAGCCTGGAGGATCTGATTGCCGTTATTTCACTTTACCGTCCGGGTCCGATGGATTCAATCAATACTTATATCGAAAACCGCCATCACCCCGAAAAAACCGTTTATAAAACCGAAAAGCTCAGGGATATTCTCGATGTTACCTATGGCTGTATGGTCTACCAGGAGCAGGTAATGCAGATTTTCCGTTCGCTTGCCGGTTATTCCTACGGCAGAGCTGATATTGTACGCCGTGCGATGTCAAAAAAGAAGCATGACGTTATGGAAAAGGAGCGTAAGAGCTTTATTTACGGCTCGATGCGTGAGGATGGTACGGTTGAATGTGAGGGCTGTGTGAAAAGGGGAATACCTGCCGAGGTAGCGAATGATATTTTTGACGATATGTCCTCGTTTGCTTCCTACGCATTTAACAAATCTCACGCCACGGCATATGCCTATGTCGCATATCAAACAGCATATCTCAAATGTCACTACCCCTGTGAATTTATGGCGGCACTTCTTTCCAGTGTTCTTGACAATTCGGACAAGGTTGCGGAATATACTGATGAATGTAACCGAATCGGCATCAGAATTTTGCCGCCGAACGTCAATGAAAGCTCTGAAAATTTTACCGTAAACGACGGCAATATTCGTTTCGGACTGCTTGCTATAAAGAATTTGGGTAGAAGCTTTATCAGAAATATTATCAATGAACGCAATGCCGGTGGATTTACCTCCTTTTATAATTTCTGCTCCCGTATGCATGGTGCCGATTTTAATAAAAGGGCGGTGGAAAGCCTTATTAAGAGCGGTGCTCTTGACGGACTTGATGCAAATCGCCGTCAGATGCTTATGGCGATGAACGAAATAATTGATGACCTTGATTCAAAGAAGCGCAGAAATGTTGAGGGTCAAATCGGTCTGTTTGATTCCTTTCAATCCTCCGCGCCGTCGCAAACAGCACTTAAATTCTTTGAGGAATTTCCTCAAGGCGAGCTTCTTGCAATGGAAAAGAGCACAACCGGACTATATCTTTCGGGCCATCCGATGTCGAACTATTCCGAGCTTGCCAAAAACCTTGTCTGTGCAAAAATTTCCGAGTTGAGCGGCGATGATGACGGCGATTCCAAATTCAAGGACGGCGAAAGAACCAAAATTATGGGCATAATAACCGGTATAAAGAAGAAAATCACCAAAAACGATGCCACAATGGCTTTTGTTGATATCGAAGACACATCAGGCTCAATTGAAGCAATCATTTTCCCAAAGCTTCTTTCCGAAAAGGCATCATTGCTCGAGGTAGGAAAAATCCACGTTTTTTACGGTAGGCTCGATATTCGTGATGAGGAGCCCGTAAAGTTTCTTTGCGATCATATTTACACGCTTGATGAAGCAAAGCAATTCAATTCAAATTCAAACTCGGCACAGGTCTCTAAAAGCCTACTTAACGGAAAAAAACGCAGACTTTTTCTGAAATTTCCTACGGAGGGAACACGGGAACAGGCTCAAGCGGAAAGGTTTTTGGCAATATTTGACGGACACACACCGTTATTCTATTATTTTGAGGATGCGCAGAGGTATGTTACACTGCCAATCGACAAGACGGTTGACGTAAACGAGCCGCTTTTGAAGGAGCTAAAAAGGATTTTGGGCGAAGAAAACGTAGTTTTGCAATAAATTTTTCCTTTTTATTTGACATTTTTTTCATTTAGGTGTATCATCATAAAGTATTTTCAGATAATCCTTAGGAGGAAGTTATAATGAAGACAATCGGAGTTTTAACAAGCGGCGGAGATGCGCCGGGAATGAATGCGGCTGTTCGTGCTGTTGTGCGTACCGCTTGCGAAAATCACATCAAGGTTTACGGCATTGACCGTGGCTATAAGGGACTTATGGAGGGTTCTCTTATTCCCATGGAGATTCGTTCTGTCTGTGACGTAATCCACAGAGGCGGAACTATGCTCCACTCTGCAAGAAGCAAGGAGTTTGCAACCGAGGAGGGTATGCAGAAGGCTATCGAAATATGCCATGCATACGGAATCGAGGGCATCGTTGTTATCGGCGGTGACGGCTCATTCAGAGGTGCAAGAGATCTTTCGGAAAGAGGTATTCCCTGCGTTGGAATCCCGGGCACAATTGATAATGACATTGCCTGCTGCGATTACACCATCGGCTATGATACCTGCCTTAACACTATTATGGAAATGGTTGACAGAATCCGTGATACCTCCGCTTCACATGACCGTTGCTCGGTTATTGAGGTTATGGGCAGACGTGCAGGCTATCTTGCGCTTAATGCCGGTATTGCAGTCGGTGCGGCAGCTATCCTTATCCCCGAGGTTGAGTTTGACCTCAAGAGAGATGTTTTCGACAGAATTCGCCGTACTCAAAAAACAGGTAAAAAGCACTTCCTTGTTATTGTTGCCGAGGGCGTAACCGCCGATGGTAATATGACGGTTGATGAGCTTGCAAAGGCCATTGAGGAGGAAACAGGCGTAGAGTCGAGAGCTATGGTGCTCGCTCATATTCAGCGTGGCGGCTCACCGACAGTCAGAGACCGTGTTACGGCAAGCCAGATGGGCTATCATGCAGTTGAGCTTCTTATGAACGGCATCGGTAACCGTGTTGTTGCAATGCAAAAGGATCAAATTGTTGATTTTGATATTTTTGAGGCTCTCAATATGAAGAAGCATATTGATATGAACCTTTACAAAATGGCAAACATAATTTCAATCTAAAAAAGGAAATCGAATTATGCTTAAAGACGAATTTTTAGAACTTCGCCGCCGTATAATTGCAAAAGACTTTGAAAGAATGAATGACAGGCAGCAAGAGGCTATCTATGCAGTAAATGGCCCCTTGCTGCTTCTTGCAGGTGCAGGCAGCGGAAAAACAACTGTTCTTGTTAACAGAATTGCAAATCTTATCAAATACGGAAATGCGTATAATTCCGATTATTCGGAGTTTGAACCGAGCGAAACAGATATTGCGCTTATGAAGCAATATCTCGACGACCCATCGACAGATCTGTTTGATGTTTATGACCTTTTAAGTGTCAATGCACCGATGCCCTGGCAGATTCTTGCCATCACCTTTACTAACAAGGCTGCATCGGAGCTTAAAGGTCGATTGGCGGCAAAGCTCGGTGATGTTGCAAATGATATTTGGGCAAGCACCTTCCATTCCTGCTGTGCCAGAATTTTGAGAAAGCACGCAGAGCTTTTGGGTTATACAAATCGTTTTACTATTTACGATACGGATGACTCAAAGCGTGTTATGAAAGAGGCTCAAAGGCTTCTTGAAATTAACGATAAAATGCTTTCCCACAAATCAATACTTAAAGAAATCAGTAAGGCAAAGGATCAGCTCATAGGACCGGAGGAGTTTATTGCACAGGCAGGCGGCGATATTCGTCTCAAAACAATTGGTGAGGCATACAAAACCTATCAAAAGCTTTTGAAAAATGCCGATGCGATGGATTTTGACGATATGATATTCAGAACTGTTGAGCTTTTACAAAATAACGCCGAGGTCAGGGAGTATTATCAGAATAAATTCAAATACATTTTAGTTGACGAGTATCAGGACACTAACCATGCTCAATATGTTCTGACCAGCCTTTTGGCTGACAAATACAGGAATATCTGTGTTGTCGGTGACGATGATCAGAGTATTTATAAGTTCCGAGGAGCTACAATACAGAACATTTTGAGCTTTGAGGAACGCTATCCCGATGCAAGAACCATCAGGCTTGAACAGAATTATCGTTCTACCCAGACGATACTTGATGCCGCTAATGCCGTTATTGCCAACAACAATCAGCGTAAGGGCAAAAATTTGTGGACGGCTAACGGCGTTGGTAAAAAAATTACCGTCAACACCTCCTATGACGAAAGGGAGGAGGCTCGCTTTGTTGCCGATACAATTATGAGGGGCGTTGCAGCGGGCAAAAAAATGTCCGACCACGCTGTACTCTACCGTATGAATGCACAGTCGAGTACAGTTGAAAATGCGCTTACCCGTGCGGCGATTCCGTACAGAATAATCGGCGGTCTGCGTTTCTATGAGCGTAAGGAAATCAAGGACGCCTTGGCATATTTGACACTTATCAACAACACTGCCGATAACGTAAGACTTCGCAGAATTATCAATGAGCCGAAAAGGGGAATAGGTGACACGACGCTGAACAACGCCTCTGAAATTGCCGCCGGGCTTGGGCTGAGCATTTTTGATGTCATTTCAAATGCATACGATTATCCCTCATTGAGCCGTGCCGCGGCAAAGCTTGACAGCTTCAGCAAAATGATAAATGAGCTTGTTGAGGCTGCGCAGGAGCTCAAGCCTCACGAGTTGCTTGAAAAAACGCTTTCAATGACCGAATATTACCGATATCTCGACCTTGATAAGGACACAGCCCAGGATAGAAAAGAGAACCTTAACGAGCTCAAGGCGAACCTTATGCGTTATGAGGAGGAGGCGGAGGAGCCGACACTTAACGGCTTCCTTGAGGAAATTGCCCTTATGACGGATATTGATAATTATAACACCGATGCCGATGCGGTTGTTATGATGACTCTGCACTCGGCAAAGGGCTTGGAATTTCCTGTCGTTTTCATCGTAGGTATGGAGGACGGAGTTTTTCCCGGAAATCAATCCTTGTACAATTCCGAGGATATGGAGGAGGAACGCCGCCTTGCCTATGTCGGAATAACGAGAGCGAAGCAGGAGCTTTACCTTACCAACACAAGAACAAGGCTTATGTTCGGCTCAACAACCCATAACGCAGCATCACGCTTCCTCGGAGAAATTCCGGACGAATTGACGGAGAAAACCGGCGTTACGTCATACTCATCCTTCAGAAGAAGCGGAGAGGATGACAATTTCAAGGACTTTGGTGATGATTTCACAAGCGGCAGACCCGTTAATCGTGGCTTTACACAGCAGGCAAAGCCAAAGCCGAGTGCTCCCTCTGCCGAGCATTACAAAATCGGAGATACCGTTACTCACAAGGTTTTCGGTCAGGGTGTTGTGCTTTCCGCCAAGGCTATGGGCAATGATACGCTTTTGGAGATAGCCTTTGAAAAATCGGGCACAAAAAAGCTTATGGCAAATTTTGCGAAATTGACAAAATAATGAGAATTAACAATTATTTCATTGATTATTTTTGCAATTAGTGGTAATATATATTCAGATTCCGATATATGGGGTCTGAAAATAAAAATGAGGTGATTTATCATGACCAAAACAATCAAAAGAACGCTTTAAATTTTCATTGCGGCTGTTATGCTTTTCAGCCTGAGTGTAATCGGCTTTGCCGAGGACGAAGCGGAAAAATTCAGTCTGGCTTCCGTAACCGTTACGGCATACTCCGGAGATTTTAAGACCCAGACGGTGGAAAGCATCAAGCTTACCGTCAAGACGGATGCAATAATACTGCTTAATTCCGGCTTTGGTCTCACGGTAACCGCCGAGGATTCAACCAACCGTTATCTGAATGAGGATGATATTATTTCTGCCGAAGACACCGACGATGGAATGGAAATTATCCTCAACTACGGTGATGTGGTTTCTCATGAGCCGAACTACAGCTTTTCTCTTGCGGAGGGCTCATTTATTTCGGATGGAAGGCTCAGCGAGCAGTATACTTTCGAGGTCAACGGTAACAGTATCCTTGAGTCATTGAATGTAAACCGCCCCTCAACAACAATGCAAAGACTCATAAGCTGGCTTGAGGGTTGGAAATACGCAAAATATATTCAGTTCATAATCGACATTCTTAAATGGTTTGATACACTTTAATCAGCAGACCGCCTCCCCTTGATTGTATCAAGGGGAGGTGGCACGTTAGTGACGGTGGGGATAAAAACCAAAATTTTGCTGTATCTCCTTGGCTCCCTCAATATAATTTTTCGCTTTATCCTCGGCTCCCT
>CAYYLP010000030.1:0-20055 GCA_964472865.1 uncultured Ruminococcus sp. | reverse complement strand
TTTCGGCAGACTTGTAGTTCTTTTTTTCGGACTGTTTTTTTACAGCGCCTTTTTTTGAGCGGTGGAGGCGATATTATGCGAATGTATGATATTATACACAAAAAGAGGAACGGCGGCGAGCTTACCGACGAGGAAATAAAATTTTTCGTTGAGGGTTGCACCGATGAGACGATAGAAGATTATCATCTTGCCGCACTGTGTATGGCGATTTACTTCAAGGGAATGACCGAAAGGGAAACCCAAACGCTGACACAGGAAATGGCAAAATCGGGTGATTGCATTGATTTGAGCAAAATCGACGGCTATACCGTTGATAAGCACAGCACGGGCGGCGTTGGCGATAAGACCTCACTGATTGTTGCACCGATCGTTGCGGCTCTCGGCGGTCGGGTTGCCAAAATGTCGGGACGTGGTCTCGGTCACACCGGCGGAACGGTTGACAAGCTGGAGGCGATTCCGGGTTTCCAAACGGAGCTTTCCCCCGAAGCTTTTATAAAGCAGGTCAATGAAATCGGGCTTTGCATAGTCGGTCAAACAGGTAGGCTTGCCCCTGCGGACAAAAGGCTTTATAAGCTGCGTGACGTTACAGCGACGGTAGAAAGTATTCCGCTGATTGCTTCAAGCATAATGAGCAAAAAGCTTGCCGCAGGCTCAAAGGGAATTGTGCTCGATGTTAAAACGGGCAGCGGAGCTTTTATGAAGAAAGTTGAGGATTCCGAAGGGCTTGCGAGGGAGATGGTTGAAATCGGCAGGTCTGCCGGCAGGGATGTTGCCGCCGTGATAACGGATATGGATGTTCCGCTGGGCAGCTATATCGGAAATTCGCTTGAGGTTATTGAGGCTATTGAGGTGCTAAAGGGCAGGACAGGTGGTGCGTTAAAGGAAATTTGCCTCACGCTTGCGGCTCAAATGCTTCGCCTTGCGACAGGGGAGAGTGACGAAGCTTGCATTGAAAAAGCAAACCGAGCGATAGAAAGCGGTGCGGCACTCAAAAAGCTGTGTGAGATGATTGAATATCAGGGCGGAAATCCCGACGTAACGGAGGATTATTCGCTTTTTAAGCAGGCGAGACACAGAGTTGAAATCGTCGCGCCGTGCAGCGGATATATTCACCGCACGGATGCCGAAAGAGTAGGCATGGCTTCTGTTTTGCTCGGTGCAGGTCGTGAGAAGAAAGAGGATTCGATTGACCCGAGCGCCGGAATTATTTTGCAAAAAAATACGGGGGATTTTGTCCGTAAGGGCGATGTGCTTGCTGTTTTTTATACGGATGACGAAAAGAAGCTTGAAACGGCGAGAAGCGTTTTTCTTGATGCGTTTGAATACGGCGACCTTGAACCGAAAAAACACACGCTCATTTATAAAATAATAAAATGAATAAAAAAAGGCATACCGTTTATCCTAATTTCGGAGGGATTAAGATGATAACGGTATGTTTTTATGATGCCAAGCCCTACGACAGGGATTTTTTTGATATAATAAACGAGCAATACGGCTTTGTGATAAATTACTATGAAACCAGGCTGAACGAATACACCGCAAGGCTTGCGGAGGGAGCGGATGCTGTCTGTGTATTTGTCAATGATGATGTGTCTCGCTCGGTGATAGACAAGCTTTGCGATTTCGGAGTAAGGCTCATTGCAATGCGTTGCGCAGGCTACAACAACGTTGATGTTGTTTATGCGGATGGGAGGATTCCCGTTGTCAGAGTGCCGGCATATTCGCCCCATGCGGTTGCCGAGCATGCCATGGCACTTCTGCTGACTCTGAACAGAAAAATTCACAAGGCTTTTTTGCGTACAAGAGATTTTAATTTCAGCCTGAACGGCTTGACGGGCTTTGACCTTCACGGCAAAACAGTCGGCGTAATAGGTACGGGTAAAATCGGCTCGGTTTTTATCGAAATTTGCAAGGGCTTTGGGATGAGGGTCATTGCCTACGATGTTGCCGAAACAAATGACGGTGTTGAATATGTGGAGCTTGAAACTCTCCTTGGACTTTCGGATGTTATTTCCTTGCATTGTCCGCTGACACAGGCAACAAGGCACATCATAAACGCCAAAAGCATCGAAAAAATGAAAAGCGGAGCTTATATCATAAACACGTCGAGGGGCGCTCTGATTGACAGTGAAGCACTTCTTTACGGTTTGCTGAACGAGAAAATCGGCGGTGCTTGCCTTGATGTCTATGAGGAGGAGAGCGAGCTTTTTTATGAGGATAATTCGTCGTCGATTGTCCGTGACGATGTGCTGACGAGATTGATTTGCTTGCCGAATGTTATTGTTACTTCTCATCAGGGCTTCCTGACAGGTGAGGCGTTGAGCAATATTTCGACAACCACACTTGAAAATATCAGCGAATTTTTTGCCGATGGCTCACTTGACAATAAAATTACGTTGGAAAATCCGAAAAATTCAATCAAAGTCCTAAAATAAGGACTGTAAAAATAAAAAATGTCGAACATTTGTGTTGACAAATTCAAAAAATCTGATATAATAGAACTCGTAAAGAACAAACGTTCGAGGAATGTTCGGGACGTTTGAAAAAAACGGAGGTTTTATTATGGTAATGGAAATGTCAATCAGAATTTTAATAGGAATAGCAGGAGTTGCTTTTGTAATCTACGGACTTCTCAATGAGCAGAAGTTTATCGACTTTGAGAATAGATTCTGCCGTATGGTTGCAAAGAAGATTGCTGCTCACAAGCGTAAAAAGGCTATCGCAAAAAAACGTGCGGTTCAGGCTGCTCGCAGACGCAGAGAGCTTGAAAGACAGCGTATTTTGGAGGAAAGAGCAAGGAAGGCCGGCATTTACAGGAATGTAGCATAGCAAGGAGACCGAGGGCTATTTTGCCCTCGGTCTTTTTTTAACGCAAAAAATCACCCGATGACCTGCATCGGGTGACCGTTATGCAATTTAATTACATCATGCTTGCAACTTCTGCTGCGAAATCGTCAACTCTCTTTTCGATTCCCTCGCCCTTTGCAAAGCGGATAAAGCCTGTAGCCTTAACAGAACCGCCGAGCTCCTTGGCAACGGAGTCGATATACTGGGCAACATTGTAGTCGCCGTTCTTAACGAATTCCTGGTCAACAAGGCAATTTTCCTTGTAATACTTTTTGATTTTACCGGAGATGATTCCCTCGATAACCTTTTCGGGCTTGGAAGCCATCTTCGGATCCTCTTTGATTTGAGCCATAAGAATCTCTTTCTCATGAGCAACAACCTCAGCAGGAACGGAAGCCTCATCAAGATAAGCGGGAGACATAGCAGCAACCTGCATTGCGACATCCTTACCCATTACCTTGAACTCATCCTTATCGGCAACATCTGTGTCAAAGCTTACAAGTACGCCGACTGCGCCGCCGCCGTGGATGTAGGAAGCAACTGTGCCCTCAACTCTTACAAAGCGACGAACCTTCATATTCTCACGGATTGTAAGGAAGAGCTCCTGAACAGCGTCGGAAACAACCTCATCACTGCCCGAAAGGGTCATTGCGAGGAGTGCATCAACGTCTGCCGGATTCTTTTCGGCAACCGTAACGGCAATTTTGTTAGCAAGCTCAACGAACTTTTCATTCTTTGCAACGAAGTCTGTTTCGCAGTTAACCTCAACCATGGAAGCAACCTTGGCAGCCTCGTCATAATATGTTACAACAACGCCCTCTGCGGCAATACGTCCTGCCTTTTTGGCTGCGGATGCAAGACCCTTTTCACGAAGCACGTCTACTGCCTTGTCCATATCGCCGTCTGTCTCTGTAAGAGCCTTCTTACAGTCCATCATACCGGCACCTGTCTTTTCACGGAGAGCCTGAACGTCTTTAGCTGTAAAATTCATTGTAATTCCTCCTGTATCAGATATTCGGCGGAATGATGAATTCCGCCGTTTTGTTTGGTATAATAATTATTCGGCAGCTTCTTCTGCAACCTCTGCTTCCTCAACGGGAGCTTCGGTCTGCTCGCCCTGACGACCCTCGATAACAGCATCAGCCATTGCACCTGCAATAAGGCGAACTGCACGGATAGCATCGTCGTTGCCGGGGATAACATAGTCAATCTCATCGGGATCGCAGTTTGTATCTACGATTGCAACGATGGGAATACCGAGCTTATGAGCCTCCTGAACGGCAATCTTCTCCTTGCGGGGGTCAACGATGAACATTGCAGCGGGCTGCTTCTTCATATTGACAATACCGCCCATAAACTTTTCGAGCTTTTCGATTTCAAGTCTGAGCTTGATAACCTCTTTTTTGGGAAGAAGATCAAAGGTTCCGTCAGCTTCCATCTTCTTGAGCTGCTCAAGTCTCTTAATTCTTCTCTTGATGGTGTTGAAGTTTGTGAGCATACCGCCGAGCCAACGTGCGTTGACATAGGGCATACCGCAGCGGATAGCCTCCTCCTTAACGGAATCCTGAGCCTGCTTCTTGGTTCCGACGAAAAGAACGTCGCTTCCGTCAGCAGCAGCGTCACGGATGAAGAGGTAAGCTTCCTCAAGCTTCTTAACCGTCTTCTGAAGGTCGATAATGTAGATTCCGTTACGCTCAGTGTAAATGTACTGAGCCATTTTCGGATTCCATCTTCTGGTCTGGTGTCCGAAGTGAACACCTGCTTCGAGTAACTGTTTCATTGATACTACCGGCATAAATAAATTCCTCCTTAGTTTTGCCTCTGTGAGGCTTGATACCCGAACATTTTTGAAATGCACTACGGATAAAACACCTCACATGCGTTTTTGCCGTGTTAGTATATCACAAAGAAGCGAGGATTGCAAGAGCTTTTGCAAAATTTTTTGCTTAATTCGGCAAAATAATTTTATCCGCAATGCTTTTAAAGACCGGCGCACAGTCGTAAGCACCGGAAACACCGCCCTGCTTCATAATAACGACGGTGTATTGCGGATTTTCTGCCGGGAAAAATCCTGCAAACCAGGTGTTGCAAAGCTCGTTGCCGTTTGAATCGTATATTCCGGTTTGTGCGGTTGCCGTTTTGCCTGCGGCGTTGAAGCTTGCCGGCTTTGCCGCCGCTGCGTTGCCGTTTGTGACCACGGAGGTCAGCATTTTTGCCATACTGTCGGCTGTTTTTTCTTCAAAGGCTGTTACGGGATATTTCAGACGGTGCTTTTGGGATGCTCCGTCGGAATCAATAATTTCCTCAACAAGGTAAGGCTCGTAGTATTTTCCCGAACCACCGATAGCGCTAATCATTTGAGAAATTTGAAAAACCGAGGCGGTGAAGCTGCCCTGACCAAAGGAAAAATTCGCGAGTGCGGCCGGATTTTTCAGCTCCTCTCTGCTCGGAACGGTACCCTCATCAGCCGAAATACCGTCACAAAGCCTGTTTACCTGACCGAAGCCGAGCAGACCGGCGGCTTCAAGTATTTTATTTGTACCGAGTTTTTGACCGAGGCTTATAAAATAGGTATTGCAGGAAACCTCAAGCGCCTTTTGAAGGTCAACCTTACCGTGGACGGTGTTGCCGCTACAGCCGAAAACAACCCCTCCGACATTGCAGGAGCCGCTGCAATTACATACAAAATTTTCCAAGCCTGCTTCTGTTGCGGCGGCGGCAACGGCAACCTTGAATACCGAGCCGACGGCATAGCTTTGCAAACAACGGTTGAGCAGGGGAGAACCCTCGGAATCAAGATAGTCGGCAACTCTGTCGGCATCAAAGCTCGGTCTTGATACCATTGCACGGATTGCACCGCTTTTTATATCGGTGACAATAGCGCAGCCCTCGGTAATGCCGCCCTCATCAAGCGCATTTTCAACTGTTTGCTGTAGGTCATAATCAAGAGTCAGTCTTATCGTGACGGAGGTGGAAGCCTCGGTATGAATTTCAATTTCGCCGCCGGTAATCGAACGACCTAATGCATCGGAGGGAACTCTTGCGTAAACCTCACGACCGATATAGAGCAAGTCGTCAAAGGCTTTTTCTATTCCGCTTATTCCGTGAAGCTCGGAATCAAGATAGCCGATTATATGCTGTGCAATGTGGGAATCGGAGTAACGCTTGTATGCACGGTAGCACTTGAAATCATCGGTAGGGATAATCGAGCGGCTTCCGATGTTGAACATAACGGGAAACCCGTTTTTAATTCGTCGGGAAATTTCGGTAAAGCTTTTGCTGTCGGCAAGCTCGGAAAGCATATCGGCACTTTGTTGCGTTGCCTTTGCGATAACAACATTGTCATAATCTCTTTCTGTCAGTCTTTTGCCGTTGCAGTCCGAAATATTTCCCCGAACATCGTAAAGCTTGTATGCGGTGAAATGTGTTTCGGACGGAACAAGCTCATCGCCGGTTATACTTATAATGCAAAGCTTTAGACAAATGCAGCCGATTGTCAAACAAAATGCTGTGAAAATGGCAATTAGTCTTTTTTCCAAGTGAAACATCCCTTTCTTTCTATATTATTTTTTCCTCATTGTCAAATAAATTCGTCTTTTTATTAATTTTTGGTCAAATGTACTATTGACCTAAAACGAAAAATATACTATTATAATAAATAAGGATTATTCAAAGGAGGAAAATGAATTGAAAAAAATATCATTGAGAATTGTTTCATTGTTGCTTGCCTTATGTATGCTGTTCCCGTTTGCATCGGTGGGTACGTTCGCTGTTGAGGAACCGGCTAAGCCTACGGTAAGCTTTAAATTTGAAAAGCTTGAGGAAACGAATGAGGCGGTTTCGCTGAAATTGAGCTTGACCGAGGGTAAGCTTCTTTGCTTTGATTTTGAGCTCAAGGCGGATGCGGAAGCATTTGAATGTACGGATATTACCTTTTCGGACGAAATAAAGGGATTTTTCAATGAAAATTCCGATGGTCACCTTGTTGCCAATTGCGAAACAAATATAATTTCCGTTGTCAATACGGTGGAGCTTTCGGAAGCGATGGGTATTGCGACCTTCACCTTCAAAAAGCTCACGACAAGCGAAATAACCGCAGACGATTTCGAGCCGAGCTTCACTGCCTGCTATCAGCAGGGCGAGGACGGCAATGAGGTTGAAGCTGAGTGCATTATCGAAAACACTCTTGTACAGAAGCACACCCATACCGAGAAGACGGAGCATAAGGACCCCAGCTGTACTGAGGATGGCTTTGACAAAACGTATTGCTCTGATTGCGGCGACGTTATAAGCAATACTGTTCTTCCCAAGCTCAACCATAATAAGACACACAAAGATACAAAGCTTGCAAGCTGCACAGAGGACGGTTATATAAACACTGTTTGCGACCTTTGCGGAGATATTATTGATACCAAGACGCTTGAGCATAAGGGTCACAAGTACATAAAGGATGTCAAAAACGCAGCCTGTACCGAGGACGGCTATATTAAGATTGTTTGCTCCGCTTGTCAGGATGTCGGAAGTCAGACGGTAATCGCACATGCCGGTCACGCTTGGGGCGAATATAAGATTGTCAAGCATCCCACCTACAGTACAAAGGGTTTGGAAAGATCGGTATGCAGCAATTGCGGCGATTTTCTTGAAAGAGACATCCCAAAGCTTGTTAAGGCGGCTGAAGAAATTGTAATTGTTCCGGAAAAGGATTTCGTGATGAATTACCAGGCAAAGGACAGATTACAGGCAACCGTTTTCCCGGAGGAGGCAGCGTACTCTGTCGAGATTGTATGGAAATCCACAAATCCCGATGTTGTTTCCGTTGATGAAAGCGGCAACATCGTTGCCAAAAAGGTAGGTGCGGCAACCATTATTGCCTCAACCGCAGACGGAACGGTTAAGGCATCCAGAAGAATCACGGTTCAATATTCCACATTGCAGTGGATAATCGTATATCTTCTTTTCGGATGGCTTTGGTACATCTGATATCAGGATAAAAATAAAGGGCTTCTTACAGCATTTGTCTGTAGGAAGCCCTTTTTGATTCTTTTACGGTTTGCTTTGAGAGTTATAATTGCTCGGTGTTGATTTCGGATATAACTTTTTTGATATATCGGCAGAAGCGCTCGGATATTTTTGCGGCCGCTATGCCTACCTCCTCATCGGAAAGCTTGCAATCGAGAACGCCCGCCGCCATATTGGTAACTACCGAAAACGCAAGCAACGGCATTGAGCAATGTGCGGCGGTCAATGCCTCTGTAACGGTGGACATTCCGACGGTATCGGCACCGAGCAGGCGAGCCGCTCTGATTTCTGCCGGAGTTTCAAACTGCGGACCGGTAAAGAACATATACACACCCTCATGGAAGGTCAATCCGCTTCCCTTTGCACATTTAAGAGCAAGCTCACGAAGTTTTTTTGTATACATATCGCTGACATCAAAAAATCTCGGACCGAAGAAATCAATATTTTCGCCACGGAGGGGACTGTCTCCGTTGAGCTTGATATGGTCACTGACAATCATTATATCACCGACGCAGTAGCTTTTGTTGACTGCGCCGGCGGCGTTGGTGAGAATTGTGGCTTTAACACTGAGCAGCTTGAAAAGTCTTATTGGAATGACAAGCTGCTCATAATCGTAGCCCTCATATGAGTGAAAGCGACCTGCCATACAAATTACCTTTTTGCCACCAACCCTGCCGTAGATAAGCTTGCCGGCGTGAGAAGCAACGGTGGAAACCGGAAAATTCGGTATGCTTTCATAGCTTATTTCAATCGGATTTTCTATTTCGCCTGCAAATTCACCCAAGCCGGAGCCGAGAATAATCGCTATTTCGGGTTCATCCTTGATTATAGACTTTACATAATCGGCACTTTTTTGAAAATATTCAATACTGAATTTCATATACATACCTCATATCAAACAATATATTTATTAAAAAACGGAATTTTATTTATAACGGCGGAAAATGCTGCGGTTAAACGATTAAATCACCTTTCCTCCAGTATAAATTCAATCTGCCGTATGGCATCTCTCAATTTTGCAAAGCTTGATTCGGGATTGGAATCAATGGTTTCGATGATAAGCTCAAGCTCATCATAGGAATACGGAAAACGCCTTGCAATTCCGAGGGTGTTACGTCTGATTGCACACAAATCTGCGAGCTGTCTTTCGCTCAACGACTCAACATCGGTGCAATTATTCCTGATGCTTTCATCAATTACATTTTCAGGCTTGTCAATGTAACTCTTGACTTGATAAAGTAAATTATTTTTGAAGCTCATAGTAGTTAATCCAATAAAGGCTGCTGACGAAAAATGTGAATCGACAGCAGCCCTGTGCTTGGTAATTATTTTATCTTAACCTTAAAGTTTTTGATTTCAAACGGGGTTGCGTGGAAGCTGATGGTGTCACCGTCAAAATCAACGGGAGCATCATTTCTTTCAATGAGGTCGCACTCTGCCGCATAGGTGAGGGGAGCGAAGAATTTAACGCTTGCGTCAACGCTTCTGCCCTTCTTCTCTACCATACGGACAATGTAAGCATCCTCCTCCTCACACTTCTTAACGGCTTCAAGTGTCATACTGTCGCCGGTGAGAGTGATAAAGGAATTGTCTGCCGCCATTTCGCCCTCGGCTTTAATATCCACGGGAACAAGGGGATGGTTGATTTCAAGTCCTCTTTCAAGAGTTTTGGCCTTCTTCCAGGTTTCCGCATGGGGATAGAGGGAATATGTGAAATAGTGGTCGCCTCTGTCGGAGGTCGGGTCAGGCTTAATAGGTGCCTTGAGCAGGGTGAGAATCATCTTATGCTCATTGACCTCGTGACCGTACTTGCAGTCGTTGAGAAGGGATACACCGTAATCCTCGTCGGACATATCAATCCAGTTGTGAGCATTGACCTCAAACTTTGCCTTGTCATACGGATTGTATCTGTATGAGCAGCACTCCATTGTGGCATAGGCGATATCTCTTGTGTAGTTCTTTGTCTGAAGGTCAACATCAAAGAATACTTTAAGAAGCTTCTGATCCTCATGCCAGCTTATGTGGGTATCAAAGTCAATTCTGTCAAGCTCGTTATAGATGATGATATTCTGCTGAATTGAAGACTTGAGAACGTCCTTCTCAATCGAAATCATTGTGTAAACGTCGCCCTTGACGATATCCTTAACAACACCGTCTTTAAGCTCAAACTCACGGTCAACGTAAGTTGCAACAATATCCCATGCATCATATCCGCCGGGCATATCCTCAAAGAGTCTGAAATCGTTACCCTTGCCGCCCTTGGAAATCACCTCACGGTTGTTCTTCTTGTCAAAGATGGAAATAAGGGTTGCGTTATCGTCAAGAACAAGCTTGAAGCTGTCGTTTTCAATTTCCTTGCCGTTGCTCTCCTCAAAGGTGGGAGCTTTTTCTGCCGGCATTTTGTAATATACCTTATAGCCGACTGCCGGAATATCCTTGGCAACGAAAACAAGTTTCTTTTCGCCGTTGAGCTTGGTATATGCCTGAACGGGAACCTTGTTGCCGTTTTCGTCAAAGATGTCAACATCCTGATAATCAAGCTCAACCTTGGTTGTTGCGGCATTTGCAAGAGAATTGAACAGTGCAAACGGCTTGCCGATGCTCTTATCGTAGCCGATGTGCTCTGCGATGACTGCAAGAGCCTCGTTGCGAATTCTTTCACCGGTTTCGATTACCTCGTCATAAATGCCCATGAGCTTGCCGAATACCTCGGTGATGTGAGTTCCGGGAAGCGAATCGTGGAACTGGTTGGTAAGAATTTTCCTCCATGCGAGGGAAAGCTCCTCGGTCGGGTAATCATAGCCGTAGCTTTCTGCGATAACAGCGTACATTTCTGCCTCACGGTAGAGATTTTCGCAGTAACGGTTAGCTTTTTTGAGGGCTGCCTTTGTTGTGTGAACACCGCGGTGCTCCTCAAGGTAAAGCTCATCCTTCCATGTAACAATTCTGTCGCCTGCGGCAATAGCCTTTTGACGCATATTTTCAAGAGAGTCCTCAATCTTGCAGGCCTTTGTTTCGGGGAGACCGGGGAAGTTCTTGTATCTCTTGACATATTCGAGCATTTCGTTATCGACTCCGCCGCCGCCGTCGCCCCAGCCGTAGCAGTACATGGACTCACCGATGGTATCTTTATCGGAATATTTAACCCAGTTTGTTTTGAGCGAATCGGGCTCCATTGAGCCGATGAAATGTGTCGGGGGAACAGCCGCAAATACCTTGGAGCCGTCCGGACCCTCCCACCAGAAGGAGTTGTAAAGCCACGGGTTGGTGTCGTTCCAAATACCCATTTTATGAGTAACAAAATATTTCATACCGGCTTTTTTCATAATCTGCGGCATACAATAGCTGTTGCCGAAAACGTCGGGAAGCCAGCAGGTCTTGGGTGTAACGCCGAACCACTTTTCGGCATAGCGAACGCCGTGGAGGAACTGACGAACAAAGGATTCACCCGAAATGATGTTACAATCGGGCTCAACCCACATACCGCCTATGTATTCCCAACGACCCTCTTTAACTCTTTGCTGAACCTGCTCAAAGATGTTGGGATAATGAACTCTCATTTCCTCATACATACCTGCCTGGCTCTGGGAGAAGATGAAATCGGGATACTGCTCCATAAGACGAAGCATTGTTGCGTGAGTACGACCGACCTTACGAATGAACTCCTTGTATGCCCACATATAGACCATATCAAGGTGTGAATTACCGATAAGGTCGAGCTTGCCCATACATTTGTAGTTGGGATTGTTGTAAACTCTGTCATAAAGAACCTTTTTGCACATTCTCAGCTTTGCCTTGAATACGTCAAAATCAGGCTCATCAAAATCAACATATTGGAAAGCCTCTTTGAGTGATTCGCGGATAAGGGTTGCATAGTCGTTGCCCATACCGGGCATAAAGAGAGCATTGTAAACTGCTTTCAAATCCCAGTAAATTTCGTTGATTTCGTCATCTGTTGTGGCAATGAAAGAGCACTCAAGCTTTTTAAGTGAGCTTTCGTTTGAATGCCATACGAAATAGGATTCAATGTCGATATCAAAGGTTTCGCCCGCCTTTGCGCAGTCGGTAAGTACAACCGCATTGCGGAACGGGTCAAGACCCTGGAAAGGAACGCCGTTGACGGAAACAAGAGAGTCGCCGCCGAAGTAAACGTAAAGCGTAACCTTTTTGCCCTCAAAGCGTTCGGGAATGGTTATTTTGTTCTTGAAGAAAGAGCTAAGACCGTTGCCGCCCCAATATCCGCCGACGTCAAGCTCCTTCCAACCGTCATAAAGATATTCGTAATCTCCGACGTCCTTGTAAATGCACTCACGCATTTTCCATGCAGCGGTGTTTTCAAAATCCGTGTATATTCTTTTCTTGAGTTGCTTGAGCTTTATCTCAACAAGCTCATCAAAGGCAAAAATACCTCTCTGCTTGTTTTTGATAAGTCCTCGCCATGTGTCGATATGAGCTTCCATACCCTCAACCGAGGGAACGGTTTTCTTCTCATTCTCTGCCATTTTTTCAGCTCCTTGTTGTCTTTTTTTCGGTCAAAAGACCGCTATAAATTTATTATAACATTAACGGTATTCCATTTCAATAAATTCATTGAAAAAATACAAAATTAAATCTCTTTTCCGAGGATTTTTGCACTCTTGCAGAGCTTATTTATCCTTATATATTCATTTTTGCCTGGACAGATATCGTAAATTCCGAGTGTGGAAAGAACATACCATGAGCCCATAGCACCGTTATCCTCATCGCCGGGGAAGCCGTCATCCTCAAAGCTGAACAGCTCCTCACAGATTTTTTTGACCCAATATTGAGTTTTTTCTTTTTCACCGAGTGCGGCAAAAAGATAAGGAATATGGTAGCTCGGCTGATTTGAAATTGCACATTGACCGAAATCGACAGCCGCCATTTCCGTTTGCTCATGTATTTCCGAGCCGTAGCCGGTTGTAATATAATACGGGGGAGTTGCGAAAAGCTCATCCAGCTTTTCGATAAGCTTCTCCTTGCCGCCGTAAAGCTCGGCAAGACCGTCAATATCGTGCGGCACTGCGAAGGAGGATTGCCAAGCACTTCCCTCGGTGTAGTCGCCGCCCCAGTAGAATTGGTCAAAATTTTCTTTGAAACGTCCGTCGGAATATTTACCGCGCATAAAGCCTGTTTCCGGGTCAAAGAGATGCTTGTAATTTTTTGAACGCTTCATATATTCCTCGGCAATATCCTCTTTGCCGAGCACTTTTGCAACCTGAGCAATGCAGAAATCGCCGTATGCGGCATCAAGTGTAAGATTGACACTGTTTCCGTTGACCTTGTCGGTTGGAACATAGCCGTATTTAAGGTAATCCGCAACACCGGTTCTGCCGAGGTCGTTATTCGGTGCGGTAACATTGGCATGATGAAGCATACCCTCAAAAGCAGCTTCGAGCAATTCTCCGCCGATTATGCCCTTGACTGCGGCATCGGCAATTACCGCATCAATAAGTGTGCTCGGCATACAGCCGCGCTCACCGATGGAGGGCCATCTCGGCAGCCAGCCGCCATCTCTGTAATCGGCAATAAAGCCCTCAAGCATTTCGGCATATTCCTTTCGTGCAATGAGTGCAAAAAGAGGAAATTCACTGCGGTATGTATCCCAAAAACCGTTATCGGTATAACGAACACCCTCTTTTATACTGCCGTCAAACGGGCAATAATGCAGCTTTTTGCCGTTTTTGTCAATTTCGTATGCTTTGTGCGGAAAGAGAGCGGTGCGGTAAAGGCAGGAATAAAATGTTTTCATCTGCTTTTCATCGTTTGGCTCAATTTCAATTCTGGAAAGATATTCATTCCAGATTGCATCTGCTTCGGCGCGGAGCTCATCAAAGCTCTTGCCGTCGCAGTCCTGATGCATATTTTCAAGAGCCTGCTCAAAGCTGATGTAGGAGGAGGCGATGTCTGCTTCAACAAAATTTGTTTTGAAAGCGGCGTGTATACACTCGTTTCCTTTTATATATGATTTTTCGGGGTCGATTTCGGCGTTGAAGCTGACAACAAGGTATGTTTTAAAGTTTTCTTTAAAATCGCCTCTTGCTCCGTCGGTGGTGCAAAGCAGCCTGTTGTTTTCGAGGTCAAATTCAAATGTATAGTTCCCGAAAACAGGGAAGACCGAAAAATAAGGAGTTTGATCATCGGGGTAGGCAAGGCGTACCTTACAGCTCCTTTGTGCCGGAGTAAGCTCAAAATCCGTTCTGGAACGCAGAAAATGCAGCTTCATATAGCTCGGCGTCATAATTGCATTCTCCGGACGATAGCCTGACCAGGCATTGTGCGCTTCGTCGAAAAGCGTGACTGCCTGCGGAGTGAAAAGAAATGCTCCGTAATCGGCAATCCACGGGCTCGGCTGATGAGTCAGACGAATACCCTCAAGAAATCTGTGGGTGGGGTGATAAAACCAACCGCCGTTATCTTCGGTTTGAGCCGAATAGCCTGCCATGGCGAACGGAAGCTGAACAAAAGGAACTGTATTTCCGCTTGAATAACGGCAAACGGAGAAGGTTCCTTGCTTTATATTGACATATTTCAAATAATTCATTTAAATTTTAAATACCTCCTAAAATTTTGTTTATTGTACCATATATGAATGTTAAGTTCAAGATGATTAGCAAAAGATAAATAGAGAATTTTTTACACCTTTTATCTCTTATCATAATTAATATCAGCTTCTTTATTGTTATTTTGCACAAAAAAGTTTGTAATAGATAAAATAATGTTGACTTGTATCGGTCAATGTGATAACATTAAATTGTATAAATTGCAATTCTATATCAAGAGGAGGAATTGATATGACAGCAAAGAAAACGGGCAGAAGGATTTTGTCGATTATTTTGACATTAACTCTTATGCTCACCACCCTTGTCTGCTTCGATATCGGCTCCCTGTTTGGTTCCGCCGCTGATTTGAGCGAAACCATTACAGTTACCGATAATGAGGTGGGCGACGTTTACTTTTTTGCTCCCGAGCAGGTTTACCTCGAGCCGACCTTGACCTCGAATACCGCTCAGGGCAAGTACAAGTACCAGTGGTTCGTTGATTCAACCTTCGACGAAAGCACTAAGGTTCAAACTCTCAGAACGGGTGAAAATTCATCGGGTAATTTTTACTTCTATTATGAGAACGCAAGTCAGGTCACAATTTCCTACAAATATCTCAAAAAAGATATGACGGAAATGACCGCGTATATGAACACCTCAACGTCGAACACGTCGGCTGATTATGCAAACTCAAACTGCAACATCAAGCTTGACTGCTATTCGACACCCTTGAGAGCGTCAAATACGCACGCTTCAAGCACCTACATCTATTACACCGTTGCGGGCAACAAGATTGATACCACAATCACCCGTGACAGTGAGTCGCCGTATCTTCTTGCTTCGACCGACGGCTACTACATTGAGTGGACAGCCTCCTTCGTTGATAAGCTCGACGGACAGAGAAAGGTTGCTTACGCTTATACATATGTATACAAGCCGTTTATTGCCCCTGTAGGCTCAGGTCAGAGAACAAGAAACGCAACAGGCTCATCCCATAAGGCATCCAACCTTTCTTGGGTATCAGGTGTTCACGGTCTTGTTACAACAGGTGAGAAAACTCCCAACTCAGGTCTGAACAATAACGGTCTTATGGCTTTCTCATCGACCAATCCCGTCGGTGTGGCACTTGGCGAGGTTGAGCCTAAGCGTTATGCTCAGTTTGCGACCGCGATTGATTCAAACGGATACTTTAAGTATACCGCAAACAACAGCAGTGCCCAAAACTGGCTCGGCGGAGGCGGCGGCTACATAAATGTCGCATCGTTCAACTATCAGGAAATTGACCAAGGTAAGTGGCAGAATACATCCGATCACGTTGTCGGTAACTTCTGTGCCGCACCCACGTCAAAGCTGACTGTTGATGTCAGCCGTTATACAAGCTTTGCACAGATTCCCAACCTTACCGTCGGCTTGATGGTAACAAGTGATGAGGATTCCGATGGAAACAAGGGCGCATGGTATGTTGCGGATTGTACGGGCAGAGTAGAGGATAATAAATATAGCTGCTACAGCACATCTAAGGACCCCATGAAGAATATGTACAACAATTACAACTCTCTTATCGCAAGTCAGGGCTCTCTTGACAATCTCGGTGCCTACGAAAAAGAGGGAGTTAAGTACAACGGTCCTATCACAATGAATTTTACCGATGCCACAAACTGCACCAAAACCTATAAGATAAGAACAGGTTATGTAAACTATCAGGGCGGCGACCATGCGGCTAACTCCGCAGCTTTGCCCATTGAGGTTACGCAGACCAACAAGGAAATGCTCAGAGCCGCATTTAGCAATGCAACAAACCTTGTTGCAGAGCTCGGTCTCAAAGCTGACGGCACAAGCGTTTACTATGATTCAAACAACAGCAATTGGACAACATTTGCTTCCCTTTACAAAATTGCCGGCAGAATGCTTGCAAATATTGAGCTTTCTTCGGAGGAGACAGTTTCCGGTTACACTCTTTCAACGGCTGTAAGCAGTCTCAATGCCGCAATTGAGGCAATCAAGAGCGATGCAAAGGTTACATCAACCGCAACCGCACGCTTCCTTGCATTGAGCAAGACTTCAACAGGCTACAAGCTTGTTGCTATTCAGGATGACAAAGTCAAGTCAGTCGCAGCTGACGTGACAGAGCTTTTCAATTACGGTCAGAATGTCACCTTCAAGGCTCCCGAATTTACCGGCTACTCCTTTGTAGGCGCAGTTGACAGCCTTGTTGCTGCTGACACCGAAATTGATAGCGATTATTCCTCATTCCTCAGCACAACCGCTTCGCAGATTGATGTTAATTTTACAAATGCTTCCTCAAAGGTTCAGTATACATTTATCTATGACCAGCAGGCAAGCGCTGCGATAGTTGATACCCGAGGCGGAGATTATAACTATCTCCAAGTTATAAACGATAACTTCCCGGCATACGGCGAAATGGGCTTCCCGACCTATGCGGCAGATACCTCTGTTGAAACCGACCTTAACTACACCGTACTCGGAAACGATGTTACCGTTTGGACAACGGAGCAGACAACGCTTCCGAAGTATCAGTTCCTTCCCTATGTTGCCGGACTTGAGCTTGGTACAGAGTATGTACTCAGCTACAAGGTAACGGGAACAGATGCTTCCAATATCGTTCTTTCGCTCTATGCACCGAGCTTTACCGGCGGTAACGGTGAAACATCATCGTTCTATACCGTTGCGCAGAGCGGAGATACCTTTACAACAAATGCCGTTGATACCGCTGACGCTTACCTCAGAGTAGAGCTTCTCGGCGATGCAAGAAACGGTCAGAAGATAATGATCAGTGATATCTGCTTGTCAAAGGCAGACAGAAACGAGATTTATCTCAACAATTCCGCTCAGTATCCGCTCAATTTTGTCGCATCGACGGCAGATAAGACCGGTATGAGCTACACGGTAAGCGGAAACACAGGCTTTACCGTAACCTCACAGTACAATTCCAGCACATACAATCAGAAGCAGCTTCTTCCGTTGTATGTTGATCTTCAGCCCAACAGCACATATTATATTTCGTATAATATTTCGGGTCTTGATGATTCCAAGGTTTCCTTTGAGTTTGTTAACGATTCATTTACGGGCGGCAACGGTACCTCCGCAACGGCGTACAGCTTCCCCGAGAGCGGCTCAATGATAACCGTCAATTCAACGGATAGCGGAACAGCACAACTCAAGGTACTCTATTCCTCGGGTATTGCCGCAAACACAAGAGCGACAATTTCAAACCTCAGCATTACAAACCTTGACACAAAGACCACAATTGAGGGTATGTTCAACGATACCAAGACACTCGGTATCCCCGTTAAGGAGGGCTACAGATTCACAGGCTGGAGCGTTAAATCAAACGATTTGAGTATGTCGGCTTACGGTAGCGTTACCGAGGCTGTAGAGGGCAGCATTTATCAGTACCGCTTCGGCGCAGGCACGGATATTGTTGAGGCACAGTGGGCAATTGATACCTGCAAGGTTATCTTCCGTAATTACGACGGAACAATACTCAGTGAGCAGATGGTTGCATACGGCTCTGCCGCAACCACACCCACCGAAAAGCCGTCACGCTACGGTTATTCCTTCACCGGTTGGGATACCGATTACACGGAGGTTAAGCGTGACCTCATCATTGAACCCATTTTTGAGGATATAAGCATTGATGTCAGCCTCGATAAATCAACAATTCAGCTTTATGAGGGCGCGCTTGACACTGTTGAAGCGAGCTTCACTCCCAACGCAGAGGGAATAAGCGGTATTTCTTGGACCTCAAGCAACAATAATGTGGCAACGGTTGCCAACGGTGCCGGTAACGTCGGCGTAATCACAGCCGTTGCAACAGGAAGCACGGTTATCACTGCAACAGTTACCTTTAACGGCAAGCCGTATTCGGCAAGCTGCACGGTAGTTGTTCAGAAAAAGACACCGACAGCCCTTGAAATTGTTAAGGGACCGGATAAGACACAGTACATTGTCGGTGAAAGCTTTGACCCCACGGGAATGCAGATTAGAGTAACATACAACAATGGCACCAAAACGGATGCTATCGAATATGACTTTGCAGAGCTTCCCGGAACAACAACAGTTTCAAATGTAAGCACGGCGGCTGCGGGACAGAAGACGGTTCGTGTTATGTATAAGGAAAACAATACGACTGTTACCGCAACAACCAAAATTACAGTTACGGCAATCACACCGACCAAGATTGAATTCTCCGGTGCACCGACAAAGGAATTCTTTGTTGGCGATTCCGCAAGCGATTTTGATCCCACAGGCTTGAAGGTTCTTGTTACCTATAACAACGGTAGCTCAAAGACCTTTAATGCAGAGGAGCTCGACATTGACTACAGCGGCTTTAACACTGCCTCTGCCGGTTCAATCACAATGACCGGTACATATGAGGGCGTTGAGGGTAGCTTCAATGTTACCGTTAAGGCAATTGAGCTTGTATCCGTTTCAATCAACACACTTCCCGATAAGGTGCAGTATTTTGTCGGTGAGGAGTTTGCACAGAGCGGACTTTCACTGAAGGCAAAGTATAACAACGGCGATGAAACCACCGTTACAGTCGGAATCACCTGCACTGGCTTTGATTCCTCAACAGCAGGTACAAAGACCGTTACCGCAAGCTACGGCGGAAAGACAGCAACCTTTAATGTTACTGTTAATGCCATTGAGCTTACGGGCTTGACGGTTAAGAGATTACCCTACAAGACTGATTATTACGTCGAGGAAATCTTTGATCAGACAGGTCTGGTTCTTACTGCTTCTTACAATAACGGCACAACAGGAGACATCGCAGAGGGAATCACCTGCACTGGCTTTGATTCCTCAACAGCAGGTACAAAGACCATCACCGCAAGCTATGGCGGAAAGACAACAACATTTACTGTAGATGTTATCGCAATTGCACCGGTAAGCATTTCGGTTAAGACACTTCCGACAAAGACAACATATTTCGTCGGAGATGAATTTGAGCAGACAGGTCTTACTATCAATGTTGTATACAATAACGCCACAGATGCAGATATCACAGAGGGCTTTGAGTGTCTGAATACCGCACTTTCAACGGAAGGTCAAAAGACAATTACCGTTAAGTACGGCGAGCTTACAACAAGCTTTGACGTGACGGTAAATGCAGTTGAGCTTGTAGGCGTTGAAATTACGACCTTGCCGAATAAGACAGCGTTCTACACAGGTGAGGAGCTTGATACAACCGGTCTTGTTCTTACACTCAGTTTCAATAACAACACAACGGATACAATTACCGAAGGCTTTACAATTTCAGGTTATAATAAGGATACAACCGGTGTGCAGACTGTTACTGTGACATATGGTGGATACAGTGATTCATATGACGTTACAGTTATTCAGCGTTACGCAAACTATGATGCTGTTGATGCTGCAATTACGGCGGCAAACGCAAAGCTTGCCGAGGACATCTACACAGAGGAGTCGGTAGCGGCACTTAACGAGGCCATCAATGCGGTGGTAAGAGGTCTTGCAGGCGATCAGCAAGCAGTTGTTGACGGCTATGCAAGTGAGATTATCGCAAAGACCAATGCTCTCCTGGAAAAGCCTGCCAACTACACGGCACTTGATGCAGCTATCGCAGCACAGAATACCGAAATTG
>CAYYLP010000029.1:14804-20795 GCA_964472865.1 uncultured Ruminococcus sp. | reverse complement strand
AACGATTGTCTTTACAACTTATTTTCAAAACCTTCGTTACGGCACCTCATCATTGTTTGGGGAGGTTTGGTTTATGTTACTGCTATTTAGGATTTATATACATTCTGTAACTTTGGAAGCTTTTCAAAGATGTAAAACAAAAAGTGTAATCACAGTCCCATTAAAGTCACTGTGGTTTCTTGACTTTTTCAAATACCTGTAATATAATCAAATCAGAAACATTCACGGAGGAACAACAAGGAGGAATTATAAATGACTTTTTCAAATTTTGTGAATCTTTATCCAATAAGCAAAACACTGCGTTTCGAGCTCCGACCCATTGGCAAAACCGCCGATAATTTTGAAACTAACAGGCTGCTTGAAACCGATAAAACACTTGCGGATAATTACAAAAAAGTTAAAGGCTACATTGACAGATATCACAGAGCTTTTATCGAGCGTACTCTTGCCGATTTTCACCTTGACGGAGTAAAGGAATACGCCGAGCTCTACTACACCCCAAAGTGTAAGAAAAAGCCTAAGGAAACAGAAGAAGCAAAAAAAGCAAGAGAAACAATTGAAAAAGAAATAAATAAATCCGAAGAAAGCATGAGAAAGGACATTGCCCAAAAGCTCAAATCGTCACCGGAATATAAAAAACTTGGCAAAGAAGAAATGATTAAAGAGCTTCTCCCCTCTTTTGTGAATGATGAGGAAAAGGAAATCGTCGAGTCGTTCAAAGGGTTTACGACTTATTTCAAAGGCTTCTTCACCAACAGGGAAAATATGTACTCCTCCAAAGCGAAGTCAACAGCTATCGCTTACCGCTGTATCAATGACAATCTTCCGAAATTTCTTGACAATTGCCGCACCTTTGAAAAAATCAAGGTAAGCCTTTCCGCTGAGCTTGGCGAATTGAATATGAAATTTAAGGGACTTTGCGGTTGCAAAGCGGAGGATATTTTCAGCGTGGATTATTTCAGCTTTGTCCTCACTCAAAGTGGGATAGACAATTATAATCAGATTATCGGTGGATATACCAACTCGGACGGTAAAAAGGTTAAAGGTCTGAATGAATACATAAATCTGCACAATCAAAAAACCAACGATAAGCTGCCACAGTTAAAAACGCTTTTCAAGCAAATTCTCAGTGAGCGTTCGACCGTTTCATTCCTGCCCGAAAAGTTTACCGAAGACGATGAAATGCGTAGTGCCGTGAATAAAGCCTATTTGACAGGTGACGGCGAGACAAAAGCTTTTTCGGAAACAATCAAAGAAATCAAAGAGCTTTTCGACACATTTAGCGACTTTGACCTGAACGAAATTTACATCAAGAACGATGCCGCCGTCACCAACCTTTCACAAAAGTTGACCGGATATTGGGGCACGGTTCAGGAAAGTTGGTTTGACGAATACGATTCCGCAAAGCTCAAAGCAAAGAAAATCACGGGAAAATATGAGGAAGACCGACGTAAGGAATACAAAAAAATCAAGTCATTCTCTCTTGCGGAAATTGAGAACCGCACCGATTGCAAAAACAAAAATCAAAGCGTTGCCGAATATTACTGCAGTACGGTTGCCGATGCGGTTCAACAAATCTATGACACCTACTCCGCCGCCGAAGGTCTTTTGACAAATGTATACCAAGAGGAAAAAGCCTTCGCCAAAAATGACGAGGCAATAAAGCTTGTCAAGGATTTTCTCGATTCAATCAAAGCCCTACAGGACATCATCAAGCCACTGCTCGGTTCGGGCAAGGAGGCTGACAAGGATGAAAGTTTTTACGGCAAATTCGCCAACCTTTATACCGATTTACAGGGAATAAACAGTCTCTATGACATGGTTCGCAATTATGTCACCAAGAAGCCGTACAGCACTGATAAAATCAAATTGAATTTTGGAAATTCACAGCTTTTGCACGGTTGGGACAGAAACAAGGAAATAGATTGCCACACCATTATTCTGCGTAAAAATGGTATGTATTACCTTGCGGTTATGACAAAAAAACACAATAAATTGTTTGAGGGTGATTCCTGCAAGGGACACGGCTATGAAAAAATGGTATACAAGCTTTTGGCCGATCCAAAGAAAATGCTCCCCAAGGTTTTCTTTGCAAAATCAAATATTGATTATTACGCTCCCTCGGACGAAATAATGGATATTTATCAAAATAAAAAATTCACAAAAGACAACAATTTCAATCTTTCCTGTTGTCATAAAATGATTGATTTCTACAAAGAGGCTATTGCAAAGCATCCGGAATGGAATGAATACGGCTTCATTTTTAAGGAAACAAACGAATACAGAAATATCGGTGAGTTTTACAACGATGTAAAAATGCAGGGATACAATGTTTCTTTTGTCAATGTTTCCGAAAGCTTTATCAACGAGCAAATCGAAGCAGGCAACCTCTATCTTTTCCGTATTTACAACAAGGATTTTTCCGAGAAAAGCAAGGGTAAGCCGAATCTTCACACGCTCTATTTCAAGGCTTTGTTTGATGAACGAAATCTCCGTGACCTTGTGTTCCAGCTCAACGGCAGAGCGGAAATGTTCTACCGTGAGCCGAGCATAAAAAAGGGCGATATTATCACCCACACTGCCAATGAGCCCATCAAAAACAAAAATCAAAGCCTCGAAAAGAAAGCAAGTACCTTTACCTATGATATAATCAAGGATAAACGCTACACCGTGCCGAAATTTTTCCTACATCTGCCGATAACGCTCAATTTCAAGGCAAACGGCGTTGAAAGGCTGAACGATATGGTTTGCGACGAGCTCAAAAAATCCGACGATAATTATATCATTGGCATTGACCGTGGCGAACGAAACCTTATTTATATCTGCGTTATCAACAGCCGAGGTGAAATTGTCGAGCAAAAGTCGCTCAACGAAATTGTCAGCGAATACAACGGCACAAGCTATTCTGTTGACTATCACCAAAAGCTTGATGAGTGCGAAATCGAAAGAGAAAAAGCAAGGCAAAATTGGACGACCGTAAACAGCATTAAAGAGCTCAAAGAGGGCTACATCAGTCAGGTGGTTCACGAAATTTGCCGACTTGTTTTGAAATACAATGCGATAATTGCCATGGAGGATTTGAATTCCGGCTTCAAAAATTCCAGAATAAAGGTAGAAAAGCAGGTTTATCAGCGATTTGAAAATCAATTGATTTCAAAGCTCCGCTTCCTCGCAAGCAAGGATACTGACATTGAAAAAGAGGGTGGCATACTCAAGGCGTATCAGCTCACCGAAAAAAAAGACGATTCCAAACTTCAAAGTCAGAACGGCATTATTTTCTTTGTTCCGGCTTGGCTCACAAGCAAAATTGACCCTGTCACCGGCTTTGTTGACCTGCTGAAGCCGAAACACACATCTGTGAATTCAACAAAGGATTTTATTGAGCGTTTCAATTTTATTCGTTACAATTTCGACGAGGATTTTTTTGAGTTTGATTTTCATTATGATAATTTCCCCAAAGGCGTTACCGATTTCAAAAAGCATTGGACGGTTTGCACCTACGGCGAGAGAATTGAATTTTTTAGAAACAAGCAAAAAAACAATGAGCCGGACAACCGCACGATTCAATTGACCGAGGAATTCAAGTCACTCTTTAAAGCACACGGCATAGATTACCGCAGTGAGGACTTGAAAGCGGAAATCCTCAATCAAGAAAAAACGGAATTTTTCAAAGAATTTATTCGTCTGCTCCGCCTCACGCTTCAAATGAGAAACAGCCAAAGCAAGTCAAAAATCGACTACCTTATTTCCCCTGTCAAGTCGCCCGACGGAACATTTTATTGCAGCAACTCCGTAGACCCTTCCCTGCCGCAGGATGCCGATGCCAACGGTGCATACAACATCGCACGCAAGGCACTGTGGGCAATTGAAAATATGAAAACCAATGAGACCCAAAAGCCGAGGCTCTCAATTTCAAACAAAGAGTGGCTTGAATATACCCAAAAGTAAGCTATGAGTGAAAATCCAATTGTTATTTCAAACCTGAACGACTTTGTGTTTTGCCCTATTTCTATCTATTTTCATAATCTTTATTTGGAGATGGAAACAACCTTGTATCAGTATAAGCCTCAGCTTGACGGGAAAGAAGCACACAAAACGATTGATGCCCAAGCGTATTCAACCTCCGCAAATATTTTGCAAGCAATTGATGTCTACTGCGAAAAATACAATTTAACAGGCAAAATTGATATTTTCGATAAATCAACAGGCACACTAACGGAACGCAAGAAAAAGGTCAATACAGTTTATGACGGCTATGTTTGGCAGCTTTATGCTCAATATTTTGCACTTACGGAAATGGGGTATAGCGTCAAGCGACTGAAAATTCACAGTATTGATGACAACAAAAATTACAGCGTTCCCCTACCGGCAGAGGACAAAGAAAGGCTTTCTCAATTTGAAAAGCTACTGGTAGATTTTAACTCCTTTAATTTTGAAGAATATCAGCCAAGGGACAAAAATAAATGTCAAAACTGCATCTATGAACCATATTGCGATAGGAGTGTCGGATTATGATGAGCTCTCAAGATTTTCATGAAAAACAAATCTTGTTTCTTGTTGCCAAAAACGGAGAAAAGCTGTCATTCAGAAACGATAATGTCATAGTTACCGATAAAAGCGGAAACATTAAGCATCAATCCACCTGTTACCGATTGTTTGCAATAATCATTGTCGGTCACATTTCCATCACAACAGGGCTTATTCAGCGTGCGAAAAAATTCGGCTTTGGGTTGGTCTTTATGACCGCAGGCTTCAGAATGTATCAATTTATCTCCTCTACAGCACAGGCAAACGTCGTGCTGCGAAGAAAGCAATATCAATACAACTCATCAAATGCGGCAAGGGCGTTGATAAAGAATAAAATTTCAAATCAACGCCGACTGCTTGCCTCAAAACGAAATAAAACCGAATACGACAAAGCTGCCATAGAAAAGCTTGACAGCTATATTTTAAAGCTAAATGAAGCTAACGAAATCAGAGCTATTATGGGCATTGAGGGCAGTGCTTCCAGAGTATATTTTGCCTCTTGGTTTGATAATATCGCTTGGACAGGTCGAAAGCCGAGAATCAAGCACAATATGGTAAATGCCCTACTCGATATCGGATATACAATCCTGTTTGCTTATATTGAGGCTCTGACTGCGTTATACGGTTTCGATGAATATTGCGGAATTTTGCACACACAGTTTTATATGAGAAAATCCCTTGTTTGCGATTTAGTCGAACCGTTCAGAGTTATCATCGATAGGCAAACAAATAAAAGTATAAATCTCGGTCAATTCAAGGAAAAGGATTTTGAAATTTTTGACGGCAAATGGTGCTTAAAATACAAAGAATCCGCCGAATACAGCAGTATATTTTTAAGTGCGATAATGAATCACAAGGACGAAATATTTGTTTATGTTCGCGATTTTTACCGAGCCTTTATGAAAGAGCGACTTGACTTGAATTTTCCGAAATGGAAATTGGAGTGATTAAAATGATTATCATAAGCTATGATATTTCCGACGATAAGCTCAGAACCAAATTTGCCAAGGAACTTTCAAAATACGGATATCGTTTGCAATACTCTGTTTTTCAAATCAATAACAGCGAACACATTTTGAATAATATTTTGAAAACAATTGAAGAAAAATTCAAAACAAAATTTACTCAATCCGACAGCGTTATGATATTCAAGCTGAACAAAAACTGCGAAATCAAACGTTACGGATACGCCAAAAATGAAAACAGTGATTTTTTTGTGATTTAGTATTGTAAACCTCCGTCTTAATGGAGTATAATAATATAAAGAAAGGATTATTAAACGAAAGCTTTGTTCAATATGCATATCCAAAGCAGCCTTTTGAATAAGAAAAGCTGTTAATTTTAACGAAATAAGGATTTAATAATCCTTTTAATTTCTACTTAGTGTAGATAAGTTGTGCATTTTTGTCATCAATCATCATTTAATAATCCTTTTAATTTCTACTTAGTGTAGATTTAGTGGTG
>CAYYLP010000029.1:0-14704 GCA_964472865.1 uncultured Ruminococcus sp. | reverse complement strand
TCTATGGTTGGGTAGATGATTTAATAATCCTTTTAATTTCTACTTAGTGTAGATTTAGTGGTGTCTATGGTTGGGTAGATGATTTAATAATCCTTTTAATTTCTACTTAGTGTAGATTCGAACCCCTTTCTAATTATATGGCAGATTTAATAATCCTTTTAATTTCTACTTAGTGTAGATAGCACGGGTGTGGTATCGGTCATCACAATTTAATAATCCTTTTAATTTCTGCTTAGTGTAGATCCGATACTTACAATATGGACGTTGAGAATTTAATAATCCTTTTAATTTCTACTTAGTGTAGATCTAATGCCAAAATCCGTTATTATCCTAGATTTAATAATCCTTTTAATTTCTACTTAGTGTAGATGTGTAGTCGCTTTCGGTGTTCTCTCGCTAATTTAATAATCCTTTTAATTTCTACTTAGTGTAGATTTGAGTTTCGCTCGTCGGCTTACGCTATTTAATAATCCTTTTAATTTCTACTTAGTGTAGATTTCCAAATGCGCCTTTATCGTTTCGCATAATTTAATAATCCTTTTAATTTCTACTTAGTGTAGATACAAATCCGATGCCAAAGCCTTGCCCTAATTTAATAATCCTTTTAATTTCTACTTAGTGTAGATATATTGTTTTATGCTGTAAGTGCGCAAATTTAATAATCCTTTTAATTTCTACTTAGTGTAGATGTAAGAAATGTTGTTTTACCGCTACCGGAATTTAATAATCCTTTTAATTTCTACTTAATGTAGATGTAAAATCCTTTCTCTAATTCTTTGTGTATTTAATAATCCTTTTAATTTCTACTTGGTGTAGATAAGTATGAATTTAAACGCTTTACAAAGTCTATTTAATAATCCTTTTAATTTCTACTTAGTGTAGATAAGCCGAATATCTTACCCTTCGGTATTGAATTTAATAATCCTTTTAATTTTACTTAGCGTAGATCTATAATTATATAGGATTGGTCATATTTAATAATCCTTTAATTTATTCAACAAAATCAAAGACTTGTACGTTTGGGATATCTCATAATATCCTCGCGTACAAGTCTTTCGTTTATTTGTCAGCATTTTCTACAGCGTTTTATCTGTTATTATTCCTCCGATTTGCTTTGCCGCTTATAATTAACAAATAAAAATCATCCTTTATATGAGCAAGACCTAAAATAAATACAATTGTTAATCTGTGCTCGGCGTAAAATGCGCTCAATCCTTAGGCATAAGCACTGGCGGCTACTTGATTTTTGATACCATATGTGCTATACTTTTTTATGGTTATACTTTTAAGCTGATAACCATAAAAAATTACAGGATGGCGGCGATTATTATGAAAACAGTTATACTCGCAGGCGGCTTCGGAACAAGAATAAGTGAAGAAAGTCATCTCGTTCCCAAGCCGATGGTTGAAATCGGTGGGATGCCGATACTTTGGCATATTATGAAAATTTACTCCTCCTACGGCTACAACGATTTTATCATTTGCTGTGGCTATAAGCAGCACGTTATAAAGGAATATTTTGCAGATTATTTTCTCTACAAAAGCGATATTACCTTTGACTTTACCGATAACGGCAAAATGATAGTCCATTCAAACGAAACCGAGCCTTGGAAGGTTACTCTTGTTGATACCGGTCTTAACACAATGACAGGAGGACGAGTTAAAAGAATACAAAAATATATCGGTGATGAGCCGTTTATGCTGACCTACGGTGACGGCGTTGCCGATATCAACATTGCCGAGCTTGTGGATTTTCACAAGAAAAACGGTCATATAGCAACTCTTACTGCGGTCAATATCGGTCAGCGCTTCGGTGTGCTCGATATTGAGAATGATAACAAAATCTCCTCCTTCCGTGAAAAGAGCGACACGGACGGCGGCAAGGTTAACGCCGGCTTTATGGTTCTTGAACCCAAAATCTTTGATTTTATCGACGGCGACGAAACCGTTTTTGAAAAACAGCCGCTTGAAGCCTGTGCCTCTCTCGGAGAGCTTGATGCATACATACACAACGGCTTTTGGAAACCGATGGACACCTTGAGAGAAAAACAGCAGCTTGAAAAAATGTGGGCAGACAAAACAGCTCCGTGGAAGGTATGGTAAAAATGAATAACAAAGCATTGAGGGAAAGGGATTCAAAAACACCTTTCATCCTCCTTACGCTTTTTGCACTTGCGGTGTCGGTTGTAAGAAGCCTGTTTTCAATTGATATCACGGATGAGGTTTTCAATATCGGACAGGTATACCGTACCGTAATAGGTCAAAAATTTATGGTTGAAAACTGGGATTATTTTCAGGTTGGCGATTCACTGAACTATCCGTTCGTCTACCTTTTTCACAAGCTTACCGGCTCAACCGAGGGAATTATTCTGTATTCACGAATTTGCTTTATTGTGATTACCCTTGTTTTGGGCTTCATTACTTATAAGCTGCTAAAGCCGATATTCGGAAAATACCCGTCTTTTGCCGCTGCAATTTTATACTACACGATGGTCACCAAGACTCTTTTTGCCTATTGGTACGACACATGGTCAATTACCTTTATGCTTTTGAGCTTTATTTTGATTCTCTGTGCCCAAAGAAGCGGTAACTCAATGCGTTATTTTATCCTTGCGGGCGTTTGCCAAGCGATTTCGGTATACTGCTACCCAACTGCCGTTGTAGTTTTTATCGTTGAATTTATTCTGCTTTTTATTTTCTCGGATAAAGCAAAAAAGAAATTCAGCCTCAAAAAGCCCGAAATGCTTTACGCTATCGGTGCAGCACTTGTGTTTTTGGTATTTGTCGCTTTTTGCCTCACAAGAGATTGGTCAAGCTTCTTCATTTTCAACAAGGATATTGCCGTAAGCGGTCTTTTAGACCGTATTGAGCAGGAAAAAAACTTTATCAAAGAGGTCATAGATTTAATATACGGCTTTGCAGCACAATTCAAAGCACTGTTTGTCTCGGCATTTGCTTTCGGCGTAATCTGTATAGCGGTCAAATTTCTTAGAATACCGAAAATTCTAATCGTTATATACACCTTTGTAACAAGCGTCATCTTGTGGTATATAAGCTTGTACGGAGTTATCCCCATAGCGGGATCGTCAACGCAGGTACAGCTCTATGTTCTTCTATATTGGAGTATGTGTGCGTTCTTTTTCCATCTAATATTTTACATAAAGGATAAGCGGTTCAATGATTGCTTTATTTACCTTTTTATTCCCGCAATTGTTGCCGGCTTTGTATGGACATTAAGCGGAAAAGACGGTGCAGTTAACTTCGCCTTGGGTGCAAGACCCGCTGCCGTTATGTTTATCCTTGAGCTATTCGATATGATAGGACAAATCAAATTCAAGCAAAAAAAGCAGCTTTCAATCCCGATTATTTGCGTTTTTCTTGCTTTCAATACGGTTATACTTTTCAATAGCTCATTCCACAGCTCAAAGCCATCGGCAATTATGCAATACGAATCCGGATATTCCAGAATAGAAAGCGGAATTTTCAAGGGCATCTATGATAAAAACAGCAAAGGTGCTTCTCTCACCGCTTTTGAAGAAACCTTGAACAGCGTCAAGGAGAATGATGACGAAACCATCCTTTGCGGACGAAAAATAATTTTCGGCTATTTAATGACAGACCTCAAGCCTAATACGAATTATCTTTGGCGTCCCGGCATCCTTGGCGGAAATGAGCTTGCAAATGATTATTACGACATTCTTTTCAAATATTTTGATTTGAATTACGGTACGCCTGACATAATTGTTTTGCGTAAGGATGAAAAGGAGCTTAAGAACAAGGTATTCAGTGAATTTTTGAACAGCAATTACGAAATTAAAGCTCAAAACTCAATCTACATTTTCTATCATTCCAAGTAAGGGAGCGATTTAATGTTGAATTTATCATTTTACAAAGGAAAAAAGGTACTTGTTACAGGACACACGGGCTTCAAGGGTGCGTGGCTTTGTGCAATTCTCAGCCTTGCAGGTGCCGAGGTTACGGGCTACTCTCTTGAACCGCCGACAGACCCAAATATGTTTGATATTATCAAGCTTGAGGGCAAAATTAATTCGATTATCGGTGATGTCAGATGCTTTGACAAGCTCAAAAAAGCCTTTGACGAAAGCAAGCCCGAAATAGTTTTTCACCTCGCCGCACAGCCGATTGTGTTTGAATCCTACAGAAATCCGAAATACACCTATGAAACCAACGTGCTCGGTACAGTTAATATTCTCGAATGTATCAGAGCTTGCGATTGTGTAAAATCCTTTGTCAATATAACAACCGACAAGGTTTACAAAAACAATGAAACAAACATCGGCTTTACGGAAAATGACCCCCTTGACGGCTTTGACCCCTATTCCAATTCAAAGTCCTGCTCGGAACTTGTCACTCACAGCTACAAAAGCTCATTTTTCTCTGATGAAACCGTCAGAATTTCAACAGCAAGAGCCGGAAACGTCATTGGCGGCGGCGATTTTGCAGCCAACAGAATCATTCCCGATTGCGTGAGAGCCGCCATGAAGAACGAGCCCATCAAGGTCAGAAATCCAAACTCGGTCAGACCCTATCAGCACGTTTTGGAGCCGCTTTATGTCTACCTGACAATTGCGCAGGCACAGTATGAGAATCCACGCTTTGCCGATTGGTACAATGTCGGTCCCAACGAAAGTGACTGCCTAACCACAGGTGAGCTTGCCGACTGCTTCTGCAAATGCTGGGGTAACGGTCAGAAATTTGTTGCCGAGCGCAGAGACGGTCCGCACGAAGCCAATTTTTTAAAGCTCGACTGCAAAAAAATTAAATCGGTGTTTGATTGGCAGCCAAGATGGTCGGCACGTCAGGCGGTTGAAAAAACCGTTGAATGGACAAAAGCATATGCCGCCGACGAGGATATAGCAGATTTTACCAACAGACAAATAAAAGAATTTTTTAATATATGATCGGAGAAAAGCTATGAACGGCAAAAAAGAACTGCATGATGAAATTCTTGACAAGGTTAGAGAATACTGCGAAAAATATCATAACATTCCCCATGAGTTTTGTGAGGGAGAGCGTATACCCTATGCCTCCAGAGTCTACGATTCCGAAGAAATGGTGAACCTCGTTGACAGTGCCCTTGAATTTTGGCTGACCGCCGGAAGATACACAAAGCAATTTGAGTCCGAATTTTGCAAATATCTCGGTATAAAATATTGCTCCCTCGTCAATTCCGGTTCAAGTGCAAATCTAATTGCATTTATGACCCTCACCTCACCTTTACTCAAGGAAAGAGCTGTCAAGCGCGGTGATGAGGTCATAACGGTAGCAGCAGGCTTCCCAACAACGGTAACTCCGATAATTCAGTTCGGTGCTGTACCCGTTTTTGTTGACGTCAAGCTTCCCAACGCAGATATTGATGCTTCAATGTTAGAGGCAGCCTACTCCGAAAAAACCAAGGCGGTTATGGTTGCCCATACTCTCGGAAATCCGTTTGACCTTTCCGCAGTCAAGGCGTTTTGCGACAAGCACGGACTTTGGCTCGTTGAGGATAATTGTGATTCCCTCGGTTCAACCTACACAATAAACGGAGAAACAAAATTCACCGGTACAATCGGTGATATCGGAACAAGCAGCTTCTATCCTCCTCACCATATGACTATGGGCGAGGGCGGTGCGGTTTACACCGACAATCCCCTTCTTCACAAAATAATCCGATCAATGCGAGATTGGGGTCGTGATTGTATGTGCGAGCCGGGCCAGGACAACCTTTGCTGCCATCGCTTTGACAGGCAGTACGGCGAGCTCCCCCTCGGCTATGACCACAAATATGTATATTCACATTTCGGATATAATCTCAAGGCAACCGATATGCAGGCGGCTGTCGGCTGTGCACAGCTTAAAAAGTTTCCATCGTTTGTCGAAAAAAGAAAGCATAACTTCAAGGTTCTTCACGATGAGCTTAAATGTGTTGCGGATAAGCTTATGCTGCCCGAAGCAAACGAAAACTCCGACCCGAGTTGGTTCGGCTTCTTCATAACCTGCAAAAACGGTGTTGACCGCAACAAGCTGGTTCAATTCATTGAGGCAAGAGGCGTTCAAACAAGGATGCTCTTTGCCGGAAACCTTATAAAGCATCCCTGCTTTGACGAAATCCGTTCAAGCAACGATGCCTACAGAGTTGTCGGCACACTCGAAAACACCGACAGAATAATGAACGATTCATTCTGGATCGGTGTTTATCCCGGTATGACCGACGAAAAGCTTCTTTATATGGCAAAGGTCATCAAGGAAGCTCTGGCAGATCAATAATTATAAATTCAACAACAAAGGATGAGCCATATGAAAATCAGACTTGCCGATTATATTGCCGATTTTTTGGCAGAGCACGGTGTTACCGATTGCTTCACGGTAGTTGGCGGAGGTGCAATGCATCTTAACGATGCTTTTGGACATCATAAAAAAATACACTGCACCTATAATCACCATGAGCAGGCAAGCGCTATTGCCGCCGAAGCATATGCAAGGCTCAATAACAAAATTGCCGCACTCTGCGTAACCACCGGACCCGGCGGAACAAACGCCATTACAGGCGTTGTCGGAGGCTGGCTCGATTCCATCCCCATGTTTGTTATCAGCGGTCAGGTAAAATATACCACCACCGCAAGATATGCCGAGCGTTTTACCGACGGCTTGCCGCTCAGAGCAGTCGGCGATCAGGAATTTGATATCACAAAGTCGGTATCGTGTATGTGCAAATATTCCGCCATGCTCGAAAATCCCGTAGATATAAGATATATGCTTGAAAAGGCGTGGCACCTTGCCGTAACAGGCAGACCCGGTCCCGTGTGGCTCGATATCCCCGTTAATTTTCAAGGCGGTTACATCGAAACAGATGAGCTTCGGAGCTATGACCCGACCGAGGACGATAAGGCTCTGCCTCCCAAGGTTAGCGAAAAAACAATAAATAATGTTCTCGAAAGTATAAAAAAAGCCAAACGCCCCGTAATTTATGCCGGCGGCGGAATCCGTCTTTCCGGCGGTGAGGAAGCATTTAAAAAAGCTGCCGAGCTTCTCGGCGTTCCGGTTGTAACATATTGGAACAGCATTGATATCATTGAAACCGAGAATCCCCTGTACTGCGGCAGAGGCGGCAACATGGGTGACCGTGCCGGTAACTTTGCCGTTCAAAATTCCGACCTTCTCCTTGCAATAGGCACAAGAATAAGCATACGTCAGGTTGGCTACAGCTACGAAAGCTGGGCACGTGCCGCAAAGGTCATTATGGTAGACATTGATCCTGCCGAAATGAAAAAGCCCACCATACACGTTGATATGCCGATTTTTGCCGATGCAAAGGATTTTCTCGAAGCGATTGTCCGTGCCGTAAAGCCCGACTCGGCTCCCATCTGCACCCATGAGGAATGGCGTGAGCAGTGCCGCACTTGGAGAAATAAATACCCTGTTGTACTTCCGCGTCACAAAGAGGAAAACGGACAGACTGCAAACGTGTACGCTTTTATCAAGTATTTATCGGAGCAGCTTCCCGAAGGCTCACGAACAGCGGTAAGCAACGGAGCTTGCTGCGTTGCAGGGCATCAATGCTGGACTGTAAAAAAAGGAACACGTTTTATCATTAACAGCGCCATCGCAAGTATGGGCTACGGACTTCCTGCGGCAATAGGTCTTTGCGTTGCAAACGGCAGCCGTGAAACCATTTGTCTTGAGGGCGACGGAAGCATAATGATGAATCTCCAGGAGCTCCAAACAATTGTAACAAACAGGCTTCCGATCAAGCTTTTCCTTATTAACAATAAAGGCTATCACAGCATACGCCTTACGCAAAACAACCTTTTCAAAGACCGTTGTAAGGTCGGTATCGGTCCTGAAAGCGGCGACCTCTCTTTCCCCGACTTTAAAAAAATTGCCGAGGCATTCGGCTTTCCGTATTTCAGTGCAGCGAGCAATGCCGAAATGCAAGCTGCGGTTCAAAAAGTGCTTGCAACGGACGGCTACTGCTTCTGCGAAATTTTCACCGATACAAATCAGGTATGGGAACCGAAAAGCAGCACCAAGCGGCTTGAGGACGGCACCTTGATCAGTCCTCCGTTGGAGGATCTTGCTCCCTTCCTTGACAGATCAGAGCTTGCCGAAAATATGTATATTCCTATGATAAATGAGTGATTTTTATGAAAAAAGCCGTTATAAGCGGTGCTACCGGCTCAATCGGCAGAGCTCTTATTGACAAGCTCCTTGCCGAAAAGGTAGAGGTTACCGTTTTATATCACAAAAATTCCAACAGAATTAACAAGATACCCAAAAATCCGTACATCAAAAAGCTTTGCTGCTCCCTTGATGATTTCAAGAGCTTTGAGCCAATTGAAGATGACTTTGATGTTTTCTATCATCTTGCCTGGGCAGGCACTACCGGCACAGCTCGCAATGACACACAGCTCCAGCTCAAAAACATTGAATACACTCTTGATGCTGTTGAGCTTGCCGCAAAAATGGGCTGCAAAAAATTTGTCGGTGCCGGCTCTCAGGCAGAGTACGGCTTGAGCAATAAGCCTCTTACACCAAGCTCCCCCACCCACCCGTTTACGGGCTACGGAATCGCAAAGCTTGCCGCAGGACAGCTCAGCCGATTAAAATGCCGACAGCTTGACCTTGCTCACGCTTGGATAAGGGTTTTCAGCGTTTACGGCAAATTTGATCCGCCGAGCTCTGTAATTCGTTCTGCGATAAGCAAATTCACAAAGAATGAGGCTGCCGATTTCAGCATGGGTGAACAAATGTGGGATTTCTTGAATTCTCACGATGCTGCCGAAGCCTTTTACCTTGTCGGCAACGATACCGAGAACAATGAAAGCCTGTATTGCCTCGGAAGCGGTCAATCCGCACCCTTGAGGGATTACATAGAAAAAATTTACAAGCTCTGCGGCAGCAGCTCACTTGTAAATTTCGGTGCTATTCCCTACAGTGAAAATCAAGTGATGTTCCTGCAAGCGGATATTTCCTCCCTGACAGAAGATACCGGCTTTGTTCCGAAAACGGACTTTGAGCAAGGAATAAAAGAATTATTGAATTGAGGAAAGAATATGAAAAAAATCAGTGTCTTAATCCCCTGCTATAACGAGCAGGAAAATGTTGTTCCGATAAGCGAGGCAATTGTTTCGGAATTTGCCGCTTCTCTCCCCGAATATGATTATGAAATTGTTTTTATAGATAACGATTCAAAGGATAATACACGTCCCTTGATAAGGTCAATCTGTGAAAAGAATCCGAAAATCAAGGCAATTTTCAATGCCAAAAATTTCGGTCAATTCAATTCTCCGTATTACGGAATGTTACAAACCACCGGTGATTGCACAATATGTATGTGCTGCGATTTTCAGGACCCGATTGAAATGATTCCCAAGCTTGTACATGAGTGGGAAAAGGGTTATAAAATTGTCTGTGCCATTAAGGAAACAAGCAAGGAAAACAAGATCATCCGCTTCCTGCGCACCTGCTATTACAAGCTTATCAAAAAGATGAGCGATGTTGAGCAGATTGAGCATTTTACCGGCTTTGGACTTTACGACAAATCCTTTATTGAGGTTCTTCGAGACCTCAAGGATCCAACACCTTTCCTCAGAGGAATTGTTGCAGAGCTAGGCTACCGCAGAAAAGATATACCCTATGAGCAGGCAAAGCGCAGAGCGGGTAAAACACACAACAATTTCTATACACTCTATGATGCTGCCATGCTCAGCTTCACATCCTATACCAAAATCGGCTTGAGACTTGCAACCTTTTTCGGCGCAGGTGTCGGCATTATCAGCTTTATTATAGGTCTGATCTACCTTATTCTGAAATTGGTGATGTGGGATAATTTCCCGATGGGAATGGCTCCGGTGCTCATCGGTATGTGCTTCTTGGGCAGTGTTCAGCTATTCTTTATCGGCTTCCTCGGTGAATATGTTCTGAATATCAATACAAGGGTTATGAACAGACCGTTGGTTATTGAGGAAGAACGAATAAATTTTGAAAATATGGAATAAAATTACAGGGAACGGTTTTAAATCGTTCCCTGCTTTTATTGTATAAATTGTGTGATAACACTCCACGCCTTAATCAGCCTTTCGAGCGTTTGAGCGGCGTTTGCCGGCGAGGTTGAGGGCAAGCAAGCTGCCTCACGTTTAAGCACATCCCGCATATATTTATTATAGTATTTCTCTGCCGCTTTTCCGTTTACAAAAATCTGTTCGATTTTTGCGTTTTTCAATATTCCGCTCAAATCATTCGGCACGACATTTTTAATAGTGCTGTCTGCACTTCCCGTAATATCACAGGAAGCAATGACATCCCAAAGTGCAATGTGATTTCTGTGCAAGAAGCAGCTCTTTTCCTCAATTGTCATCGGTGTTTTTTCATCAAGTACTGCGGCAACAACACGCCAAAATCTGTTTTGCGGATGACCGTAAAAGAACATCTGCTCCCTTGATTTGACTGAAGGAAAGCTGCCGAGAATTAATATTTTTGAATTTTCATCAAAAAGCGGCGGAAACGGATGCTGTGGCATAATTTCTCCTATCCTGTAAAAAGGAGCTGCCTGAAAAAGACAGCTCCATATGTTTTAGTTATTCGGATAAAACTCCGGAAGGAATTCTTTGTGAGCCTCCTTGAGTTCATTAAAGCACTTAACAGCCTTGTCGTAGTCACCTACAAGCGGGTGAATAAGAAGTCCGTTAATTGCGGCAATTTCGTTACCTGTAACAGCCGCCTCAACAGTATACTTCTCGTATGCCTTAACAATTCTTATGAGATTGATAATGTGCTTATTATCAAAGTTTTCAACCTTGATCGGCTTTGCACCGTCCTTACCGATTACGCAGGGAGCCTCAATAATATCGTCATCCTCAAGGAAGTCAAGTGTTCCATTATTCTTTACGTTAACAACCTGTACATCCTGAACGTCATTTGCAAGAGAATTGATAAGATTAACGGCAGCAAGAGAATACTTATGACCGCCACGCTTATCAAGAAGTGCCGGCTTTATGCAAAGCTCCTCATTCTGATACATTTCGAGAAGCTGCTCCTCAATCTCCATACAAACCTGTGCTCTTGTTTTCTCGTCCTCACGCTGATGCTGGAGCTTTGCCTCACGGCAGTAATAATACTGGAGGTAGGATGAGGGAATAGCGTTAACCGCCTTGAGACAATCAAGACCGATACCGTCGTCCTGGATATTAGCCATAACCTTTGCCTTATAGCCCTGGTTAATCATATCGGTAATAAGCTCCTTACCGTCCTGCTTGATTGAAGTAACCCAGCTAAGATGGTTAAGACCGACATAGGTAATATCAACATCGGGCCCTGTTGTTTCCTTGATATCGTCAAGCATATCAATCGGAACATTGCAAAGACCGATATTTTTAACATTTGTGTGATTAAGAACAAACTCGGTGATGATGCCCGACGGATTGGTGAAGTTGATAAGCCATGCGTCGGGGCAAATTGCTTCTATTCTGTCGCAAATATGCTTGATAACGGGAATCGTTCTCAATGCCTTAAACATACCGCCGATACCGGTTGTTTCCTGACCGATAAGGTCATACTTCTTGGGAATGCTTTCATCAAGATAACGAGCATGAAGCATACCTACACGAATCTGTGTAACAACAAAATCGGCACCCTGCAAAGCAGTATCAAGATCATCCGTCAGCACAACCTCACAGTCAACACCGGCCTTTTTGAGCATACGGTCGCAAAGACCGCCGACGATGTTACGCTTTCTTTCGTTGATATCCATAAAGGATATTTTTTTCAGCTTGAGAGAATCGGAAGCCTTCAAAAATCCGTCAACGAGCTCAGGGCAATATGTACTGCCCGAACCGATGACAGCAACAGTAATTTCTTTCATATGTAATTACCTCTCTTATATATATTGCTGGAATATCCAGTTTACACAGCCTGTTACCGGGGGTTGCGAAAGCTTGATAAACTTCAGCTTTCTGCCGCCGGCAGCAGTTGCTTTTTCCATAAGTGCTTTTGTATAAATCTCTGACGGGAGCTTGGTATGGATTGAACCTGAAAGAACAACCTCAACCACATCATCGGTGAAATTACCGGTATTGAGGTGTGCGGCAATGAGTGCAGCTCCTCTTGTTGCCATATGGTCAATAACATCAAGAACGACCTTATCGCCCAATTTTGCCGCATCAAAGAAGAAGTCTATAAGACGCATAATGAATGTGTCTGCATCGGGCTCCTCAAACCTGGAAACAAGCGCAAGAAAATCCTCTTTTGAATTCAGCGAATATTCGTCAAAAATCATCTTTGTAACAGCGGTTTTTCTAATACCGAGGTACACATCATCATAAGCGATTCTGTAGGTTTCGGCGGCAATCCAGTGACCGTTGCCGCAGTCGCCCGAAAACTCGCTCAAACCGGCAAGCTGAAGCATTTTGCCGTCGTTGTCGATTGAGTTGCAGCAGGTGCCTGTTCCGCAGTTGTAGCCGATAGCGGCCGCACCTGTTGAGCCTGCCTTAACAACAATAAAGCCGTCGTTATATATTTCAAATTTTTCAAGCCCGTAATCAAGAAGCCTTTTCTGCATTTCATCGTGCTGGAACGGATGGTCTATTCCCGCAAGACCCATAAGCGTAAAGTCAACATCATTGACGGAAATACCGGCCTCACGGCAAAGGTCCTTGATTCCTGCCCAGATTATATCTGCGGCCTCATCGAAGCTGCCCTCCATATTTTCGTGATTGCTTCCCGGTCCTTTAACCATCGCAAGCATTTTTTTGTTTTCGTCAAAAAGTGCATAGGCTGTTTTGGTTCCCCCGCCGTCAACACCAATATAGTAACTCATAAGAAGCTCCTTTACATTATAATTTTTGAGCAGCACAAGTACCTGCCCAAATTCCAACCTGTAATATTATACTATTATTACAGTATAAAAACAATAGTTTTTTTGCAAAAAATGTACAGGTTATTTCAAAGCTTTCGGTAAACATCCAGACCGAATTCAATTTCAGTGCAAAGCCGATTAACATTTTCCAGCTTTTTCTGATCCTCGCGTGACGTTTTATAGTAATACGGGGTCATGGCAAAAAGATTTTTTATCGTCTCGTTGCCCTCAAGAGTGAGCTTATTGCAAAGCTCATCACGAAAAACAAGCCGAAAGCCCTCCGGCACTCCCCTATCTACTTCATTTTGATACGGCTCGTCATAAACCGCTTTTTTTAAGCCCATCAGGTGATTTTCGAGCGGATAAGCTTTTATCCACACTCCACCCTTTTTGAGAATTCTTGAAATTTCGGTAACCGAATACGGTGCAAAAACCGAGGTAACAATATCACAATACCCGTCACCGACGGGAATATCAAATATACTTGCCACCGCAAGAGAAAGCTGCTTTGTTCTCTTGGCGCCCATAATGAGTGCCTGCTTCGAGATATCTATTCCACCGACCGAAAGGCTCGGAAAACGATTTTTTATTTGAGCGGTATACCAGCATTCACCGCAGCCGAGGTCAAGAAGCCTTGCATTTTTCTCGGCGGTGTCACCTATTCTTTTGCACAAAAGCTCGGATAGGCAGGAATAGTAGCCACCGTTCAAAAAATCAAAGCGAGCCTTGACCATAAGCTTGTCGTCGCCGTGACGCTTTAAGGAGGAGCCCTGCGAACGTAAAAGATTCACATAACCCTGCCTTGCAATATCAAAGCAATGCCCCATATCACATTTAAATGAATTATCGAATTTTTCCAATACATTACCGCATATGGGACAAATAAATTCAAAATTCATTATTTATTCAATTCTTCCTCAGGCGATTTTGTGCAGGGAGCGTCAATCGGCTCCTTACGAACCTTTATGGGAGCAACATATCTTACCGCATTGGTGATAATCTTTTGAACATCGGGATGGTGGAAGGTCGGGTTTGTTTCGTGACCCGGCTGAAAATAGAATACCTTACCCAGTCCCCTGTTCCAAACGCAGCCCGAACGGAATACCTCTCCGCCGCCGAACCAACCGAGAAGAACGATTTCATCGGGATTTGGGATATCGAACCACTCGCCGTACATTTCCTCCCTTTCGAGATAGAAATAGTCGCCTACGCCCTGAGTTATCGGGTGATTGGGAGCAATGTTCCAAACACGCTCTCTGTCACCCTCTCTCCATCGGAGTGAGCAGGTTGTGCCGAGGGTTCTTCTGAAAATTTTTGAATAGTGACCCGAATGTAAAACTATAAGACCCATACCGCGAAGAATTCTGTCGTGAATTTTCTCAACCAGCTCATCGGGAACCTTTTCGTGTGCAACGTGACCCCACCAAATGAGAACGTCTGTGTTTTCGAGTACCTCCTCACCCAAGCCACATTCCGGCATATCCAGATCGGCGCAGGTTACTTTTATATCATCATTAACACCGAGAAATTCGGCAATACAGGCGTTAATTCCCTCGGGGTATACCGCCAAAACCTTTTCTTCCTTATCTTGAACGTGTTCATTCCATACTGTTACATTGATCATAAAAAAAGACCTCCTTTTGGTATAATATAACACATAAAGCAATTTTTTTCAACCTTTTATGAGCCTAAATACAAATAAATGTGACAAAGATAACAGGGCACGGATTTTCCGTGCCCTGCCTGATATTTTGCTGTTTAAGCTTCGCTTTTCGGCTTACTTGCTTTTAATCGTTCCCCTGATCTGGTCGATTTCGGCATAACCCTGGATAACATTTGTAATGTTGA
>CAYYLP010000028.1:0-21876 GCA_964472865.1 uncultured Ruminococcus sp. | reverse complement strand
TCCCGTACTAACTTCCACCTCTTTCCTACTGTGGAACTTACTTTGGGAATTAACGCAGGTGGACAAAATGCCACCTGCTTTGTGTATCGAGCATTAATATTTGAACATAAAGAAGATTGTAATGCCGAGGGTAAGAATAAAGAAAGCAATAGCAGCAACCTTTGTAAACTTAACAAGCTTCTGCTCCATCGTTCTGCCCTTACTCTTGCCGAAGAAGGTATCGGCTCCACCTGAAATAGCGCCCGAAAGACCTGCCGAATGGCTCTCCTGAAGAAGAACAACGGCAATCAGGAACAATGCGAGAAGAATAAGAACCGCACCAAATACATATTGCAAAGCATCCATAATTAAACCTCCATAAGTATTTTTACCGATTTATTTTATCACACACTTTTATAAAATGCAATAGGATTTATTATATTTTTTAAAAAAAGAAGGTATCAAGCCGAATTATTTTTAAAAAACGGGTTATTATATTGTTAAGGCGGTTCAAAGCCGCCGTCAGCGGAATTTTATATAATAAGCGTTTGCAAATTTCCGCTATTCACCGTTCGGTTTGTGCCGAACGGTGATTTTTTATATCAGCGAAAGCTGTTCACCCGAATCCTCCGAGCTCAAGGTTGCACCTGCCGAGGGTAAATTTTTTGTCTTGTATCTGTAGGGCTTGGCAAATTCGCCCTGACGGTAATCCCTGACAAGCTTGACGACGTGTCCCTTTTTGAGAGTCATAACCGCAACGCCTTGAGTGTCCTTGGTTGTTTTGGGCGAAATTGAGCCTGTGTTAAAGAGCAGCAATCTGCCTGCCGTGGATTCAAGCACCAAATCGCAGTCCTCCTCAATCTTTCTTATCGCAACAATCGGAGCTTTTTCACTGTAAGCCTTAATAAGCTTCTTGCGATTTGTTTTGGTCTGATATGAGGAAAGGTCAACCTTGGCAACCTTGCCGTTCTCAAAGAAAAACATTACATAGCCCTTGTAGTCGAGCGTGGGCAACATATATATCGAATTTTCTCCGTTATCCATATTCAGCCTATTGGCAACAAAATCTCCGAGCTGGCTCGCCTTTCCGAGGTCAAAATCGGCAGCCTTTGCCTTATATACCTGACATTTATCCGTAAAGAAAAGTAGCTCTGTATTGTTTGTGGCCTCAACCTCAAGCAGCATTGAGTCGCCCTCCTTGAGCTTCTGCTCGCCGCTCATTCTCAACGCCTGCGGAGTAATCTTTTTGAAATAGCCGTCCTTTGAGAAGAAAAGATTTACCGGAAAATCGGGAATTTCTTCCTCAAGCTCCTCCACGGCAACAGTATCGGCAAATACGATTTGCGTTTTTCTCTCCTGACCGTATTTTTCGGAAATTTCTTTGAGCTCATCAACAAGAATTTTCTTAATTTTCGATTTATGAGCAAGAATATCCTCCATTTTTTCAATATCGGCTCTGAGCTGTTCAATATCCTGCGTGCGTTTGAGAATGTATTCACGATTGAGGTGACGCAATTTGATTTCAGCAACGTAATTCGCCTGAATTTCATCAATACCGAAGCCAATCATCAAATTCGGAACAACCTCGCTCTCCTCCTCGGTCGAGCGGATAATCTGAATCGCCTTGTCGATATCAAGCAAAATCTTCTGCAAACCCTCCAAAAGATGAAGCTTATCCTTTGCCTTTGTCAAATCAAAATAGACACGGCGCTTTACGCACTCGGTTCTGAAAGCGATCCATTCGCTAAGTATTTCGCCAACGCCCATAACTCTCGGAGCGCCCGCAATGAGCACATTGAAGTTACAGGAAAAAGTATCTTCAAGGGTCGTCATCTTATAAAGCTTTTGCATCAGCTTTTCCGGATCCGCTCCCTTTTTGATATCAATCGTTATTTTAAGTCCGGATTTATCGGTTTCATCCCGAATGTCATTGATATCTCGCAAAGAGCCCGATTTAAACCTTTCGATGACCTTATCAATAATAGCCTCGGCAGTGGTTGTCGGAGGAATTTCAGTGATATCAATGCACTTGTTATCCTTATCATAGCTGTATTTCGCCCTGACCTTGAAGCCGCCTCGACCCGTTTTGTAAATGCTGTCAAGAACCTCTCTGTCATAAATAAGAAGTCCGCCGCCCGCAAAATCGGGAGCCTTGAGCGTTTCGGAAATATCGGCATCGGGATCCTTTATAAGTGCAATTGTGGTATCACAAAGCTCTCTGAGGTTGAAGGGGCAGATTGAGCTCGCCATACCGACGGCTATACCCGTTGTCGGATTTGCCAATATGCTCGGAAAGCGAACCGGCAAAAGCGACGGTTCTTTCATTGTGTTATCGTAGTTATCGACGAAATCAACCGTATCCTTGTCAATATCCGCAAAAAGCTCTGTGCAAACGGGAGCAAGCTTTGCCTCGGTATATCTCGGAGCAGCCCACTGCATATCTCTTGAATACGCCTTACCAAAGTTACCCTTTGAGTCAACAAAGGGCAATAGCAATGCCTCGTAGCCTCTGGAAAGACGAACCATTGTATCGTATATTGCTGTATCACCGTGGGGATTGAGCTTCATGGTCTGACCGACGATATTTGCGGATTTCGTCCGTGCCCCGTTGATAAGTCCCATTTTATACATCGTATAAAGCAGCTTTCTGTGTGAGGGCTTAAAGCCGTCAATTTCGGGAATTGCACGGGAAAGAATAACGCTCATTGCATAGGGCATATAGTTGGTTTCAAGCGTTTCGGTAATATTTTGACGAAGAACATCACCGGCACCGAGAATATGAGTGTTTTGATCCATTTCATCATTTAACTTTTCAATTTTCTTTTTCTTAGCCATCAAACCACTCCTCTCAGCTCAAATCAAGCATATCAATATACAGATGTCCGTTATCGGCAATATGCTCCTTACGACCGGCAAGGTTATCGCCCAAAAGCATTTCAAAAATCTGTGCCGTTCTTTCGGCATCCTCGGGAAGAATTTCGACAAGGCGACGTGTTTTGGGATTCATTGTTGTCATCCACATCATCTCTGCCTCGTTTTCACCAAGTCCCTTTGAACGCTGGATTGTATATTTTTGATTTCCGATTTCTTCAAGTGCCTGTGTCTTTTCCTTTTCGGTATAGGCAAACCAGACCTGATCCTTTGTGTTGATTTCGTAAAGCGGTGTTTCCGCAATAAAGACCTTACCCTCCTCTATGAGAGTGGGCATAAGACGGTAAATCATTGTAAGGATAAGTGTTCTGATCTGGAAGCCGTCAACATCGGCATCGGTGCATATAATGACCTTGCTATATCTGAGCAAGTCAAGATTAAACTCCGCAAGACCCTTTATCGCCTTGGATTTAACCTCAACACCGCAACCGAGTACCTTGATAAGATCGGTTATAATTTCACTTTTAAAAATTCTGTCGTATTCAACCTTTAGGCAGTTGAGAATTTTACCTCTGACGGGCATAAGAGCCTGAAACTCCGAGTTTCTCGCCTGCTTACAGGCACCCAACGCAGAATCACCCTCCACGATGAAAAGCTCACGCTCGGAGGCATCCTTTGTTCTGCAATCAACAAATTTCTGAACTCTGTTTGCAAGGTCATTGGAGGTTGAAAGAGTCTTTTTTAGGCTTTGACGTGTCGTTTCCGCCTTAACACGGCTTCTCATATTGACAAGCACCTGATTGGCGATTTTCTCCGCCTCGGCTCGGTTCTCAATGAAATATATTTCAAGCTGATGCCTGAAGAAATCCGTCATTGCCTCTTGGATGAACTTGTTAGTGATAGCTTTTTTTGTTTGGTTTTCGTAGGAGGTTTGGGTGGAAAATGACGAAATGACCAAAATCAGACAATCCTCAATATCCTCAAATTTAATTTTCGGGTCGTTTTTGACATACTTGCCGTTTGCCTTGAGGTAAGCATCAATTTGATAAGTAAAGGCATTTCTGACAGCCTTTTCGGGAGCTCCGCCGTGCTCAAGGAAGCTTGAATTGTGGTAATACTCTTTGAGCTGGTTCTTATTTGAAAAGCAAAGTGAGGCATTTATGAGTACCTTGTAATCCTTCAAATCCTCACGGTCACGTCCGACACGCTCCGTTTTCCACGTTTGAATTTCCGTCATCGCCTTGTCGCCGGCAATTTCCTTTGCATAATCGGTGATACCGTCGGTATAGCAATATTCAAAGGTTTCAAATTGGGTTTTGTTGAGCTGATTTTTAAGTATGAATTTAACGCCGGCGTTGACAATTGCCTGACGCTTTATTGTGCTTTGATAATATTCAAGCGGAATATCAATATCGGTAAACACCTTGAGATCGGGACGCCATTTTATGCGTGAGCCGGTATCTTTCTTGGAGTATTTTTCCTTTTCCATTTCTCCGACAGGCTCGCCCTTTTTGAAATTGAGCTTGTAGCAATAACCGTCACGGTGAATTTCCGCCTCCATATATTCCGAGGCAAACTGAGTTGCACAAAGGCCGAGACCGTTCAGACCGAGAGAATATTCATAGCTGCCACCGTTGTTTGTGTTGTATTTTCCGCCGGCATAGAGTGTGCAGAAAACCAAATTCCAGTTGTAGTCCTTTTCCTTTTCGTTGTAGTCAACAGGTATACCTCTGCCAAAGTCCTGAACCTCAACGGATTTATCAAGGAAGCGTGTTACAACAATTTTGTCACCGAAGCCCTCACGAGCCTCATCAATGGAATTGGATAATATTTCAAAAACAGAATGTTGACAGCCCTCCAAGCCGTCGGAGCCGAAAATAACCGCCGGACGCTTACGCACCTTATCGGCACCCTGAAGCACCGTGATATCATTATTTCCGTAGCTGCTCTTTTTTGCCATATCTATGACCGTTCCTTTCTGAATTATACTGTTAAAAATGCGCTGTACAAGGATACTGCCCCGAGCCGTAAAGGTGCTGTGGGCATTACAGATATTATCTTGAGATAAAATCGTTCACAGTGCCTTTTTAGGCGAGCGGTGCTGTACAAGGGTACTGCCCCGAGCCGTAAAGGTGCTGTGGGCGATTTTAGCCAAGATAGCTTTATTTTACACTATATGTTGGGTTTAAGTCAAGTTTTTTCACAATTTGATATAAACATACATTTCACAATTTGATAATTAACCGTTGTGGTCGTCGAGTGCATCGTTGAGCTTGCGTTTCGGATTCGTCGCACGGATTTCGTCAAGCAGCACACCGATCTTGTCACAGACCTCATTAACCTCACGCTCAAATTCCGCTGCAGAGGTTCTCAAAACTCCAAAGCGAACTGCGGAAAGGCGAATAAGATTATCCGAGGTGACAACACGGACACGGTCGTTTTTGCCAATATCCGAAACCAGCTTTTCGATGTAAACGTCACCGAGCTCACGCTCTTTAGTATAGACAATATGAATATTCTTATAATCATATTTTTCACCGACATTGCCCGGAACCTTATAGGCATCAAAAACAAGAACTACCTCATTTTTCGTGTAGGCGGCATAATTGCAAAGAATTTCCGCAAGCCTTTCTCTTGCAAAGGAAAGCTCACTCTCGGAAAGCTTTTTCAGCTCATCCCATGCAAATATAACATTATAGCCGTCAACAATAACATAGCTTTTTCTTTCGATAAGCTCTGCACCTACGGCAGAATTATCGGAGCCTTTCACGCTCGGACGGTAAAGCTCATATTTCGGCTTACCGAATTCACGCTCCATAATCGCTTCAAGCTCTTTATCGTCAATGTGTAAATTTCTGCGATTTACAACGGGTGTATACGGTTTTTCTTTTTTCAAACAGCTTTCCAGGTGCATATATTCGCTGACACTGCTCCATTTTACGCTGAAGCCTCCGCCGTGAGCACAGAAAACGGAATCGGGTGTGTTTTCAAGGTCGCTCTCCGGCTCATAGGCAAGCTCCTCAATTACCCTTTGCGAATTGTGACACTCATCATATCCGCCGTTTTCGCAAAAGAGCCTGCCTCTGCCGCCGGTATACGATGCAACCTCGGCGGCATAGCCGTTAAGCTCCGTAACCGGTGCCCTGCCCTTTAAGACGGAAAGCTCGCCGTTTTCCTGCGGATTATCAAAGATACCCGATTTCATTCTGATATCGTTAATGGCTCTGCCTATTTGCTCTCTCGGAACCTCAAGGCGGAAATTATAATACGGCTCAAGAAGCTTTGATTCCGCCTGCATAAGTCCCTGCCGCACCGCTCTGTAGGTTGCCTGACGAAAATCTCCACCCTCGGTATGCTTGATGTGTGCCCTGCCTGCGGCAAGCGTGATTTTCATATCAGCTATCGGTGAGCCCGTCAGCACACCGAGATGCTGCTTTTCCGCAAGGTGCATAAGTATAAGTCTTTGCCAATTTTTATCCAAAGCATCCTCGCTGCAAGCGCTTTTGAAAGCAAGTCCGCTGCCCCTTGGCAAGGGCTCCATAATAAGATGAACCTCGGCATAGTGTCTGAGCGGCTCATAATGTCCTACGCCCTCAACGGTATCGGTTATTGTTTCCTTATACATAACCCTGCCGCTGTCGATTTCAACCTCAACATTATATCGCTCGGCAATTATACTTTTGAGTATTTCGGTCTGTACCTCGCCCATAAGTCCGACGTGAATTTCTTTCAGGTGGCTGTTCCACGTTATATGAAGCTGTGGGTCCTCCTCCTCAAGCTCACGCAGCTTTGGCAAAAGTGTTTCGGGGTCACACCCTTTCGGTAAAGCGATGCGATAATTCATCACCGGCTCCAACACCGGCTTCAGCTGTGATGCCTCAAAGCCGAGACCCATACCGTTTCCCGTTTTGGTTAAGCCCGTCAATGCACATATCTCACCGGCACAGGCAGAATCCATCGCCGTAAATTTTGCGCCCGAATATTTTCTGATACCGTTTATTTTTTCTCCGCCGACTGTCTCCTTAACCTTAACAGAGCCGCCGGTAATTTTGACATAGGTTAAGCGTGTTCCCTGTGCATCGTGTCCGATTTTGAAAACTCTTGCACCGAATGTGTCCGAATAATTCGGTTGTTTTGTGTAGTTGCCCAGGGCATCCAAAAATTCATCAACGCCTTCAGCCTTCAGTCCCGAGCCGAAAAAGCACGGAAAAGCGCTGCGAGCCTTTATAACATCGGCAATTTCCGCGTCGGTTATTTTTTCACCCTCAAGGAATTTTTCCGTCAGCTCATCACGGCAAAGGGCAATTTCTTCATCACGGTTTTCACCGCCGAAATCAATAAACTCTCCGCCGAGCTCGGATTTCAAATTCTCTATAATCTCATCCTTTTCCTTGCGTGCAAAATCCATTTTCGTCACAAAAACGAAGGTTGGGATATTGTAAAGCTTCAAAAGCCGCCAGAGTGTGCGTGTATGCGACTGCACTCCGTCAAGACCGCTGATAACAAGAATTGCATAGTCCAGCACACCGAGGGTTCTTTCGGTTTCCGACGAAAAATCAACGTGACCCGGCGTGTCAAGCAATGTTATTTCGGCCTTTTCAGTCGTCAAAACCGCCTGACTTGCAAAAATTGTTATTCCCCTCTCCCTTTCAAGGGTATGGGTATCCAAGGTCGTGTCACCGTGGTCAACACGTCCGATTTTTCTTATTTTACCCGTGCGGTAAAGCATAGCCTCCGCAAGCGTTGTTTTTCCGGCATCGACGTGTGCCAAAATTCCGACAACGATTTTTTTCATAAGCTACCTCTTTAGTAAATTTTCAGCTCCATTCCGACGTGCGGAATGCCGACATCCAAAAATTCCTCGGAAACGATGACAAAGCCCTCACGCTCATAAAAGCCGATTGCGTGGGTCTGTGCTTCGATATAAATTTTGTCCGGCTTCATTTCTTTTTTTATTGCTTCAATTCCGTTTTTCAAAAGCTTTCCTCCAAGTCCCTTTCCATGCTCAAGGGTCAGAACTCTGCCGACACGGACAACTCCATCCTCGGCATAAAAAGCTCTCATATAAGCAACAACGCTTTCGTTATCCTTATAAAAAATATGCAGGCATCTACGGTCTGTATCATCAATATCCTGATATGTACACTTTTGCTCAACGACAAAAATCTGCGACCTTGATTTCAGAATTTCATAAAGCTCCGAAACGGTCAACTCATCAAAATGTTTAACAATAAATTCCATAATATATCACCGATTATAAATTATAACGCTCTTTTGGATTTATGTCAATGACACAAAAAGCCTGCGGCTTTTTGCACCGCAGGCTAAGGCATTATTTTTTATCGACAGCTTTGTGGCAAGCGGAGCACCGGGAGCAATCACCACAGCAGCCACCCTTTTTCTTTTGCTTGATAACAGAGCGAACCGCCAGAAAAACCACAGCCGCAAGAACAGCACAAGCAACAATATCCCATATATTCATCAGAAGCCTACCGCCGTTCCAATCAGATTTACCGCAAAGGCGACTATCCAAGCGACAACGCACTGCCATATAACAACGCCTACCGCCCACTTAACGCCGAGCTCACGCTTTACCGAGGCAACCGCCGCAACGCAGGGCGTATACAGCAGGCTGAAAACCAGCATACACATTGCCGCAAGCGGAGTGAGGGCGGAAATCAAGCCGCCGCCGAAAAGCACCTCCATGGTGGAAACAACACTTTCCTTTGCCATAAAGCCGCTCAAAAGTGCGGTGCAAATTCGCCAATCTCCCAAGCCGAGAGGCTTAAAAACAGGCGTCATAAAGCCCGAAATTGCCGCAAGCATACTATCCGCAGAGCTTTCGACCATATTGAAATGGAAATCAAAGCTCTGCAAGAACCAAACCGCAATTGTTGCGATAAGGATTATTGAAAAGGCTCTTTGCAGGAAATCCTTTGCCTTTTCCCAAAGAAGTCTTGCAACATTCTTCGCTCCGGGCAAGCGATAATTCGGCAGCTCCATAACGAACGGAACCGGCTCGCCCTTGAACAGCGTTCCCTTATAAAGAAACGCCGCAAATATACCGATTAAAATTCCCAAAACATACAGTCCCGACATAATCAAGCCTCTGTGCTCGGGGAAAAACATTGTTACAAAAAACGAATATATCGGCAACTTCGCCGTACAGCTCATAAAAGGAGTGAGCAAAATCGTCATTTTTCTGTCACGCTCACTCGGCAGAGTTCTCGTTGACATAACAGCCGGAACGGTACAACCGAAGCCAATCAGCATCGGAACAATGCTCTTGCCGGAAAGTCCGATTTTTCTCAAGAGCTTATCCATAACAAAGGCAACCCTTGCGATATATCCGCTGTCCTCCATAAGAGAGAGAAAGAAAAACAGTGTAACGATAATCGGCAAAAAGCTCAAAACACTGCCTACGCCCGAAAATATTCCGTCAATGATAAGGCTGTGAATAGCTGAATTGATGTTTGCCGCATTGAGTGCCGCATCGGTTATTTCGGCAAGCTTGTCAATCCCCATCGACAAAAGCTCCTGCAAAAAAGCACCGATGACCTCAAAGGTCAAATAAAAGACAAGCACCATAATTGCAATAAAGCACGGAATTGCTGTAAATCTTCCGGTCAAAATACGGTCGATTTTTTCGCTGCGAATACGCTCCTTGCTCTCCCTCGGCTTAACAACCGTCTGCTCGCAAAGCCTCTCAATAAACTCAAATCGCATATCCGCTATCGCCGCACTTCTGTCAAGACCTCGTTCGGTTTCCATCTGCTGAACAATATGTTCCAAAAGCTCCAGCTCGTTTTTATCCAATTTCAATTGCTGCAAAATAAGCTGATCTCCCTCAATCGCCTTTGTTGCGGCAAAGCGAACGGGAAGCTGCGCCTGTAGGGCGTGATCCTCTATTAAATGAACCACAGCGTGGATACATCTGTGAACCGCACCGTTATGGTCGTTTTTGTCGCAGAAATCCTGCTTTAGCGGATGCTCCTGGTATTTTGCAATATGTATTGCGTGCTTGATAAGCTCATCAACGCCCTCATTTTTCGCTGCGGAAATCGGGATTACCGGCACACCGAGCATAGCCTCCATTGCATTTACATCAACCGAGCCGTGATTTCCCGTTACCTCGTCCATCATATTCAAGGCAACAACCATCGGCACGTTCATTTCGAGAAGCTGCATCGTCAAATACAAATTCCTTTCAATATTGGTTGCATCTACAATATTTATAATCGCTCTCGGTCTATCGTTGAGGACAAAATTTCTCGAAACAATTTCCTCATTGCTGAACGGAGACATGGAATAAATTCCGGGCAAATCCGTAACCTCGGTATTGGGATAACCTCGGATAACGCCGTCCTTTCTGTCAACCGTTACGCCGGGAAAATTTCCGACGTGCTGCTTTGAGCCCGTTATTTGATTAAAAAGAGTTGTTTTGCCACAGTTTTGGTTACCGACAAGCGCATAGGTTAGCTTCGTACCCTCGGGCAAGGGGTTTTCATCCTCCTTTGAGTGATACTTACCGTCCTCACCCAAGCCCGGATGCTCCGACCTGCGTGTATGATCAAATTCCTCATAGACCTTACTGCGGCGATGAATGGGCTCAACCTCAATCTGCTCCGCCTCGGAAAGACGGAGAGTCAGCTCATAGCCGTGTATTTGTATTTCCATCGGGTCACCCAGCGGAGCGAGCTTAACCACCGTAACCTCTGCACCGGGTATCATCCCCATATCAAGAAAATGCTGCCGCAAAGCACCGTTTCCGCCTACCTTGACAATCACCGCACTTTTCCCGATTTGCAATTCATTCAATGTCATTTTTCTATCATCCTTTTCCGAAAAGGGATTTGTATAATCATACTCCATTTTGCTGCCCGTGTCAATGAAAAGGACTGCCGAATTAACGACAGTCCGTAAAATTTTATTTGGATTTTTTTACTTTGGCTGTGTTGCCCTTTTTCCTGTTAAAAATATCCATCACAGCACCGAAGGCCATAATCACAAAGGCGATAATCAGGAATCCGCAATTCTTTGTACCATGCTTTGCAATAGCGGCATAAATGAACAGGAATGCACCAACCAATGAAAGCGTAGGCATAACGAAACGGCGGAAGAAATTCAAATCCTTACCCTTTCTCATAAGGTTGATATAAACAGGCAGATAGAAAGCGTAAACGCAGATGAGAGGAAGCTCCGAGGAATCAAAGAAGAAAATCGAAGCTTTACCTGTGTAGCTTGAAAGATCGGTAAGGTTTGCCATATAGAAATAGAAAAGCCAAAGCGCATTGAAGATAAGAGCGATAATTGAAGCATTTGAGGGCATCTCCGTAGCCTTATCGACCGATGCGAGATAATCGGGTCTGGGACCCTGATTTCTTGCCGCAAGGGAGAAGAAGCCGCGTCCGCAGGCAAGTGTCAGTCCATTGAGCGTGCCGAGACAGGAAACAGCGATAAAAGCTGTAAGAATTGTACCCGCAATATTGCCGAAAATAGTCTTAAACGCAAGACCTGCGCCGTTCGGAAGAAGCTCCGCTGTTTTGATGCTGCCCGAAATTCCGACATAGTAAAGCATATAAACAACAATAACAATGAACGTTCCGAGAACGAGAGCTCTGGGAAGATTTTTCTTTGCATCCTTGAGCTCGGAATTGATAGCCGTTGCGATAATCCAACCCTCATAAGCAAAAACGGAGGTGCAGATACCCGAAAGCAAAAGATCAAACGAAACACCGTTTCTTGCAACCTGAGTGTATACGGCATCGCCTGCCGCATCGGTCGTCACCTCAACAACTGAATTGAGGTTGTCAATAAGAACACCGTTTTTAAGACCGAAAATAATTCCTACAACCGCCATAAGTACAAGCGGAATAAGCTTGATAACCGTTGTTGTAACCTGAAAATGACCGGCAAGCTTGGGAGAAAGCGTGTTGAGCGCAAAGCTACATATCAAATAAACAAAGGCAAGTATCATTGTTTCCGGTGCGGTATCAACAATGCCGAAAAGAGCCATTGTATATTTTGCGGAAAGCCAGGCGAGAACAGAGGTCATTGCCGGGTAATAAATCGAAGCCATAAACCAGCCGACATAGTAGGCATATTTGCTTCCTACAAGGGCCTCGGAATAGTCAACTATACCGTTGATTTTTTCAAATTTGGTACCCATAACGGAAAATGTGTAGGCACTGATAACCATAACAATACCGCCGAGTAACCAGGAAAGCAACGCAACAGGCAGGTCGCCGTTTGTAATTTGAAGCATTGCCTCCGCCTTGAAGAAAACACCCGATCCGACAACAATACCGACAACCATACATATTGCGGTTATCAGACCGTACTTCTTTTTCAATTCTACCATTTTAAATAAACTCCTCTCAATTTCAGTCCTTATTTATTTAAATAAGTAATAAAATTATATTATATATCTTGAAAAAAGTAAAAATACATATTATAATATATCTATTACAAAACGTAATTATGTGAGGACTGATAACTTTATGGAATCCGATAAATTTTCCGCACTGTTAAAGGCAATAGAATGTGGCAGCCTGACCGGCGCCGCAGAGGAGCTGGGCTACACACAGGCCGGCTTGACACATATGATGAACCGATTGGAAAAGGAAATAGGCGTTTCGCTTTTGCAGCGTACAAAGCTCGGTGTCAAGCTTTCGCCCGACGGAGAGAAGCTTCTCCCCTACATAATCGAATTTAATGATGCCGCAACCGAGCTGGAAAACGCCATCAAAAGCATCAAATCCGACGATAACAAGGTTATCCGCATTGCAGCCTATTCGAGCATTGCCAACCATTGGCTGCCCGTGATAATCAACAGCTTTCGTGAGGAAATCCCCAACGCACAGTTTGAGCTGAACATCGGTCTTTCCGATGAAATATACCGTCTCGTTATGAGCGGTGAGGTTGACATCGGCTTTATCAGCAAAACTCATGTTGGCAAGGCGGATTGGATTCATCTGATTGATGACAGATTTTATGCGGTGCTTCCCCCAACGGAAAAGCTTGATGACGAATTTATAACGATGGATTATTTCCGAAACAAGCCGTTCTTTATTTCAACCTACGGTGCAGATTTTGACATTGTCAGAATAATCCGTGAAAGCAACATTGAGCCGAGCATTAATTCAACCACGGTTGACGATGCAACCGTAGTTTCAATTGTCAGCCACGGTCTCGGCTACAGCATTTTGCCCAAGCTCATTCTCGATGGAATAAACGGTGACGTTATTCGCAAGCCGCTTTATCCGAGCGAGCACCGTGACCTCGGCATAATCGTCAAATCCAAAAACACCATGCCCCTCATAGTACAAAAATTCATTGCCTGTAGCAAAAAGGTTATCAAGGAGCTTGAATGATCTTTCCTCCTTATGCCGCATTGAGTCTCCCTTGCTATCAATGTCATTAACCCAAGGAATTTTACATTATCATAAGCGGATTTATTTACCAAACCTCCCCTTATTCGTAAATAAGAGGAGGTCAAATTTTTTAAGCTGCCTTTTTAATTCAAAGGAGTAATTTCTCCGACTATGTAGCATAGCCTTCAAAAAGAATATCGTTAAGCTGGAATCTTCACTTCCGTAAGCAATATTTTCTATTTTGAGCTTTCTTCCTTATTTGCTCTTTTCTTTTTGTACACAACAATCGCCGCCACAGCCGCTATTACCGCAACCGCCACAACCGATGAAACAATAATAATCGTCTTGTTGTCCCTTTTTTCGTTCTCAACACCGGCGCCTTCCAAAGCCTTGCTTTCATCAGCGATGACAGCAACGCTGTTAAGGGCAGACGTATTATCCGTACCCTCGACCTTCGCAATGACAGAAGTAGGTATTGTTGACGATGATTTCTCATTTACCGTTGCATCGCTTTTGAGGACGGATTGATTGGAGCTGTTTTGCCAATTATAATGAATATTCGCATTTATCAGAGTATCATTGTTTTTGTCAATATTAATTTTGCTCCAATCCGTTTTGCTTCCGGAATAATAAACATCGGTCAAGCTGTCACAACCGGAAAATGCATCACCGGAAATATTTGAAACGCTTTTTGGCAGTTCTACACTTTTTAAGCTTTCACAAAATCTAAAAGCAGCTTCATCTATGCTTGTTACGCCGTCGGGAATTTTTATGCTCGTTAAGCTCTGACATTTTTCAAATGTACAAAAACCGATATTTTTTACACCACGCGGTATATTTATACTTGTTAAGCTTGTGCAAAAACGGAATGTAGCATCACCGATACTCGTTATACTGTTCGGCAGCTCTACAGTCTTTAAGTACTTGCTTACATAAAATGCCCAGTTATTGATATCGGTCACACCTGTGGGAACAGCATAGCTCGTTCGCAAATTGCCTGCCGGATATTGGATAAGCTCCGTTTTACTCTTGTTAAACAATGCACCGTATTCATCATTTGAATAATAGGCATTGTTTTTATCAACCTTTATGCCTGTTAAGCTACCACATTCGTAAAAAACCTCTTTACCGATGCTCTTTACGCTACTCGGGATTTCTATGCTCATTAATCCGACACACTTGGAAAATGCGTAATTGCTGATTTCTGTTAAACTATCGGAAAGAGCTATGCTCGTTAAGTTATTGCACTTGTTGAAAGCCAGCTTACCGATTCTTGTTACGCTGTCCGGTATTTTTAAGCTTTTTAGGTTGCGGCAGAAGTCAAATGAATTGTCACCAATACACGTCACGGGACATCCGCCGAGTGTTGTCGGAATAGTAATGTCGCCGCTAATTGAATCCTCAACATCGGTAATCGTTGCTTCGCCGTTTGCAATCGCATAGGTATAATTGCCGTCCACATACCCTGCCGCCGCTTTCGGAATGAGGCTTGTACCGCTTAATTGTACCGCACCGAAAATTAATACAACAGCAAGCAAAACCGAAACAGATTCCTTTAAAAGTTTTTTCACAAAAACTCCTCCTACTGAAAACTGACCCTTCCCTTTCAATAAAAAACTGATTAAACTATGCCGACAAAAAGCCAATATCGCTTTAATTATTTCATAACGACCTTTCCCTACAGTCTTATTCATAAAAAAGCAAAATTCGTTCAACATATTTAATCAGATTTTTATTCAAATTACTTTCTCTCGCTTGATACTAAAATCAATTCCCCCTGCACCTTCCGCCTTGCACATTAGCAGTCAGTGCCAACCATCCTTTTTCCCAATCACCGCCCTGTCTTTTTCTTGCTTGATATTATATCATAAAAAACTCAAAAAAAAGCCCACCGTGACGAAAGACCGACTTTGCGGTACGAAAGACCAAAAATTCCCGAAAATTTCCAATTTATTTTTGCTTTTTGGCACAAAGAAAGGCTGCACAAGCTTTAACCTGTGCAGCCTTTGTTTTTTTGAATAAGCTTAACCCTGCTGTGAAATTGTTTGCAAACCGATGCCTGCGAGCTCAATATGCTCCGCATCAACAGCCGTAACGGCACTGTCAAGGTTGACATCCGCCGCCGCGAGCTGAGCCGCAGAAATATCCGAGGCAGAGAACATTCCGCCCGCCATCGCTCTGACAACAACCGTATCTATTCCGTCAATCTTTCCGTCACAATTTACGTCACCGAAAAGGACTATTGTGAGGTTGTCTGTCGTATTTCCGGCAGCATCAATAAGTCTTATCGTGCAGCCTGTGGTTATCTTATTGGTATTCTTGAGCATATTACCCTTTGAATCATAAATTCTGAGATAAATTCTTTCATTTTCAAAAAGGGAAATTGCTCTGCTAACCATCATACCCTCGGAGAAGCCCGAAATAAGCTGACTGTTTCTGTCAACAGTAAGCTTTGATGTGTTCTTGACAACAAGCTTATTGATTCCGAGTGCACCAGTGTAAAGCACGGTATAGCCCTCAACATAGGTGTCGAAATACATATAAGTATTCATAACATCACTGCCCGAAACAACAATGTTGCCGACCGTATATTTTGCACAATCAAGTGTCATAACGGTGCGGTTCACCGTTGAGACCTCGGGAATCGAATCGAGCGAGGTGACATATATCTCCGATGCTCCGTTGTCGATGTAAATAATGTTGTTTGAAAGGTAGACCGCCTCACCGTTTTTGATGAAAATATCCGTCTGTGAGGTTCCGGATTCAACGGGATCGGCAGAGCCGATATCATTGCCCTCCTCATCATAAAGCCTTTCGATATACATATAAGTATAAGTCTGGAGCATTCTCGTTACCTTACCGAGCGAATAAACGGAAGCACCCGAATTTGAAGAAGTATTGTTTGCAATAACACCGCCATAAGTAAAGAGATTACCACTTGCTTTTACATAAACTGCACCGTAAAGACAATCGTTGCTTCTGATCGTACCGCCGTACATATGCATTGTACCCGAAACGGTAATTGCACCGGTTGTCGTGTTCTTACAGTTCTGAACGACGGAATCCTCATGCATATAAAGAGCACCGCCCGACTGAACATTGATAGCCGCCGCACCGACAACTCCCGTCAGCTCCTTGCCACCGTCGATAACAAGCAAGCCATCGGTATCCGTGCCCACTTCATAATCCGCTCTGGACTGCTGAACATTATCGGCAACAGCAGTACCGATTCTGAGTACCGAGCCCTTGGGAACATCAAACATAATTCCGTAGAAGGAACCGGTTCTGATGGCTCTGTAGGTTGTTTCGTCGCAAACAAGTGTAACATCGCCCTTGACCTTGATGGTTGAGGTTATGGGAGCATTGTCAACAAGAGTGATAATCGCAACCTCACCTGCTTCAACCGATTCAAACGCACCTGCAAGGGTTGTGTATTCAACCGAATAAGCACCTGCCTTGCTGACCTTTGCAACCGTTGAGGTTGCCATACTGGTAATTGTACCGTTTGCGAGGGTGTACCATGTAGAATTGGTGAGACCGAATTTCATATAGTTCGTGCTCATTGCATCGCCATCAAGAATCTGCTTCTTTTCGGCATAGCTTTCCGGCGTTATAATCGCAGCATAGCCTGAACAATTGAGCTTTGAAGCAATGCTAACCTTTTTTCCATTAACAAGATAGATATCATTTGAAGAATCGAGCTGAGCATTGCTGCCGAGGACGATAATCGAATTGTTGTAAACACCGTTTCCGAGAGCCTTGTCGGAGGTATTTGACGAAATGGATGCACCGGTAATTCTTACCTCGGCACCGCTTTCAATCTGGATTGCACCACCCGAATAATATGCTCTGTTTTCGTTTATTGTTCCGCCGCCGATTTCGGTAACGGAATAATTCATTGCCACAATTGCACCACCGTAGGTAGACTGGTTTGCCGTCAAAGAAGCCTTACCGGAAATAACCGTTGTTGCCTGTACACCGTAGGATGCCGCAACGCCACCCTTGAGCTTTGCAATATTTTGAGTGAATGTACCGCCCTTGATTGTTGTCTGACCGTTATTGTTATAAACAACCGCACCCTGAGTTGCCTCATTATAGGTGAATATACCGTCACTGATGCTCAAGCTGCCGTTTTCGTTATAGACAACGCCGCCGACCGATGTGCCGATATTTTGGGTAAATACACCACCCTCAAGCTGCACAGTACCGTTGTTACGAATTACAGCACCCATAACGGTTGCAACATCCACCGTGGCAGTTTTGAAGTTGTAAAATTCAACACCGGAATAAACCGTAAGATTTGCATTTTCAGCCACCTTTATCGGAGAAGCTGTAGCCGAAACCTCGCCACCGTCAAGGAAGAAGGTAGGCTGCTCATCGTTTCCGTAGAGCTTTGAACCGAGGGTCAGCTTACCGGTTACATTAAACATCGCTCCCGTGAGAGTCGCTCCCCTCTTGACAGTTGCTCTGTTATCGGAATACATCGCAATTGTTGAGGTTATATCAATAGTTGAGCCAAGCTCAACATCTCTGATGAGATAAATAAGAGGAAGCTGTGTAGAATCAAGGCTTGATGCATATTGAACAGCCGCATCGAGTGTTTCATAATAGGTGTCACTTCTGCCGTCGAGCTGAACTCTTGCAACATATTTGCTCTGAACACGCTTTACACTGTTTACAGAGCCTTCCTTAATCGCCTTAACCGCAGTCATATTGCTCATAGCGGTGAGCTGCGGAAAATAGTAATAGTATGTATCATCGGCAGTCGCCTTCCAATCGGAGGTTGAAAAGCCGATATTTGCAACAGACTGTGCGCCTGTCATTTGGTCGGAGGAAACAACCGTTGTGCCGGTGAGAAGAAGGTTTTGCGAATATGTCTCGTCAAAAACGCAATCGGAGACATTGGCACTGTTCGTCTGTCCGAAGGAAGCACCGATAAGGCTGGAGCCGCTGACCTTGCTTGAAGCGTAGCAAACCCTGACAGTACCGTTGTTGTTGTATCCGACAAGTCCGCCGACCGATGCATTGCCCGAAACATAGGGTGCGGTGCTGTAGCTGTTTGTCAAAGAGCCCTTTGAGTTATAGCCGACAAGTCCGCCGACAAAACGTGCAAGCGGAGCATCAACACCGCCACTGTTGAAGCATTTGTCAACGATAGCAGTATTGCTGAAGCCGACAACGCCACCGACATTTGTAAGGAAAGCCTTGTCCTCGGAATAGTTTGTTCCGACAACCTCACCGAGCATACAGCTTGTTGATACGCTTGCCTGAGCCGAGCCGAGGTTGCCGACAATACCGCCAACCGCTTTATCGCCGCTGACCTCGGAATCGCAATAGCAATTCATAATTGTACCGCTTTTTACATAACCGGCAATGCCGCCGACATTTTCAATACCGGAAATTTTACCGTCAAGGACAACCGTGTTGGTAACAGAGCCTGTTCCGATGAAGCCGAAAAGTCCGACATTTGTTCCGTTTGTGCCCGAGGCAGAGGTTGTGTAAAGACCTGCAATGTTATAGCCACCGCCGTTGAACACGCCGTTGAACGGATGCTCCTCCGTTCCGATCGGTGTCCATTCGAGGATGGTGAAGCCATCATCCTCAACATTAATATTCATCAAAAGGTCATCCGTAACGGTTGCGTTTGCCGAGGGATTTGCCTCAACGCCGTTAAGTGCGCCGTTTACCAAGGCAGCAAACCATGCAAGCTCCGAGGGCTTGGAAATGAGGTATGTACCACTTACGTTTTGCTGAGGAACGGAGCGATCACCTGCCCACATATCCAATGAAAGCATCCACGCAAGAACAGGATAGCTGTTGTTGATTCCCGTATAGTCATAGCAGAAATATGCCTTTTTACCGTTCAATTCTTTAATGAAATTGGAAAGCTTCATATCGTCAAGCGTTCTGCCGATACCGTAGTCGCCGCCAACGCCTGAGGTTTCGTAGCTATAGAAGGTGCTTTCCCATTCGCTATCATAAACCGAGCCGACAACTCCGCCGACCTCGTTGCCCGTACCGCTTACCGCGGCAATGGCATAGCAGTCACATACCGTTGAGAAAAGAGAATAACCGACAAGTCCGCCGACCGCATCATTTGCCGTTACGGAGCCGAGAGTAAAGCAGCCCTCAAGGAATGAAGTCGAAAGTGTACCCACAATACCGCCGACATTCTTCTTACCGCTGACAGCCGCATCACTGTAGCATTTGACAACGACTGCGTTTCCGTTTACATAGCCTGTGATACCGCCGACACGCTGATTGCCGCTGACCGTACCCGAGGAGGAGCACTGATTGATTACCGTACCCGTATAGGTCCAACCGACAATGCTGCCGACGCTGTTGCCCGTGGCAATAACATCACCCGAAAAGGAGCAATCGGAAATCCCGAGATTTTCGGCGTAGCCGACAACACCGCCGACATAGTAGCCGCCCTTAACAACAGCATTTTCTATGTTAAGCTTGGAAATGCTCACAATTGAGTGCTGAATGAGATATTCCGAGGTGATAACATCGGGATATTCCTCCTCCGTTATCGGTTGCGTCGGAATAGAAACACTTCCGAAGAAACCGATATAATTTTCCTGCGACTCAATGTAAACTCCGCTTACCGTGTGTCCGTCTCCGTCAAACGTACCCATAAACGGGCTTTGCTGCGTTCCGATGGGTGTCCACTTATTTTCGGTCGAGCCCTCCTCATTGAGAGCTATGTCCGCAGTGAGCTTACCCTTGATGGACTGAGAGCCGTTGTTGACCGCATCGGCAAACCAATAGAGCTCGTCCGCCGTTGAGATTTGGTAGACACCGCCCGAAACGGTAGGCGCCGTTCCGACCGCCAATGCGGTTAAGCCCGGAAGCAATGCTGCCGTAACAAGCAAAACCGTAAGCATAACCGAGATTATTCTGCGTTTCATAAAATCAACACTCCTAAACTATACAGATATCATCACGAATGATATGTATACAAATACACATAATATTATAAATTATTTTTCGTCAAAGTGCAAGTTACTTGTATTGGTGTAATTGCACAATATTATTTTTGTTTTTTTGTTCAAAATGCATTTTAAACAGCATTTTCGCTCAATTTTTAAAAATCCGAGAAGGTGCATCGGCACTGTCTCGGATTTTGCTGTTTTACTTTTTAATAATTTCGGCGCTGTCGATTAAGCTCTGAATATATTCATCGTATTTTTCGCCGATGATGATTGATTTAACCATTTCATCGGACATATCCTCGTCACATACCGCACGTCGCTTTGAAAACTCCTCATCGCTCGGCTTTAAGCTACCCTCTCCGAGAATATTTTCAAGTTCCATTTCTCCGTTTGAAATATAATAGGTATAGAACTGCTCCAAGTCAACGGTTTTTATACCTATCATCGGTTCATTTGACGCCTTGTTCGCATTATTGAAATCCTCTGCCTTTTTCTTCAAGCCGGCAAAGGTGATGTTCTCATAAATTCCGTTTTCACGCATAAGCACCAAGACGATTTTTGAGCATACCGCCTCATCAAAGGCTCTTTCTTCAAGAGTCTGTGCCGGAGTTTTTCCGTCATACGCGGTTTCCCAAAAGCTTGAAAAATCCGAAATATCGTACTTCTGCACATAATCGGAAAGCACATCGGCCTTCATTCGTTTTGAAAAATAGTCTATCTCCTCTCGGGTAATATCCTCACCGTTCACCGTTGCATAAACCGCAACAGGCTCCGGCTCTTTTTCACCGCAGGAGCACAGGGTACCTATACAAAAAATTGCAAGCAACAAACAAATAATTCTTTTCATACTTAAAACGACCTTATCAAATCATAAAAAATGTGGATAATATAACCTGCTATTTTCTTAAAAAAGTTTCCGAGCCTTGAGAAAAAGTCAATCCTGTTTTCAGTTTTCTCTCCGTCACCGTCATAGCAGCCGATATTGTGAGTTTCGGTCAGCGGATTTCCGTAGAAATCGTGCTCGCCCATATCCTCCTCAACCTGAATACCTGCACCGATGAGCTTGGAATTTTCGGAGAGCATAAAGGAATTCTTATCATCAAAATCCGTGCCGACAAACTCCGGAATAACATTGACGGAGTTTTCCGCAAACGACGGTATCGCATAATTATAGAAGCAATTGTTGGTGAATTCACCGGTAAATTTTGCAAGATACTTCTTGCCGGTATCCTTGTCGGTAGAAACTCTTTTGCCGATAAACTGCTGTGTCAAATCCTTGCCATAGAAAATATTGTTTGCAATATACGAATTTTTGACATTCTGCATCCTGAAGCTTGCACCGTTAACAATTGTATTGTTGTAGAATTTAAAATTATCTATGTATTGGGGCTTGTCGTCGCAAATAGAATAGTCATATGCAGAGGCTCTCAACAAGCTGGCAAAGGTGTTGTCATGCTTGTTATCATTGACGGATAAACAATACCTCACCGTGCAATTGGCATTTCTCGTTTGATGGTCATAAACGCAATTTTTGATAAAGCATACATTATCGTGCGAATAGACATACTGAACCGTGCTGTCCGTTGTCCAACCGTCGAAATCAACCGCCATACCGTCCAGATAATTTTCCGCACCGGCGATTTCGCAATTTTCGATGAGATAATTCTTTGCGTGATGTGACCACATCGGAGCGGTGTAATGGTCGGTATTGAGTG
>CAYYLP010000027.1:0-22899 GCA_964472865.1 uncultured Ruminococcus sp. | reverse complement strand
CAGAGGTTATTGTTGATGTGGATGAATCGGTATTCTCCGGCGTACACATTGTAGACGATACGCTCTATTTTGACGCTTATTCGGTCAATGTTGAAACAAATGAGGCAACAAACATTGACTCATTTGCTATCAGAAAGGATCTTTCCGTCAAGAAGGGTACAGGAGTTACAAGCTCAATAAATTGGCTCAAGGTGTTCTCACAGATTTTTGCTATCGTTGTTCCGGTTTTGAAGGCACTCTTTACGCAGATTGCTGATTTCATTTCAAGTAAAATTTGGTAAATAATAAAACAACCGAGGGGTTTTCCGTGTAAAGGAACCTCTCGGTTGTCTGCTTTTATTGCTTGACGTGTTTTGCTCAACGCCTTGTGTATGTTGTGAAGGTGAATTTTATACCGTTGTTTTCATAAGGCTCGGAACGGCTTGTAATTTCCCATTCATCGGAAGAAAGGGTAGGAAATTTAGCATCCGCTTTTTCGGCAACGGCATCAACTCGGGTTATCAATGCCGTGTCGCAATATGGGAGGAGGAGCGAATAAATCTGCGCTCCGCCGATGACATAAACCTCGTCGGTATCGAGGTGCTTTATTCGTTCGAGCAGTTCTTCAACGCTTTCGACAAATTCCGCTCCGTCAACGCTGTGCTTTGACCTTGAAAGCACGAGGTTAAGACGGTTTTTCAACGGCTTGGAGCCCGGAAAGGATTCCAAGGTTTTTCTGCCCATAACCACCGTTTTGCCCGAGGTTGTTGTTCTGAAAAATTTCATATCGTCTGGCAGGCTGAAAAGCAAATTGCCCTTATAGCCTATGTTTTGTTCCTTGTCAACTGCCGCAATCAGCTTCATTTCTTTCACCTCATATTGCAACGGGAATATTCTTTATCTGTTCGTGTGTTTCGTAATTGTCAAGACGGACATCGTCCGTTGTGAAATCGTAAAAATCCTTGATTTCGGGGTTTATCCAAAAGCTCGGAGCCGGGAGAGGCTCACGGGAAATGAGCTCCTTGACAAGAGGAATGTGCCTGTCATAAATATGAGCGTCGGCAATGACGTGGACAAACTCACCGATTTCCATATTGCAAACCTGTGCCAGCATATGTAAAAGCACACTGTACTGGACAACATTCCAATTGTTTGCGGTCAGGACATCCTGGCTACGCTGGTTGAGTATGCCGTTGAGGACGAGCTTGCCGTTTTCGCCCTGAGTGACATTGAAGGTCATACTGTAGGCACAGGGATAAAGTCCCATTTCGCTCAAATCGTGATGATTGTAGATGTTTGTCATAATACGTCGGCTGAAGGGGTTGTTTTTGAGGTCATAGATAACCCTGTCAACCTGGTCAAACATACCCTCCTTGTATTTATGCTTAACACCGAGCTGGTAGCCGTATGCCTTGCCGATTGAGCCGCTTTCGTCTGCCCAGGAATCCCAAATATGCGAGGAAAGGTCATTGATGTTGTTTGATTTTTTCTGCCAAATCCAGAGCATTTCGTCAACGCAGGATTTGAACGCTGTGCGGCGAAGTGTGAGGGCGGGAAACTCCTTTTTTAAATCATAACGGTTGACAACGCAAAAGAGCTTTTGTGTATAGGCGGGCTCACCGTCGTCCCAGTGCGGACGAACCCTTTCGCCCTTTGTATCGGTTCCGTTTTCGAGGATATTATTACACATATCAATGAATAATTTATCGGCATAGCTCATTTTAAAAATCTCCTTTATCGTAATTATTTTGCTTTTAATGTTAATATGCAAAGCTCCGGTCTGTTGAAAAATCTCAGCGGCAACGGATAATTGCCGAGACCCGAGGTTACAAACAGCTTTTTGTTTGTCAGCTCATAAAGTCCTTTATCGGTCAGCTTGTCCGAATATGTCAGCTTCGGCAGAAGGTAGCCGTTATAATATATCGGTCCCAAAAAGGGTAGCCGTACCATTCCGCCGTGAGTATCTCCGCAAAGGATGAGGTCAACACCGAAATTGTCATATTTTTCGGCGTTTGGGATATGGGCGAGCAGAATATTATAGCTGTTATTTTGGGGTTCGCTGAATTTATTGTGCAGGTCAAAGGTCGGAGTGAAATAAACATTGTCAATTCCGTAAATTTCAATATTGCTGCCATTGACGGAAATGCTCTCCTCCCTGTAGTCAAGCAGATGAACCGAATCGAGAGCACCGAGTGCCGTTTTGTATTCATCATCGGTATCGTGTTCGCCGGTGACAACATATGTTTCGCTGATTGCGGAAAGCTGCTTAACCAACGAAACAGCCGTGTCTATCTGCTCATAACGGAAATTTGTATACATATCTCCGAGGACGAATATCAGGTCAGGCGTCTCTTTTTTGATTTTGCGGACGACTCGTTTATTGTCGTTTCCGAAGGTGCTGCCGTGAAGATCCGATATAACGGCAATTTTTATATCGTTCGTCAGCTTTTCGGAGTGTATAGCCTGCTCTGTTGTTTTTAGGGTAAAATTATTGAAAATCCAAATTGTAACCAGCAAAGCCACAAAAGCCAAAAATCGGTGAGCTTTTTTGCGTCTTTTTTTCAAGGAATCACCTCTGAAGTAACCACTGCTTAAACCACGCCGGAAGTTTTTTCTTTGTCTGACGAAAAATTTGTTTGCATCTCGTTCGACGGATTTAATCAGCGTTTACCAAAAACAATTTCGTATCTATTATATACTATAAAATGTAAAAAAACAATAAGCTTTTTCGGCTTATTGCTTTTATTGCCTATTTAAAAATTATATCGAGAATTAAAAAGGATATGCAGGCAGGAATTCCGAGAATTGCGGCAGAAACGGCGGTGTAGGTGTTGATGGCGACGGTGACTCCGGTTAATAGACCGAGAGCATTAACGGCAAGCAGTGCGGCTATGCCCTGAAACGCCGAAATAAAAAGGCTTTTGATAAAGCTTCCCTTTTTGAACATTACCGTCAACGGAATGAGCATAACAATCGCTACGGCGGCGTATAAGGCGTATTTCATTTGCTGATACCGCTCGGCAGAAGCTCTCCGCACAGCCTTTCTGTTTTTGCCCGCTTCATCAAAAAGCTGTATTGAAGCTCAAGCTCCTTCATTCTGTAAATCAATGCCTCCGTAATCATCGGATCCGTTGCCTCATTAAAGCAATTGTAGGTGTTTTTTAATTCAAAATCAAGCTTATCCAACTCCTTTGAAAAACTTTTGTCATAGCGATATGCCTTTGTTTTATCCGAAAAAATATCATAAATCATCTGTGTTCCCTCCGTTTACTAAAATCTTATTGATTGAAACGGAAAAATATGATAAAATAAGGCATAAAATTTACGGAGATAAAAATATGGTGTACGATATTATAATTGTCGGCGGCGGAGCTTCCGGTCTGGCGGCGGCGATAAACGCAAAACGCACAAACGGTAAAATTAAGGTTGCAATCCTTGAAGCACTGCCGAGGGTTGGCAAGAAAATATTGGCAACTGGTAACGGCAGGTGTAATTTAACAAATCTCAATTCCGTTTCGTCGTGCTATACCAATTCGGCTTTTGCACAAAATGTGTTGGAAGGCTATCCAAGCCGCAAGGTGCTTGAGTTTTTCAAATCGCTCGGTGTTCTCTGTGTGAATGACGCGGAGGGCAGAGTATATCCTATGAGCAACACTGCCGCCTCCGTGCTTGATGCCCTGAGATATGAGGCGGAGAGGCTCGGCGTTGAAATTCACTGTGACACGCACGTTGATAAAATAAAAAGGAATAACGGCGTTTTTGATGCGGACGGAAAAATCGGAAAAAGGGTGATTATTGCCGTCGGCGGCTGCTCATCACCGTCGCAAGGCTCGGACGGAAGCGGATATAGTCTTTTGAAATCGCTCGGTCATACGGTTACGGAGGTTTATCCCGGTCTTGTCAGACTCAATACGGAGGAAAATACAAAAGCACTAAAGGGTATTCGTGTCAAGGCAAGGCTCAAGCTGCAAAGGAACGGTGAAAAAACAGATGTCTCAAAGGGAGAGGTGCTTTTTACCGAAAGCGGTATTTCGGGAATTGCGGCAATGGATATCAGCCGCAGTATCAAAAAAGGTAAATACATCTGCGTTTTGGACGTTCTCCCCGAATGCGACGAAAAAGCGGCACGGAGCTTTTTGAATTCCCTCAACGGTGAAATGCCGATTGAAAATGCTCTTTCGGGTATGCTTCCGAGGAGGGTCGGACAGTATATTTTGAAAAAAAGCGGCATAAATTGTACGGTGCCGATAAATAAGCTTAAAGAAAATGAAATCGGAAATATTATTTCAACCGCAAAGGCTTTGCATTTTAACATAAGCGGTACAGACGGCTTTGCAAATGCGCAAATAACCGTCGGAGGTGCAAGGGTTGACGAGTTTGACCCCAAAACGCTTCAATCAAGGCTTGTCAAGGGGCTTTATTGTACGGGAGAATTGTTGGACGTTGACGGAATTTGCGGAGGCTACAATCTTCAATGGGCATGGGCGAGCGGCTTGACGGCAGGTCGTTCGGCGGCGGAGGGTCTTCCGAAAAAATAACAATCATAAAGGAGCAGTTGACCGAATGAAGCGTTTCTTGTGTGTGATGCTTGCAGCCTTGCTTCTTTTTGCGGGCTGCACTTATTCCGAAAACAGCGAAAAAAGGTCGGAAAATATTGTTTCGGGTGTATGGATATCCTACAGCGAGCTTTCGATGAAGGACCAAAACGGCGGCGATGGCGAGCAATTCACAAGGAAAATCACCGAAATGCTTGATAATTGTGCAAAGCTCGGGATTAACACAATTTTTTTGCAGGTAAGACCATTTTGCGATGCTATGTATCACTCGGAAATTTTTCCTTGGTCGGAGTATTTGACGGGTAAGCAGGGAACGGCGGTGAATTATGACCCCTTGGAAATCTCTGTCACCGAGGCTCATAAGAGAGGATTTTCGCTTCACGCGTGGATAAATCCGTTCAGAGTTTCGTTTGATACCGACACAAAAAAGCTCAGTGAGGATAATCCGGCGATAAAATTGCTCAAAGATAAAAATGCCGAGGGCAGAGTGGTGAGGGCTGACGGAGGACTTTATCTTTGTCCGGCATCAACCGAAAACCACAAGCTTGTTATTGACGGTGTGCGTGAGATAATCCGAAATTACGATGTTGACGGAATTCATATTGATGACTATTTCTATCCTTCAACGGAGGAAAGCGTTGATAAAGCATATTACGAAAAATATAAAAAGGACGGAGGCGGTCTTTCGCTTGAAAAATGGCGGCTGGATATGATTTCGTCCTTTGTTTCGCAAATGTATACTGCCGTTAAAAGCGAAAATACCGATTGTGTTTTTTCGATAAGTCCGGCGGGGAATATAAACAATAATTATGAGCAGGAATATGCCGATGTCAAGCTTTGGTGCTCGCAAAGAGGTTACTGTGATTGGATTATTCCTCAACTGTATTACGGCTTTGAAAATGAGCTGCTTCCCTTTGATGAGGCTTGCGAAGCGTGGTCAAGGCTTGATACTGTCGGAGCGGTTCGTATGCTTTACGGTGTTGCCGCTTACAAGCTAAATGAGAGCGATGAGGAATTTGATGTCGGAAACGGAATAATGGAAAAGGAAATATCCGTCGCATCGGCAACGGATAATTACGGTGGAATTGTATTCTTTTCCTATTCTGCGCTTGCGGACGAAAGTAACGGCAGCGAATTTAAAAATATTTCATCTTCTGTTTTCGGTAAGACGATTTCTGAGGATGAATGAAAGAATGGTTGCCGGAATACACAGCAGAAACCAAAAAATCGAAAAAAGAGGACAGATTTGACCGAGGATGTTGTATTTTTCGTCGGAATAATCCCAAACATTCATATGAAGCCTGCGGTTAACAATACAACCGGCAATAAACTCAATCACCGTTATTATCATACTTCCGGCAAGACAGCGGAGAATAAGACTGCGTGTTTTGATTTTGATGTTCATAATATAAATCATGAGCAGTGCCGCACCGCCCGCAATTGTCATAGTCCAATGCGTAAAGCCGCGAAAAAGCACCTCTATCAGATTATAAATTATTCCGCCGGAGCCGAAAACAACAAAATATTCTTTGAATTTATCCATAATATCACCGATATTAGGATAACCGCATAAATCAAAAAGAAGCACCGAAAACTTAGGTGCTTCTTTCCATTTTATTTATTTGTCGCGTTCCTCAATACAGTAGACACCGGAATCGAGGACGGCGTATTCAAGAAAGCCTACTTTGAAATATTTGTGTACCGGCTCCTTGAATGTGATGTAGTCGTTGACGGAATAATCCTTTAGGCTGATGGTGCGTATGTTTTTTGTCGCTTCATTGCAAACAAAGAGCTTGTCCTCGTTTTTAAAAACGGAAACGGGACGTCTGAATGCGATCGAAGCACCGCCGCCGATACGCAAAAGCACTCGCTTTTCAATCGGAGAAAATTTAACGATTGAATTTCTGTCGGGCACAACGCACCAAAAGCAGTTACCGTCAAGCGCAAGGCTTCTTATCGGGCAATTTTGGTAAACCAGCTTTTCCTGCATTGCAACATCGCCGTTTGAGTCAAAAATATTCATATTGCCGTCATCAAAAAGGGTGACGACACCGTTGCTTTTGAGTACAGCGGAGTCGCAGGCTATGTAATTGCCGAGCTTTTTGGCAATTTCACGGTATTGGAAGCCGAATTTTGCCTCAAGATAGGTCTTTATTTTTACGGGCAGCGTTCTGTCACTGTCCTGATCATATACATAAAAAGCAACTGTATCTTGACCGTTTGAAAGGCGGCTCCTTTGTGCATAAATAAAGCCTATCTCCAAAGGAACGATGTCAAGAACATTTGCTCTGACAATTCTAATCAATTATATCACCTTGTTTGTGCCCCGCCAAGCCGGAAACGACCGATAGTAACCTGCAAGTAAGCAGGTGGATGCCTCCCGTACAGTTCTCGCTCCCAACGTCCGAATAAATCGGGAGGTCTGCAATCCGAGCACGGAGTCCGGCTCCCGTTAATAAAATTGTAGGGTTAATATGGGCCGTAATTATCGCACTTGGCAGGGCATATTTTACATCTTTATTCTTCATCCGAGAAGAGCTTTTCGAGTCTTTCTTCAAAAATGCTTTGAACCTCGTCAAATTCCTTGGCATCCTCAATCGGGCAAAGGTATGTATCGCCGTTAGCTTCCTCCTCAACCTTGAGAAGAATTATCTCGCCGTCATCCTCAAGAATTTCCTCCGCCTCATCATAGACGGGGATAAGGGCAACGTACCTTGCATCATCGGTTTCTATTCTGTCGAGCTCCTCAAAAATGTGCTCCTCGCCGTTTTCGTCAATTACGCTGACAATATCGGGATTATATTCTTTGTCCATTGCGGTTCCTCCGTTGCAAACATTATAAATATATTTTAACCGCATTTTGAGCAATAGTCAAGCAAAATTGCAATTAAGTCAGATTTTATAAATTTTTTCAACTTTTTTCAAAAAAACTATTGACAAATAATAAAACACGTGCTAATATATAGGTGAACAAAGGGAAACAACAAAAACAAAACAAAAAGAGCGGTTTCTCGAAAGAAAGGGAGGCGAGTCCAATGAACAGTACAGAAGAATCACAATTTAATATGGCCGCCATCCGGCACTGTTGAATCTGATAAGAGGGCGCAAAGAAGCCAAATGAATAATTAAAAGAGTAAAGATTCCAAAGCACCCGGCATCGCGGAGTAGTGGGAACGCCCACATTACATAGAAGGAGAGCGAAAGCTCAACCCACCGTAACCAAGGAAAGGTGAGTCCGACAGTACAGGTTAGATAAACAGTAATTATTCAATGTACGAAAACATCCTTCTTAGTATAAAGTAAGAAGTAGCTAAATAAATTTCTTAAACAGACCCTATAAATTTGAGAGAGTGAGTTAAGATGTTTAATTAAAGCTTCAACTTAAACAAAATAAATTGTGAAGGCGTGAGTCCAAAGAACAGTTAATATTTTCCTTATAATTTTAACCTGATGTGTCAGGTAATAAACTAAAGAAAGTGTGAGTCCAAAGGCATAGTTAATTTTTCTTCATCAATTAAAATTGAGAGAGTGAGTGCAATGTTTCTTTAAAACTTTTGCTTAATATCAATCTTAAATAATTTAAGAAAGCGTGAGTCCGAAAAACAGTTAACTTTTCCCAATTAAAATTGAGAGAGTGAGTACGATGATTTATTAAAGTTTTAGTAAAACAATTTTTTCAGAGAGAGTGAGTCCGATGAAAACGTAATACTTTTCCGGTTAATAAATTGAAAAAGTCAATACAGTGTTTTTCAAAAGCTTTAAACCTATAAATCTACTCGAAAGAGAGTGAGTGACATGTTCACATAGCTTTTAGAATCAGAGAAAATTATAAGGTGTGAGTCCAAAGTACAATTTAATTTAAAAAACATTTAACGAGGCTTCCGAAAATGGGGGCCTCGATTTTTTACGCACGGCGTGAATATGGTGCTCTATGGGAATTAAAAGGATATGTTAGGCAAGGCTGTACGGCTTGAAATAACGTTGCTGCGGAGTGGGAGCAGGATTCAGACATAATTCTGTTGACAATTCTTAGAATTGTAGGTATAATATGATAGTCTTATTTTGCAATGACATAATTTGATATTTGTAAGAGGTTAGGGTCGATGATTTCTGTTGCTATGGCGGCCTATAAAGGCGAAAAATATATTTCGGAGCAGGTCGCTTCGATCCTTAATCAGCTCGGGGAGGGCGACGAGCTGATAATTTCCGATGATTGCCCGTATACTCAAACCTATGAGTTCTTGAGAGAATTGATCGAGGGCGACGGCAGAATCGTTTACACTGCCGGTCCGGGTAAGGGCGTTATTAAAAATTTTGAACACGCAATTTCTCTTGCAAGAGGGGAATATATTTTCCTCAGCGATCAGGATGACGTTTGGTGCGGCAACAAGGTCGAGCGGGTGATGAACGCCTTTTCGGACGGAGCTATGCTTGTGCTTCACAACGCCGCAATTACGGACGGTATGCTGCACCCCGTTGGTGTTAGCTCATTTGAGATAAACCATACCGAGGTTGGAACGGTAAAAAATATAATTAAGAATTCATATCAGGGCTGCTGTATGGCGTTTTGCTCGGAGCTTAAAAAATTTATTCTTCCATTTCCCGAAAAGCTCCCGATGCACGACCAATGGATCGGTCTGACTGCGGAAAAGCACGGCAAGGTTACTCTCATTGATGAGCCGTTGATTCTTTACCGCCGTCACGGAGAAAATGTTTCCGGAAACGGCAGCGGATTTTTGACAAAGCTGAATTGGAGGGTGCAGATTATTTCGGCACTTTTGAGACGTTAAGGCACTCTCTTAATCGGTGAAAAATTATTGCTAAAGAAAGTAGGTCAGTTTATGGATAATACGGTGACCGGAAGCATTGTTACCTATAATAATATGACGACCATTGAAAAAACCTTGTACACACTTTTTGAACAGACAAAGGATATAGATTTTAAGCTGTACGTTGTTGATAACGGCTCTGTTGACGGAACGCCAGAGTTTATCGAAAAAAGCTTTCCGCAGGTGACTGTCATCAGAAGCGAGAAAAATGTCGGCTTCGGTGCAGGTCACAATATTGCCGTTAAGAAAGTTGAATCCCAATATCATGCAATTATCAATCCCGATATTGTGCTTTGCGAAAATGTTATTAAAAAAATGGCGGATTATATGGACAAAAATCCCGATATCGGTCTGCTTTCACCGAGGATTTGCTTCCCGGACGGACGTGACCAGATACTCGGAAAGCGTAATCCGCATATGAAATATCTCATTGCAAGCCGCTTGAGGGGTGATGAGCCGAGCGAGCTGCTCAAGGAATACGCTATGCTTGATTGTGACCTTTCAAAGCCCACACGGATTGAAAACGCAACAGGCTGCTTTATGCTTTTGCGAACCGATGTTCTCAAAAAGCTCGGCGGCTTTGACGAGGGATATTTTATGTATTTTGAGGATGCCGACCTTGCAAGAAGGGTTAATGAAATTTCAAAATGCATTTATTATCCGGATGCGATTGTCAATCACGTTTGGGGCAGAGAGAGCAAGCGTAATTTTAAGCTGATGCTTATTCATATCAATTCGATGCTCAGATATTTTTATAAGTGGAAAACTATATGAGGTGATAAGATGAGTGCAGAAAAAGCTCCTAAAATCGGAATTAAACAATATGCGAAAAACGCTTACAAATACAGATATTTAATGCAGGAAATTGTTCGCAAAAACGTCAAGCTGCAATACAGAAATTCATTTTTGGGAATTTTCTGGACGATGCTACAGCCGTTTTTGACAATGCTTGTCTTGCTGTTCATCTTTACAAAGGTATTCGGCAAATCAAGTGACGGTGTTGTTTGCTACCCGGTCTATCTTTTGACGGGTCGCCTGCTCTATGAATTTTTTACACAATCCACAACAAGGGCGATGAGGTCAATAAGAAACAGTGCTTCGGTGCTCAAAAAGGTCTATGTGCCGAAATACATTTACCCGATAGCGAATGTTTTTTCAACCTTTGTTACGTTCTGTATTTCGCTTATCGTGCTTGTGCTTGTACTTGCGTATTTCCTTATCAGAAATCAATATACAATGCAATATCCCGATTTGCACCTTTCATGGTACGCTTTGCTTTCGTTTGTTCCGATTGTTTTGCTTTGCGTTTTAAGCACGGGTATCGGTCTTATTCTTTCGGTTCTAAATGTTTATTTTAAGGATATTGAATATATTTACAGCGTTATTACAATGATGCTTTTCTATGTTACACCCGTAATGTACAGCCTCAACACCTTGCAAAGAAGCGGTGTTAATACGATTGTTATGAAAATTCTTATGCTCAATCCGCTGTACAGTATTCTCGAAATGTTCCGTTCGTGCGTTCTTTACAGCACGATGTGGAATTGGGATCACTTCCTTTATGCTTTGGGTATTTCATTGGCATCGCTTGTTATCGGACTTTGGGTGTTCTACAAGCATCAGGACAGATTCATTCTTCATATATGAAAGGTAGAGGTAATATGGGACAGCCTGCGATTGAAGTCAAGGATGTCAGCATCCTTTTTAATCTAAATAAAGAAAAGGTCGATAATCTCAAGGAATATTTTGTAAAGCTTATCACACATAAGCTTATGTTTACGGAGTTTTGGGCACTAAGAGATATTTCATTTACCGTCGAAAAGGGCGAAAGACTCGGTATACTCGGCTTTAACGGTGCCGGAAAAAGCACACTTCTTAAAACGGTTGCCGGTGTTCTCAAGCCCACAAAGGGCAGTGTGACTGTTCACGGTGTTATTGCGCCGCTACTTGAATTGGGAGCCGGCTTTGACAGCAACTATTCAGGCAAGGAAAATATTTTTCTCTACGGTGCAACCATGGGCTATTCGAGAAAGTATATCGAAAGCAAGTATGATGAAATTGTTGAATTTTCAGAGCTCAAGGAATTTATTGACGTGCCGGTTAAGAATTATTCATCGGGTATGAGGGCAAGGCTCGGCTTTGCAATTGCGACAGCGGTTGAGCCCGAGGTTCTTATTCTTGATGAGGTTCTTTCCGTCGGAGATGCAAAATTCAGACAAAAGAGCGAAAACAAAGTAAAGAGTATGTTCAACAAGGGTGTTACGGTGCTTTTTGTTTCTCACAGCACCGACCAGGTCAGAAGGCTTTGTGACAAAGCGATAATTCTTCAAAAAGGACAGATAATCGCTTCGGGTGAAGTAAACGAGGTCTGCGATAAATACGATTCCATGGTAAATAAAAAATAAGTCGAATTTTTTCGGATGTGAGCGATTTATGAAAAAATTGTTTTACAATATCTATGCGGTTATGTTCAACATTTTCAGCATATTGCCCTTGAATAAGAATAAGGTCGCTTTTCTTTCTCCACACAACGAAAGCTTTAACGACAGCTTGGGTGCTGTTATGCGTGAGGCTGTTATGCGTGATGATTTCAGAATTATTCCGATTTCGGGTAATGACCTGAAGCTGCAAGAAAAAAGCATTGGCGGGATTTTCTCAAGCATAGGCAGAGCGATATCCTTTTTTACCGTTAAGGCGTATCATCTTGCAACCGCCGGCTTTGTTTTTCTCAACGATAATTTTATGCCGATGGGTAAGCTTCGATTTAAGAGCGCTGCGGTTATCACCCAGCTTTGGCACGCCGAGGGAGCTTTTAAAAAATTTGGCTTTGATATCGAGCAGCCGGAGGAAATAAGAAGGCTCGAAAAGGCTGCAAATGACAAGCTGACATATGTTGTGTGCTCCTCACAGGAGGTAACGCCGATTTATGCCGGTGCGTTCGGTGTAAACGAATACAAGGTTTTGCCGCTCGGCTCGGCCCGGTGTGATTATTTTTTCAAGCCGATTAACGAAAAAAGGCTGCGAGCTGATTTTGACAAAAAATATCCGCAGTGTCGTGGCAAAAAGCTTGCACTTTATGCGCCTACATTCCGTGATGATCCCAAGGATGACGGTCGTATCCTCGAATATTTTGATGTAGCTGCCTTTAACGAGCGATTTGGCGAGGAATATGCTCTGCTGATACGTCTGCATCCACAGGTACATACCGACAGGCACGGCTTTGACGGTGCGGTTGATGTTTGCGATTACGACAATGTTCCGGAGCTTGTCAGACTTTGTGATTTTCTTGTAACCGACTATTCGTCGATATGTATGGATTTTGCGATTCAAGATAAGCCGATTTATTTTTATGCCTTTGACCTCGACCGTTACGAAAGAGCAAGGTCTTTCTATTTTGATTACGAGACCTATGTTCCGGGACCCGTTGCGAGGGATTTTCAAACTCTCTTGAATTTGATTAACAGCACCGTTTCCGAAACTTACAGAAAACGGCGTTGCGATTTTAATTTTACGAATTTCGGAGCTCCGGACGGTAAAGCTGCCGAAAGAATTGTTGACAAAATAATTTACAACAGATAATCGGGTGATCCAAATGGCATTTAAAAATATTGTCGATATGCACGCACACACAATACATTCCTTTGACGGAAACTATTCGGTTGACGAAATGATTGCAAGCTCAATCGAAAAAGGAATAAAGACAGTTGCGTTCACCGACCACGTTGAGATGGATTTTTTTCACGAAAAATCGTTTGATAAAACCGCCGACGAATCCTTTGACGATATTTTGAGAGCAAAGGAGCAGTATAAGGACAGGATTGAGGTCTGCGTGGGAGTGGAGCTCGGTGAGCCTACATACAATATTGGTGAAAGTGAAGCCTTGCTTACTTCAAATGACTATGATTTTGTTATCGGCTCAATACATAACCTCAGGGAAACGGAGGATTTTTGCTTTCTCGATTATCAAAGCGACAATGTTTATCCGCTCCTTGACGACTATTTTTATGAGCTGAAGCTGCTTGCGGAATGGGGAAAATTCGATACCTTTGCTCATTTGACCTATCCGTTGCGCTACATTGTCGGTGATTATAAAATAAATGTTGAGCTTTCAAAATATCAAAAGGATATTGATGAAATTTTTTCTTTGCTGATTCAAAAGGACAAGCCGCTTGAAATCAATACCTCGGGTCTGCGTCAGAAAATCGGCAGAACACTTCCCGACGAGAGCTTTGTACGTCGCTTTAGGGAGCTGGGCGGAAAATATGTTACCGTTGGCTCGGATTCCCATTTTACGGAGCATATGGGTGCGGGAATCGAGCAGGGTATGCAGCTTGCAAAGGACTGCGGCTTTGACAGTGTTCTTATTTTCAGACACAGGCAACCCGTTGAGGTTCCGATTGAATAAGGAGGACAAACAATGGAATATGAGTCTTTCAGCGAGGGCGTTGAGCTCGGCGGATTGAGGACAAAAAACGAAATTAAAATTCTTATTGGCTATCTTCTCAGCCGTCTTGATACTCCGCTGACTCGTGAGCAGCTTGATGAGATTGTCTGCGGCGAGGAGCTTGCGAATTACTTTGAAATGAGCCAGGCTCTCAGTGAGCTGGTGGAAAACGGTAATGTTTATATCAAAAAAAACAATGAGCTGATTATTACCGGAACGGGTAGAGAAAATTCCGAAACGCTTGAACACGATATTCCCTACACGGTCAGGGAAAGGGCGCTGAATGCGGCTGTTCGTCTGCAAACAAGGCTTCGCCGTGAGCGTGAAAACAAGATAAGCATTGAGCAGCTTGAAAGGGGCTGCAACGTCACTCTCGGAGTGGTTGACGGTGATGACGAGCTGATGAGCGTCAAGCTTTTTGTTGCAGATTATGATCAGGCACTTTCCGTAAAGGAAAGATTTCTTGAGGATCCGGTGAAAATTTATTCAAATATTGTCGCCTTACTTATGGCGTAAACGGAGGTTAATTATGGCAAAATATGCAATTGGTGTCGATTACGGCACACTTTCGGGCAGAGCATTGCTTGTTGACGTAAAAACAGGCGAGGAGCTTGCGACTTCTGTGTTGGAATACCCTCATTCCGTGATGGATTCCGCCCTTCCGAGCGGCAAAAAGCTCGGCACAGACTGGGCACTTCAGGACCCGCAGGACTATTTGGACGTTTTAACAACAACCATTCCCGAGGTTATTGAAAAGAGCGGTGTAAATGCCGAGGATATCATCGGTATCGGTTTGGATTTTACCGCCTGCACGGTTATGCCGGTCAAGAAAGACGGCACACCGCTTTGCTTTATTGATGAGTACAAGGATGAGCCCCATGCCTATGTTAAGCTTTGGAAGCACCATGCGGCTCAGGCTCAGGCAACGAAGCTTAATGAAATTGCCGAAAAAATGAACCAGGATTGGCTTGGTCTTTACGGCGGCAAGGTTTCCTCGGAGTGGGCAATTCCTAAGGTTTGGCAGGTTTTGGATGAGGCTCCGGCAATTTACGATGCTGCCGACAGATTCATTGAGGCTGCCGATTGGGTCACCTGGCAAATGTGCGGTCACGAAATTCGCAATTCCTGCTGTGCCGGCTACAAGGCAATGTGGAACAAGAGGATGGGCTTCCCCTCGGACGAGTTCTTTAAAGCACTTGATCCGAGAATGGAGCACGTTATAGATGAAAAATTTTCCAGAGACATTCTTCCCCTCGGCTCAAAGGCGGGCGAGGTAACTGCCGAGTTTGCGGCGATGACCGGTCTTAAAGAGGGCACGGCGGTTGCGGTGCCGATAATTGATGCTCACGTTTTTGTCCCCGCTGTCGGAATTACAAAGCCGGGTGCAATGCTTGCGATTATGGGAACATCAACCTGTCATATGCTTCTCGGTGAGGAGGAAATACGAGTACCGGGAATCAGCGGAGTCGTTGCCGACGGTATTTTGCCCGGTCTTTATGCTTATGAGGCGGGTCAATGCTGTGTTGGTGACCATTTCCAGTGGTTTATTGATAACTGCTTGCCAAAGAGCTATTATGATGAGGCAGAGGAAAAGGGTATAAACATTCACAAGCTTTTAAGACAAAAATGCGAGGCAAAGAAGCCGGGCGAGAGCGGCTTGGTTGCTCTTGATTGGTGGAACGGAGTTCGCTCGGTGCTTGTTGATGCCGACCTATCGGGTATGATACTTGGTATGACACTTCGCACAAAGCCCGAGGATATTTACAGAGCCTTGATTGAAGCTACGGCATACGGCACAAGAATGATTATTGATGTGTTTAAAGAAAACGGCGTTGAGGTCAACGATTTCTATGCCGCCGGCGGAATAAGTCAAAAAGACCCGATGACAATGCAAATTTACGCCGATGTCATCAATATGCCCATCAAGATTGCGGACTGTGAGCAGGGCGGAGCCCTCGGCAGTGCCATCTATGGTGCGTGTGCGGCAGGCGCGGATAAGGGCGGATATGACAGCCTTTATGACGGTGCGGCGGCACTCGGCAAGGTTAAGGATAAGGTTTACACTCCGATTCCCGAAAATGTTGAAGCTTATAACAAGCTTTTTGAGGAATACAAAATCCTGCACGATTATTTCGGCAGGGGAGAAAATGACGTTATGAAGCGTCTTAAAACGATGAAAAATTCATAAGATTGGAGATTTTTTAAAATGGGTATTTTGGAGCTTGATGTTGTTAAAAAATTTGCACAAACCTGTGATGACGGCTATTATCAGGGCTGGCATGAGGGCAATGGAGGAAATCTCTCTTACCGTATGACTGCCGATGAGGTTGAACAGTGCAAGCCGTATTTTACATACGATAAGGAGTGGGTCAGTCTCGGTGTTCAGGCGGACAACCTCAAAAATGAGTATTTTATGGTAACGGGAACCGGTAAATTCTTCCAGAATGTTATCAGAGACCCTGCCGCAAACATTTGCATACTTGAAATCAATGCGGAGGGTGACAGCTATCGAATTGTTTGGGGTCTTGTCAACGGCGGAGGTCCGACAAGCGAATTTCCGACCCATTTTATGAATCACAGCGTTCGTGTTGCCGCAACAAACGGTGAGTGCCGAGTTATTTATCATGCACATCCCGTAAATATTATTGCGCTGACCTTTGTTCTTCCGCTTACTTCCGAAGCATTTTCGAGAGTGCTTTGGGAGAGTATGACGGAATGCCCGATAATCTTCCCGAACGGCGTTGGCGTTGTTGAGTGGATGATACCCGGCGGTGCAGAGATTGCGCACAAAACCTGCGAGCTTCAGAAAAGGTACGATGCAATCGTTTGGGCTCATCACGGTCTTTTTGTTTCGGGCAACAATTTTGATTCTGCATTCGGTCTTATGCACACAATAGAGAAGTCAGCCGAAATTTATTGCAGAGTTCTCAGCACGGGCAAGCCGATTCTTCAAACAATTCCCGATGAGGGTCTTGTAAATGCCGCTTCCGCATACGGTAAGAAGCTCAATGCGGAGCTTTTGAAGTAATTACGTTTTGTAATGCCTATATTACTAAATGTATCTTTACAATCGGCGACAATTCGAATATAATAATTGCAATATTTGAAATGCGTTGAAGATATTAAGCGTTTCAACACCTTTTTCAGAGAGTCGGCGGAGGGTGCGAGCCGATATTGGATTGAAATTGCTGTCTCGTATCTGAGCAGAGCTCCCTAACCGTCTGCGGACTGCATAAGGAGCTACGGCAAGCACCGTTATCATGGCTTAGGATTTGTCAGAATCCGAAGTGGTCTTTTCAGACAATGCGGGTGGTACCGCGGTAATGTAAATTATCGTCCCGGAGGTTTTAATACTTCCGGGGCTTTTTTTATTTCCATACAATCGAGAGGAGAATTTTTATGAGAAAAATTATTATGTCAGACGTTACACTTAGAGAGTGTGCGGCATCACAGAGCCATTCCTTGAGCTTTAAGGAAAAAATTGAGCTTGCCAAGCAGATGGACAGACTTCACTGCGATATTATCGAAATGCCGCAGATTAAAAATACATCAACCGACACTCTGCTTATCAAAACGATTGCCTCTCTTATGAAGCATTCCGAGGTTGCGGTTGATGTCGGCTACGATGTGGCAGGCGTTGAAGCTGCTTACGACTGTGTAAAATCGGCAAAAAAATTCTCTTTGAAGGTTTCTTTGCCTATGTCGGCGGTTCAAATGGAATTCAAATGCGGCAAGAAGCCCCCGGTAGTTTTGGGTATGGTAGGGCAGCTTGTTGCCGAATGTAAGAAATTTTCGGAAAATGTCGAATTTGTTGCCGAGGATGCCGTAAGAGCCGAAAGCTCCTTTCTCTATCAGGCGATTGAGGAGGCGGTCAAGGCAGGTGCAACAAGAGTTACTGTTTGCGACTCTGAGGGAACAATGTTCCCGTCGGAATTTGCCGAATTTATCAAGAATATTGTCGAAAACGCTCCGTCCGTCAAGGCAGTCACGCTCGGTGTCGAGGTTGCGGATTCAATGAATATGGCAGCGGCATCGGTGTTTGCCGCAATTGAAGCCGGTGCTTCACAAATTAAGGCAACAGCGGATAATTTCAACCGTCCGTCGATTGAAAAAATTATGAAGATTTTTTCACTTAAAGGTGATTCGATTAAGGTCTCAAGCAAGCTCAGAACAACGGAGCTTATTCGTGTTACGGATCAGGTTAAGAGAATGCTCAACACCTCCAAGAGCGAAAATTCACCCTTTGATAACGGCGTAAATGAGGAAACAGACGGTCTGACACTTGATAAAAACGATACAATTACAACGGTTATCAAGGCGGTAAAGAAGATTGGCTACGACCTTTCTCCCGAGGATAATTCAAATGTTTACGAGGCATTTAAGCGAGTTGCCGTCAAAAAGGATTTTGTCGGAACAAAGGAGCTTGAGGCAATAATCGCTTCCTCGGCGTTACAGGTGCCGTCAAGCTATTCCATTGCAAGCTATGTTATCAACAGCGGAAACATTATCACCGCAACCGCCAATATTAAGCTCATCAAGGACGGTGCGGAGCTCAGCGGCGTAAGCGTCGGTGACGGTCCGATTGATGCCGCTTTCCTTGCAATCGAGCAGATTATCGGTCATCACTATGAGCTTGATGATTTCCAGATTAAGTCGGTTACCGAGGGACGTGAGGCTATGGGTCACGCACTTGTTAAGCTCCGCTCATCAAGCGGCAAGCTCTATTCCGGTACGGGAATTTCGACCGATATAATCGGCGCAAGCATCCGAGCCTATGTAAGTGCTTTGAATAAGATTGCATATGAGGAGGGTTAATTGTGAAATTAGCATTTTCTACAAATTTTCATAAAAACAGAGGCTTTGACGATTTTTTGAGTCTTGCCGAGGAGCTCAAATATGACGGAATTGAAATTCATGATTTCCGTGCCCCGTGCTTTGCAGGCAGAACCTCTCCGTTCAACCCCGATATGGCTTCCTCGACCAAAAGAAAGCTCATAAACGAAAAGAAAAGCATTGTTTGTATCAATTCCGGTTGCAATGCTGCCGAAAAAACACCTAAAAATCTCGAAAGAATACGTTGTGCTGTTAATGCAGCCGGAAATCTCAATGTCCCTTATGTAAAGGTTTTTGCCGAGGGCGGAGAAGCTGCATACGAAAACACGGTTGAATTTATCGGTGAAGCGATTGCTTTGGGTGAAAAGAACAATGTTATAATCATTGTTGAAACAAAGGGCATCTTTGCCGACACAACAAGGCTTTGCGAGCTTATGAATCATTTCGCAAGCGACTTTATCGGTGCCGATTGGAATATGTATGAAACTTATTTTGTTGGGGGAGAGGAGCCGGAAAAAACAATTACCAATCTCGGTGCTTATGTCAAGCTTGTTCACCTGACGGATGCCGCAAAGGCAGGAAAGCATACACTTATCGGTGAGGGCGTTATTCCGATAACCGATATGATAAATGCTCTGGGTTCAATCAATTACAGCGGCTATATCTGCATAGAATGGAATCCGGAATGGTACGACGAAATCGACGACCTTGATATCATTCTCACTCATTATGAAAGCTTTATGGAAACGGTTGACGATGCCGCCAAAAGCAAAAAATATTATTATAACAAAAACCATACGGGTAAATTTATTTGGAAAAAAGAGGAGCTTATTGAGGAAACCTTTCCACAGGTGCTTGACAGAATGGCGGAGGAATTTCCGGATCAGCTTGCATTCAAATATACAACTCTTGATTACACAAGAACTTATTCCGAATTCCGTGAAGATGTTGATAATTTCGCAAGATCGCTTATTGCGATGGGCGTAAAGGCAGGTACGCACGTTGCTGTTTGGGCAACCAATGTTCCCCAGTGGTACATTGCCTTTTGGGCAACAACAAAAATCGGTGCGGTTCTTGTTACAGTGAATACCGCTTACAAAATCCATGAGGCGGAATATCTTCTCAGACAGTCCGATACCCATACTCTTATTATGATAAAGGGCTACAGGGACTCACATTACGATGAGATTATGGCGGAGCTTTGCCCCGAATTGCAAAACACCGTGAGCGGTGAAAAGCTTCACGCTAAAAAGCTTCCGTTCCTCAGAAATATTGTAACGGTTGGATATGAGCAGCAGGGCTGTATGACGTGGGAGCAGGCTTGCGATAAGGCAAGCGAGGTTCCTGTTGAGGAGGTTTACAGAATGGCATCGCTTGTCAGAAAAGACGATGTTTGCAATATGCAGTATACCTCGGGTACAACAGGCTTCCCCAAGGGCGTTATGCTTACCCACTATAATGTTGTCAATAACGGCAAATGCATCGGTGACAGAATGGATCTTTCAACTGCGGACAGAATGATGATACACGTTCCCATGTTCCATTGCTTCGGTATGGTTTTGGCTATGACGGCAACGATGACCCACGGCGGAACGGTTCTGCCCTTGCCTTATTTTTCACCCAAATCATCGCTTGCCTGCATCAATTCCGAGAGAATAACCGCATTCCACGGTGTTCCCACAATGTTTATTGCAATGCTTCAGCATCCCGATTTTGAAAAGACGGATTTTTCATATATGAGAACCGGAATTATGGCAGGCTCACCGTGCCCGATTTCCAAAATGCGTGAGGTTGTTGAAAAGATGCATATGAGCGAAATCACCATCGTTTACGGTCAAACCGAGTCATCTCCCGGCTGTACGATGAGCAGTACGGACGATCCTCTTGAGGACAGAGTTGCAACCGTCGGTCATCCCTTGCCTAAAATCGAGTGCAAGATTGTTGACCCCGAAACGGGACTTGACTGTCCCGATAATGTTACGGGTGAGTTCGTGGCTCGAGGCTATAACATTATGAAGGGCTATTATAAAATGCCCAAGGCAACCGCAAGTGCAATTGATAAGGATGGTTGGCTTCACACCGGTGACCTTGCTTGCCGCACTCCGGAGGGAAATTACAGAATAACAGGCAGACTCAAAGATATGATCATCCGAGGCGGTGAAAATATCTACCCCAAGGAGATTGAGGAATTTATTTACACCCATCCCAAGGTAAAGGATGTTCAGGTTATCGGCGTTCCCGATGAAGCGCTCGGTGAGGAAATTATGGCTTGCGTTATCCTCAAGGAGGGCGAGAGTATGACCGAGCAGGAAATGAAGGACTATGTACTTTCTCATATGGCTAAGCATAAGGTTCCGAAATATATTGACTTTGTAACAGAATTCCCGATGAATGTTGCAGGTAAAATTCTCAAGTACAAAATGCGTGAGGATGCAATCAAGAAATACGGTCTGCAAAAGGCAAATTCGGTTGTTACTGCATAACATTACAATTTGTAATGTAGTCATTACAAATTATTACTTGCAAAAGAAAGAAAACTGATTTATAATGTACCGCAACAGATAGATATTCTGTTGAAACAAAGGCTGTGACGAAGACGGTTACATTTTTGACCTTTCAGAGAGTCGGCGGTTGGTGTGAGCCGATAGTGTACAGATTGTAAAACCCATCACTTCCGAGCCGGAGAGATGAAACCGCAGTAGTTTCTCCCGTGACAACTACGTCAGTGTTGAGGGATTGTTTGATCCTGCAGAGAGGCGAGAAGCAATAGCCTATCGCAATTTGAGTGGTACCGCGGATATTATTTCCGTCTCAAAGTTTTATTCAGAACTTTGGGGCGGTTTTTTTATTTTCCCGGTGTCCGATACTAAGGAGGAAAAAAGTATGTCAGATTCAAACGAAACAAACAAGCTCTATGAAGTGGCAGAGCGTATCCATGAGATGAGAGATATTTGCGGCTTTACTGTTGAAGAAATGGCGGAAAAGACCGAGGTATCTGTTGAAACCTACCGAATTTACGAAAGCGGAACGATTGACCTTCCTTTCTCGTTTATTCATAAATGTGCTCTTGCGTTTGATATTGGTATTACAGATCTTCTTGAGGGACACAGCGCCGTGCTTTCTTCTTACACGGTTACAAGAAAGGGCAAGGGTCAGATGACCGTAAACGAAAACGGCATTGAAATACAGAACCTTGCACCGAAATTCAGAGAAAAGCTCTCCGAGCCCTATTGGGTTCGTTACGAATACGATGCGGAGCTTGAAAACAAGCCGATTCACACAACAACCCATGGTGGTCAGGAATTTGACCTTGTTATCAGCGGAACGCTCAAGGTCAGGGTCGGTAATCATGAGGAAATCCTCAGCGAGGGCGACAGCATTTATTACAATTCTTCCACACCGCACGGAATGATTGCCGTTGACGGCAGAGATTGCCTTTTCCTTGCAATGGTTATGGCAAGTGATGCACCCGTTGCAAACATTGTTCATGAGCGTGCCGTAAAGGGTATCAAGGCAAAGGGTAGCTACGTTTGCGAAAAGTTTATTGACACCACGGAGGATGAAAACGGAAAGCTTCTTTCCATTGATTTCAACAATGAAAATGATTTCAATTTCGCCTTTGATATTGTTGATAACATCGCAAGGAAATCTCCCGATAAGCGTGCAATGGTTCATATCGACAAAAACAAAAATGAACGCATCTTTACATATAAGGATATCAAGGATCATTCCGCTCAGGCAGCGAACTATTTTAAATCCCTCGGCATCAAGAAGGGTGACAGAGTAATGCTTGTCCTCAAACGCCACTATCAGTTCTGGTTTGCAATCCTTGGTTTGCATAAGATCGGAGCAATAGCCATCCCGGCAACAAACCTGCTTGTTGACCACGATTTTGAATATCGCTTTGAGGCGGCAGGCGTTACAACAATCCTTTGCACCGCAGACGGTGACACGGCTCATCAGGTTGATATCGCTGATGAAAAAACCAAAACACTTGTGAATAAAATCATTGTCGGCGGACACCGTGAGGGCTGGCACAGCTTTGATGATGAATACTGCCTTTTCTCAAGACGTTTCAGACGTGAGGAGGATGCTCCCTGCGGCGATGACCCGATGCTTATGTTCTTTACCTCCGGCACAACGGGATATCCGAAAATCGCAACCCATTCCTATAAATATCCCCTTGGTCATTACATCACGGCAAAATATTGGCATTGTGTGAGCAAGGACGGACTTCATTTTACAATTTCCGACACCG
>CAYYLP010000026.1:0-23825 GCA_964472865.1 uncultured Ruminococcus sp. | reverse complement strand
TATTATATCATATACCTCTTTCGGGCGAAATTCACTGTCAAAATTTAACTCGACGGCTTGATTTTGATTTTTTTCATATTCAACCACAAATCCGTTCACCGTCGCTTCACGCTTCATCAGCCTTGCCGCCGAGCTTTCGCATTGAATGGTACGGAAACCGACAATATCGAAAAATTCATTCAGCTCCGCAGCATTCTCTCCCGTTGTGCTTAGTGTAGCATCACCGTCAAGGCGGCTTATTGCGGAAATAATTCTTCCGTCACCATCGGTTTGAGCCCAGAATTTCACAAAGTCGTAATCCGTCGAATAGCAGCCGTAAAGGCAAGCTATCCTTGTACCGAAAACATCACGCCGACAAAATTCGACAAAAGCCTTGTCGCCCTTTTCGACTGCCTTAATCATTGCAAAGCTCCTGTGCAAGCGCACGAATAAGACGTTCGCTTTCCGTTATATCCTCTGTTTTAAGCACGCAGGACGGTGAATGGAGATATCTGCAAGGCAGAGAAACCGTCAGCGTTTTTATTCCGCCTGCCGTTTTATGAATAACCCCGGCATTATTACCGCCTGCAACCGCCGACTTCACCTGAGCCTTTATCGAGTTCTTTTTTGCAAGCTCAAAGGCAAGGTCAAAAAGCTCCTTGGGATAAATCGTCCGTCTATCCATAAAGGATATAACTGCACCCTCACCGAGCCTGCAAACGGTTTTGTTTTCGGGAACATCAGCCAAATCCGCCGCAGTTGTCGTTTCAACAACTATTGCAAAATCCGGCTTTATTCTGTATGCCGCAGTGCTTGCCGAGCCGAAGCCGACCTCCTCGCCCACCGCAAAATTAAAATACATATCGTATGGCAGCTCGGATTTAATCATATTTATCAGTATTGCACAGCCGGCACGGTCATCGAGTGCCTTGCCCTTTATAAAGCCGTCACCAAACTCACAAAATTCGGAATTGAAGCAAGCATGGTCACCGAGAGCAACAAGCTCTTGAGCCTCATCCTTATTACGGGCGCCGATATCTATATAAACCTTTTCGGGCATTGCCAGCCTTTCGTCGCCCCTTGTCATATGAATAGGCTTTATTCCGAGAACACCGTTTATTCTGTTTTCGCCAACCGTAACGGCTCTGCCGACGTAAACACGCTTGTCAATTCCACCGACACATTCAATTCCCAGCGTACCGTCGGAATTTATCGAGGTTACAATAAAGCCTACCTCATCCATATGGGCATCAAGCATAATTTTATTCTTTGGCGTATGCTTTCCTTTTTTATACACAATCAAATTTCCGAGCGGGTCAACCTCAATGCTTTCGGCAAAGGGGCGTATTTCCTCAATAATAAAATTCCTTACGTCATCCTCCCTGCCGGAAATTCCGTTGAGCAAGGAAAGCTTTTTAATCAATTCAAGCATCAATTCCACCTCCGAGGATGTATTCGGCAATCAGTCTTGCACAGCTTTCTATATCTTCAAGCGAAACCACTTCAACACCCGTGTGCATATTGCGTTGAGGAACGGAGACAAGTCCTGTTTTTATTCCGCCCTTTGAAATTGCGATATGGTCAGCATTTGTTCCCGTCAAATCGCTCATAACCTCAAGCTGATAGGAAATTTTGTGTTTTTCTGCCGTTTCCTTTAGCTTTTGGCTGATTTTGCGGTCAAGGACGGGAGCTATACCAATCATCGGTCCCTTACCCAATTCACCGCATCTTTCGCCTGCAACATCGGCAAAGCTGACATCAACACTGATACATTCATCCGCATCCATCTCAAAGCTGCCTGTCACTGCGCCGCTTCCGCCCGTTTCCTCCTGACGTGAAAGCAAAAGCTTAACCGTCGGGTGATTTTGAGCATCGGCAACAAGCTGTGCCGCCCTGATTATAACCGCACAGCCGGCACGGTCATCAAGTGCCGCACCGAAAATTCTGTTGTTTATAAGCTCTCCGTGAGGTGCTCTCACCGTGATTCTGTCACCGGGCGAAATAAGCTTTTGTGCGTTTTCCTTGCTCAAACCCGTATCAATCAAAATCAAATCAAAATCCTTGGCTTTCTTTGCATCCTCTACGGTTGAGAGATGTGGCGGAGTTGAGGTAACAACACCGTAAACCGGCTCCTTGCCCCAAACAGTAACATCCTGCGCCGCAAGCACTCTTGCATCCATTCCGCCGCACTTTGCGACACGCAAAAAGCCGCCCTCCTCAATCGCCGTAACCGTCATTCCGACTCTGTCCGTATGAGCATCGAGCAGAAAGACCCTGTCCGTGCCCTCCACCGTCGCAACCGAATTGCCAAATCGATCTCGTGAAATTCGTGCAAAATCAGCCACCGTTTTTTCTATCATATCAAGCGTTTCATCCTCAACACCCGATGTTCCGTTTGTCTCGGAGAGTGCAAAAATCATATGTTTCAACTCGTTCATTCAAAATCACCTCAATTTATTATAACCTCAAACAATAAAATGTGCAATAATATTTGATTTTCTTTTTAAAATAGTCTATAATGTTTGAAAAGGAGGTTTTTACTTATGAGCGAAAACAAATATCAGGTCATCGAACCCGATGACGACTATTATATCATGCCGGAAAAGGAAATCAAAAAGCTTTCCAAGCGTAAACCGAAAAAAAGGGGTCTGCGTGTATTTATTTCAATAATTCTGGTTTTTGCAATTCTTGTCGGCGGAGTCGGATTTCTTGCCTACTCCTATCTTGACAAGCTCAATTACGGTGATTCCAAGGGTACGGCAAACCCCAACCTTGACAGTGAGGAAAGTCTCTCCTTTGATGACCAGGGTGACGCCGATGCGGATTTGAGAAGCCGCCTGAGCAATAACGTCATATGGTATGACGACCGCATAATCAACATTCTGCTTGTCGGCGTTGACTATGGCGACGAGGAGGTTGTAATGTTTAAGGGTGCATACCTCCCACGCTCCGACTCAATGATTCTCATTTCCATAAACACCATCAACAATGTTATCAATATGGTTTCGCTTTCCCGTGCCGCTTACGTCACAATCCCCGGTCACGGCAACAAGCGTTTGAACACAGCTCACGCCTACGGCGGTGCAAGCCTGCTTGTTGATACCATTCAGCAGAATTACAAAATTCGTATTGACAAATACATCACCGTTGATATTTCGGGCTTTGAGCAAATTGTCGATGCAATCGGCGGCGTTGCGGTTTCGCTCACCGCAGAGGAAGCGCTGAATGTTATCGGAAAACGCTCGGCGGGCAGCTACAACCTAAACGGTAGTCAGGCAGTCGCCTATTCAAGACTGCGTTCCATTGATACCGACCGTAAGCGTACCGGCAGACAACGTGCGGTTCTCAACGCAATCATTCAAAAGCTCAAAAATTCCTCGGCAACCACCCTGCTCGGACTTCTTGATGAAGCATTGCCGCTTGTCACAACGAATTTTTCCAAAACGGAGCTCATTTCGCAGATTGCCAAAGCACCTAAATATTTCTCAATGTCAATTAATGAGGATATCATTCCTCACACTCCATATCCGCTTTCAACCAGGGACGGCAAGGAGGTTCTCATCCTCAATTGGGAAACGGAGGACAAATATATCCATGACCTGCTTTTCCCCGGCATAGTTCCTCAATCGGCAACATTAAACTGAACAGCACACTAAAAATAAGCCCCCGACGAAAGTCGGGGGCTTAAATTTATTGTTTTGAACGAATTAGTTGTCGCCCTTCTTCTTGATGATGTCGTTAAGGATTACATAGAAATCATCATCATCGGCAGCAGCCTTAGCCGCCTGCGGCTTTGAGCTGCCAACCTTGGGAGGATCAAGCGGAGCGTCCATTGTGGAAGCTGCTGTTGAGCGGATCGGAGCACCTGCATTTGAGGTTGCCTTAAAGGTGGGAATTGTGCCGAAATCATCAGAGGATTTTGCATCAAAGCCCGTTGCAATAACGGTAATAACAATCTCATCCTCAAGCTTGGAATCAAACGCAACACCCCATGTAATGTTTGCATCGGGATGTGCCTTCTCCGTGATGGATTCGCAAGCATTCTCAATTTCCTCAAGACCGATATCGGGTGAGGAGGTGATGCTGATGATAACACCCTTTGCACCTGAAATAGAGGTTTCAAGCAGCGGACTGGAGGTAGCCATCTCGGCTGCCTGAAGGCTCTTGTCCTTGCCCTTTGCAGTACCAACACCCATATGTGCGTAGCCGGCATCTCTCATTACGCTGCAAACATCGGCAAAATCAAGGTTAACAAAGCCGGGAACCTTAATGAGCTCGGAAATGCTCTTAACGCCCTGTGAAAGAACCTCATCAGCAACAAGGAAAGCCTCGGAAAGAGTCTTGCAACGGTCGCTGAGGAGCTTGAGTCTGTCGTTCGGGATAACAATAAGGCTGTCAACGTGCTCGGAAAGGCGTGCGATGCCCTGCTCCGCAAGTGTGCTTCTCTTTTTACCCTCAAACTTGAAGGGCTTTGTAACAACGCCGACTGTGAGAACGCCCATTTCCTTGGCAATCTCGGCAATAACGGGAGCTGCACCTGTGCCTGTGCCGCCGCCCATACCTGCGGTGATAAATACCATATCAGAGCCCTTGAGGATTGAGGAAATTTCTTCTCTGCTCTCCTCGGCAGCCTTTTCGCCAACCTCGGGACGTCCGCCGGCACCCTGTCCTCTTGTGGACTTTTCGCCAATCTGAATTCTGTGAGTTGCCTGTGAATTAACAAGAACCTGCTTGTCAGTGTTTACTACGATAAACTCAGCACCCTGCATACCCTGTGCAATCATTGTGTTAACAGCGTTTCCGCCGCCGCCACCGACGCCTATAACCTTAATCTGAACGGTGCTCTCGAAATCGTTATCAATTTCAAATGCCATTTTAAAAACCTCCGTTTTAGAAATCATATTTTCACCAAGTTTAGCTAAATCATATGATATCATACTTTTTTATTAATTTCAAGACTTATATTGCTAAAACAAGCAAAAAAATTGTCTTTTTTTGCAGTTATCAATTGCCGAATCTGCCTGTTTATTCCATATTCGGAGCGTTCGTCGCATCAACTTGCGTTGTTTCCTGTGTTGTATCGGTCTGCTCCGGTTCTGTTTCGGATGTAGTATCCGTCGTATCGGTAACCTCCGTCACATCCGGCTCCGAGGTCACTTCCACGCTCACTGCCGTTGTTTCCTCAAGCGTTTCCAAAGGCTCAACATAGACCTTTTTCAGAATTGAAAGATTTATTTTGCCTATCTGATTTGGATTTACCGCGTCCTCCTTGGCAATAACTTTTTTTGCCTCTTGCAGCTTATATTCAATACTGCCGCTGTCTCCGAGATAGAGCTTGTAGCGGTTTTGATATTCAAGGGTAATGCTGTTGACATCGGAAATATCTATTCCCGTAATTTTTTCCAATCCGACTTTTTCGATTGCCTCATTAACGGCTTTGTAAAGCTGACCCGTTTTATCGTTATCCTTAAATACAACCGTTTCACCGACCTTTATTGTAAGCTCGGACGGCAAGCTCATTACAAGATAGGTCAGAGTGCTGTTTTCGGGCTTGTCCTTTAAAATTTCAAGCAGCTTCAAATTATCATCAGCAACGGCATAGCCATTCGGGATTTTGAGCAGCTTGTCCGCCGTAGCATCACTGACGGCAAAGCTTACTCTGCCATCGAGTGATTTTTCTATTTTCAGCGAACGGACATAGGGCAGCTTTTTTTCCACCCTTTCCTTAACCTCATCCCAGTCTGTCCTGAGAATACTGTCACCGAGCTTAACTCCGGAGGCATCAATAATTTCCTCCGCCGAATAATGCACACCGGCCTTGATAACCTTAACCTCGCTCACCTTAAAAAACACCGTAACGCTGAGCAGAGCAAGGATGGCAGCCACAGCAGCAAACGCAACTATTCCGTTAAGAATTCTGCGGTTACGCTGAACCGTCATCAATCTTTTCTTATAGCGCGCTCTGACCTCCGGTGACATTGCCGCAACCTGTTTTGCAGTTAGTTTTTTCACTTCAATCAATCCTTTTTATATTTGCTCCCAAATAACCGAGATTTTTTTCGAGGGCTTCATAGCCCCGGTCAATGAAATGTATGTTTTCCACCGTCGTAGTTCCCTCTGCACACAGTCCGGCAACTGTCAGCGCCGCACCTGCCCTCAAATCTCCGGCATATACCGTTGCACCGTGAAGTCTCTCGACTCCGTTTATAACGGCAACCTTGTCATGAACGCTTATATCCGCACCCATTCGGTTAAGCTCTGCGGTATGTCTGAAACGGTTTTCAAATATATTTTCACAAATCACCGTGGTCCCGTCGGCAATGCTTGCCATTGAGGTTATCAACGCCTGGCAATCCGTCGGGAAGCCGGGATATGGCATTGTCCTCACGGTTTCCATCGGTAAAAGTCTGCTCGGTGATATGATTCTCAGCCTATTTTGACGAGCCGTTATCTTACAGCCGCACTGTTCAAAGCATTGTATAACCGAGGCAAGCTGCTGTGTTCTCACGTCCTCAAGTATAAGCTCCGAGCCGGTGACTGCTGCCGCCGCCATATAGGTGCAGGCAACAATTCTGTCGGGCATTACGGTATATTGTGTCGGATGAAAGGTCTCAACTCCCTCAATATAAATCGTACTCTCGCCCGCTCCGCTTATCCTTGCACCGCAGGAATTCAAAAAATTTGCAAGGTCAGCAATTTCGGGCTCACGGGCAGCGTTTATTATTGTCGTCGTTCCCTTGCACCTGATTGAGGCAAGCATAATATTTTCCGTTGCACCCACGCTCGGGAAGGATAGCGTTACCCTCGTGCCCTTGAGCTTATTGCAGGTGCAACGAATGCTTCCGTATTCCTCCGAAAAGACAACTCCGAGCTTTTCAAGTGAGGACAAATGCAAATCTATCGGTCTTATACCTATATCACAGCCACCCGGCATACAAATTACAGCTTCACCCATTCGAGATATCAATGCTCCGAGAAATATTATTGACGAACGCATTTCTCTCGTCAGCGAATCCGGTATGGTCACGGGAGAAATTCTTCCGCTGTCAATCGAAACCGAATTGCCGCTGCGGTGCACCTCACAGCCGAGCGCTTTTAGGATATTCAACGCCGCATTTATATCGCTGAGCATCGGGCAATTATGTATAACGCACGGTCTACCGACTGCGACCGAAGCCGCAAGAATAGGCAATGCACTGTTTTTTGAGCCCTGTACCCTTATTCGCCCACCGAGCTTTTCTCCGCCGATTACTGAAAAACGACCCATAAATCGCACCCTTTCGGATTTTATTAATCTGTTTTCAGTTTATGGCGAAAAGCAAAAAGTGTTAATTCATTATTGAACAAAGGCAATCCGTAATACGCTCGGAGGCATCGAGAATTGCCGTTTTGCGGGCATTTTCGCCCATTCGGGCAAGTCGTTCACGGTCCGAAAGAAGTCCGTTAAGCTCCGCAAGAAGCTTTTCTCCGCTGAGCTCCTTTTCCTCTATAAGCACCGCCGCATCAATATCGGCAAGTGTTTTTGCATTATAGAACTGATGATTTTCCGCCGCATAGGGATAGGGTATAAGAATTGAGGGCTTACCGAGAGCCTCAATCTCACAAAGTGAGCTTGCACCCGCACGGCAGATAACAACATCCGCCGCCGCCAAACAGCAATCCATATCATTTATGTATTCTCTGAGCATAAGCTGCGGCTCATTTTCAAGCTCAATGCCATACTCCGCTTTAAGCTCATCAAACATTCCGACACCGTTTTTACCTGTTGCGTGCAGAAAATAGCAATCCTTATCCTTATACTTGCTTCCAATTATATATTTCATTGCGTTGTTAATTGCCTTTGCACCAAGACTGCCTCCCATGGAGAGAACGAGAGGTCTGCTGTCGAGCTTTAATTGGGCTCTGGCAATTTCTCTGTCCGCATTTATTATTTCGCTCCTTATCGGAAGTCCGGTAACAACGCAGTGGTTTTTCGGCTTGAAAAGCTTCTCCGCCTCCTTTGAGGTCAGCATTACACAATCAACCTTTTTTGCAAGGCTTTTGTTGGTTATACCGGGAAAGGCGTTTTGCTCATGTATCGCCGTGGGGATACCCATACTTGCCGCAGCGTTGAGCACCGGTCCGCTGACGTAGCCGCCAAAGCCGATAACCGCATCGGGTGAAAATTCCTTAATTATTTTTTTCGCCTGACCTGTCGCCGTTGCAAGCAGCTTCAGCGTTTTCAAGTTATGCTTTAAGCCGTTCAAATTCATTTCACGGCTAAAGCCCTGAATGTCAATAGTTTTAAAAGCAAAGCCGGCAGCAGGTACAAGCTGCGCCTCCATCCTTGCCGCAGTTCCCACAAAGAGAAGCTGTGCGTTCGGATATTTATTTCGTATATATCCCGCAACCGCAAGCGCAGGATTGATATGTCCGCCGGTACCGCCGGTTGCAAACAGAATTTTTTTATTATTAAGCATGGGCAACCTCTTTCCTTACTCTTTCGCCGGACCTCGAAACCGCAAGCACCATTCCGACCTCAACAAGCTGCATAATAAGCGCAGTTCCGCCGGCACTGAAAAACGGAAGCGATATTCCGGTATTCGGCATAACATCGGTTACAACCAAAAGGTTAAATATAACCTGCAATGCCAATTTGAATGAAATTCCGAGAACCAACAGACGTTCAAACCTGCTTTTTGATTTCATCGCTATGGCAAAGCCTCTGTAAACAAGGAAAACAAAGGCAAGGATGATGAGCAAGCTGCGTAAAAAGCCGAGCTCCTCACCGACTATCGCAAAAACAAAATCGTTCTGCGGTTCAGGCATAAAGAGATATTTCTGCCTTGATTTACCCAAGCCCAAGCCAAAGAAGCCACCGGAGCCAAGGGCATAAAGAGATTGATTTGTCTGCCAACGTGTCACGGTATCACCATAATCCTTTGAAAACATAGAATCAATACGTTCAACCTGATATCCGGTAAGCAGTTGATTTCTAAACACCAATATCAAAGCAACAGCAGCTACGGCAACCATACCGCCGTAAATAAACCAGCGTTTATCCGCACCTCCGAGCAGCATTATCACCAAGCCGATGCATGCAACGATAATTGTGGCAGACAGGTGTTTTTCGCGATAGATGAGTACGCAGAAAACAATGGTCGGAATAAGTATAAGGGGTGCAACCCACCACCTTGTTTCAAGCTGATGCTTATATTTGTCCATCAGCATTGCAGTCAGCATAATCAGTGAAAGCTTTGCAACCTCGGAGGGCTGAAATTGGAAACCAAGCCAAAGCCAACGTCTGAAATCCTCTTTACCATCAATTTGCATCGGTTTTATCAAAACAGCAATCAGCAAAGCCAATGCCACAATCGCTACAAAGGGTGACAATTTTTTTACAAACTCGGGATTGAGCCTTGAAAACAGAAACATAAGAGCAATGCCTATTATGGCAAATTTTATCTGCTTTTTAATGTAAAACATGGAGTCGTAACCGACTTTAGCATCGTATTTGGCACTTACATAGCTTGCGGAAAACATCATTACCAATCCTATAGCCAAAAGCCAAAAAACAACGGCCAGGTATATAACATCAAATCCACCGTCAACAAAAACATTGACTCCCAATATTTGCAGATGTCTTCTTTTCTTAAATGAGCTCTCTTTTTCAGACATTGTCCTTATCCCCCTTTTATTTTATATTAATTACGCATTATGCACCGTAGTACATAGCCAAAATTCCGAGTATTCCGCCGATAAGATTAACGGTGCAGAATACTGCGTCAATTTTCCTTTCGCTCCAACCGCCCATCTCAAAATGATGATGAATCGGTGCCATTCTGAAAATTCTTTTTCCGTGAGTGAGCTTAAAGTAGCCTATCTGAATCACATCCGACAAGCCCTCTATAAAATAGATTATTCCCGTAAGCACAAGAATTATCGGACAATCCAGTGCATAAGCTATCGCAACAACCATACCACCGAGGAACATTGAACCCGTATCGCCCATAAATACCTTTGCAGGATATTTGTTCCAAACAAAAAAGCCTATACAGCCGCCGAGCAATGCCGCGGCAATAACTCCGATTCCGAAGAACTTGTTAAGAACCGCCATAATGATAAAGCAAAAAGCGGCAGTGGCGGTTACGGACGAGCAAAGGCCGTCAATTCCGTCGGTGAAATTAACGGCGTTTATCGCACCGTAAAGCACACAAACTCCGAGCACCCAGAACCAAATTCCGAGATTGACCGTACCGACAAACGGTACAAGCATATATGGCTCTTTATCCATTGCCAGATAAAGACTTGTGAGATATGCCGCACAAATAAGAAGCTGACAAGCGGTTTTTTGAATTATCGAAAGCCCGAGATTTCTCTTTTTAACGACCTTTATGTAGTCATCGGCAAAGCCGACCGCACCGAACAGGAGTGCCATTATCATACCTGCCCAAAGCTTTGTTTTTTGGTCATCGGCTATACCCAAGCCGTTACCCGTCAGAGAATTGACAACAAGCACAACCGCCGCCGAGCAGAAGATTCCGATAATGAACATTATACCGCCCATTGTCGGTGTACCCTGCTTTTTCTTGTGCCATTTCGGACCGATTTCAAGTATTGTCTGACCGAATTTGAGCTTGTGAAGCCAAGGAATAATTCCGTAGCCGAGAAGTGCGGTTATACCGAATGATGCCGCCGCACAAAGTACAATTGCCAATATACCGTTCATTTATATCACCCGTGTCCTTTCAATCCTTGGTTTACCTCATTTTATTTATTTTCTATCCTGCCGTACAGGTCATTGATGATATCCTCCAAGGCCATCCCTCGGCTCGCCTTAAAGAGAATTGCATCGCCCTCTTTGATAATTTCAAAAAGCTTGTCGGCAAGTGCCTTTTTATCAACAAAATCATAAACCTGTGCAACACCGCACTCTCTCGCCTTTTCGGCGGTGGCTTTTGAGCGTTCTCCGTATGTCATCAGCACATCAATTTTTGATTTTGCCGCCAACAGTCCTGCGTTGCGGTGAGAATCCTCGCTGATTGCACCGAGCTCAAGCATATCTCCGAGAACGGCGATTTTACGTTCGACATTCATTTCGGAAAGCATCTTCAGTGCCGCCCTTTGAGAATCGGGGCTTGCATTGTAGCAGTCCTCAACAAATTTTATTCCGCCGACGGCTTTAATTCTCTGTCGCATACCCGAGGGTACATATTTGGCAAGTCCTCTGACCGCCTCCTCGGCAGAAACACCGAGCCAAGTGCCCGTTCCGAATGCTGCAAGAGCATTGTATACATTGTGTTTGCCGATTGTGGGTATTATAGCGTGCTGAATTTTGTCGCCGTCGTAAACTATGTCAAATTCTGTCGTTTCGTCCCTTTGCTCAATGTTTATCGCTCTGAAATTGCAGGTTTTGTCGTCAATACCGTAATAAAACACCGGATGCCCCTCAATAACAGCACCGGCAAGATACGGGTCGTCGCCGTTGAGAAAAATCGGACAGCCCTCACGCAGACCATCGAGAATTTCAAGCTTTGCTTTCAAAATATTCTCCCTTGAGCCGAGCGTTTCAATATGCGAAACACCGATATTGCTGATAATCGCAACGGTGGGCTCGGTAATCCTTGAAAGCTCTGAAATTTCGCCCAGGTTGCCCATACCCATTTCAATGACCGCCGCCTGTGTATCATCCTCAAGTCTGAGCAGTGTACGCGGCAAGCCGATATTATTGTTCAGATTGCCCTCCGTTTTGAGAGAATTGAATTTTTCGTTAAGAACAAACCACGTCATTTCCTTTGTTGTTGTTTTTCCTACACTTCCGGTAAGACCCACAAAGGGAATATCAAAGGTCATCCTGTACCAATGTGCAAGTTCAATCAATGCCCTGTGGGTATCCTCAACTCTGATGAATGCACCCTCCGCATCAACATCGTGATGGATTATTGCGGCAACAGCACCGTTTTTGAATGCTGCCGCAGTAAAATCGTGACCATCAAAATTCTCGCCATTTATTGCAACATAAATACAGCCCGGGGTGCAAAGTCTTGAATCAATGCAAACCGATTTGACCTGTACATCAATGTTGTATTTTCCGCCGATCGCCTCGGCAATTTGTTTTACGGCTAAAGTTCTCATTTTTAAAAGCTCGCCTCGTTATCAAGTATTTTCCTTATAATTTCTCTTTCATCGTAACGAATTTTCTCGTTTCCGATTATCTGATAGCTTTCGTGACCCTTGCCTGCGATTATCACGGTGTCCCCCGTTCTCGCCTGCATTATCGCTTCACGAATAGCCTTGGTTCTGTCTGCTTCCTTTACATATGAAGTGCTTTCAAGCTCGGAAACAATGTCATCAATTATCGCCTCCGGCTCCTCCGTCCTCGGATTATCCGAGGTTACAAAAGCTATATCGGCGTATTTTACCGCCACCTTGCCCATAAGCGGACGCTTTGAACGGTCTCTGTCTCCGCCGCAGCCGAAAACCACAATGAGTCTGCCGTCATAAAGCTTTTTCAAGGTTTTAAGCACGTTTTCGAGCGAATCCGGAGTGTGTGCAAAATCAATAAAAAGGTTGATACCTTTGTCGTTCTGTATTTTTTCCATACGTCCTCGGATATTATCCGCCTCGGCAAGAGCCTTCAGAGTACGCTCCGTATTCAAGCCCATAATTTCCGCAACGACAAACGCCGCCATGGAATTATATACGGAAAAGCTTCCGACCGAGCTATAATCAACCTTAAAGCTCCCCTTGGGCGAATTAAGAGTATAGTCAACTCCGTTTCTTGAGAGCGTAATATCGCTTGCATAAAAATCCGCCGAGCTGTCTATCGCATAGGTCAGGACCTTTCCGCCTGCGCTCTTTTTCATAAGCTCCGCATAGGAATCATCCGCATTTATTACACAAAGCCGACTGCTTTTCATAAGCATAGTCTTTGCCTTTGCATATTTTTCCATATCGAGGTGATAATCAAGATGCTCGGGAGAAAGATTTGTGAAAACACCTATGTCAAAATCAATACCGTAGACTCTCAGCTTTGCAAGTGCCTGCGACGAAACCTCCATAACGCAGACGTCGCAGCCGGCAAGTCGCATCATATAAAACAGCCTGTGCAGCACCGATGGGTTGGGCGTTGTGTACCGGGTGGGGTAATGCTCCGCACCGATCCACGCTCCGAGAGTACCGATAACGCCGACCTTGTAGCCGTTTTGTTCAAGAACACGCTTGATAATAAACGTCGTTGTGGTCTTACCGTTCGTTCCCGTTACGCCAATCATTTTCATCTGCTTATGTCGATTTCCGTAAAAATTGGCACACATCAAAGCATAAGCTTCCCTTGTATTTTCGACGATGATACTGTTTTTTATTCCCAAATCACGCTCACAAATTACAACTGCTGCACCCTTTTCGAGTGCTTTTTTTGCAAAGCTGTGACCGTCATCCTTACTTCCTTTAATGCATACAAAAGCGCTTGAATTTCTTACGTTTCTTGAATCATCCGTAACCATTGTAATTTCCGGGTTTTGTATGTAGTCCGTTTTTGTTTCAATTCCGTTAAGTAATTCGTACAGCTTCATTCGTTACCTCCGCCGATATCAGTTATCGGAAAGTCCCGTCATGGATCTGAAATATACCGTCACGGTTGAACCGTATTCTATTTCCGAACCCTTTTCCGAGCTTTGCCTGTACGCTGTCAGGCTTGTGCCCAAAAGGGAATTTCCCGAAACCCTTATATTTATGCCCGCATTAATTGCGGCGTAATTTGCCTCACTGACGGTCATACCGGTAAAATCGGGAACAGTCGCCTTGAGCTTCTTGCTGTTATCATCCGTATAAAGGACAATTACTCCTCCCTGCGGTATATACTGACCGGCAGCCGGCATCTGTGAAATGACCGTTGCACCGCTGCCCTCCACTCTGACGCTGAAATCACTTTCACCGAGAAGCGAGCGAGCCTCATCAACCGACATATCCGTAGCATTCGGAACGCTTATATCAAGCAAAGCCTTTTCGGAATCCTTGTACTGACGCTCAACATTGAGATATGCAAGCGTGTTTTCGATAACCTCTCTTGCAACCGGAGCTGCAACCGCTCCGCCGCCTGTTGCGCCCTCGGGCTCATCAACAACTATAAGCACCGTGATTTTCGGATTATCCGTCGGTGCAACACCTACAAACGATGCCCAAACCTCGCCTTTTTTGTTTTCGACAAGCTTATCGGAGGTACCTGTTTTGCCGCCTACACGGAAGCCTGCAACATAAGCATTCTTCGCAGTACCGTTGATTGCGACCTGCTCCATGGATGCCATTATCATCTCCGAGGTTGATTGCGAAATAACCTGTCTTTTTTGAATAGGCTGCGTTTGAGAAACCAGCTTACCCTCATTGTCAAGCACCTTGCTGACGATGTACGGCTGCATCAGCTTTCCGTCATTGGCAATAGCGTTTACCGCCGTTATCATCTGCATCGGAGTTACCGTAAAGGACTGACCGAAGGATGAGCTGGCAAGGTTGATAACCGTCATATCGTCGTGTGCAAAATAAGTTTTGCCTGCGGTCGGCGGAGTTTCGCCGGGAAGGTCAATTCCCGTCTTTTCCGTAAAGCCGAACGCCTCAAAATATTTATAGAAGGTATCAACACCCAAGCGTTGACCTATAGTTATGAAATACGGGTTGCAGGAATTCATAAGTCCCTCCGTGAGATTCTTTTCCGTTCCGTGACCGCCCGTGTTGTGGCAGTGATAGGTTGTGTCCGCAACCCTGATAGCACCCGTGCAGGTAAATTGCTCGTCATATTCGACAACATTCTCCTCAAGTCCCGCTGCCATGGTGACGACCTTAAAAACAGAGCCCGGCTCATAGAAATCGGTTATAGCCTTGTTCTTCCACTGGGAATACATCTCTGTCTGAGTTGCCGTCTCCCTCTCTTTTTCATCGGCAATTTTGCTGATTGCCTCAAGCTTTCTGCTATCGGTTATCTTGTAGGGATTGTTCAAATCGTAGTCGTTCTTTGTTGACATTGCAAGTATTGCACCTGTTTCAACATCCATAACGATTCCCGTACAGTTTTCGCATTTGCTTGATTCGTAGCACTCCGAAAGTGCATTTTCCAAATATCTTTGTATCGTCTCGTCAATCGTAAGGACAAGGCTGTTTCCCTGCTTTGGCTCATAAACCGCCCTGTACTCGATATCCTGGGAAGAATTACCTCTTGACGAAATAATTCTGCCGTCAACACCGGTGAGGGTGCTGTTGTAATAATATTCAAGACCGGAAAGTCCGACGTTATCCGTTCCCACAGAGCCGATAATCTGCGATGCAAGCGACGAATACGGATAGTAGCGCTTAACATCCTCATCAACCATTACGATTGAGCCGAAGCTCTGCTTATTTCCTTCCTCATCGTCATATGGCGTCTGAATAAAAGCCTTGATTTTATCTGCGGCATCCTTCTCTACCTTGGTTCTTATGGTAACACTGTTATAGCTTGTGTAGGATGCCTTTTCTTCAAGATACTCCCTATCAACATCAAGGCTCTGCAAAAGCGTATTGTAAACCTTTTCCTTGTCTGCGCTTGACAACGTGTCAAATTTGGTTGCATTGAGCGATATCTTCCATGCAGATGCACTCTGTGCCAAAATAGTCATATTGGCATCATAAATCGTTCCTCTTTGTGCCGGCAAGGCTCTGTCGCTGAGCTGTTGAGTTTCCGCACGGGTCTTAAATTCCTCGCCCTTGACAAGCTGCACATATGCCAGACCGCCTATAGAAACAAGAAAGCCCAGTAATAATACGCCCAAAACAAGCATTGTTCTGATTTCGGTGCCCTTGGAGGTTATTTTATAAGGCTTGAGCCACGCAAGCAGCTTTACAATACAGGGTGGCAATTTTCTCTTTTTCTTCTTCTTTTTGAATTTACCCATGCTATTCACTCATCCTTTCCGGTATGGCATTATATCCCGTAAAATCACTCTAAGGGCGGATAAAAATCCGCCCTCTGCGTTCATATAATTAATATGTTCAAATCAAATCTCGTATTCATCGGCTTACCTTAAAATAGTATCAGTTGTTTTCCGACTTCTGTTCCACCCTCTCGGTAACCTTTGGCTCCTCCTCGGTCATATCAAAATAGCTGATCTGGTAGCTTTCCTGCTTTACCATTCCAAGCTTTGTCAAAGCATAGTCCTCGACCTTATCCTTTGACATTATGGAGTTAAATCTAACTCGGAGTACGACATTCTCGCTTTCGGCGGCCTCAAGCTGATTTTTTAATTGTTGAAGCTCATACTGTTTGTCGTTATAGTTGGCAACACCATAAACCATAGAGCCGATTATGATGAAGGATATCAGGGCTAAAACGCCGACACGCAGCGCTGCCAATCTGCTTACCTTTGCCTGCCTTCTTGCCTCCTCCGAGCTTACCGTTTTAAGCGGAACAAGCTTCGGTGCTTCAAATTTCTTTCGTTTTTCTTTATGCTCGGGAACATACCCGTTTTTGGTAACATCAAACAAGTCCAGATCAAGTGCTAAATCCTCGCTGCGATTCGCCATGCTGTCAACCCCTTTCAATTTCACGTCTGTGAATTATACATTCTGAATTTTTTCGACTGCTCGGAGCCTTGCACTGTGTGCCCTGAAATTCTCGCCGACCTCATTTTCGGTCGGTGCCTTTGATTTAAAAGGAAGCTTGCCTCTCGGCTTTTTGCCACAGACGCAAACCGGAAATTCAGGTGGGCAGGTGCAGCCCTCGCAGAATTTGTTGAATTTCTTTTTGACAATCCTGTCTTCTAAAGAATGGAAGGTTATTATCGCCAGCCGTCCGCCGGGATTTAGTACCTCAAACATTGAATCAAGTGCAATTTCAAGCTTTTCAAGCTCACCGTTGACCTCAATTCTCAACGCCTGAAAGGTTTTTCTCGCCGGGTGACCGTCACGCTTCGCCTTCATCGGCATTGAAGCTTTGATAATATCTACCAATTCAAAGGTGGTTTCAATCGGCTTTTCCTGCCTTGCCCTTACAATGTTTTTTGCAATCGACGGGGCAAATTTTTCTTCGCCGTAGGTGTAAATGATTCTTTGCAGCTCGCCTTGTGAAGCCGTATTGACCAAATCGGCGGCACTCATACCCTCCTTGCTCATTCGCATATCGAGCGGCGCATCCTTATGAAAGGAAAAGCCACGCTCGTCCGTGTCGAGCTGATGGGAGCTCACGCCGAGGTCCGCCATAATTCCGTCAACTCCGTCGATACCGAGCTCGTCCAATACGGACTCAATATTCACAAAATTGTCGTGAACAACAGTGACCCTGTCATTTCCCTCAAAGCGATGCTTGAGATTTTCAATCGCCTCGGGGTCTTGGTCTATTGCAATTATCCTGCCCGTTGTCAGCCTTTCGGCAACGGCGGCACAATGTCCTCCGCCGCCCGCAGTGCAATCAACATAAATTCCGTCGGGCTTGACATTCAGAGCTGTAACCGTTTCGTTGAAGAGTACGGGAATGTGATTAAACGTATTCATCAATATTTGAGAGTAATCTTGCCGAGAGTAGCGTCATCCTTAACAACCGTCTCCTCATAGCGATCCTTTGACCAGATTTCGATTCTCTTGCCGAGACCGATGATAACGATGTCACGAACTATTCCCGCCCTCTCCACAAACTGCGGAGGAAGGACAAAGCGACTTTGCGAATCAAGCTCGCAATTTTCGCTGTAACGGTAAAGAGCTCTCTGCAATACTGTTCTGTCAACTCCGTCATCCGCATAGAGCAGCTTATCCGTCATTTCTTCCCACTGTTCAATTCGGTAAAGTCTGATAAAGTTTTCGGTAGGATCCGTGAATATAACAAATTCCTTTGCACCGAGAGCATCTCGGAGCTTCGGAGGCATAACTATTCTGTTTTTCGGGTCAATTGTTCTTTCGTAACAGCCGTTAAAAAACATAAAAATTGCCTCCTTTTCCAAAAATCAATCCACTTTATGGGTTTTTGCCCATTTTTCATTCCACTTTTGTATCTATATTATATCCTATATCAAATAAAAGTCAAGAAAATTATTTAAATTTAGTCAAAAAATTGTGGTTACAAATGGTTACAGAAGCCTTGACTTTCTTACCCCGTTATGTATAATTTAAAGGAAAAGGACGTGATTATATGAAGCTGACCATAAATACCGACAAAATCATCGGCAAAATCAAGCCGATGAACGCAGTCAACAACGGACCTATATATACAAAAAATTCCGACCAGAATTTGACAAACCTCGATTCCTTTAAGGAGGCAAGCATTCCCTACGTCCGCACTCACGACGCATCCATATGCTACGACTACGGCGGAGAGCATACAATTGATATTATCGGCATTTTCCCCGATTTTGATGCCGACCCCTATTCGCCCGAATCCTACGATTTTGCACTGACCGATATGTATCTTGACAACATTCAGGCGGCAGGTTCGGAGCCGTTTTACCGTTTGGGCAGTAAAATTGAACATTGGTCAAAGCATTACGGCGTTAATCCGCCTGCGGACAATAAAAAATGGGCGATCATCTGCGAACACATCATTCGTCATACAAATGAGGGCTGGGCAGACGGTCACCACAGAAATATTCGATATTGGGAGATTTGGAACGAGCCCGACCTCGGTGAAAAATGCTGGACAGGTACACCGGCTGAATTTTACGAGCTTTTTGCGGTTACGGCAAAGCATCTCAAGAGCTGCTTCCCCAACCTCAAAATCGGCGGTCCCGCTGTTTGCTGCTATAACGAAAGCTGGCTCAACGGCTTTTTTGAATATATTGCAAAGGAAAATGTTCCTCTTGATTTTTACTCCTGGCACTGCTACGGTCATAAGGTTGAGCACATTCTAAACAATGTGCGTCAGCACCGAGCTATGTTGGATAAGTACGGCTACACCGATTGTGAAAGCGTATTCAATGAATGGAACTACGTCACGGGCTTTGGAGGAGAGCTTTGGAAGGAGAGCCTTAACACTATCGTTTCCATGAAAGGTGCTGCCTTTACCTCGGCAGTTATTACAGCGTGCCAGCACGAAAGCGTTGATATGCTTATGTATTATGATGCAAGAGCCAATTGCTCCATGAACGGACTTTTCCGCCGTGCAACCTTTGAACCGCTAAAGGGCTATTATCCCATCAAGCTTTGGGGTGAAATGCTCAAAATGGGCAACGAATGTGAAACGCACTGCGATATCCCCGATATATATGCGGTCTGTGCAACGGCTGACGGCGAAAGCGTTACAATGATTACCTATTACACCGACGATGGTAACGCCCTGCCTCGCACCTTCAAGGTTGAGCTTCCGGGTGACGAGATGAGAACAGTTTATCTGCTCGACGACGCTCACGATATGGAGCCATACGAAACAATAGCACCCGACAACGGCTGCTTCACCCTGACAATGAAACCCAATACGGTTACAGTAATTCGATGAAATGCAAAGCTATATTTTTCTGATTATAATTTTACTGCTGAGATTTCCGCAAAATCTTTTCAGCAAAAAAGCAAGCTCAATAGTAACAGACACGCCGACCTATTTCCTTTACGGTGCGTACAGCTACCTTTTGGCAGGTGTAATCGCATTTGTGCTTCTGCTTTTTAGCGGAATATCGGGCATAACGCCTACCGCAATCGGAATCTCGGCGCTTGCCTCCGCCTCGCTCGCTCTAAATCTTTATTGCAACCTTGAGGCACTCAAAAGCGGCGTAATGGTTCTCGCATCTATGGCAGGCTCGGCAGGTCTGCTTCTGCCGTGCATCGCCGGAATTTTTATGTTTGATGAGCCTATGTCACCGATGCAATTTGTCGGAATATTTCTGCTGATTTTCTCCGGTTGGCTGCTCATCGGCTATTCCAAGGAGCAGACCGGCAGCTTTACTCCAAGAACAATGCTTCTCCTGCTCGGAAGTATGCTTTCAAACGGTTCCGTAATGCTGGCTCAAAAGATGTTTTCGCAATACCTTGCCGAAACCGATGTTTCCGTTTTTTCATTTTTGACCTTTGGGCTTCTCGGTGTTGGAATGTTAATGGGGCTTATCCCCTGCCTGCATAACCGTGCCGAACGTCAAAAGCTCGCTACAGTGCCTAAAAAGCTTTACCTTTACGGCACTGTATCATCAGTCGTTTTGCTGACGATAAATCAGCTTGCCACCATTGCCGGGCACACCGTTCCCTCGGTCATAATGTTCCCGATTAACGACGGTGGAGCAACAATAATAACCGCCGTTACCGCAGCGGTATATTTCAAAGAAAAGCTGACTGTCCGCAGTGTGTGCGGTTTAATTCTCGGCATTGCCGCACTTATGGTTATAAACCTGCTTTAGTAAACACTGATTACTTCGACGATACAAAATGTATCATTTAATCCTAAAAATAAAACCGTGCTTCACCTCATCGTGATGCACGGTTTTTGTATTTCATAGCAAATCAATGCTCTTTCATTGTATTAATAAGCTCCGCGAGCTTAATTTGTTCGTCATTGCTCAATTTTTTTAAAGAAGATAAGAGAAAAGGATTTATTTCAGAACAGCTCTCCGAAAAAAACTCCTGCAAGGAGATTCCAAGCCCGAAGCATATATATTCAAGGTATTCAACGGTAGGCTGCTTCAATCCGAGCTCAATTTCCCTAAGATAGCTTTGCGATATCCCCGAGATGTTCGCCAGCTTATTAACGGTTATTTTCTTCTGTTCCCTGAAACACTTTATTCTTTCTCCGACATTCACAAAATTCACCTCCGCATTATATGATAATTGTTATAACGATAAAAAATTACATTTAAAGCATTGACTTTTTATCGCTATAGTGTTAATATTTTATCGCAAACATAAGTTTGTAAATAAAAAAGAGGTGGTTAAAAACTATGAAAAAACTTTTGAGGTCAATTTGCTTGCTGATGATTCCCATTCTGCTTGTTACGGGACTGTGCTCCTGTTCAGGCAAAAACAGCATTGTCGGACAATGGTACGACAGCGACGGTGATCTCGCATTCGAGGTGAAAAAGGACGGAACATACGACACCGGAGGACTTTTGGGAAAAGGCAAGTGGAAATATCTTGACGATGATGAAACAATCGAATTCACGGATTTCTACGGCTATACCAAAACAACCAAAGTCGAAAAGGACGATTTGGGCTTGTCGATTTTCAACGGAAAATACTACAAGGATGCCTATCCGTCAGAGGAACAGATGTCTGAATTCAAGGATAAAAACGCTGTTTCGTTGGATGCATTTGACGGTATAAAATACGAGGTCTCCGGAATCTCACCGTATTGCAAAATCTCTATTAACAATTCGGGTTGTAGCGAGGAGGTTCAAAATTATGTAACCTACTCTCTCGATAAGGAAAATTATGCAAACGGTGATACCGCTGTTATTACCGCAACACTTCACAGCAGTACAGGTGACACGCTCTACAAGCTTGCCGCAGCGGAAAGCACATATAAGGTCAGCGGACAATCAGAGTATATCACATCTGTCGAGGGCTGTGACCTTACGGCTTTAAAAGCAGAGCTTGCCGATTACATAACCGCAACAATCGCTTCCGCAAAGAAATCGGCGGCTGAAAGCTGGTGGGGATACGCCAAAATTTTTGAAAGAGGATTTGATGATTTCTCCAATGCTACAACAACAGCTTCCGATATTTATCTTTCAACCGTTAAGCTCAACAAATCCTCCGATAATGTCGCTTTCACAAACAAGCTTACATTTACCTATAAGGTCTCATACACCACAAAGGACACTAGCGGAGTATTTTATGCTTGTATCAGTGCACTGAATATTATGAAAACATCAAGCGGCGAAATAAAATGGGGAACCAAAAACGTCGATGATTTGGATTTCGTCAGTGAAAACGCCGACGGCAGCTTGGAAAATTGCGTAACAACACTTATTATGTGCAACACAGCAGATTATAACATTTCAAAAGTGGAGGTATAAACAATGAAAGGAAAGAAAACATTTTTTGTTATTTGCTTTATTATAATTACGGTGTTTATCGGCTCTTTTGCCCGATTCACAAAGTCTAAAAGAGAGGAGGATTATTGATGAGCGATCAGAATTTCCAGCAGCAGCCCCAGCAATCGCAATATTCACAACCGCAGTATTCCCAGCAACCGCAGTATCCCCAGCAACCGCAGTATCCCCAGCAGCCGCAGTATCATCAGCAGCCGCAGTTTCAAAAGGGTCCGTCAGTTGCAGCCTTGGTTTTGGGTATTCTCGGCGTTGTCGGTGCTTTCATTCCGGGCGTAAAGTATGTTACACTTGTTTTGTCCATACTCGGAATCATCTTTGGCGTTGTCGGTCAGAAAAAAGCTAAAGAAGTCGGAGCAACCTCCGGTCTTGCAACAGCGGGTCTTGTTTGCGGCATCATAGGTACTGCGTTTAGTGCAGTCGGAGTAATTTGCGCACTTGCTTGTGCAAGCAGTGTAAGCAGCCTCTGTGGCTTACTCTAAAAATCAACATAAGCTAAAAAGGTAATACTGCGCATTATGTGCAGTATTACTTTTTTGAAAGGACAAGAAAATGATACCAAATATACAGATTTTCGATAAAACAATTTCCGCTTATATGATTGCCGCTCTAATCGGCGTTTTGGTTATGCTCTTTTCAATGAAGCACATTGCAAAAAAATCCGGTATGGATGAATTGGATGTCCAAAATTGCATATTGATTTCTTTTATCGGCGTTGTTCTCGGAGGGCATATTTTTAGCGGAATAGGCAAGATTTACACACTGATAATTGAAAAGCCCCCTATTCATATTGATTCATTTCAAGATTTTGTGAGCGTTTCCACCTATGTTTTCGGCGGCTCCGTTTTTTACGGAGGATTAATCGGTGCTATAATCACCTGCGGTATATATATCAAAATAAAAAAATGGAATCCAAAGCCTTATATGGATATCGGTGCTATGGCAATTCCGCTTTTTCATTGCTTTGGACGAATCGGTTGCTTCTTTTCCGGTTGCTGCTATGGCATAGAATCCGATTTTGGCTTTGTTTATCATCATTCAATGGTCGAGGCTGCAAACGGGGTCAGACGCTTACCTGTTCAGCTTTTTGAAGCTGCCTTTAATCTTTGTCTGTTCTTTGTAATATATAAACTTTTCAAGGCTCAAAAATTCAAGAACAAGCTTTTACTTATTTACTTGATTTCCTATTCAATTGCAAGATTTATTTTAGAATTTTTCCGTGGTGATGAATATCGAGGCTTCATCGGAAGCTTGTCAGTTTCACAATTCGTTTCACTTGTTATTATCACTTTAACTATAATCAGCATACCTATAATCAAAAAGAAAAATAATTTTAGCCTCAAAAATAAAGCTTAATAAAGGAGTTTTGCAAAATGAACTGTGAAAAGTGCGGAGCATTGCTCGATGAATCCGGGAGTTGTCCGAGCTGCGATAGCGTAGCTTATACAGTTGCGAATAACCGGGTACAAAATTATTCAAATCCCAAGAAGAAGCACCCGGGTCAAGCAATCCTCGCCATTATACTTGCATTGATAATAGCACTCGGCGGCTGCACCTGTGCGTTGGTTTATTTTGAAGCAGCATATATACCGGGCTTATCGCTCTTGCTGAATAAAAATGCCGAAAACTACAGTAATGACGACACAGTATATCACCCGGCAGAAGAAGCCTTAACATACGATGCAGAAAACAATGTTATTTATTTCAACAATATGCTTACGGTATATACTTTTTCCGATTTATCAAGAGCCGACACCGAAAAGCTTGCAAAGTCCGTAGACGGTAAAATTGTCGGAGATATCAGCGGATGCGTTAATGCTTTGCAAATTAGGGTTAACGATACAATCAAACTACAATGATTTTTAATAAGTTATAATTTCCACGAGA
>CAYYLP010000025.1:0-25052 GCA_964472865.1 uncultured Ruminococcus sp. | reverse complement strand
ATATATTTATCCTGAATTTTCTTAACAGAGCCGTCTGCAATAAGCTCCTTGAGAGCACCGTTGATGCTGTTGCGAAGCTCGGTGTTTTCCTTTGCAATACAGATTGCATAATCTTCAGTAACAAACTCTGTATCAAGAACGGTCAGACCGTCATTTGCCGCAACAAAGCTCTTTGCCGGCTCATTGTCAATAACAACGCAGTCAATCTTGCCTGCAACAAGTGCTGCAACGGCATCTGCGCCTGCCTTGTACTCCTCAACTGTGCAAGACATCTTCTTATCGGCAATATCATCAGAAATATAGATATCGCCTGTTGTTGCAAGCTGAACGCCGATTTTGTACTGTGCGCCCTCTGCATAAAGGTCATCAACTGTCTTGATGGGTGAGCCTTCCTTAACAATAACAACCTGAACGCCTGTTGCATAGGAATCTGTAAAATCAACATTTTCCAAACGATCCGGTGTGACGGTCAAACCTGCCATACCGATATCTGCCTTTCCGTTCTGAACGGAAGTGATAACCGAGTTGAAGTCCATATTCTCAACCTTAAGCTCGTAACCGAGCTTTTCGGCGATGAGCTTGGAAACCTCAATATCAATGCCGGCAAACTCGCCGTCATCGCCAACAAACTCATACGGCGGAAAATCCGCACTGGTTGCAAGTGTAAGTGTTTTCTTCTCTGTGCCTTCGGCATCCTTGTCTGAACCGCAGCCGGCAAGCATAAATACGCCGACCATAAGCACCAATGACATTACGATAGCAATAAACTTTTTCATAATTTTGTCCTCCTCAAATTTTTGACGTGTATACTATACCACTTTATTTTGAATATGTCAAGCGTAAATGTATAAATATACGTTTTAACTTATTTTCTTATTTTGAAAACGATTTTAAGAACATTTTCGGATTTTTTGTGCAAAACATTGGGTCTGTGAGCATCGTTTTCAAAAAGCACCGCACACTGATCTCCGCCCAAAACAACAGTCGAAAGACCCTCACCGTCATAAAAAGCGATGTCGTCTCCCCTCTCAAAGCCGTTATCGGTCATTTCGAGTGTTTCAATCGGAGCCCAGTCAAGCTCCTCCATGCCGTCGAGCACAATTTGAATGTCGATATACTTTCTGTGACTTTCAAATTTTCTGTCCTCTCTCGGCTCGGTATCATATCTGTTGGCGTTTGCAAAAAGGTCATCTCCGAAAATTTCGTATCTTCCCGTGTGCATATCGCCCTTTTTGAATTCCTCAATGAATTTCATAATTTCTTTTGCGTGAGGTACCTCACTGTAATCATCAAGCTTTTGAATAGGTGTAACAATCATTTCTTTCCATCCTTTCGTATAGTTTATGCCTCTGTTTTTATTTGAGCGGAATTGACGTTGCAAAGCTTCGCATAAATTCCGCCGAGTGCCAAAAGCTCCTTGTGACTGCCCTGCTCGGCAATTTCACCCTTTTCGAGAACAATTATATTATCCGCTTTCATAACCGTCGAAAGCCTGTGAGCGATAACAATTACGGTTCTTGTCTTTGAAAGCTCATCAATCGCCTGCTGAATAAGCGCCTCGGTTTCGTTATCAACTGCCGAGGTCGCCTCATCGAGAATGAGCACGGGAGAGTCCTTTAATATCGCCCTGGCAATCGCAATTCTTTGCTTCTGACCACCGGAAAGACGTATACCTCTTTCTCCGATCATCGTGTCATATCCGTCCGGCAACTTACAAACAAAATCGCTTACCCTCGCGGTTTCCGCCGCCTTGATAATTTCCTCACGGCTTGCCTCTGGATTTCCGAAAGCAATATTGTCATAAATTGTTCCGTTAAAGAGGAAAACATCCTGCAAAACCATGGAAATATTGTTTCTCAACGATTTAACAGTAATATCTCTGATATCCCTGCCGTCAAGCAAAATCGCTCCCTCTATAGGGTCATAAAATCTCTCGATGAGTGAAACGACCGTCGATTTGCCGACACCGGTTGCACCGACAAAGGCTACCATCTTGCCCTCGCCCACCTTAAAGGAAATATCCTTGAGCACAGGTTCTTTTTCGTTATAATGGAACGAGACGTTTTTAAACTCAATATCGCCCCTTGCCCTGCCTATATCCTCGGCATTTTCGCTGTCCTTAATTTCGGATTCCATATCAAGAATACTCAAAACTCTGTGTCCGCCGGCAAAGGCATTTTGCATATCCTCAACAATTCTCGAAAGCGTTGCAATCGGTGAATAGAACAGAGAAAGATACATAAAAAATCCGACAACATCCGCAACGGAAAGAACATTTTTCATAGCAAGCGTACCGCCTATGCCCATAACAAGCACAGTGCCCACCGAGGTCAAGAACTCAATCGTCGGGTGAAAAATTGCCGCCGCAAAATTGGCACGAATATTGACGTAGCTGTAGTATTCGCATTGTTTTTTCATGCTTGCAGCTTCCTCATCCTCCCTGCCGAAGGACTGAATCTCACGAATGCCGGAAATACTATCCTGCACCCTGCCGTTAACGTCAGCCAAAACCTCCTGATTTCTCTTAAAGCGTTTATGTACCTTGCCCGAAAAGCGTGAGGTTACAAAGAGCAAAATCGGAATCGGAATCAAGGATATTGCCGCCAAAATCGGATTGATGGAAAAAATCATAATTGCAACAAGAATTACCATCAAAATATTTGAAAGTAAATCGGGCAAAGCATGAGCAATAAGCGTTTCCATATTCCTTGAATCGTTGATAACGCGGCTCATAATCTCACCGGTTTGCTTATCACCGAAATAACGCATTGAAAGCGTTTGCAGCTTGTTATAAACCGTGCTCATCATATTGCCGACAAAATTCCATGCGGCAACGTGAGCCTTGTATTTTGAAATAAATGTCAAGAAAGCCTTTACAATATAGGCCGCAAGCAAAATCACCGCATATGATATTATTTTCTCTTTTGTTGCGGTTTGCTCGGTCAAGGCAGAAGTCAGCTTTCTGACCATTTCCGGAGTTACAAGGCTGACAACGGATGAGCCGACAAGTGCCGCAACCGTCAAAATCAGCGTTCCTCTGTACGGCTTTGCCATAATCAAATATCTTTTTAAATCCTTCATAATTACCTCATTCAATACTTGAAATCGGAATACTTAACCTCGGTCGAAGCATTGCCGCTTGCATTTTTTATCTTCACAATATATTTTGTATTTGTCAGCGAAACTGCGAAATCAAAAGAAACCTTTAAGCTTTCAAGTCTGCCGTTTGAAGCGTTAACAACCGCAACGCATTTGATATTAGAAGTGCTTTCGCTTATTGACTTTACGGAAGCACCGTCGGTATTGTTGATTGCCGTGTAAAGGTTCGCCGCACTCTTATGGTCATATGCGGATTTATCTCCTGCTCCGACAAAAATTCCGCAGCGGTCAACGGGAGAATTATTGCTTGTTGAACCCGATGCCGCCGAGCTTGAACCGCCGTTGAGAACAAGTGTATAAGTATATTTTCCGCCGCTGAGGGTGTAGTCGGCACTCTTAACGTCCGAGGCTTTCAGTGATGCGGCTGTCATAAGGTCACTGCTTCCCTTTGCATTGGTATAGCTTTTATTGCCCACTCCGAGGAAATCGGAAACCGTATCCTTTACAACGCCCATATTGCCCAATGTGCCTGCATCAAGCTTATTGAGCTTGGTGGTTCTTGTTTTGGAAAAGCCCGCCTTTGAGCTAATAGCCTTGTTGACCGCCGCATTATAGTTATTGATTACCTGAGCCGAGGTCAGCTTTGCCGGAGCGGTTGTTGTTTTCTTTGTTGTAGTTGGCTTTTTTGTTGTTGTCGGTTTTTTTGTAGTATTGGGCTTTTTTGTTGTTGTGGTCTTTTTGGGTGTGGTTGTTTTCTTTGCAGTTGTCGGATTAACCGTCGTTTTGTCGTCCTTTTTAACGCTTGTTCCGCTTTCTGTGGTTGCTTGTGAGGAGGGCACAGCAGTCGGCTCCGTTGTTGTATTCTCCGTTACATTCTCTGTCGCATCCACCGAGCTCGGTTCGGTCGCCTGTTCAAGAACAGGTATTTCACTGCTGTTTTCCTTTTTTTCGGAAACAGCCGAAATAATTTTTTCTAAATTTTTGTTAAATCCCTTGCCGACATAGATAAACGAACCGCAAAGCATCGCAACGCAAACGACTGCGGAAACACAAATTATCCATACCTTTTTCATAATGCACGCCCCTTTGCTTTTTTAATATTATACTTTATTCCGATGATTTTTACAATACTTTTCTTTTGTCGCTTTTTTATTTTTCGGGTTGAAAGAAATCCCTCGGGACTTGACACAAGGGCAAATATATGTTAATATATCAACGGATAACAAATCAGGTATCTGTTATCGAAATTTTGTGAAAGGAGTAAAAACCATGGATTTCAGTGCAATTCTCGACTTAATCAACGTTGATGCTATTATGACGAAGATTACTGATCTTCTTACACAGATCGACTTCCAGGAGATACTTGATAAGCTCATCAGCTTGATCATGGGCATGATTTCATAATAAGCCTATACCGTATAGCAAAACAGATTAAAATCGAATTATCAAAAAAGACCTCGAATTTTTTCGGGGTCTTTTGCTGTTTATAGCAATGTAATTCAACTACTTTACGCCTAAACCGTCAATATAGTCGCAGGCCGCAAGTGCAGCAATTGCTCCGTCTGCCGCAGCAGTTGTGACCTGACGGATTTTTTTCGTTCGGCAGTCACCGGCAACAAAAATACCCTTTGTCGCTGCGGTACAGTCCTCGCCTATCACGGCATAGCCTCTGTCATCCAGACTGAGAAGATTTTTGAAAGCATTGTTTTGCGGCACAAGACCTATCGCAACAAAAAGTCCGTCAATCGAAAGCTCGGTGCTTTCACCCGCTTTATTTTTGATAACAACGCCGATAAGCTCGCTGTCTCCGAGGAAGGACTCAATCACCGTGCCGGTTATAACTTCAACATTGTCAATTTTTTCAAGCTGTTCGCAAAGCTTTTTTTCGCCTGTGAGAAAATCAAGATTTTGAATAACATAAACCTTTTCGGCAAGCTCGGAAAGCAAAATTGCCTCCTGCAAAGCGGAATTTCCCCCACCGACAACAGCGACGGTTTTGTTCCTGTAAAATGCTCCGTCGCAAACCGCACAGAAGGATATACCCTCTCCGACAAATTTTTCCTCGCCGTCAATTCCGAGCATACGATGCTTCGCTCCTGTTGCGATAATAACCGCCTTGCCCTCATATTCACCGCAATCGGTGATAACGGTTTTTGTTTCACCGTCCCTGATTTCAAGCGCTTCACAGGATTCCACATCGGCTCCCTGCTCAAGCACCTGCTCAACCAGCTTCTCGGCAAATTCATTTCCCGTAAGGCTGACAAAGCCGGGTATATTCTCAACCTTGGGCGAAAAGGTTATTTGACCGCCAAAGGTTTCTTTTTCAATAACAAGTGTTTTTTTGTTGGCTCTGCAAGCATACAGAGCGGCGGTCAGCCCCGCAGGGCCGCCGCCAATTATAATTATGTCGTACATAATTTCTCCGTTAATTTTAATTATTAAGATATTTTTTGATATCGGAAAGTCCGGTGTGCTTCTCAACGCTTCCGTCCTTTACAACTACGAGTGTCGGAGCCTGCTTGATTCCAAACTGCTGTGCAAGCTCGGCATTTTCATCGGCAAGAAGCTTTGTATATTCATAGCCAGCCTTATCAAGTGTTGCACAGGCGATTTTACAGTTCGGGCAGGTTGCCGTTGTGAAAAGATAACTTGCATTTTCGGCATTGCTTACGCACTCGCAGCTATCAGCCGTTTCCTCTGCGGCAGACTTCTTTTTGAGGTGGGAATTTGCAAGGTTATATACCTTACGGTCCTTGAATTCCTGGGCCTTACCGTCGTTGAAATTCTGAACGGGACGATAGTAGCCCGTAATACGGCTGTAAACCTCGGTCGGCTCTCCGCATTCGGGGCAGGTGTACTGTTCACCTGTGATGTAGCCGTGATTCCTACATACCGAATAGGTCGGGGAAAGTGTGTAATACGGAAGCTTGTAATTGTCCGCAATTTTCTTAACAAGGTTTGCCGCCGCTTTCCAGTCGGGAAGCTTTTCACCGAGGAACGCATGGAAAACAGTACCCGAGGTGTAAAGCGTTTGGAGCTCATCCTGAATATCAAGTGCCGAGAAAATATCCTCGGTGTAACCAACAGGAAGGTGTGAGCTGTTGGTGTAGTAAGGTGTTGCATCGGCATCCTTAACAGCGGTCTTGATATCGGGATATCTCTTGAGGTCGTGCTTTGCAAGACGGAATGCGGTTGATTCCGCAGGAGTTGCCTCAAGGTTGTAAAGATCGCCGTACTGAACCTGATAATCGGAAAGTCTTTCTCTCATATGGTTGAGAACATCAGCCGTAAACTTCTGAGTTTCGGGATGAGTCATATCCTTACCGAGCCACTTTGCATTAAGACCAACCTCGTTCATGCCTACAAGACCGATTGTTGAGAAGTGGTTATCGAAGGTGCCGAGATATCTCTTTGTGTAGGGATAAAGTCCCTCGTCAAGAAGCTTGGTGATAACAGTTCTCTTTACCTTGAGCGAACGAGCGGAAATATCCATAAGTCTGTCAAGACGATCATAGAAATCCTTTTCATCCTTGGCAAGGTAAGCGATTCTGGGCATATTGATTGTAACAACACCGACAGAACCGGTGCTCTCGCCGCTTCCAAAGAAGCCGCCGGATTTTTTACGAAGCTCACGAAGGTCAAGACGAAGACGGCAGCACATTGAACGAATGTCGCTCGGCTCCATATCGCTGTTGATATAGTTTGAGAAATACGGTGTACCGTACTTTGAGGTCATCTCGAAAAGGAGCTTGTTGTTCTCGGTTTCGGACCAGTCAAACGCCTTGGTGATGGAATAGGTCGGAATGGGATACTGGAAGCCTCTGCCGTTGGCATCGCCCTCAATCATAATTTCGATAAACGCCTTGTTTACCATATCCATTTCCTTCTGGCAGTCCTTATACTTAAAGTCAACCTCTTTACCGCCGATAATACAGTTAAGCTCGGCGAGGTCATTCGGAACAACCCAGTCAAGAGTGATGTTTGAGAACGGAGCCTGAGTACCCCAACGGCTCGGTGTGTTTACGCCGTAAATAAAGGACTCAATACACTTTTTGACCGACTCATAGTCAAGATTATCGTATTTAACGAAGGATGCAAGATAGGTATCAAAGGATGAGAATGCCTGAGCACCGGCCCATTCATTCTGCATAATGCCGAGGAAGTTTACCATCTGATTGCAAAGCGTTGCAAGATGCTTTGCCGGAGCGGAGGTTATCTTACCTCTTACGCCGCCGAGACCCTCCTGAATGAGCTGCTTGAGAGACCAGCCTGCACAGTAGCCTGTGAGCATGGAAAGGTCATGGAGGTGAATATCGGCATTTCTGTGAGCCTCTGCAATTTCCTCATCATAGATTTCGGAAAGCCAATAGTTAGCGGTAATAGCGCCGGAGTTGCTGAGGATAAGTCCGCCAACCGAATATGTGACGGTGGAGTTTTCCTTAACACGCCAGTCGTTAACATGAAGATAGTTGTCAACAATCTCTTTATAGTCAAGGACGGTTGCATTGAGGTTTCTGATTTTTTCTCTCTGCTTACGGTAGAGAATGTAGGCCTTTGCAACATCGTCATAACCCGCCTTGATAAGCACCGACTCAACACTGTCCTGGATGCTTTCAACGGAGATTTTATCATCCTTGATTTTATTTTCAAAGTCTGCCGTTACCTTGAGGGCAAGAAAATCAACCGTGTCCGAATTGTACTGCTTCTGACACGCATCAAAAGCCTTGGTTATGGCATCTCTGATCTTGTGAAGGTCAAATCCGACGATCTTGCCGTCACGCTTAACAACATTATACATACTTAAATCTCCTTTTATATTTAGATTACGTTCACGATTATATCATTATATTGTGGTGTTGTCAATAGTTTTTTCACAATATATTGTGTTTGAAAGATATATTTATAACAATATATGCTTAAATCCCCCTAATTTGTGTCTGCGGAACAAATTCCGATGCCGCTTTTTGCATCTCAAGCATTGTCTCCTTATCAACTCCGCTTACGGAATCGCAAATCAGATTTCCGGAATCCACAAAGCTCTGTAAAAAGTACCGTTCGGCATCGCTTATCCATTCTGCCGCCCTGCGAATATCCTCCACCGTATGAAATTGCTTTACAACGGTTGTTCTGAATTCACAGTCAACCGCACCGCTTTTGAGAAAGGCAATGCTCTCCTCAACATTCGATATATCATATGAAACAAGCCCGATTGTTTCGGCATATTTTTCCTTGCGGTTTTTTATATCCATGGCAACATAGTCAACAAGTCCCTCGCTCACGATATCCTTGAGCCTTTCCGGGAAACTGCCGTTAGTGTCGAGCTTTACGGCATAGCCCAGCCTTCGTATTTCACGAATAAAATCCGGCATTTCGGGATTTATCAGCGGCTCGCCACCTGTTATGGCAACTCCGTCAAGAAGTCCCGACCTTTTTTTCAAAAAATCAAGAACCTCATCAACGGTAAAATCCGGCTTCTCAGAAAGCTCTGTAACCAGAGGAGCATTGTGACAAAACGGACAGCGAAAATTACAGCCACCCGTAAAAACCGTACAGGCAACCTTGCCCGGGAAATCAAGCAATGTCATTTTTTGAAGTCCGTCGATACGCATAATGTCACCTCCCGATGTCAACCTTGAATATTCTATCACGATATAATAAGGTTTACAATATTAATCTTCTAAAAAACTGTACAAACTTCACCCGTGTTTTTTCTACAAAATGTAGTATAATGCAACGAACGTCTACACAATAAAATGAAAATGTGGATATATTTGGACTTACCAAGCCGTTTTATGCTTTAACTCTCATCAGCGGTACGCCTATTGTAATACAACTGCTCGCTGAATTTAAATATAAAGGAGCTTTTCCGACCTTTTCAGCCCGAAAGACAAAAAACGGAGCCTTCGCAAAACGAAAGCTCCGAAAAGTTTTTATTCTTTTACTTTATAAATGAGAGCACTGCATTGCAGATAAGTCTTATCACCTTATCAAGCACCTCGTAAATGATATAATAATCGCCCATAAAGTGTTTGAGTATTCTTGCAAGTGCATCGGTGTGGAAAAGCGTTTCACTCTTGTCAATTTCGGAATATGTGAAATCCGTCTTTTCGATTGTATACTCGTCAATAAGCTTATCTCCCTCAACCGTATAGGTTTTAAGGTTAAAGGTATTTTCCGTAAACTCCACCTCGGAATAAATAAGCTCCGGACTCATATAGCTGAAATTTATCCAACTATGCTCATACGGCTCATCATAGACCCTATTTTTGCCGGAGGCGGATGCCGTGGTAATATACAGCGTTCCGTCCGGATCAGTCACCCTGTTTGACGTATAGTCAAGGTCAACCTTTTCATTATTGAGCATATTATAGGAGCGTCCGTAATAATGCTCATGACCGTCAAGAGCAATATCAAACTCAAATTTATCCATTATTGCCGAATAAACGCCCTGAAGCAAATAGTTATCATCATCCTCGGCATGATGACCCGTTCCGTAGATATCGTGATGGAACATTGCAACACGCCATTTGGCATCGGGGTTTGCGAGTATTGCTCTTTCGGCAAGCATATGACTTTCAAAAACATTGAAATTCGTTGTATTGAACACAACAAAAAGAACGTCACCGTATCTGAACCAATAGGGAGTGCCCGTCTTGCTTGTTGAAATAAGCTGAGAATTAGGATTGTTTACATAATGCTGATATGTGCTTCCCTTGTGGTCGTGATTTCCGATTGTTGTTGCCATCGGCAAATTTCTCAAAGCCTTGGGTGCAAGCGTTGCCGCCCATTCAACCGCACTTTCGCCTGTCTGAGTTTGATCTCCGCAGGAAAGAATAAAGCTTGTATCGGGGAATTTTTTCAAGGCGGTGTTGAGCGTGGTGTTCCAATTTGTCGCATCGCCGTAGCCGGTCATATCCGCAACCGCAGAGCACTGAATGTCACCCACAAGCAATGCCCTGAAGCTGTCTGTTGAGCGTGTGATATAAAAATTCGGCTCACTCCAATTATCCTTGCCGAGAGAATAGGAATAGTAATATTTCGTATTTTCTTCAAGATCCGTTACCGTTACCCTGTTTGTCTGCTGACCGTTATCGGCAAGCGTTACATAGCCGTAAAAGGTCTTTGCATTTTTAAGCTCGGCATTGTCGGCAATTTTAACCATCGGAACAGCAGCCTTCCTTTCGGAATGCCAGTTAAGATTGAGCTGTGACGCATCCTCACCCGGCGTTAGGGCAATTGGGGTGTTATCGCCCTCAACCTCACTCCAATAGGAATCCCATTCAGCCTGTGACATTGTGTAATCGGGCAAAAGCAAGCTATCAGCCGCATTGACACTCAGACCCACGCAGCTTGCAAGCAACGTCAATATAAGCAAAAACGAGATGATTTTCTTACTTTTCAAAATAAAATCTCCTTTCAAGTCTTATCCGGCATTTACAGCCCTGAATTCAAAGCTTGTGCCGTCTGTCAGCTTCACAAAATCCACTCCCTGCGACGAGATTTTTCCGTCAATATACAGTGACCAAAACGCACCGTCTGCGTTGTAATCGAGAGCTTCTCCGTCAACGGTTTTGACGTAAAGTCCGTATTCTTCCTTTTCACCGTCAATGAGCTTCAAAGCATAAAGAGCCTCACCAACGGTTTCCTTGTCGGTATGTACGAGGTATTTCTTTATCGTTCCGTCACGGTGAGTAACGGTAAAAGAAAATTTTTGACCGCCAAAGCCTGTTTCGATTATACCCTGCTGTTGTGCAACGGTGGTAAATCGCTCATTCTGCAGCAGCTCATTTTCCTTTGATGAGCAGCCGAACAGGGTAAATGAAAGAATCGCACACATTATAAGTGCAAAAACCTTTTTCATAAGTTCACCTTTTTTACCTTCACAAATCAGGCTCAAATATTCAAATTGCAAAATTCAATAATATCCGCAAAAACTTGTTCACGGTCATCTTCATTAAGGATTTCGTGGCGGTCATTTTTATAGAATTTACACTGAGCCTTGCTATGTCCCGTTGCCTTGAGCTTTTCAAAAACCTCGGCAACACCCTTTGAATAATTGCCGACCGGGTCAAGCTCACCCGCAATGAGAAAAATCGGAAGCTCCTTGGGTACTTTTTTGTACCATTCATCCGAAGAAACATAGCTCAAAAGCTCAAACATATTTTTATAACCCGAAGCGGTAAAAAGGAAGCCGCAACCGTTGTCGGCAATGTAGCGGTCAACATTTTCCCGATTTGCCGAAAGCCAATCGAACGAGGTTCTGCCCTCAAAGCGCTTGTTGTATGAGCCAAAGGCAACCTTGTCAATCAGCTTGCTCGGATGCTTTTCGCCCTTGATTTTTCCGATAAGCGATGCAAGCATAATTCCGGCATCCGCACCCGGATTTTTTCCGCTTGTTCCGCATATAATCGCCGCCTCAATATCGCTTGAATAGTGTGAAATATAGCTTCTTGCAACAAACGAGCCCATACTGTGACCGAAAAATATAACCGGTCTTTTAAATTCCTCCTTGGCTATAAGGGTCAGCTTGTGAGCATCCTCAACGAAGCCCTTGCCGCAGGAATTTTTTTCGCCGCCGAAATAGCCTCTTATGCCGTTCGGTGCAACGGATTTGCCGTGACCGATATGGTCATTCATCGCAAACGCATAGCCGGCGTTGCACAGGGTCTCGGCAAATTCCTCATACCTTTCGCCGTATTCCGCCATTCCGTGAACGCCCTGAACCACGGCTTTAATATTGCCGTCGGCAGGCACCCAGCTTCTTGCAAAAATATCGCCCTCGCCCGTTGCGGACGGATAAGAATACTCTTTTCTGATGATTTCCATAGCCGACCTCCTGAAAATAATTTATGCGGCAGTGTCAACGGGAATATCAATATCATATTCCGGAAGATAAACGCCCTTTGCAAAATTTCTCGCTCTGAAAAGAACGTGTGTAGAGTAAACCTCCATCACAAAGCCGATTCCGTTATCGTTGCAATCACCGTCCTTGTTATCAATGGTGAGCGACGGCAGATTAACCGAGTGGAAATTGTCGATTTTTTCATATGTATACTGACCGATTCCCGTGTGAAGATGTCCTGTAATCAAAATCACATTGCTGTACTTGTTGAGAATCTCCTTGAGTGCATCGGACTGATCTCCTACCGAGCCTGCTGAATCAATCGGACTGTTCCAGGTATCGGGCAAGCCGTGAGTCCATTTAAGCGGCTGATGGCAAAGCACAAAAACAGGCTTACCTGCCTCAACACTCGCCAGCTCGGCATCAAGCCAATTAAGCTGCTCGTCATTAAAATAGGACTCCTCGAATTCTATTCTGTCCGTGCCGAGAGCAATAAACTTGTAGCCGTTGAGCTCACGGGAATAATGAAGCGAATCCATTGTGAAATCGCTGCCGACATTTTTATTCAGCTCATTTGAGAAATCGGTGAATTTTTCAACGGTTTTCTTGTAGCTGAGCTTGAGTCTGACATCGTGATTTCCGACAATATTCATAAAGCTCTCGGTTCTTGCACTTTTGAGCTTGTCGGCAACGTACTGATATTCGCAGAGAAGTCCGTTTTCGGCAATATCGCCTGCCATAAACACGGCGTCCACGGTACCATCGACGTTATAAGTAATATCCTCGCAAGCGGCATCAAAATACCTTGCTCTTTCGGCAAGATAGTTGGAAACCTGCATATCCGCCCACGCGACAACGGTAAGCTCCGCACCGGTGTCCTTGCCCGTTTGAATCGGGTCATCGTTTGACGGTCCGGCATAAGGCGTAAACACATAGGATAGCGAAATAACCGCAACCATCAGCTTGTAAAAAATCCTTGAGAATAAAGTTGTTTTCAAAATAAGCACCTTCCTTTATATATATACAATATTAACACGAACTGCTTTCATTGTCAATTTTTATTGGGCAAAAAGTATAAAATAAGTCCAAAAATAAAGTCCGCAATCATCGACTGCGGACGTATAAATCAGTTTTTCTTGTTCGGATTGTCGAAACGGTAAATTTCACGGTTTTCGATATCCATATCGGGAATCATAATCGGCTGAATACCTGCATTTGCCGTAATGGTGGTCACAAAGGCTCTTGCATACGGGAAAAGCTCCTTGTAGGTCTGAATATGTATACGCTCCCTTTCCAGTCCCTCGGGATAGGTAAACAAACCGACAAGTACAAGCTTTATTGAAAAAGCATCGGCATTTTCCTTGTCAGTAATCGTGACGGTAAACTTGCCCTCGCAGATGTTATTGTTGGTGTATCTGACATTATAGGCATAGCTGTTTTTCAGCTCAATTTTGGTATTAGCCTTGATTTTGTTGACAAATTGAATTTCTTCGATTTTGTAAGCATTGAGCTTGAGATCTTTCATTGAGCAATCCCCCTTGTTTTTATATATTCTATCACATAGTCAAACGATTTACAAGAAGAAATTTATTTCTTTGTGCAAAATTAATATTCTTGAAATTTTTGCGGTCAAAAGCCTCCCCTTGATTTTTCAAGAGGAGGCTTAAAAATTCATTTTGAGATATTCAATTCAAGCTTGGTATCACTTAAACAGTCCTACAACAAAGTGAACCGCTTCCCAAACAGCTCTGCAAATGCAGAAAACTATACGCAAATTATGTACATATCCGCAGGTTTCGCAGGTGCCCCAACGGAAGGAGTGATCCTTCTCTGCCGTGACGATTTTGCCGCAGCAGTCCCACTTCTGCTCATGGGTTTCGGAATTTGCCGACCAAACCGCTTCACCGGTATGATTATCGGGGTCAAAGTCTCCGTAATACGCTCCGCAATGCTCACACCTTGCCTTTTCCTTACAGGTTGCCGTGCCGCCGCTGTGCCGGCAAGTATAACCGCAATCTACACAAACGCCGTTTTTCCATTCATGACCTTCGTGCGAAACCTCAATTGCTCCGCAGCAGCTCCATTTCTGCTCATGGTGCGTTTCATCCTTTGTCGTCCACAATTTTATACCGTCAGTATGCTGACATACATATCCGCAATCCTCGCAAGCACCGTTTTCCCATTCATGGCTTGCGGTCATAACCACAATTGTGTTGCAACAATCCCACATCTGCTTGTGACTGTTTTCATCCTTTATCCAGATCTTTTTGCCGGAGTGACCTGTTGCGTTCAGCTTACCGTATTTCTCGCCGCAATGCTCGCACTCTGCCTTATCGCAACAGGTTGCCGTGCCGCCGCTGTGCTGACATACATAGCCGCATTCCTCGCAAACGCCGTTTTTCCACTCGTGATTTTCAAGGGTAGTTACCGCTGTTCCGCAGCAATCCCACTTCTGCACGTGCTTATCCTCGTCCGTTATCCAGACCTTTTTGCCGATGTGCTTCGTATTATCAAGCTCGCCGTATTCCTCGCCGCAGTGCTCGCACTCCGCCTTATCGCAGCAGGTTGCCGTTCCGCCGGAATGCTGACATACATAGCCGCACTCCTCGCAAACGCCATTTTTCCATTCGTGGCTTTCAAGCAAAACCGTTACTACTCCGCAGCACTCCCATTTCTGTTCGTGGTGTGTTTCGTTCTTTACCGTCCAAACCTTTGTACCTGCATGTGTTGTTGCATCCGCCTCGCCATATTTTTCGCCGCAGTATTCGCACTCTGCCGAGTCCTTACAGCTTGCCGTACCACCGGAATGCTGACACACATATCCGCATTCCTCGCAGACGCCGTCCTTCCACTCATGAGCTTCAAGCTCAACCGACGGTGTTTCGCAGCAGCTCCACTTTTGCTCATGCTGAGTTGCGTTCCTTACAGTCCAAACCCTTGTACCTGCGTGTGTTGCTGCATCCGTTTCGCCATATTTTTCGCCGCAGAATTTACACTTCGCCTTATCCTGACAGTTGGCCGTACCGCCGGAATGCTGACATACATATCCGCATTCCTCGCAGACGCCATCTTTCCACTCATGAGCTTCAAGCTCAACCACCGGTGTTTCGCAGCAGCTCCACTTTTGCTCATGTTGAGTTTCGTTCTTTACCGTCCACTCTTTTTTGCCGGTATGCTTGGTCAAATCAAAGCTACCATACTCAAATGTATTTTCGCTTTTCTCACCGCAAATACAGGTATAATGATACACTGCCTTTTCGGTACAGGTCGCATCACTTACTTTATAAGTCAAAGCGGTTTTGTCAAATACGCACACTGTTAGTGTATTGTCCTTAAAATGACAGCAACCCGGTTTATCTCCCAATGAAAATGTATGATGCTCACCTGTCAGGTACACATAAAGATTTTTGTCGTTTTCATCTGCAGCCATATGGTTGGACGGATAGCTCTTGCCGTCAATCTCAACGGTAGCCGAGCTTGTATTTGCCAGAACGAACAAATAAACATTCTCACCGTCATCATTTTTGATTGCCTCGGAAAAGCCGCCGTGACCACCGCCTATATCGTTAGCATTTGCACCGCTGATAGCACGAACAGAGCCTCCGTTAACTCGTATGTTAGTGTCCGGGCCAAGACAACCGCCGCCAATACCTGCTCCATACCATCCGCCGGTTGCAGTGATAACACCACCGTTAATCGTAATATTTGAGCATGGTTGATATCTACCGGAGCCGATACCTGCCGCATATTGAGCACCGCTTACCACAAGCGCACCGTCGCCGTTTATTGTCAGCTTACCTGTGTCTTTCTTTTGCAGACCGGGACATTCCTGTTTTGTTGAGGTTAAAATATTCTTTGTACCGTCTTGAAGGTTTAGCGTTACATTTCCCCTGCTGTCGCCATCAATCGCAAATGCACAGTCCGATTTAATATTTACACCGGCAAGAGTAATATTGGCGTTCTTATTCTCATCAACTATGATGGAATGTGAGGTTTCCGAAACACCGTCTTTGTTGCTTATCTTCATTCCCTTATCGGAAAGGACAACAAGCTTTTTGTTAGCGTACAAGTAATCTGTACCGAAGGTGAGCGAGCTTCCCGCTGCAGTTGCGGCAACATCAAACTCCCAATCGCTACGGTCATTGCCAAGCTTTACACCATCGCCCTTTTGCTTAAAGCTGTTATCACTCGTATCATAAGTGTAGATATATTTGGTATCACCGATGATAACCTCATGCTCACCATCCGTCAAATAGGCATAGAGTGTCTTATCCTCCGCATCTATCGCCGTATGATTGCGAGGGTAGAGCTTGCCGTCAATCATAATTAATTCCGAATTCGGATTATTGAGTTTAAACAAATATACGTTATCGGTACCATTCGTGGGTGTTGTTGCAGTCTGAGAAAAACCACCGCCTATATCGTTAGCATTTGCACCGCCGATAGCACGAACAGAGCCTCCGGTGATTTGGATATTTGTGCCAGAACATCCTTTAGCACCACCTATACCGGCTCCATTTAAATCACCGATTGCCGTGACCACACCGCCGGAAACTAAAATGTCAGAACCGTTAGCTCCGCCGCCTATACCGGCTCCATATTTAGCGTCGCCAACGGCTGCCGACTTTGCAACAACAACTCCACCTGTAATCGTTATGTTGCTGCCGGAGGATCCCTGTCCGCCTCCGATGCCTGCAGCATTGTAGCCGGTTGCGGTAATCTTACCGCCCATTATTGTAATTTTTCGACCTATCTTCCATTTAGAACCACCAATACCTGCTCCTCCTGTGCGACTGTTAGATGCATCACCGGCACCGGTCGCTATAAGCTCACCACCACCGGAGATATACAATTCACCTTCGCTGTTTTTCTCCAGACCTGCATGACCGTCCGCCGTAGAGGTCAAAATATTTTTGGTACCTTCGGCAAGAAAAATGTAAAGCGGTGTCGGCATATTTTCTCTAAAAGAAAATGCACAGCTCGATTCAATATTAACGCCGGCGAGAGTAATACAAGGTTGATTTGTTCCCGTATTGACATAAATGCAGTTGCTTGTCGGCTTATCGGGATCGGTGTTTTTTATCGTCAGGTGTGTGCTATTAGCATTAACAGTCAGTTTACCGTCTGCAAAAGAAAAATCCCTACCTTTTGTTCCTCCGTAAACGGTGAAATCACCGACCACTGTTCCCCCATCGTCCGCAGCGGAAGCCTCAAACGGCACCATGGGTATGAGTGTCAGCATCACACACAGCATAAGAACCATGCTTAAAATCTTCTTCTTTATTTAAAATACCTCCTTAATAAATTGGGTATAAAATGATTGTTCCCATCGAAACAATTGTTTGATTTCATTATACTGCTTTCTTTGAATCTTGTAAACAATAAATTTCAATTTTCAAATATTTTGTCACTTTGCACAAATCACGCCGTCCCAATTTATGACATTCGGCAATAAATTTTCAGTTATCAAAAGGTTACGAAGTGAAATTATGCCTCCCCTTGATTCAAACAAGGGGAGGCTTGGTGAGTCCGCAGGTCAGCAGGAATTTGCGTTGATGGTTGCCTCCCTCTGACGAGGGAGCCATAATGCGGTGCAGCCCCAAAACATTTGTCCGCAGGACAAATATTTCGTTGCAACGACATTTCAATGGCATTGCCCACAGGGGAGACGGGAAATATTGATTATATAAAATTACAGCTTGTCCGCAATGTCAAAAATGAGCCTTTCCGTCTTTTCCCAGCCGAGGCAGGGGTCGGTTATCGACTGCCCGTAAACGCCGCCGTCCGTCTTTTGTGCGCCATCCTCAATATAGCTTTCAATCATCAAGCCCTTGCAAAGCTTGGCAATATCCGCATTTTCTCTCATGCTGTGAATAACGTCAAGTGCAATTCTCGGCTGCTCACGGTACTGCTTGCCCGAATTTGCGTGGTTTGTATCAACAATAACAGCAGGATTCTCAAGTCCCGATTTGTTGTAAAGCTCATTCACTCTGAGCAAATCCTCATAATGGTAGTTTGAGACATTGGCTCCGCTGCTTGTCTGAAAGCCACGCAAAATAACGTGAGAATGGGGGTTACCGTGGCTTTGTACCTCCCAGCCGCGGTAAATAAACGTGTGACTGTGATGTGCAGCCGTTATTGCATTCATCATTATCGACAAATCGCCGCCCGTGGGATTTTTAAGTCCTACCGGAATATCCAGCCCGCTTGCCGTCAGTCTGTGCTGTTGATTTTCAACCGATCTTGCACCTACCGCAACATACGAAAGCAAATCGGAAAGATACCTGTGATTGTCGGGGTAAAGCATCTCGTCCGCCGAGGAAAGACCGTAATCACGCAAAGCGCTCATATGAAGCTCTCGGATTGCGACAATGCCCTTGAGCATATCCGGGTGTGCATTCGGGTCAGGCTGATGAAGCATACCCTTGTAGCCGTCGCCCGTCGTTCTCGGCTTGTTGGTATAAATTCTGGGAACGATAATAAGCTTGTCCTCAACCTGCTCGCTGACCTTTTTAAGTCTGCCGATATAATCAAGCACGGAATCGTTTCTGTCTGCCGAGCAAGGACCGATAATCAAAATAAATTTATTGCTTTTGCCCTCAAAAACATCCTTAATTTCACGGTCTCTTTTCGCCTTTACCGCCGCCATACTATCCGTAACGGGGTAGTGTGCCTTTACATCCTGCGGTATGGGCAGCTTATGGTAGAAATTCATATTCATAAACAATCACTCCTTATTTAACTTTCGGTTTATCAAATTTCTCTCTGCGTTCGGTTGATATTTGCATCATTTGACACATTCCGTCCTTATCCTCTTTTTCGAGCATATCACGGAGAAGTGTGAACTGATTTATAAAATTATCCATTTCCTCAAGCAGAAGCTTTTTGTTGTGTATAAAAAGCTCGCTCCACATATTGCCGTTGATTTTGGCGATTCGGGTCAAATCTCGGAACGAGTCGCCCGTATATGCCTCCATTCCGGGCGTATCGTTGGTACACATCAGTGAAACGGCAATGCAATGTGTAAGCTGTGACAAAAAAGCTATCATCCTGTCGTGTGCCTCCGGGTCAAGCACACTGATGCGGTGAAAGCCGAGCTCCTCACCAAAGCTTTTGCACGCCTCAATCGCCTCCACGGAATTCTTTTCGGTCGGGACAACAATGTAGTTTGCACCGTGAAAAACCGTTTCATCGCTGTGACGAACACCGCTTCGCTCACGTCCTGCCATCGGGTGAGCCGCAATGAACTCAACACCCTCGGGCATCAACGCCTGAGCCTCACTGACAACGCAGCTTTTTACGCCTGTCACATCGGTGCAAAGCGTTCCTGCTTTTATCAAATTGCCGTATTTTTTCAGCCATTCGATAAATGTATGCGGATAAAGCGAAAAGACAATTATATCCGCCCAATGAATATATTCCTCGCTGACCTCGGTTGTTCCGTCCTCCAAAAAGCCCTCGGTAACGGAATAATCAATATCCGCCTTATCAAGAGTTATGGCTCTGACACTGTAGCCCTTTTTGCTCAACGCCTTTGCATAGCTTCCGCCCATAAGACCCAAGCCGACAATCAGCACCTTTTTGTTTGAATTTACCTTTTCCATATTAGCCTTCTTCTGTTTTTATTCCCAAATTATTAAGTAACGTAAAAAAGCTCGGCATACTTTTGGCAACTGCCTGTGCTCCGTTTATCACACCGCCAAAGCGTGTCAGCAATATTGCAAGCGACATAACTATTCGGTGGTCATTGTGACCGTCGAGCGGCTCACTCGGTGAATGTATTCCGTCAGGATCAACCGTAATTTTGTTTTCCTCAACCGTCACATTAACTCCGAGCTTTGCAAGCTCCTGTGCCATCGCTTCGCCCCTGTCGCTTTCCTTGATTTTGAGCCTTGCGGTATCCGTCAGCGTTATACCCCCACAGCCTGCGGCAAGTGCCATCAAAATCGGTCCGAGGTCGGGGCAATCCTTAATTGAAATTTCGACACAGCCCTTGGCAACAAGCTCAAACAGCGAACGCCATACCCTGTCGCCCTGGCAGGAGCCCTCGTTAAGCTTTTCGAGCCGAACCTCACCGCCGAGATAATTCAATGCCGCAAAAAAAGCCGCTCCCGATTCATCCGCCTCAACGCACAGCCTTGGGGGAGCTTTTCTCTTTTGTCCGCCGGGTATAAACCATTCACGCTCATTTTTCTTTTGAATTTTTATCCCGAACTCCTCAAGCGATTTCACCGTCATATCAATATACGAAAGGCTTTCCGCTTCCGTTGTCAGGTGTATGATACTGTCGCCCTCCAAGCTCGGCAGAGTCAGCATAAGACCTGTTATAAACTGGCTGCTGATGTTGCCCGGAATTTCGTAAACACCGGATTTCAGCTTTCCGCAAACGGTGATTTTTTCGCCGTCCGTTTGCCAAAGGAAGCCACTTTTTTCACAAATCTCTTTGTATACGCCGTGAGGTCTTTCAATCAGCCTCGGTGAACCGTAAAGCTCCGTCCGCACTCCGTCCAGACAAAGCGGCAAAAGAAATCTCAATGTGCTTCCGCTCTCTCTGCAGCAGAGCCGACGTGTATCGCTTTTTGACGACATTCCACCGACGATACGACATTTTTCACCGTCAAGGCTGATCTTCGCTCCGAGCGCTTTAAGGCAATCAACGGTAGCCTCAATATCCTCATTCAGAGTAACGTCGTCAAGCACCGTTTCGCCCTCGGTCAATGCCGCATTTATAAGCAAGCGGTGTGCCACACTCTTTGAAGCGGGAATTTTCACCGTGCCGCTTGCCGTACCTTTTTCTATTCTTATTCTCATCCTATTATCCTTTCGGCGCCTCCTTGAGCAAGACATCTATCGCTTCGCAGTAGCCGTCCGTTCCGTGACCCTTTATACAAGCCACACAGCACGGTCTGACATAACTGATTTGGCGAAAATCCTCACGCGAATCAACGTCGGAAATATGAACCTCAACAGTCGGTATTCCCACAGCCTTCAATGCATCGGGAATTGCCACGCTTGTGTGAGTATATGCCGCCGGATTCATCACAATTCCATCGACCTTTCCGTATGCCTCTTGGATTTTATCAACTATCGCACCCTCATGGTTGGATTGAAAAAACTCAACCTCTATCTCCTTTTTATCGGCATAAGCCTGAATTTTATTTAACAAATCCGAATAGGTTTCCCTGCCGTAAATATCGGGTTCTCTTATGCCGAGCATATTTATATTCGGTCCGTTTATCACTAAAATTTTCATAATCAAACCCCTTTGCAAAATTCATCAAATTCTTTTATCACGTTTTCGGCAACCTGTGTCACCGACAAATCAGAAGCAACAGAGATATCCGCAGCCGAGGTATATATCGGGTAGCGTTCCCTGTATCTTGCCTCCATTGCCTCACGGCTGTTTCCGAGCGGTCTGTCGGAGGTCGGTACAATTTTTTCAAGCTCACGGTCAAGGAAAATCACCACTCCGTTTTGCTTTAGTGCCGCAACATTTTCATCTCGGAGCACCGCACCGCCGCCGGTGGCAATTACCGCTCCGTTTTTCACACCTAAACGAGTAACGATCTCGCTTTCCTTATCTCTGAAGGACTTCTCGCCATAATTTGAAAAGAAATCGCCAATCACACCGTTTTCCTTTACGAAAACATCGTCTGTATCAAAAAAGCTTCTTCCTGTTTTTTCGGCAATGAGCTTGCCCACCGAGGATTTACCGCTCCCCGGCATACCGATCAATGCAATATTGAGCTTTTCTTTATATATGTCGGCATAAACCTTGTCCGTTTTTTCGGTCATTACGTTATCATCAAAAAAATGCTCCGCTGCCCTTGCCGCCTGTGCCACAAGCATATAAAGTCCGTTTACCGCTTTCACACCGCAGGTGCGTGACCTTCTCACAAGCTCGGTCGTAAGCGGATTATAAACAGCGTCGGCAACTCCGCACAAATTTTTGAAGCGTTCGGGCGCAACCGGCGTGCTTCCGTTATTCGGGAACATTCCCACGGGAGTTGTATTTATAATCACTTCAACCTCGTCGGCACGCTCATACATTTCGTCATACGATATTCTTCCGTTTTCCGCTTTTCTCGAAACCGTGTAAATATTTCCCGCTCCGAATGATTCGGCAACGGCATTTGCGGTTTTTGAGGTTCCGCCCGTTCCGAGAATAAAAACATTTTTTCCGGCAAGCTCAATTCCGCCCTTTTCCAAAAGCCTTGACATTCCGTAAAAATCGGTATTGTAGCCAATCAACCTGCCGTTTTTGTTGACTATTGTATTGACCGCACCTATTTTCTCCGCCGCAGTATCAATTTCATCAAGATACGGAATTACCGTCTGCTTATACGGGATGGTCACATTAATTCCCTTAAAATTTTTCTCTGCCATAAACCGCACAAGCTCATCCTCTGTCAGTTCAACAAGGCGGTAATCATAATCGCCCAGCCTTGCGTGAATGACCGCCGAAAAGCTGTGTGAAAGCTTTTTTCCTATGCAACCGTATTCCATACCGTCACCTCGCAAGCCAATCTGTGCCGTAACGCACCGTAAGCATATCGGTTATCGCAAGAGCAGTAACCGCATCAACCACCGCCCTTGCACGGTGAACGATACACGGGTCATGCCTGCCCTTTATCTCAAGCTCCGCATTGCAAGCGTTTATATAATCCACCGTGTGCTGGAGCTTGGCAATCGACGGAGTGGGCTTGACGGCACAGCGGAATATAATAGGCTGACCGTTGGTTATTCCACCGCCTATTCCGCCGTTGCGGTTTGTTACGGTAATCACATTGCCGCCTTCGTCAATTCTGTATTCGTCGTTGGATTGACTTCCTCGCATATCGGCAAGCGCAAAGCCGTCACCGAATTCAACGCCCTTAACGGCCGGAACGGAGAAAAGAATATGCGAAAGCAAGCTCTCCACCGTGTCAAACCACGGCTCACCGATACCTTGAGGCACTCCGACAACGGCAGTTTCAAGTATGCCGCCAACACTGTCTTTATCCTCTTTTGCTTTCATAATTTCCGCTTTCATTTGAGTCTCAAGGCTCTCATCAACAAGCGGAAATTCAGCATTTTCAAGCCTCGCCAAATCCTTTTCAATGTTCAATGCGGCATCGGAGATGCCTGCCAAACGATAAATGTGCGTTGCAACCGTTATACCGTGCGATTTCAAAGCAAGCTGGGCTATGGCACCTGCCGCAACAAGGGCCGCAGTTATTCTTCCGCTGAAATGTCCGCCTCCCCTTGCATCCTCAAAGCCGTGGTACTTGCAAAATGCAGGATAATCGGCGTGTCCGGGTCTTGCCTTGCCGGCAAGAGATAAATAATCCGAGCTGTGTGTATCACTGTTTTTGATCAAAAGGCAAATCGGTGTTCCCGTTGTATGTCCGTTGTATACACCGCTTTCAAAAATCACCTCGTCAGCCTCACTGCGAGCCGTGGAAATCTTTCCGCTCGGACGGCGAAGTGCCAGCTTCAAATTTATGTAATCCTTATCAATTTCTATTCCGGGGGCAATGCCGTCAATAACCGCTCCGATAGCCGCACCGTGGCTTTCACCGAAAAGCGTAACCGTTACCGAGTTTCCGAATGTATTTTTCATATCAGCTCCAATACCTCCCGACTTCTTTCAATAATTTCATCTACCGTGAGCTTTTCTGTTTTAAAGCTGCCGATTTCATCAACAAGGATAACGGAAATTTTCCCATCTGCCGCCTTTTTATCGTGAAGCATAGCCTCCTTCAACTCCGCTTCACTCCCCCTCCATGAGGTTGGCAAATCCGCACGGTGAAGAATATGTCTGAGTCTTCTTGCAATTTCCGGACTGCTCATACACAGCATACCGATTCCGACACATTCACCGTGGAGGAGCGGGTAATCGCTTTTTTCCTCTATGCTCTCTATTGCGTGACCTACCGTGTGACCGAAATTTAAAGCCTTTCTGAGTCCGCTTTCCTTTTCATCCTGCTCAACAACACTTTTTTTGATTTTCAACGCCTCAATGATAATTTCGTCAATATCCTTTTCACCGATTTCTTCCGATTTTCGGAACATTTGTGCATTGAATGATGCGAACATCTTGACTGCCTCTGCCATTCCGCAGGCAAGCTGACGACTATCAAGCGTTGAAAGAACATTCGGGTCAATCAAAACCGCCTTGGGCTGATAAAAAGCGCCGATTATATTTTTATAGCCCTCAAAATCAACCGCAACCTTGCCGCCGATTGATGAATCTATCTGCGAAAGGAGAGTTGTGGGGACATTATAAAAATCCACGCCTCTCATATAAGAGGAGGCAACAAAGCCGGCAAGATCACCCATAACTCCGCCGCCGACGGCAACAACGCAGTCATTCCTGTCAAAGCCGTGCTCCGTCATTACTTTCAGCAAGCCCATGTATGTTTCCATACATTTATTCTTTTCACCCCGAGGCAAAACCACCTTAACAGGCTCTCTGCAAAACGAAACGATTCCTTCGCTGTATTCCTCAGGCACACCCTCATCGGTGACTATCAGCACCCTGCGGTCAAGCTTTAAAAGCTCATTCGCCCTTTGAAGCGCTCCTCTTTCAACCGTAATATCATAGCTGTTTTTGCCCAGCTCCATATGCAAAACACTCATATCAAACACCCTTTTCGTCCAAAACCTTTTCTTCCGAAAAGCTGCCGAGCACTTTTACGTTTTCGCACAGCTTTTTCAAATCGTGAAGCATCTTTCTTCCGTCAAGCGAATCTATATTTCCCTCACCCTCGGCATAGAAATAATACTCCCAGTTTTCATCGCCTGTCGGTCTGCTTTTGAGACATCTGAGGTTAAAATGATATTCACCGATAACCGCTATCGCACCTCCGAGGGAACCTGGCTCGTTTTTTGCCGTAAACATTATCATAAAATGCTCATCCTTTGGGGACGGATTACATTGAGAGCGAGTGAAAACAGCAAATCTTGTGGTATTATTCTTGTTTTCGTTGATATCCTCCTGCAAAATTTTCAGACCGTACAGCTCGGCGGTATCCTTGGAGGCAACCACGGCAATATCATTTCTTTCGCCCTCGGCAACGGACTTTGCCGCGACTGCGGTATTGACTGCCTGAATAAGCTCCCAGCCATG
>CAYYLP010000024.1:0-25569 GCA_964472865.1 uncultured Ruminococcus sp. | reverse complement strand
GCATTGCAATGCATAGCAAAACCGAAATCAATTTTTTCATAATATCCGTCCTTTCGGCAACCGCAGTTACCCGGTAATTTATACAATCTTAACACATTGCCCTATGATTTTCAATACATTTTATCGGTTTTACACTCATTTTGATAAAAAATGCAAAAACCGCCCAAGCACGGCTTGAACGGTCTTAAAGTTATTCAACCTTATTTTTCTTCCTAAAAAATACAAACGAAAAAACAATAATACAGATAACCTGAAGAATTGCACAGGAAAGAAAAATATACTTAAAATTCGGCAAATCCGCAAAAAGATCAACCGCAGTATAAACACTGACAAAAACGGACCAAATTATCGACGAAAGACAAACAAATTGCGAAAGATTATTCCACCATATGAACGAAAAAACACTCAAGCTTATGCACATAACCGGAAGTGCAAACAGGAAACAATAATTCGCATACTCGGAAAGCGACGGAAGCTGCTTAAAAACAAGAAATAAAATCGACGCAACAAAATAAATTCCGACCGCAGTAACAAGAGAAATAAAAATCGAAACGGATTTTCGTGATTTTCTTTCTTCAACAATTTTTTCGGGCAGCCTCGGCTCGTTCTCCTCTCCGAGAAGGTACGACATTGAAACACCGAGCACCTCACCGATACGCATAATTGTAAATACGTCGGGCAGACTTTCTCCTCTTTCCCACTTTGAAACAGCCTTATCGCTGTAATTCAATTCCTCTGCAAGCTTGAGCTGGGTTATTCCGCAGCGTTTTCTTGCCTCTATCAGCCTTTTGCCGAAAATGAGCCTTACCTCTTCTTCGTTTATCATCTTTTCACCCTTGAAGCATAATAATTTTTATTATTCTAACATAAGTTCACAGGATTTACAAGATGATAGACAAAAGAAAATTTTATTATGGTTTTTTCGGCAATTAATGTCAAGCTTTTGCTTTAAGCACTATATATCACAAATAATAAAAAGCTACAACCGGTCACAGATATTTGTATTTTACGGCATTGCCGACCTCACAAAAATTTTTTTGAAAAAATTAAAAAAAGACTTGATTTTATATAAATTATAGTATATAATAGTCAAGCGTTGTCGGGGTGTAGCGCAGATGGTAGCGTGCTTGGTTCGGGACCAAGAGGCCGTGGGTTCAAATCCCGCCACTCCGACCAACAAAAGCCTCTTTTGTCTACCCGACAAGAGAGGCTTTTTTGAATAAAGCCGGGCGCTACACAATTGAAATATGCCGATTTTTGTGATATGTTCATTAAACATAGGCGATTGCATGAAGAAGGCCCATTTCGGAGCAATACTTCAAAGCTTCCGCCGCATTTGGTCACTTTTAGGCACTAAATAAGTGCTTCTTCTTGAAGTGCTTTATTTTTTGAATTATTAAAATTGACTGATTACTATAGAGCAGATGAGTATTTGCAGGAGGTGCTGTGATGGAGAAGAAGAAAAATATACATCAGGATCACAGAATGAGGGTAAAGGAATCCTATTTAAAGGGCGGCATAGATACTATGGCGGAGCACAACATTCTGGAGCTTCTTCTGTTTTACGGTATTCCGTATAAGGATACCAACCCCATTGCTCACGAGCTGATGGAAAAATACGGTGACCTTAACGGTGTGCTCGATGCCGCACCGGCAGACCTTGTCAAGGTGAACGGTATCGGTGAAAATGCCGCCTTGTTAATAAAGCTTGTTCACGATATTTCGATAAAGTACCGTGAAAATGCAATCAACAAAAAGGTTAACCTCGCATCCATGGATAGGCTTTTGGACTTTGTCACAATGAAATATCTCGGTGAAACAAGAGAAATCGTTTATATGCTGTCGCTCGATGCCCACGGCAGGCTCAAGCATTGCATAAAGGTAACTGACGGCACACCGACGAATGCGGTTGCGGATAACCGCAAGCTGCTTGAGCTGGCACTGCGCTTTGACGTTACAAATGCGGTAATAACTCACAATCATCCCGACGGCTTCGCAACTCCTTCACAGGCAGATATCGTCTCAACACAATCCATAGCAAAGCTGTTTTCCACAATTAACGTCAATTTCATCGACCACATTATCGTTGCCGACGGCGAACGCTTCTCCTTTGCAATGAACAGTAAATACGCCTCCTGCCTCGACTAATCCCCACAAGCTTCACAATGTGCAAAAAGAAATAATGTTTATCTATTCGGAACAAAGTCAAAATCTTTTGGCTTTGTTCCGAATATTGTTGACTTTCTTCCGAATAATGTATACTATAGGAAAAGTAATACACGGAGGTGTTTGGCTATGTCCGAAACAATGCCCATTAAAGAAACTGCGGTGCTTTGGAATCTATCGGAAAGACGAGTTCGTTCTCTTTGCAGAGAGGGAAAAATTCCCGGAGCGGTAAAAATTTCACAGGCACCATTGTGTACATTGTAGGTTTTAATGCAAGCACATTAAGAGAAGTTTTAATTATAGATGGGCAGCAACGCCTTACAACTATGTATATTCTTCTCAAAGCTCTTTATGATGCCTCAAAAGGTGTATCTGTTCGCATAGAACAAGAAATAGAAGAAGTGATGTTCAACAGAAATTGCGAAGAAAAATACAAGTTAAAACTTAAGCCTGTCAAAACAGACAATGAGCAATTGTTGCTTTTGATAAAAGGGTGTCACTAACGAGTACCGTTTTTAAACCGCAGGAGTAAAAACAGTCTGCTCGCTAAGATGTTACAGAACATCGTGCGGTAGCGGTATTTCGATAGTGGATATCTAAATACACTGCTCGCTAAGAGTAAACATAGTCCCAAAAATCAAAAAAGCAAAAGGCACAATCTGTGGATTATTGTCCGTCGGTTGTGCCTTTGCTGTTGCTTTATGATGCAATGATCTCAGCTTGTTATTTACGTTTCTTTCCGAAGAAGCCTTTTTTCTCATCGCCCGTGGGGTTTGAGCCGCCCATAACAGCATTGAAATGCAAAAGTGCTTCTCTCTGTTCGGCATTGAGCTTGGTGGGAATATCAACTATGATTCTAACAAGCTGGTCTCCCCTCGCCTTGCTGCGAATATTCTGAATACCCTTGCCTTTAAGCCTGAATACTGAGCCCGGCTGGGTTCCCTCCGGAATATCGTATCTAACCTTGCCGTCAAGCGTCGGAACAAGGAGCGTATCTCCCATTGTTGCCTGAACAATGTTGACGTGAACCTCACACCAAACATCAAAGCCGTCACGCTCAAAGAACGGGTGCGGACGAACATTGACAACAACGTGTAAATCACCTGCCGGACCACCGTTTATACCCTTGTTGCCCTCGCCTCTTACGTTAAGTATCTGACGGTCATCAATTCCTGCCGGAATATTGACCTCCAATGTGCTCTGCTTTGTAACGCGACCTCTGCCACGGCACTTTGAGCACGGATTTTCAACAATTTTGCCCTTACCGCCGCAGCGTGAGCAAGCACGTTGAGTTTGAATGACACCAAAGGGTGTTCTTTGCTGTTCGGTAACCTGACCCGTTCCGTGGCATTCGGGGCAGGTTGTCGGTGAAGTTCCCGCAGCCGCTCCGCTTCCGTTACATTCGGGGCAGATTTCAATTCTGTTTACATTTATCTTACGCTTACAGCCCTTTGCCGCTTCCTCAAATGAGATGGTAACGCTCGATTGAAGATCCTCGCCTCGCCTGGGTCCGTTGGGATTTGCACGTCTGCCACCGCCGCCGAAGCCGCCTGCTCCGCCACCGAAGAAGCTGGAGAATATATCACCAAGGTCAAAATCCTCACCAAAGCCGCCGCCGAAGCCGCCTGCTCCGCCGGCACCGTAATTCGGGTCAACACCGGCGTGACCGAATTGGTCATAACGAGCCTTTTTCTGATCGTCACTGAGCACCTCATAAGCCTCGTTCGCCTCTTTGAATTTAGCCTCGGCATCCTTGTCGCCGGGATTGAGATCGGGGTGATACTGCTTTGCTTTTTTTCGGTATGCTTTTTTTATTTCGTCGGCACTCGCACCTTTATCAACGCCGAGCACCTCATAATAATCTCTTTTATCAGCCATATAAATAAAGCCCCTGACTTTGGAATCGGGCAACGCCGCAAAAGCGACGTGCCCGTTTTTAATTATTTATTGTCGTCATCCGTTACGTCTGTATAGTCGGCATCGTAGAAACCGTCACCGTTCTGTGTGCCGGCACCGGGATTTCCGCCCATATCACCCATATCGGGAGCAGCACCCTGTGCGCCCTGAGCAGACTTATACATCTTCTCGGAGATTTCATAGAACTTCTTCTGAAGCTCCTCCTGCTTATTTTTGATAAGGTTGATGTCCTGTCCCTTGAGCGCTTCCTTCAAGCTCTCAATATCGGCATTAAGTGCATCCTTATCTGCCTGCTCGAACTTGTCGCCCTCCTCGGAAAGGAGCTTCTCGCACTGGTAAACCATCTGGTCTGCGTTATTTCTTGTATCAACCTCTTCACGGCGCTGCTTGTCTTCTTGAGCAAACTGCTCTGCCTCGTGAACAGCCTTTTCTATATCGTCTTTGGACATATTTGTTGATGAGGTAATTGAAATTGACTGCTCCTTCTGAGTGCCGAGATCCTTTGCGGAAACGTGAACAATACCGTTGGCATCAATATCAAATGTAACCTCAATCTGCGGAACGCCGCGACGTGCCGGCATAATTCCGTCAAGGTGGAATACGCCGAGAGTCTTGTTATCCTTTGCAAACTCTCTTTCACCCTGGAGAACGTGAACCTCAACTGACGGCTGATTATCAACAGCGGTTGAGAATATCTGGCTCTTCTTTACGGGGATGGTTGTGTTTCTTTCAATAATCTTTGTGTTGATACCGCCCATTGTTTCAATACCGAGTGAAAGCGGAGTAACGTCAAGAAGAAGAAGACCCTTAACCTCGCCGCCCATAACACCGGCCTGGAGAGAAGCACCGATGGCAACGCACTCATCGGGGTTGATGCCCTTGAACGGATCCTTGCCGATAAATGACTTGATAGCATCCTGAACAGCCGGAATTCTCGAAGAACCGCCAACCATAAGAACCTTGTCAATTTCGGAGGTTGAAAGTCCCGAATCGCTCATCGCCTGACGAACGGGACCCATTGTTGCTTCAACAAGATCTGCTGTGAGCTCGTTGAACTTTGCTCTTGTAAGTGTCATTTCAAGGTGCTTGGGACCTGTTGCATCAACAGTGATGTACGGAAGATTGATATCTGAAGATGTAACACCGGAAAGCTCGATTTTTGCCTTTTCCGCCGCTTCTTTAAGACGCTGCATAGCCATCTTGTCACCGCGAAGGTCAATGCCGCTGGACTTCTTGTATTCATCAACAATCCAGTTCATAACTCTCTGGTCAAAATCGTCGCCGCCCAAATGGTTGTTACCTGCTGTTGCAAGAACCTCCTGAACGCCATCGCCCATTTCGATGATGGAAACATCGAATGTACCGCCGCCGAGGTCATAAACCATAACCTTCTGGTCGTCCTCCTTGTCGATACCGTATGCAAGAGCTGCGGCTGTCGGCTCGTTGATAATTCTCTTAACTTCAAGACCTGCTATATGACCGGCATCCTTCGTTGCCTGACGCTGTGCATCGGTGAAGTATGCGGGAACAGTAATAACAGCCTCGGAAACCTTTTCACCGAGATATGCTTCCGCATCGGTTTTGAGCTTTTGAAGAATCATTGCGGAAATTTCCTGCGGTGTGAACTTCTTGTCATCAATCGAAACCTTGTAATCGGAACCCATCTGACGCTTGATTGACGAAACTGTTCTGTCGGGATTTGTGATAGCCTGACGCTTTGCGACCTGACCTACCATTCTTTCGCCGTTCTTGCCAAAGCCGACAACAGACGGAGTGGTTCTTGCACCCTCTGCGTTAGCGATAACAACGGGTTCGCCGCCCTCGATAACGGCAACACATGAATTTGTTGTACCTAAATCAATACCTATAACCTTTGACATAATATATTCCTCCTAAAATGATTATATACTTTAATTAGTTTGCTACGGCTACCATCGCCGGACGAACAACCTTGTCACCGACCTTGTAGCCCTTTGCGAACACGCTTGTGATAACATTTTCTCCGAGATTTTCGTCCTCGGAATGCATTACGGCGTTGTGGAAGTTGGGGTCAAACTGCTCCCCCTCCTCACCGAAGGATTCAACATTAAGCTCCTTAAAGAACTTTTCAAATTCTTTAAACGTCAGCTCAACGCCCTTTTTGAAATCCTCAAAGCTGATTTCGGGATTTGCGAAAATTCTGTCGAAATTATCCGCCACCGGAAGTAATTCCTTGACAACAGACGCCTTGCAATCCAAATAAAGAGCATCCTTCTCACGTTGAGAGCGTTTACGGAAATTATCATATTCCGCAGCCATTCTCAAAAGCTGATCGTTCTTTTCGTCAAGCTCCTTTTGAAGCTTTTCCTCTGCTGTTGGTTCATTTTTCTCTTTCGGCATCTCTTTTTCGTTTATTTCCTCGTTTTCTACCTCTGTCTGTGCAGCCTTCGCCGCAGCTTCTTCGGCAGTCTTCTTTTTTGCCAACTATTATCATTCCTTTCAATCTTCGTTCAAAACCTGGGAAAGTATTTTGCCGACCATATCGGTCAAATATCTGACACTCGGTATCAGCGTTGCATAGTCAATCCTTGTCGGGCCGACAATTCCTATCGAGCCGTGATTAACGCCGTCAACATCATACTGTGCCATAATAACGCTTGAATTTTCAAGCGGCTTGAATTGATTTTCGCTGCCGATTTTGACGTCAAGCTCCTTTTTGTTGTCTGTCAAAAGCTTGCTCAACGGCTCACCCCGTCGCAAAAAATCCATCAGCTCATATGCCGTTTGACCGTAATCGCCGTAATGGAAAATGTTCGACTGTCCGCCGAGCATCAACGGAATCTGCATGGCCTCGTTTGCAAGCTCGGAAACGGTTGAAATGAGCGGTATCATTGTCAAAGCATCGGCACCCATTGAGGCAACAAGCGTTTGAAGCGTTGCGGTATCAATGGAATCAAGCTCCATTCCCACAAAAGACGTTTTGACAATATTGTAAAATTTTTCAATGAGTGAGGCATTGAGATCAACATCACAGCGGCAAACCTTACTTTTTATCATACCGTTTGAGGTGAGTAGAACAACCATACCCGTCCTCATACCGACCGGAACAAACTCAACCCTCTTGACGGTTATATTATCGCCCGACGGCGCGGTTGATATTGCGGCACAATTTGTTATATCTGCCAAAAAATCGTTTGCACGCTTCAAAATCGCTTCGGGACTTGCGTTTTTTATTGAAACACCGGCTTCAATCCGTCTTTTGGCAGCCTCATCAAGCTGACGTGCTCCCATCAGATGGTCAACATAATAGCGATAGCCCTCGTTTGTGGGAATTCTTCCTGCCGAGGTATGGGGCTGTTCGAGCAGATCCAAGGCGGAAAGCTCCGCCATTTCGTTCCTTATCGTTGCCGAGGAAACCGAAATTTCCGGGTCACGCTGCAACAGCTTTGAACCGACCGGCTCACCCGTTTTTATGAAATTTTCAACAACAGCGGCAAGTATTTTTTCCTTTCTCGGACTGAGCTCCATTTTCTCACCGTCCTCTGTTTTTAGCTGTTTTAGCACCGTTAGCACTCTTTTTGCCTGAGTGCTAACTACATTTAATACTATACAACCCTCCGCCCGATTTGTCAACACTTTATTTGTGAATTCTTTGTTAACATTTGGATTGTTGTTTATGTATATTATTGCCCGTTACAAGCAAAAACGCCACTTCAAAAGAAGCAGCGTTTAATTTTTTTACTTTTTTCTGACAAATCTGATTTGGCAGACATCGTCACCTCGGGCAATGGTTGACGGAAGCTGAAGCTCACAGCCAAAGCTTTCTGCAATTCCCCTGTCACCGCACATTGCATGGTCGCAGAGCATACTGATCTCCTCATCGGAGCAACCCTGCTTTTGCCACGCCTTAACAAGCGGGCAATAATGAAAATCAATGTCAAAATTATCATCGGTGCAACGCTTGATATCCATTTCAAAAACCCACTGTGCAGGCTTTGAGAAAAGTGTCTTTTTCAATCCTTTCAGTGACTCTCCGCCGCCTGCCTTCTTCCTGAGCTCGGCACCCTGATAAAGTCCGCATCTTTTGATTGCATCGGGAGCATACTCGGTAGCATCAAGACCTTTTTTCTTCGCCTCATCGCAAAGGAGATACATCCACAGCGCACGGTGCTCAAGCTGTTCTCTGACAGCACCTATCAGAGGATTTTTTATCCTCGGTTCATTTTTAACCTTACTCATCTTTTTCGTTCCTTATATATTATTTGTTTATGGCAACGATTAACGGCAAAACCATCTTCCAAAAGAGCTTGACTATTGTGCCGAAAATGTTTTCGGATTTCTCATACGCCTTGTAGCTCAGATTAGACGTCATTTTGTTTTCTTCGACAACAAGATTGTCAATCACGCCATCACCGCCGGACTGTCCGACCGAAAGAACAACATTGTCGCAGCCCCTTGTAAGTCCACCCATTCTGAAATTGATAAGCTTTGCATCAAATTTCTTATCCGCACGGAAGCCCGTGTAAGTATAATCCTTATTTTCTGAGCTCCACCAATAGCAATAGCAATCTGTGAACACGCTTTTGCTGTTTCGTGTTGTTCTGAAGCCTGTTGCAAACTGATCACTGTAACAATAATCATAAAGATTTCCGTCACATTCCTCAAGAAAACCGCAGGAAGTCATAAAATCATACTCATAAGCGCCCCAAAGCGGATGAATATCACGCAAAACATTGCCTGCCGAGCAGATAATTACGCCTGTATGAATAGCACCGATGCGTATGTTGCTCAGAGTGTTGTCGTGCCCTTCCAAAAGAATTCCAACAGAATCTTCCTTTGCATTGCCCATGATATTTATTGAATAAATATCAGCATCGGACGAGCCGTTATTTGCACCGTGCATAATGTGAAGTCCCACAACAGTATTCTTGATTGATGTAAAGCGAACTGCGGTTTCTCTGCCGCTGTTTATCGAAACACCGTCGGCAACGCCGCTTCCGTCGATAACGCCGCCCTCCAACGAATAATTGCTGCCGGGAATTGACGTTGTGTTGTAAGGGTCCTTGCCTCCGAGCTGAACAATCGCCTCGCCCTCCTGCCATTCTCCTGTCGCTCTCAAAATCGCAAAATCGGAAAGCTTGAGTGAAACGCTCTTGGTCGGGTCGGCAGGCGTATATATCGGCTTTGCAAGCAGATACTCACCGTCGGGGAAGAAAAGCACACGGTTCGGATTTTCGTCAATTATTTTTTGAAGCTCATCGGAAACGTCCGCACCTGAATTTGCCTCAATGAAATCGGTCACGTCAAGATATCCGTCACCGGCAAAAGCAAAGGTATAGGAGATTTGAAGCAAAATAAGTGCCGCCAGAATTACAGAAATAATCTTTTTGGTTTTCATAATCGACGCACTCCTCTTTTATATTCTCGCAACGCCGGAATCACGTGCCGCCTGTGCAACAGCCTCGGCAACAGTCTTACCTACTCTGGGGTCAAACGGCTTGGGAATAATATAATCGGCCGAAAGCTCCTCGTCGGAAACCAGGCTTGCAAGAGCCCTTGCCGCCGCTATTTTCATTTCCTCATTGATATCGCTTGCACGAACATCAAGAGCACCGCGGAAAATTCCGGGGAAAGCAAGAACATTGTTGATCTGGTTCGGAAAATCGCTTCGTCCCGTGCCGACAACCGCCGCACCTGCCGCCCTTGCAAGGTCGGGCATAATTTCGGGAACGGGGTTAGCCATGGCAAGCACAATGGGATCCTTCGCCATTGATTTTATCATTTCCTCGGTAACAACACCGGGAGCGGAAACACCGATAAAGATATCGGCACCCTTCATAGCATCCGCAAGAGAACCGCGAACGTGATTTTTGTTTGTAAAATCTGCAATATCTTGCTTTGCCGGTGCAAGATCATCACCGTCACAAATGATGCCCTTACGGTCGCACATAATAATATTGCCGATACCCATACTTGTAAAGAGCTTTGCAATCGCAACGCCTGCCGCACCTGCACCGTTAAACACTGCGGTACAGTCCTCAATTTTTTTGCCGACAAGCTTCAACGCATTGATAAGTCCTGCCGAGCAGATAACCGCCGTGCCGTGCTGGTCATCATGGAAAACAGGAATATCTGCTTTCTCCTTGAGCTTTCTTTCAATCTCAAAGCATCTCGGAGCCGCAATATCCTCAAGGTTAATTCCGCCAAAGCTACCGCAAAGCAGAGCAACCGTGTTTACAAATTCATCTACATCCTGTGTTCTGATGCAAAGAGGAAAAGCATCAACACCGCCGAACTCCTTAAAGAGAACACATTTGCCCTCCATAACCGGCATACCTGCCTCGGGACCGATATCACCCAAGCCGAGGACAGCCGAGCCGTCCGTGATAACCGCAACAAGATTTGAACGGCGTGTGAGCTCATAGCTTTTGTTTATATCCTTTTGGATTTCAAGACAGGGCTGTGCAACGCCCGGTGTATAGGCAAGAGAAAGAGCATCCTTATTATCAACCTTTGCCCTTGCAACAACTTCAATTTTGCCCTGCCACTCATAATGAAGCTTGAGGGACTCCTTTGCATAATCCATTTGATTTACCTCCGCAAATTTATTACTGTTTTATATTACTTTTCCCACGGGAAAACATAGTTGAGTTTAAGATCGTCACGAACCTTGCTCATTTCCGCCTGAACAGACTCATTTATGGGAACGCCGCTGTCCTTTCTTTGTTGCCATACGTTCCACTCCTTTTCACCGGCAGTATAAATATGATCCTGACCCGGTGCTTTTTTAGATGCACGAACGGAGCGAATAATATCTCCCGCCTTCTTCCTTGTTTCGGCTTCACCGACAAAGTGACCCGTATCAATCGCAATAAAGAAGTGACCGAGATGATAAGGCACAAGCCTTCCGTCCTCGTCCTTACCGTTGAGTGCCTTGCCGTAATTACCGTCCTGCAGTGCGGCGGAAAGAAGCTCAATAACCATAGCGTAGCCGTAGCCCTTATAGCCGCCGAGAGCCTCACCGATGCCTCCGAGGGTTGTCAAAGCGGCAGTGCCGTTACGGATTTTTTTGAGAGCTGCACCGGCATCTCCCTCAACGGAATTGCCGTCAATATCAATAACCGTACCCGGGTGAACGGGCTCGTCAATTCTTTCGTAATACTCAATCTTTCCGTTTTGCGTGATTGATGTTGCACAGTCGATAACAAAATCAAACTCCTCATCGGTCGGAATACCGACTGTCAGCGGATTCGTTCCGAACATTCCTTCAACGCCGAAGGTCGGAGCAACGGACGGACGTGCGTTTGTACCGGTAATACCGATGCAGCCTGCCTTAGCCGCCATTGATGCATAATATCCCGCAATACCGTAGTGGCAGGAATTACGCACGGCAACCATACCCATACCATATTCCTTTGCCTTTTTGATAGCCAGCTCCATTGACTTATAGCCGATAACCTGACCCATACCGTCGTGACCGTCAACAACCGCAGTAGTCGGTGTTTCCTTGACGATATCAAAATTTGTCACGGGGCTCTGAATTCCGGCATTAATTCTGTCGATATATATCGGCTTAAAGCGGTTACAGCCGTGTGACTCTATGCCTCGTCTATCCGATTCAAGGATAACGTCAACAACTATTTCGCAATCCTCCTCCGGAACGCCTACACCCTTAAACGCATCAACCATAAAATCATGCAATGTTTTCCAATCACATACTACCTTTGCCATAAAAATGACCTCCTATATCTGAAAAATATTAACGGTTTAATTGTCCTCCTGCTGTGCCCAGCTCATCGAACGCTCAACAGCTCGACGCCAATCGGCACAAAGCTTGTCTCTCTCTTTTTTGTCCATCTTGGGAATGAAAACCTTTTCAACCTCACGGTTCTTCTCAATTTCTTCAAAATCCTTCCAAACACCGACGGCAAGACCGGCAAGATAAGCAGCTCCGAGTGCCGTTGTTTCAACGGTTTTGGGTCTGTTGACAACCGTTCTGATGAGATCAGCCTGAATTTGAAGCATAATATCGCTGACACTTGCTCCGCCGTCAACACGCAGCTCGGAAAGGATGATATTTGAGTCCTTTGTCATAGCCCTCAAAAGGTCTGTCATCTGAAAGCATATTGACTCCAACACCGCACGACAGAAATGAGCACGGTTGACTCCTCTTGTCAAGCCGACAATTGTTCCCCTTGCATACATATCCCAGTAAGGAGCTCCGAGTCCCGTAAACGCCGGAACAAGAAACATTCCGTTTGCATTTTCAACGCTTTCGGCAAGCTCGTCCACTCTGGGAGCGGTATCAACCATATGAAGCTCATCACGGAGCCATTTTATCACCGAGCCGGCATTGAACGCACTGCCCTCGATTGAGTAGGTTGTCTTACCATCTATACTCCAAGCAACACCGGTCAGAAGATTGTTTTTGGAATGAACTCTTTTATCTCCCGTGTTCATCAGCAGGAAGCAGCCTGTACCGTAGGTGTTTTTTGCCTGACCTGGATTGAAGCAGGCCTGACCGAAAAGCGCGGCAGGCTGATCGCCTATCGCTCCGCAAATCGGGACACCCTCAAGCTCCTCAATACCGATTATTCCCGATGCCACCGTTCCGTATACCCTGCTTGACTCCACCGGCTCGGGAAGCATACACATCGGAACGCCGAGCTTTTCGCAGAGATATTCATCCCACTTGAGCTTATCAACGTCAAAAAGCATTGTTCTGGAAGCATTTGAATAATCCGTAACGTGAACCTTGCCGCCCGTCAAATTCCAAATCAGCCAAGTTTCCACCGTTCCGAAAAGGAGCTCGCCGTTTTCGGCTCTTTCTCTCGCTCCCTCAACATTATCGAGAATCCATTTGATTTTTGTGCCGGAAAAATAGGCATCAATCAAAAGTCCGGTATGCTCACGGATATAATCACCGAGCCCCTCGTCCTTTAGCTGCTCGCAAAGCTCCGCCGTTCGGCGGCACTGCCAAACAATTGCGTTATATATGGGCTTGCCGGTTGCCTTGTCCCAAATTATCGTTGTCTCTCTTTGGTTTGTTATTCCGATACCGGCAATTTTTTCGACATCGAAATCGCTTGAATTGATAACCGACGAAATCGCATACATTTGACTGTAAAGGATATCCATCGGGTCATGCTCAACCCAACCCGATTTCGGATAAATCTGTTTAAATTCATTCTGCGCCTTGGCAACAATGCGTCCACACTTGTCAAAGACTATCGCCCTGGAGCTTGTTGTACCCTGGTCAAGAGCTAAAACATACAAACTGATCGCCTCCCGAATAATAAATAAAAAGGAACAGAAAACCGAGCTGTTAAAAACAGCTAATTCTCCGTTCTGAAAATGCAGTAATTCATCCTGATCGCCGCCCAATTCTTAATTGTTTTTATTTTAACGTATTTTCAACAAAAAGTCAACACAGACCGCTCTACATTTTGCAAATTAGGTCTAAAAAAATACAGCAGAATTATTCTCAAAAAGTTTTTTCGAATTTTGTCACCAACCGTCGGCTTTTTCATAGAATGTTAGTGTAAGACGAAAGGAGGTCAGGACATATGGGTTGCTGCAATAACTGGATCCTTATTCTCGTAATCATCCTCTTATTCTCAGAGTGTGGCTGCGGCTGTGGCTGCAACAACAACGGTAACTTCCTCAACAACAACGGTTGCGGTTGCTGACGTTAAATGAGTGAGAGGGCGGGGTCGCTTTGAAAAAAGGCGACCCCGTTTTCCTTGCAATATCCCCTAATTGTTAATTTTTTAATTAACTCATTTCTATTGAAATTGACGATTTTTCATAGTATAATAGATAGGAATAAAAAATACGGGTGAACCGCTGTGGAAAACGAAAAAAAACGAAAACCGAATAAAAAAGCCCTTGTCGCACTCATCCTCTGCACCGTAATTGTGCTCGGGGTCGTTTGCGTTGATTTAATCGGCTCAAGGCGTTCCTGCGAAAAAAACGACGTTGCGATGGGTACCGTTGTCAGCTACAAGCTTTTCGGCACTGACGAGGATGCCCTACTTGAAAAGCTTTCGACCGAGCTAAAGGGGCTTGAGAGCTCCGTTTTGAGCTGGCGCAGTGAGGGCTCCGATATCTACAGAATCAACAACGGTGCAGGCGATTTTATTTCTGTTTCACCCGATACCGCTCAAATAATCACGCAGTGCAAGGAAATTGCCGAGAAAAGCGGCGGAGTTTTCGATGTTTCAATCGGTCGTGTTACAAAGCTTTGGGATTTCGGCGGTGACAATCAACGTCTGCCGTCAAAGGATGAAATTCAAGCCGCACTGAAAAACGTCGGATATGGAAGCATAACCGTTTCGGGTAATGCCGTCCGCATTCAAAAAGGACAGGCTCTCGACCTCGGTGCAGTCGGCAAGGGCGCTGCCTGTGACCGTGTAAAGGAGCTGCTCAACGGCAGCGGAGTTAATTCCGCCATAGTCTCCGTCGGCGGCAGTGTACTGCTCTACGGCAGCCGTGCCTTCAACGTCGGCATAATCAACCCACAAAACGATAAAGCTGCAATGGGTACACTGAAGCTCAAGAACACCTGTGTTTCCACCTCGGGAGATTATGAAAAATTTTTCGAGCAGGACGGCAAGCGTTATCACCACATACTCAATGCAACAACCGGCTACCCCGCCACAAGCGAATTTCAAAGCGTTACCGTTGTGTGCGAATCGGGTCTTTTGAGCGATGCCCTTTCGACGGTTTGCTATATTGTAGGCTACCGAAAAAGCATTGAAATACTTGATGAATACGATGCCGAGGCGGTCTTTATCTTCAAAAACAACGCAGTCAAGGTCACTTCGGGGCTTGAAAAAAGCTTTGAGCTTACCGACGACAGCTACACGGTGGACGAATGAAGCTTTTTAAAAAAAATGACATAATTATCGTTCTGATTGCTTTGCTTGCCGCTTTTCTGTTTGCGATACCGAAATTAATCGGCTCAAACGAGCTTACCGCAAGCATATATGTCAACGGAGAGCTAAAGCAAAAAATAGAGCTTTCGGCGGTTGAAAATGAGTATACTCTTTCACCTGCCGACGGAGCTGTTATAACAGTCGGCAAGGGCGAAATTTACTTTTCCTCCGCCGAATGCAAGGACAATCTTTGCGTCAAGACAGGCAAGCTTAACAGTGCCGGACAAACCGCGGCCTGTCTGCCGTCAAGGGTTGTCATCTCCGTAACAAGTCAAAAAAGCTCAAACGATGTAATTACCTACTGATATGAAAAACAAACGAAGTATTGCAAAAATAACAGCCTTGGTGGGAGCTATGGGAGCGCTTGCTCTTGCCCTTTCCTATCTTGAAGCCCTGCTTCCCGCCTTTCCGGGCTTTCCTCCCGGAGGAAAGCCGGGCTTATCCAACATTGTTACAATGTTTATGGCAAGCAGTGTCGGCTGCGGCTACGCATTTTTTATAACAGTAATCAAGGGTCTGTTTGCAGGAATAACAAGAGGTGTAACAGCTATGCTGATGAGCCTTTCCGGAGGAATACTCAGCACAGCGGCAGCTTGCCTGCTTTTCAGATTTTTCAAAAACAAATTCGGATACATCGGTATAGGTATTATCTGTGCCGTTTGTCATAATATCGGACAGCTTTCGGTTGCGTGCCTCATTTCGGGTACAGTCTCGTTGATATGGGGCTATGGACCGTTGCTGTTGGTTTTCGCAGTCGTGACAGGTATGCTCACGGGTGCAATATTGAAGGCGGTACTTCCGCCCTTGACAAAAATCATCAAATAAACGGGTTTCCCGTTAGCAAAGGGGTTGAAAAAATGGGTAAAATTCACGTGGACGGCGTAATCAAGGCAGTCAAAAATGTTCGCGGCGGCGTAAAGGTTGATCACCACAAAAACACCGCAAATTGTGAGATTGTGCGTATTCCCGTTCCCAAGCAGGTAGTTTTGCCTATGCAGCAGCACATTGGTGCTCCGTGTACTCCGACGGTAAAGGTCGGTGACACGGTCGCAGTCGGACAGGTTATCGGTGACAGTGACAAGCTCATAAGTGCGCCTATTCACGCCTCCGTTTCAGGTACGGTAACGGCGGTCGGCAATGTAAAATTGCCCAACGGCACAATGGTTCAGGGTGTAACGATTGAATCCGACGGTGAAATGAGACCTTATGAGGGGCTCAAAGCTCCCGAGGTCAACAACAAGCAGGAGCTTTGTAAAGCAATCAGGGAGTCGGGTCTTGTCGGTCTCGGCGGCGCAGGCTTTCCAACACACGTCAAGCTTAATGTTCCGGACGACAAAAACATTGATACCCTTATTATCAATGCCGCCGAATGTGAGCCGTACATAACTGTTGACTACCGTGAATGTATCGACAATTCATGGGATATCTGCTCCGGCATTAAAACCGTCAAGGAATTGCTCAATATTCCCAATGTCGTTATCGCCGTTGAGGATAACAAGCCCGATGCATTTGAAATTCTTCATCAAATCGTTGATAAGGAAGCAGGTGCGGACAGCTCAATAAAAATTATGCGACTTAAATCCATCTATCCGCAGGGTGCGGAAAAGATGATGGTTCAGTCCGCAACAGGTCGCCGTGTTCCTCCCGGAAAGCTCCCTGCCGACGTTGGCTGCATCGTTATGAATGTTACATCAATCGCTTTCATTGCAAGATATCTCAAAACAGGCAAGCCGCTTGTCAGCCGTTCCATGACCGTTGACGGCAAAGCAATTGCAGAGCCGAAAAACGTCAGAGTTCCGATCGGCACAAGCTATGCCGACGTAATTGAATTTTGCGGCGGCTTTAAGGAGGAGCCTGTAAAAATCATTGCAGGCGGTCCGATGATGGGTATGGCTATCACCGATGTCAATTACCCGATTTCAAAAAGCAACAATGCCCTGCTCGCCTTTTCCAAGGAGGATGCAAAGGTATTCAAGGAAACGGATTGCATACGCTGCGGTCAATGTGCCGCCGCCTGTCCTCTCAGCCTTGCTCCGACAAAGGTTATCCGTGATTCAAAAGCCAAGGATATTGAGGCACTTCAAAAGGACGGCGTAATGGTTTGTATGGAATGCGGAAGCTGTGCGTATTCTTGCCCGGCAAAGAAGCCGCTCGTCCAGCATATGCGTCTTGCAAAGTCAATAATCAGAGAGGCAGGTGCTAAGAAATGACATTGAATAACAAGCTCGTGGTCAGTGCATCACCGCATGACCGCACCCCCAGAACCGTTAAGGGCATTATGCTCGATGTAATTATCGCAATGGTTCCGGCACTTATTGCCTCGGTCATCTTCTTTGGTCCGAGAGCACTCCTTGTTGAGTGTGTCAGCGTCGCTTCATGCGTAATTTTTGAGGCATTCAGCAGAATTGTTATGAAGCGAAATCAGTCAATCGGAGATTTGAGCGCCGTTATAACAGGTCTGCTTCTCGCCTTCAACCTTCCCGTTTCCATTCCTCTTTGGATGGTTGTAATCGGTGCGGCTGTTTCAATAGTCGTAGTTAAGCAGTTCTTCGGAGGAATCGGTCAAAACTTTGTAAATCCTGCTCTTGCGGGAAGAATTGTTCTTCTCAATTCATTCTCCGTTGCAATGACAAATTGGACTCAGCCCTTGAGCTGGATGAACAATTCCGATGCGGTAACCTCCGCCTCCCCTCTTGCAACAATCAATGCAATGGTTTCGGGCGGTGCGGCTCCTCAGGATGTCAACCTCACCGAAATGCTTCTCGGCTGGAGAGCCGGCTGTTTGGGCGAAACCTGTGCAATTGCAATAATCCTCGGCGGCATCTATCTCGTTGTCCGTAAGGTTATTTCACCGACAATTCCTCTCAGCTTCGTCGGCACCGTTGCCGTTATTATGCTTATCGCAGGCAAGGGTGACTTCACCTTCGTTGCCTATGAGCTTCTCGGCGGTGGCTTGCTTCTCGGTGCGGTATTTATGGCCACCGACTATACAACCTCCCCCATCACCTTTAAGGGCAAGATTATTTTCGGTATCGGCTGCGGTCTTATCACCTCGCTTATAAGACTTTTCGGCAATTTGCCCGAGGGTGTATCGTATTCAATCATCATAATGAACATTCTTGTTCCCTTGATTGAAAAGGTTACACTTTCCAAGCCCTTCGGTACTCCGAAAAAAGAAAAGAAGGAGGCTGAGGCAAAATGAAAAAGCAAATTTTAATTCCCACAATCGCACTTTTTGTTATCTGCCTTGTCGCAACAACGCTTTTGGCATTCGCAAACAATGTGACTGCTCCGATAATTGAAAAAAATGCGGCACAAACCGAGGCCGAATCCCGTATGGAGGTTCTTGCCGATGCAAAAACCTTTGAGGATAAGACCGTCAACGGAAAAAGCTATGCCGTCGGACTTGACGAAAACGGCAATGAAATCGGTATGATTTTCGTAACCTCGGCAAAAAGCTACGGCGGCGATGTCAGCGTTATGACAGGCGTTAATATGGAGGGTAAGGTCACAAAAATTCAAATCCTTTCCATCAGCGACACCGCAGGTCTCGGAATGAAGGCACAGGACGACTCCTTTAAGGATCAATTCAAAAGCCTTGTTCAGGGAATCAAGGTAGCAAAAAACACGGCAAACAGCGAAAACAACGAAATTCTCGCTCTCACGGGTGCAACAATCACCTCAAACGCCGTTACAGAGGCAGTCAACGAAGCACTTGACAGCTTCAATACAATTACTCAAAACGGAGGTGCAAACTGATGGCAGAAAAAAAATCCCTCGGCAAGGAGCTGACCAAAGGCTTTATTGTTGAAAACCCTGTTCTTCGCCTTGTTCTCGGCACCTGCCCCACACTTGCAACAACCACATCGGTCACCAGTGCTCTCGGTATGGGTGTCTCGGCATCAATCGTTCTCATTTGCTCAAACATCGTTATTTCCGCATTGAGAAAGGTTATACCGCAAAAGGTACGTATCCCCGCTTACATAGTCATCATCGCTTCGTTTGTTACCATCGTTCAAATGCTTGTTAAGGCATTTGTTCCGGTGCTTGATGAACAGCTCGGCGTGTATCTTCCGCTTATCGTTGTTAACTGCATCATCCTCGGCAGAGCCGAAGCCTTTGCCGGCAAAAACGGAGTTCTCGCCTCGGCGGTTGACGGCTTGGGAATGGGTATCGGCTTTACGGGTGCTCTTTTCGTTATGGGTACAATCCGTGAAATTCTCGGTGCCGGCACATTTATGAACGGTATCAGCGGTCTTATCGGCGGAAGCTTCAACGGATTTTCCATTCCGTTTCTCAATGAAAACCCGATGCTTATTTTGGTTCTTGCTCCGGGCGGCTTCTTCGTTTTCGGTATGGTTATGGCTCTTGCAAACAAAATTGCCGAATCCAAGGGTAAGCCCAAGGCGGAGCTTCACGGCTGTGAGGGCTGTCCGATGGCAAAATCCTGCGCTATGAAATCGGAGCACGATGCTTGCGAAAAGAAGGAGGCTGAGGCATAATGGAAATGACAAAAGGCTTACTCAGTATCCTCCTGACAATGATACTTACGCAAAACTTCGTTCTTTCACGCTTTTTGGGAATCTGTCCGTTCCTCGGCGTTTCCAAAAAGCTGAACACAGCAGTCGGAATGTCGCTTGCCGTTATCTTTGTTATGGCTCTTTCGACCGCCGTTACATACCCCATCAACAAGTATCTTCTCGTTGCCAACGGGCTTGAATATCTTCAGACAATCGTTTTCATTCTCGTCATTGCGGCACTTGTTCAGATGGTCGAAATCATCCTCAAAAAATATATGCCGGCACTTTATAATTCCCTCGGAATTTATCTTCCGCTCATCACAACAAACTGCGCTGTTCTCGGCGTTGTTACTCTCAATGTTGACAACGGCTACAATTTTATGCAGTCGCTTGTTTGTGCAGTCGGCGGAGGCATCGGATTTATGATTGCAATGATTATGTTTGCGGGCGTTCGCTCCAGACTTGAATCCTGCGATATTCCGAAATTTCTCAAGGGTCTGCCCATCACACTCATCGCCGCTTCGCTTGTTTCCCTTTCATTTTTGGGCTTTGCAGGCGTTGTCGAAAACATTTTTGCATAAGGAGGCACAATTATGAACCCGATTTTATTGGCTGTTCTGATCGTATCGGTCATCGGACTCATCGCAGGTCTCGGACTTGCCGTTGCCTCAATCGTTATGGCTGTTCCCGTTGACCAAAAGGCTGAGGCTATCCGCGAATGTTTGCCCGGTGCAAACTGCGGTGCTTGCGGATTTTCAGGCTGTGACGGCTATGCTGCAGCTCTTTCAAAAGGCATTACAACCAACACCGCACTGTGTGCCCCCGGAGGAAATGATGCTTCCGAGGCAATAGCAGAGGTTACGGGACTTTCTGCCGGCAAGGTTGCTCCGTCGGCAGCGGTTGTTATGTGTCAAGGCTTCTGCGGCAAGGCTGAAACCAAAATGGAATACAATGGCGTTTCCTCCTGTGAAATGGCTAAGCAGCTTTTCGGCGGTCCCAAGGAATGTATTTACGGCTGCATAGGTCTCGGCGACTGTATGAACGTCTGCGAATATGATGCTATCCGCATTTGCGACGGCGTTGCAAGAATCAATCCTATGATGTGCAAGGCCTGTAAACAGTGCTTAAAAACCTGTCCCAACCACGTCATCAAAATGATGCCTCTCCACGAAGCAAAGGCGGCAAACCTTTGTGTCAACCACGATAAGGGTGCCGTAACTCGCAAGGAATGTGCAAACGGCTGTATCGGCTGTATGAAATGCGTTAAGGCGTGCGAATTCGGTGCGATTGAGATTAAGGATTTCTGTGCAAAGGTCGATTACACAAAATGTACCGGCTGCGGAAAATGCGTTGAGCAGTGCCCCGTAAAGTGCATTAACCTCATTCAGCTCGCATAAGCAGCTTATTTCAAACAAGCTCCCGTTATCAATCGGGGGCTTGTTTTTTGCATCTCCCCTCGCCTTGCACTTTATTTTGTTAAAAAACTATTAAAACGCCGAGCAAAGTCTTGAAAAAAGGACACAAAAAATGTATAATTATCATATATTATTTAAAAGAAGGTGAGCTGCGGAGTGAACAAATCAAAATTATTCAGCGAAAACCGTTCCGCCATTGCGGAAAAAATCAAGGAAGCGGCATGCTCCGTCCTGCCCATCGTTATCCTCGTTTCGCTGTTATGCTTCAGCATCGCACCGATTAATCCCGATCTGATGCTGAATTTTTTTGTCGGTACAATTATGGTAATAGTCGGAATCGGACTTTTTTCGCTCGGAGCCGACACCTCGATGATACCAATCGGAAACAAAATCGGAACCGCACTGACCAAAACCAAAAAGCTACCGCTCATCGTGATAACAAGCTTTGCCTTCGGCTTTGCAATTACGGTTGCCGAGCCCGATTTACAGGTTTTGGCACACACCGTTCCGCATATAAGCAATACAATTTTGCTCGTGACCGTCGGCGTTGGTGTCGGATTTTTCCTTGCAGTAAGTATGGTCAGAATAATCACCGGCTTTCGTCTGCGTTGGCTGCTGCTGATTTTTTACGGAATTATTTTTATTCTTGCATCGTTTATTGACGATAAATTTTTGAGCATCGCCTTTGATTCCGGCGGAGTTACAACAGGTCCCATGACCGTACCGTTCATCCTCGCCTTGGGTGTCGGTGTTTCCAATATCCGAAGCGACGATAAGGCAGAGGCGGACAGCTTTGGTCTTGTTGCTCTCGGCTCAATCGGTCCGGTGCTCGCCGTGCTGATACTCGGCTTTTTCTATTCCGATACCGATGCGGTTGCCGAGGTCACAAGCTACACCTTTAACAGCACAACAGCAATCGGCAAGGCATATTTCAGCGGAATTCCCAAATATATGGGTGAGGTTGCAATATCCCTCCTGCCCGTTGTTTTAATCTTTCTTTTGCTCCAGCTTATAATGCTGAAAATTTCCAAAAGAAGCCTTTTAAAAATCTGTGTCGGACTTGTTTATACCTACACCGGTCTTGTACTTTTTCTGACAGGTGTAAATGTCGGCTTTTCCTCTCTCGGCGCCGTTCTCGGTCAGGAGCTTGCGGAAAGCGGTATGAAATACCTTATGATTCCCCTTGCGATGATTTTCGGCTGGTTCATCATTTCGGCAGAGCCTGCGGTTAAAGTGCTTGAAAATCAGATTGAAGAAGTCAGTGCCGGTGCAATCCCCGGTAAAGCAATAAAAATCAGTCTTTCTGCCGCCATTGCCGTTGCAATGGGCATATCCATGCTCCGTGTTCTTACCGGAATGTCGATTCTCTGGTTCCTTGTCCCCGGTTACGCGGCGGCGCTTATTATGTCATTTTTCGTCCCCGATATCTACACAGCTATCGCCTTTGACTCGGGCGGCGTTGCATCGGGACCTATGACGGCAACCTTTATGCTTCAATTTTTCATCGGTGCAAGTCTTGCACTCGGCGGTGATGTGCTCAAGGATGCCTTCGGTGCGGTAGCAATGGTTGCAATGATGCCGCTCATCTCCATACAAACCGTCGGTTTGATTTATACGGTACGTGACAAGAAAAATGTCAAAGAGGTTGCCGAGGAATACGGCGATTACGATATCATTGAGCTTTGGGAGGAAAATGCAATATGAATTTTGTAATATCAATTTGTGATCCTCAAAAGACGGAAACTCTCAAGCAAATTTGTCAAGAGCTCACACTTCCCTTAAATGTCATTTTCAGGGGCAAAGGCACGGCGGTAAGAAGTATGCTTGACATTCTCGGTCTTGAGAGCAATGAAAAGCGTGTTGCTTTCACCGTTGCCGATAACGAAAAGCTGAAAGAATTTATCGGTGAACAAAAGCGCAGAATGTTTATCGGCGTACCGGGACATGGCGTTGTCATTGCCGTTCCAATCAAAAGCATCGGAGGTAGAAAAGCTATGGAATATCTTAAAGCAGACACACAGCCTACAGGCGTTAAGCCCGAATTTAACCCGTCATACGAAATGATTGTTGCCGTCACAAATGAGGGCAGAACCGATATGGTTATGAACGCCGCAAGAGCCGCAGGAGCGACCGGCGGAACGGTTTTGCACGGTAAGGGCGAGGGCAATAAAAGTGAGGATAAATTCTACAATGTTTCAATCGCTCACGAAAAAGAGGTCATCCTCATAGTTGCAAAGACGGAGCAGAAATCGGCAATTATGCGCTCTATTCTCGAAAAAGCAGGTCCGGAAACCGAGGCGGAAACCATCGTTTTTTCCCTGCCGACAAGCGAGGTTGCCGGCTTCGGAATGTTCGATTGACACTAAATAAAAAATCCAAACGGTACGATTTCGGTCGTGCCGTTTTTTCTCCCCTACCCTTGTTCGTCACAAAGGAAAACTCAGAAAAAAATAGCCGTTGCTCTGCAAAAACCGCAAATTGTATAGTAGCTATGTGCAGATTGAGTTTTTCCTGACAATCTACATTGAGTGTATGAATTTTAAAATCCGGAATTCATACATTTTTAGACGTGTACAGATAATCGTCTTAAAAATCTTACACATAAAAATAAATGTATAAAATTCCGATTTTTTATGTAGCCTGTTACAAGGTCAATAAGCTAAAAAAGTTGGATGTTATGGCTGAAAAGCGGCAAAAAAAAATTATAAAATTGTTGATTTTTGATGAGTTTTATGTTAAAATGAGCGTAACAGAATAGTTGATCTCAAAGAAAACGGCTGTTCTGAAATTCTTGCTCGAAAGGTGGAGCGATATTATGAAAAAATCAATAAACACAGGACACAGGATAATTGCGGTCATACTTGCGATTATGATGCTTTTATCCGTAATGCCGGCAGTATTTGCCGCAGAGGGCGACGTTGCCCAAATCGGCAATACGAAATACACCGATTTGGTGACGGCACTTGATGATGCATGTAAGGAGGAAAACGAAGGTTGCACGGTTAAGCTGTTGAATAATGTGAGCTTATCGGACGTCTACGAAATTCACAGCGGCAGCTTCACTCTTGACCTCAACGGCAAAAAAATAGAGGTAAAAGACAATGATCTTTTTCGAACGTACGGCGGTGATATTACAATAATAGATACCGTCGGCGGCGGAAGCTTGGTTGCCCGTTATAGAACACTTGTGTCAAATAATAGTGGTCATTTGACCTTGGGTAAGGCTGACGGAACAGCAAACAGCTTTACCGTTCAAGGAAATAACTGTTCTTTGCACGGCAGATCGGACGAGATAACCATTTACGGTGGCACATACATTGCCGGTTCCCAAGCAAGCATAAAGTTTTCTACCGGTTACATCTTCGAAGCTCTCGGTGAAGGCTGTATTTTAATTAAAAAGGATGACCCGACAAGTGTCGTTGACGGCAATGTTGATATACTCACGGAATCAGTTACAGTTGTCAATGCTGAAGAATTCTTTGCTCCCAAAATTATTTCGATTGACGGAGATAAGCCGATGTCCAACGGATTCAGCAAATTCACCGTTACTCTCGACGGTCATGTGAACAAGCTTCAGGTGATTTACCCCAACGGCTCAACAAGCACATTTAATAACTACAGTAATTTCACAACAAGCGACAATAAACGTGGCGTTGTTTCTATTACCGCCTACGACAAGGACGGCAATGAGGTAAGACCGGATTCAAGTGAAAACGTGCGTGAGGTTTGGGTTCTCAATCTCAATCTTGCCAATGGCGATTATCAAATCAAAACAAAATCCGGCGGCAAATGGCGTGCCGCAAAGAAATTCAATGTTAAGCACGATTTAGGTGCACAGGTTGACTCGGTCACGCTCAACGGCACGGCAAACGGCGGCTACAATAAGTATTCGGTAAAGGTTAACGGCTCTGCGAAGAAGCTCAAGGTTATGCTTCCGAACGGCGGCACATACACCTTTGACCGCAGTGAAAAGCTTGTAACCAGCAATTTGAGAGGAATTGTATCAATCAAGGCTTACGACAAAAACGGCAATGAGATTGCTCTCGGCTCGACTGATACGATATACGAAATCTGGGTGCTTAATATGAAGCTTGCAGAGGGCGAGCACACCGTAAAGGCTAAGTACAAGAACACCTGGGAAGCAAGCGGAAAGGGCTTTGCCGTGAGCTATGCAACAACTTCCGAGGAGGTCAAGGTTGTTGATGTACAGGGCAATAACGGCAGCTATACATTCAAGCTCAACGGCACGGCACAGAAGCTTCAAATCGTCTATGCAAACGGAGCGACCTGCACCTTGTCGAAAACAAATTCGAGCGTGAGGGTTAGGTACTACAATGCGAATGATGTTGAGGTTGAAAAGAGCAGTGATAATATTGCCTACGAAATTTGGACGGTAAACAAAAAGCTTGCAAGCGGCACATACAACATCCTTGCAAAATATTACAACGGAACAACCCACGTCTGGAACACAATCGGCTTTGCATTTGAAGCATAAACAAATCCCCTCAAACAACAGTTGAGTGGTGAAAGATGAAAATTCTCTTTCTCAACAGTTGTGATAAAAAGCCAAAAACAAAATCAGGCGCTGTAAAAAAACAGTCCGAAAAAAAGAACTACAAGTCTGCCGAAAAAGGT
>CAYYLP010000023.1:0-26239 GCA_964472865.1 uncultured Ruminococcus sp. | reverse complement strand
CGGAACATTTCGATACCGGTAACAACGGTCTTTCTCTTCTCATCGGTAAGACCAACGATTTCAACCTCGTCAGACATTCTGAGCTGTCCACGCTCAACTCTACCTGTAGCAACAGTACCACGACCGGTGATGGTGAATACGTCCTCAACAGGCATAAGGAACGGAAGGTCAGCCTTACGATCCGGAGTCGGGATGTAGGAGTCAACAGCCTCCATGAGCTCCCAGATAGGTGCAAGCTCGGGAGCGTTGATGTCGCCACCTGTGTACTCAAGAGCCTTGAGAGCAGAACCCTTGATGATCGGTGTGTCGTCACCCGGGAACTCATACTCGGAAAGAGTCTCACGGATTTCCATTTCAACAAGCTCGATAAGCTCGTCGTCGTCAACCTGGTCGCACTTGTTCATGAATACGATGATGTAGGGAACGCCAACCTGACGAGCAAGGAGAAGGTGCTCCTTGGTCTGAGCCATGGGGCCGTCAGTTGCAGCGATAACAAGGATAGCACCGTCCATCTGTGCAGCACCTGTGATCATGTTCTTGATGTAGTCAGCATGGCCCGGGCAGTCAACGTGAGCATAGTGACGAGTATCGGTCTCATACTCAACGTGAGCTGTGTTGATTGTGATACCACGCTCTCTCTCTTCGGGAGCCTTATCAATGTTAGCGTAATCAACGAATGATGCGCCGCCCTTCATTGCGAGGGTCTTGGTGATAGCAGCCGTCAAAGTAGTCTTACCATGATCAACGTGTCCGATTGTACCAATGTTGACATGGGGCTTATTTCTTTCAAATTTTTCCTTTGCCATTTGGAATTTCCTCCCTTTGGTTTTTAATAAATTTTATTCAATGCATACTGCATAGTTACATTGTAACAATTTTTTCTTAAAAAAGCAATACCTTTTTTAAATTTATTGAGCCTTTGTTCTGTTGCTGATAATTTCATCGGCAATAGACTTCGGAACAGCCGTGTAGTGGCTGGGCTCCATAGCATACTGACCGCGACCCTGAGTCTTGGAACGAAGGTCTGTAGCGTAGCCGAACATATTTGAGAGCGGGATGTTGGAATCAACCTGAACAGCACCGGTTCTCTGCTCCTGACCGAGGATCATACCGCGGCGAGAGTTAACGTCACCCATAACATCTCCGAGGTAATCTGTCGGAACGATGATGGCAACCTTCATAATGGGCTCCATAAGAACGGGAGCAGCCTTCTTCATAGCATCCTTGAAAGCCATAGAACCGGCAATCTTAAACGCCATTTCAGAGGAGTCAACCTCGTGATAAGATCCATCATAAAGAGTAACCTTAACGTCAACAACGGGATATCCGGCAAGAACACCGGACTGCATTGCACCCTTAATACCGGCTTCAACAGCGGGAATATATTCCTTGGGAATAGCACCGCCGACAACGGCATTAACAAACTCAAAGCCCTTCTCCGGGTTGGGCTCAATCTTAATTTTAACGTGACCGTACTGACCCTTACCGCCTGACTGACGGGAATACTTGCAATCAACGTCTGCCTCGGTGGTGATTGTCTCTCTGTAAGCAACCTGCGGAGCACCGATATTGGCCTCAACCTTAAACTCACGGAGAAGTCTGTCAACGATAATCTCAAGGTGAAGCTCACCCATACCTGCGATAATAGTCTGACCTGTTTCCTCGTCGGTGTAACAACGGAAGGTCGGGTCTTCCTCAGCAAGCTTCTGGAGACCTACACCGAGCTTCTCCTGACCTGCCTTTGTCTTGGGCTCGATAGCAACACGAATAACAGGCTCCGGGAATTCCATTGATTCAAGGATGATGGGATGCTTCTCATCGCAGAGAGTATCACCTGTTGTTGTGTTCTTGAGACCTACGGCAGCGGCGATATCACCGGCATAAACGATGTCAAGATCCTGTCTGTGGTTTGCGTGCATCTGAAGAATACGACCAAGACGCTCGTTATTGTCCTTAACAGAGTTATAAACGGTTGTACCTGCCGAAACAGTACCGGAATAAACTCTGAAGTAGCAAAGCTTACCGACAAACGGGTCTGTGGCAATCTTAAATGCGAGAGCCGCAAACGGCTCATTATCGGAAGAAGGACGTGTCTCCTCCTTCTCAGTTTCGGGATTAACACCCTTAATGTCCTCAACGTCCGTCGGAGCGGGCATATAAGCAACAATATTGTCAAGAAGCATCTGAACGCCCTTGTTACGGTAGGATGTACCGCAGCAAACGGGAACCATTTCATTTGCGATTGTTGCCTTACGGATGCAGGTCTTGATTTCGTCGATTGTGAGCTCCTCACCGTCGAAGAACTTCTCCATAAGAGCTTCATCCTGCTCGGCAACTGCTTCGATAAGCTCGTCGTGATACTTTTGAGCGATTTCCTTCATATCCTCGGGAATAGGCTCAATTCTGATATCCAGACCCTTATCGTCGTAATAAACCTCAGCCTCCATTGTAACAAGGTCGATAATGCCCTTAAATTCGAGCTCACGACCGATAGGAAGCTGAATCGGAACAGCATTACACTTGAGGCGTTCCTTCATCATATCAATAACATGATAGAAGTCTGCACCCATAATGTCCATTTTGTTAACATATACCATACGAGGTACATGATACTTATCAGCCTGACGCCAAACGGTTTCAGACTGAGGCTCAACGCCACCCTTCGCACAAAGGACGGTAACGGAACCGTCAAGAACACGAAGTGAACGCTCAACTTCAACAGTAAAGTCAACGTGACCCGGGGTATCAATGATGTTGATACGGTGACCCTTCCAGAAGCAGGTGGTAGCAGCAGAGGTGATAGTAATACCACGCTCTTGCTCCTGAGCCATCCAGTCCATTGTAGCGGCACCGTCATGAGTTTCACCAATCTTGTGGTTAACACCGGTGTAGAAAAGGATACGCTCGGTCGTTGTTGTTTTACCGGCATCAATATGAGCCATGATACCGATGTTTCTTGTTAATTCAAGTGGTACTTGTCTTCCCATATTAACCTCCGTAAATTTAAATAAACAATTAAATCCCTGCGAATATCGGGAAGATTACCATCTGAAATGTGCAAAAGCCTTGTTTGCTTCTGCCATCTTGTGAGTGTCTTCACGCTTCTTGAATGCTGAACCTGTTTCGTTAACGGCATCCATAATCTCGTTAGCAAGACGCTCCTTCATAGTTCTTTCCGAACGAAGACGTGAATAAGATGTGATCCATCTGAGTCCAAGTGTCTGTCTTCTCTCGGGACGTACTTCCATAGGAACCTGATAGGTAGCACCGCCTACACGGCGAGCCTTAACCTCGAGAACAGGCATAACATTTTCCATAGCAGCTTCAAAAACCTCTACGGGGTCCTTACCTGTCTTCTCTTTGATGATGTCAAAAGCGTCGTAAACGATTTTCTGAGCGACACCCTTTTTACCATCATACATAACATTGTTGATAAGTCTGGTTACCAACTTTGAATTGTAAAGCGGATCGGGCAAAACATCACGTTTTGCAATCTGGCCTCTTCTTGGCACTTCGCTTCCCTCCTTCATAGTAATGATATCATAGGTACTCAAGTGACAAAACCCTGTGGCGCCAATGGAGAAGCACATACATAATATATATACACTCTCACATTGTTATGCAGAGTACCTTACGCTGCACAGCCTGCAAGAAGATTCTGTCTTTCAAAATTTTCCTTTTATAAAGAGGAATTACTTTTTGGCTGCCTTCGGACGCTTTGCACCGTACTTTGAACGTGACTGCATTCTTCCGTTAACGCCCTGAGTATCGAGCGTACCGCGGATGATGTGGTAACGAACACCGGGAAGATCCTTAACACGACCGCCACGAATAAGAACAACGCTGTGCTCCTGAAGGTTATGACCTACGCCGGGGATATACGAGGAAACCTCGATACCGTTTGTAAGACGAACTCTGGCAATCTTACGAAGAGCTGAGTTGGGCTTTTTCGGTGTAGCTGTCTTAACTGCCGTACAAACACCACGCTTCTGCGGAGAATTCTGATCTGTAACAATGTTCTTCTTGGAATTCAAGCCTTTAAGAAGTGCGGGAGCCTTTGCTTTCTTTTCAAGCGATTTTCTGCCGTTACGAACTAACTGGTTAAAGGTAGGCAAAAACTACATCTCCTTTCTCAAATATTTTGACTGTGACCTCTGCGCATATAAGCACAGACTAAATCACATTATCAATCCTTGGTATTTTATCACTTGTGCATATATATTGTCAAGCATTTTTGTAAAAATATTCTATGTATTTTTAAGAAAAAACGAAAAACAAGCCGTTTCACAGTGTATTGTGAAGCGACTTGTCATTTTTCAGAGCTCCTCAACGGAAAGAATACCCTCAGCAGTCGAAACAACCGTCATCAGCTTATCATGCGAAAGCTTCTTGGGAAGCTGAAGCTGAAAAATAGCGCAGGAGTTTGAGCCCGATTTGGTAATTTCAAGGTCAAGAATAACAACCCTGTACCCTTTCAAAACTCGGATAACATTATCAAGGTCATCATTTTTTGTGTACTCAACATAGATATTGATGTTCCGAGCATTGTCAAGCACCCAATACTCAAAGCGTGAAAAGAATATTTCGGCAAGAAGTATAACAATTGTGGTAAGAACTCCTGCCTCAAAAAAGCCGGCACCGATTGCAAGACCTATTATTGCGCACGTCCAAAGTCCGGCAGCGGTCGTAAGCCCTTTTACCTGACGGCGCTTGGTAACAATTATCGTACCCGCACCGATAAAACCGATACCTGCAACAACACCTGCTCCCAAACGTGCAACATCGGTATAAAGATGAAGATATGAGAAAAGATAGTGGCTGATAAGTGTCGTCATACAGGCACCGATGCAAATAAGAATATGTGTGCGGAAGCCTGCCGTTCGTCTTTTGTGTTCTCGCTCAATTCCGATTGCACCGCCGCAAAGCACCGCAACAAACATTTTAACAAATACGGAAAGGATGGTTATTTCTCTCAACGGATCCAAAAAGTTAAGCATAATCTGTCCCTCCTTTTATATTTCGTCAACGACGGTAACAAAATCAAACTTCGATATAATTGACATTACATTTGAATGGGTTTCCTTTTTGGGCAACCGTGAGGAGATGACCGCACCGACCGTAACACCGTTGGATTGCTTCTCACGCTGAATATCAACGTCAAAAATCTGAATATCGAGCGATTTAAAGGTGCTTATGATTTCACCAAGGTTTTCCATTTTTTCAAATTCAACATAGAGATCCATATTTCTGGCATGGGAAATCACCCATGAGCTGACCTTTTCAAGGATTATTGTTGTAAAAAGAATCAGCAAAAAGCCGAGAATCGCACATTCGTAAAAGCCGGAGCCTATTGCAAGTCCCATACATGCCGATGCCCAAAGTCCTGCGGCGGTGGTAAGTCCCTTTATCTCCTGACGACCTGTTACAATGATTGTACCTGCACCGAGGAAACCGATTCCGCTGATTACCTTGGCGCTGTAACGTGAAACGTCAACCTTTTTGTTGAGCAGCTCGGAAACCTCTCGCCATATTTCCGTAGTCAGAATATTTTCGTATTGGCTCAAAATCATTGTAAGTGCAGCACCCATACACACTATCATATATGTACGGCTGCCGGCAGCTCGGTGCTTATGACCTCTTTCAAGTCCGATAAGACCGCCGAAAAAGACCGAAAGCAGTATTTTGACTATCAAAGCAGGCATTGTTACGCCCCTGATTGGGTCAAACAACGGGATTAACGAATCCATTTTCATAACCTCCGTAAATATTGTAAAAAATTATACGGCGGACGTAGAACCTGCCACGCCCGCTGCCTTTAATTTGGATAATTATAACATAAATAGTCACCATAGTCAAGTATATTTGTAGAATATCTATGCTTAAAAGAGAAAAAATAAGATTGGCAATCAATTTAAATTTGTTGAAAGGGTCTGAAATAATGGACAAAAAAGGAAAAACCTACCTGCCGCCGGATGAGCCCGTAAACGAAAATCCCGAAAGCTGTGCCGAGCTTTTGCACAAATACGGCACATATGAAATTCAGCCGACTGCGGCAACGGAAAACAGCTTTCCGAAAATCGCACAGGGCTTGGCAAGAAAAAAGGAAAAATAATCCGAGAATAAAAGGCAACCGTCAACCGCAATAAATGCGGCAAACGGCTGCCTTTTATAAATCAATTTAATGTTTCAATACCCAAATTATGAATCATATCTACAAGCTCATCCTTATCAATGCTTCCATCGGCAAAGGCCTCTTGCAAGCCCGGACCAAAGCTGATTGATTTCAACGGTTTTTTGTTCGCAAAAAGCATATCATGCGGAGTGTAACCGAAATTGCTCCACAGATGCGAATTGTTGATAAAATCAGAATAATGCTTCATAAAGCGATTTACTTGAACTTCATTTTTAAATATAAATTCAGTTTCCTCCAAATAGTTCATTGCATCATAAATCGGATTGTCAGAGAAATTAGCCCAATAATACATTTTTTCCACAAGCTTTTCCAAAAACGGTCTTTGGGCTCGCTTGCGGTAATATTCCTTTTTGTCAGGAGATTTATAATAATCTATATCAAATTGCTCATAGGAAGTTATTATAACATCATTGAAGCTTTTCCCCTTATTCTTACCCTGTATAAAGGTGAGATGACTTAAATACTCTCGCAGCTTTTTGTCATACAACGGATTTTCGGCAACCTTCAGCAAATCCGGCTTATCGTAAATACTTTTTACGTTGTGAGCCTCTGCCAACTGATATAAGTCATAAAATTTACCGTAACCCTTACCCACCAAATCCTTGATGACAATAATCCTTTCCTCCGGCTTTGGCAATTCCGCCGAATAAACCTCGTTAATCTCATAAATATAATAGGGCAAATCCTCCCGCCTTGCTATGGAAGAAAAATTAATAAAATCCTTTTTCTTGATTTGCGGTTCAAGCTTTTTGATTACTTGCCATGCCTCGTTAAGAAAAACCGTTTCGTAAAGCTTTGCAAATGCCTCATAATACCTATGAAGCTTTTCAACAAGCATTGAGCTCAAGCCATATTCCCGACACATTTTATTTATGTTCACCTGCGATAACGGTTTTGGATAAGCCATACTATCATTCCTTTATTTTTTAATATTCCATACAGCTTTTTTTATAAGCTCAAAGGGATTTCAGCGCTCCCGTCGGGCAAGCTTCAACACATTTTTTACAGTCCTTGCAGAAGGTAAGCGTGCTGTCGTTGTTAAATTCAGGCTTAATAACAGTCGTGAAGCCTCGTCCGACAAGTCCGAGTACGCCCTTGCCGACCTCCTCATCGCAAACACGAACGCAAAGATTGCAGAGAATGCATTTATTTTGATCACGCTCAATGTAAACCAGCTTACGCTCCTTGGGGCAGCTATGCTTTTCGCCGAAAAAGCGTTCGGGGTGAACGTCATATTCGTTTGCAAATCTGATGAGCTTACATTCGTGAAAATCATGACATCCGCATTGCAGGCAGCGCTTTGCCTCGTTCATCGCCTGCTCTGCCGTAAATCCGAGATTAACCTCATTAAAATCCTTTTTTCTTTCTTGCGGAGCTCTTTGCGGCATTTTGACCCTCGGCAGCTTTTCCCTGTCGGCAAGCTCGGCGGCAGTGACGGTCTTTTCCGAAAAATACGGCTTTTTGTAACCGATATTTTCGCCGTGAAGATATCTGTCAATAACCTCCGAAGCTTTTTGAGCCTCACCGATAGCTTCAATCGCAATTGATGCTCCCCTGTTCGTTGCATCACCAACCGCAAACACGCCGTCCACCGAGGTTCGGAACGAGCTGACATCGGCACTGATATTGCCTCGTTCGGTCAATTCAAGCTGCTCAAAGCCATCAATATTTATCCTTTGACCGATTGCCATAATAACACTGTCCAATTCGAAAATTTCAAACTCACCCTCTATCGGAACAGGTCTGCGGCGACCGCCCGCATCGGGCTCGCCCAGCTCCATTTTTTGAAGCTTTACCGCCTTTACACTGCCGTTTTCACCGATTATCTCACAAGGATTGCAAAGGAATTTAAAGCTTACGCCCTCCTCCTCTGCCTCGGTAATCTCTATCCTTTCGGCAGGCATTTCGGCTCTTGTACGTCGGTAAATGACATAAACATCTTCCGCACCGAGCCTCACTGCGGTTCGGCAAGCATCCATAGCAGTATTTCCTCCGCCGATGACAGCAACTCTTTTGCCGATATTTACGGGATTTTTCATCGCAACCGATCGCAGGAAATCAATACCTCCGTAAACCCCGTCAAGCTCCTCACCGTCAATTCTCATCGGAGCACTTGTCCACGCACCGACGGCAACAACAACCGCATCATTTTTTTCTTTAAGCTCATCAAGCGTGATATCCTTGCCTACCTTGACATTATTTTTTATTTCAACACCCAGCTCGGTGATTGAAGCAATTTCCTCGTCCAAAATTTCCTTGGGAAGTCTGTATTGCGGAATCCCGTACCTGAGCATACCGCCCGCCTTGGGCATGGCATCATAAATTGTAACTGCGTGTCCCTTAACCGCAAGGAAATACGCCGCCGTAAGTCCGCCGGGACCGCCTCCGATTACCGCAACCCTTTTACCGCTTTCTGCGGCAACGCTCGGCATAAATTTATTGCCGGATTTAATATCCTCGTCTGCGGCAAAGCTTTTGAGAAAAGCAATGGAAATCGGTTCCTCAACCATGGCTCTGCGGCAAGCATTTTCACACGGATGCGGACAAACACGACCGATTGATGCCGGCAGAGGAACCTTTTCTTTGATAAGCTCCACCGCCTCCTTAAATTTGCCCTCGGATATGAGCTTGACATAGCCCTGACAATCGGTGCCGGCAGGGCAATTGAGAGAGCAAGGACCCTTGCAGTCACCTGTATGGTCGGAAAGAAGCAACTCGAGTGCAATTTTTCTCGACTGACGCACCCTCGGCGTTTCGGTGTTGATCACCATTCCGTCCGAAGCAACAGCCGAGCAAGCCCTGAGAAGCTTGGGCATATTCTCCGCCTCAACAACGCAAAGTCCGCACGCACCGTATGCCTTAACCTCGTCAAGATAGCATAGGGTTGGAATTTCTATTCCGTTGCTTTGAGCAATTTGAAGTATTGTTTGTCCCTTTTCGGCAGTAATTTTTTTGCCGTTTATCGTCACATTGATTTTTTCCATTCAAATCACCCCTCAATCAATCGCCACAGCACCGAATTTGCAAGCAGCGGCACAGCCTCCGCACCTTATGCACTTTTCGGCATCAATTTTGTGAGGAAGCTTTACCTCACCGCTGATAGCATTTGTCGGACATTTCTTTGCGCAAAGCGTGCAGCCTCGACATTTTTCGGCATCAATCGTGCATGAAAGAAGCTCTGCACAGCTCTTTGCAGGGCATTTTTTATCCTTGATATGTGCCTCATATTCGTTTCTGAAATATTTTATTGTTGTCAAAACAGGGTTGGGCGCGGTTTGACCGAGACCGCAGAGTGCGCCGTCCTTTATCGAAAGACAGAGCTCCTCTAAAAGCTCGATATCACCGTACTTACCCTCACCCTTCACTATTCTGTTGAGAATTTCCAGCATTCTCTTTGTACCGATACGGCAATGAATACATTTTCCGCAGGATTCCTTAGCGGTAAAATCAAGGAAAAACTGAGCCATACTTACCATACAGGTTGTCTCGTCCATAACAACCATTCCGCCCGAGCCCATAATTGCTCCGGTTGCACCGAGAGCCTTGTAATCAATAACGGTATCAAGGAGGCTTGACGGAATACAGCCGCCCGAGGGCCCGCCCATCTGCACAGCTTTGAACTCTTTGCCGTTTTTTATTCCTCCGCCTATATCAAAAATGACATCACGCAGCGTTTTGCCCATCGGAATTTCCACAAGTCCGCCCTTTTTGATTTTGCCTGTAAGGGCAAACACCTTGGTGCCCTTACTGTTTTCGGTTCCCATTGCCGCAAAAGCCGCACCGCCGTTTAAGATTATCCACGAAACATTTGCAAAGGTTTCGACATTATTGATGTTTGAGGGCTTGAACCAATAGCCCGACTGAGCCGGAAACGGCGGTTTGAGCCTCGGCATACCTCTTTCGCCCTGAAGCGATTCAATAAGTGCGGTTTCCTCGCCGCAGACAAACGCACCTGCGCCTGCCTTTATAGTCATTTTGCAGGAAAAACCGCTTCCCATAATATTTTCACCGAGATAGCCCTTTTTCTCCGCCTGGGCAATAGCCATCTTCAATCGCTCGATTGCAAGCGGATACTCGGCACGGACATAGACCACCGCCTCATGTGCTCCGATTGCATAAGCACCTATGAGCATACCCTCAATAAGACTGTGCGGATCACTTTCAATAACCGCCCTGTCCATAAAAGCACCCGGGTCTCCCTCGTCGGCATTACAAATCAAATATTTTTCCTCGCCTGCCGACTGACGGGCGGCGTTCCATTTGAACCAGGTTGGGAAGCCTGCACCGCCTCTGCCGGCAAGACCGGATATTTTTATTTCTTCAATAACGGCTTCGGGCGTCATAGTACCCAACACCTTTTCAAGTGCCTGATACCCGTCCGTTTTTGTATATTCCTCAATTTTTTCGGGGTTTATTATTCCGCAGTGACGTAATGCAATTCTTGTCTGCTTTGCAAGAAACTGTTTGTCATCATCGGAAATTTCGATTTCATCAACGGCATTTTCCTTGCCATTTGCATATGCAATTATTTTCTCGGCATCCGATGCGGTAACGTGTACCAAACGCTTTTTCAGCTCATCGCCGTCATAGATATCGACAATCGGCTCAAGAAAACACATTCCGATACAGCCCGTTATTGTCAGCTCGGCATCGGTCTTATACAAAAGAGAGCTCAATGCCGAATAGACCCTTGCGGCACCTGCAGCTATTCCGCAGCTACCCTCGCCAACAACAATTTTCATTCGACCTTCGCCTCCTCCTTCAATCCTTTCAATATTTGAACCGCCTTGGACGGTGTAAGACTGCCGTAGGTTTCACCGTTTATCATCATAACCGGCGAAAGGCTGCAACAGCCCAGGCAAGCAACATTTTTCAAGGTAAAAAGCCCATCCTCCGTCGTCTCTCCGTCGGCAATGCCCAATTCCCGAGCTATCGCCGCCTCGATTCGCTGTGAGCCGTTTACATGGCAAGCCGTGCCCTGGCAAAGCATAATAAGGTATTTACCGACAGGCTTGAGCCTGAATTGAGAATAAAATGTAGCAACGCCCATAACCCTTGCCGGTGACACACCGAGCCTTTCGGCAATACAATAAAGAACATCCGTCGGAAGATAGCCGTAAATCTCCTGCGCCTGTTGAAGAATCGTTATAAGACTGCCCTCAACATCGCCGAACTCATCCAGCACCGGCTTTATAAGAGTTAAGTCGCTTTTTTTACAGCAGCAATCCATATATATAACCTCCGCTCAAAATATGCAATAATTTTATCACAAAAAAGTATACAGTTCAATATAAAAAATAATAATTGAAAATGGAAAATATGACAACAATTTGACAATCAAATTGTTTCGTCAAAAAAAATGCAGCCTCACCGTAAGGCTGCATCGTTACAAGCTCATTGTGACCGCAAACGGTCAAATATTTTCAACAATCCTCTTGGCAACATCGGGCACATCGGTTATTACACCGTCAACGCCGCAGGCTACCATTCTTCTGATATCGCTCGGCTTGTTCACCGTCCACGGATTAACGGCGATTCCGTTTTCGTGTGCCTTTTCGACAAGACCCCTGCGGACAAGCCAGCTAAAGGGATGTAGTGCATCGGCACCGATACATTTTGCATAATCGACCTCGTGACCGAGAAGCCTTGAAAAATTTTGAGTTTTTGGGCTGTAAAGATATCCCGTTCGGCATTTTTCATCAAGCTCCTTGCAGCAGGTCAGGGCAACCGGATCAAAGCTCGAAATAATCAGCCTGTCGAAAAGACCGTGCTTTTTAACTGCATCCATTGTTTTTGCAACCACCGAATAATCCTTGTTCTTCGGGCTTTTGATTTCAATATTCAGAATTTTAAATTCGGCACGCTCAATAAGCTTCAAAAGCTCCTCAAGGGTCGGGATTTTTGTACCCTTGTAGGCTCTGTGAAAGTATGAGCCGAAATCCAAGGTTTTGAGATAATCCAAGGTCTTTGTTGAAAGATATCCCTTGCCGTCCGAGGTTTCGTCAACGGTATAGTTATGGCAAATAACAGGCTCACCGTCAAAGGTGAGGTGAACATCGGTTTCAAAGCCGTCCGCCATAAAATCAATCGACTTTCTGAATGCCGGCAAGGTGTTCTGCGGTGCAATTTTGTTCGCTCCCCTGTGTGAAATTACATTACAATCGGCCATATTTACTCTCCGTTTCTTTGAAAAGAATAATATTATTATAGCATCTATTCGCCAAAAATCAAATACTAATTGACATATTCCCTATCTGCTGATAAAATATTGTGGTGATTATCCGCCGATTTCCGGCTTATTGAGAGGTTTACGCTTATGAAAAAGATGAAAATTCTCGGCCCCGTGCTTCTTGTCTCCGCGGCAATGCTCTGGGGTCTTTCCTTTGTTGCACAAAAGCAGGGAATGGAATATGTTGAGGGCTTCACCTTCAACGGAATAAGAAGCTTGCTCGGTGCAATAGTGCTTGTCCCGTTTATTCTTATACGCTCAAGGAAAACCGGCACTGCCCTTTCCTCCACCGAGAAAAAATCGAAAAAGAAAAGCTCACTCAAGGGCATACTCATTGTCGGCACAATGCTCTGCCTCGGCTCAAACCTACAGCAATTTTCATTCAATTACATATCACCGGGCAAGGTCGGCTTCATAACCGCTCTTTATATGCTCCTTGTTCCTATTATAACCTTTTTTCTGTACAAAAAGAAACAGCCCATCACGACTTGGCTCGGTGTTCTGCTCGGAGTCGGAGGACTGTATATGATTTGTATGGGCAAGGACAGCACCTTTTCGCTCGGCAAAGGCGAATTTTTGGCAATTCTTTGCTCAATTGCCTTTGCTTTGCACATTATCGTCATCGACAAATTTGCCGCCGAGGTTGACTGCGTTGTACTCTCTTGCGGTCAATTCCTTGTAACGGGTGTTGTTTCCTGTGCCTTAATGCTCATATTTGAAAATCCGGATATGGCTTGTATCCGTCAGGCGGCAATACCGATTCTTTATGCCGGAATTATAAGCTGCGGCTGTGCCTTTACCTTTCAGATTATCGGTCAAAAGTATACCAAGCCGACACTTGCAAGTATGCTTCTCTGCCTTGAATCCGTATTTTCGGTTGTGTTCTCGTTCATCGTGCTCGGTGACAGAATGACAGCAGGCGAATACATCGGCTGTGCCGTAATGTTTGTTGCAATAATCATTGCTCAGCTACCGTCGAGGAAGTCGTCCGTGAAGCAGCACTCGGAAACTCAAAGCCCTGCATAAAGCCGTTAAGCTCCGTTGAGGAAACATCTCCGCCGATAACGGTTCCGTTATATACCAATAAGGTTGCCCTGATATATCCGCAATCAGCCGGATATCCGGGGTAATTTTTTATTTCAAAAATCCATTTTTTTGCTCGGAAGCCCTTATACGGTTCAAGGTCGAGCTCCTGATTTTTTTGGATTACGTTGTACGCCGTATAGGTATCGTTAAAATCCGACGGGATTATAACCTCTCTGACCTCAATCGGCTCCTCGTTTACCGTCCAACCGAATTGTGAAAGAAAAGTGATACACTCACTTGCGGTTCTTGCACTGTAATTAATTGCATCTCCGCTTACAACAGGCTTTTTGCGTCCGTTTATCGCAAGTGTTATCGCAATCAAAAAGCAGATAAAAACGCAAAGTGCCGCAACAAGTTTGGGCTTGTTCGCCTTGAATGAAAAAACAAACATAATTATTCCTCCGTTTATGTGACATCTTTTTTGTCAGCTAATTCAATCTATGCCGTCAAACGGAGAATTATTACTTTTGGTGTCAAACAGCTCATACCTAATCAAAGACAAGAAGGGACGAGGAAAAGGCAAAATGATAATACACACAAGCCACAAACCGCTATGGTATATCGGGCAAGAAAATATTACTTTACTTAAATTGAAGCCAAAATCGGCATTATGCCCTTTTCGAGAATATCAATCATTGCATATTTGCCGTCGGCAACACTGCCCGGGTTGAGCAAAAGAATTCCATCCTCATTTTTTGTGTCAGGGACGTGCGTATGCCCGTATAATGCAATAGAAGCACCGCAGTGACGTGCTTTTTCGAGAAGCGTTTCAAGCGTGAACTTGACATATTCATGATGACCGTGAGTGATATAAACGATTTTGCCGCCAAAGCGTTCCAGCCTAAATTCTGCGAGAGGCAAGCCGAAATCACAGTTGCCTGCCACGCAATAAAAATTTCGGTCAGGGCAAAGCGCCTTCACATAGTCGATATCACCGGCACCGTCGCCCAAAAAGATAACCGCATCCGCCTCCGGATGCATCTCGACAATTTTGAGCAGATTGTTTTTTCTGCCGTGGGAATCGGATAAAACAAGCAAACGCATACATACAACACCTTTCCGAATATATATTATCATTATAAATCATTGGAGCGTGAGTGTAAATGGCAAACAGCAATTTCCCCGATAATTTTTCCGCACCGTCGAGTAAGGAGGAGGCTCAGAGCACGGCGAACCGCTTGATAAGCAAGATGAGCTCGGAGGAAAAAAATGAATTGCAAAGCATCTTGGATGACAAGGGCAAAATCAATGAAATACTGAATTCGCCTGCCGCAAAAAAAATTATGGAAAAGCTGAACGAGAAAAAAGATGGACATTAACGAAATTCTTTCGTCGCTCACCCCCGACGATATTGAAAATCTCAAGGCAACGGCACAGTCGGTTTTCGGTCAAGGCGAAGATGCTCAATCAAAAACTGAGGCGAACGATATTTTCGGCTCCTTCAACCCTAAAATGCTCGGCAAAATGACACAGATAATGAGCTCAATGAACGGCGAGGCAGGCAAAAGATGCCGTCTCATCGAAGCCCTAAAGCCCAACCTCAGCCCCGACAGACAAAAAAGAGCCGACCAAGCCATGCAAATTTTACGTCTGCTGGAAATTTTACCGCTGATAAACGAACTTACACAACGGGAGGATTGATACTGTGCCGCAGCAAGATTTCAACGCCGCCGAAATACAGGCAATTCAACGTGCAAGGGAGATGTACAGCCGCGCCTCACCCCGCCCGGATGCAAATGAGCCTGTTTTTCGCAAACAACCGAATCCGCCTCCCCAAGCTCCTCTGCCGCCTCCCAAAAGAGAACCGCCGCCTCCGCCAAAAAGAGAACAGTCGCCTTTCGGCTTTTCGCAGCTCGGCAAGGGCTTTGACGGTGATATGAAGCTGATAATCGCCATGATGCTTCTGCTTTCGGGTGACGGAGGCGACACGCTTTTACTTATGGCGTTGCTTTATATAATGCTTTAGTTATTATTTTCTCTTGACAAAGCTTCCGAATTAAATTATCATATATATAGTTTAATCGGAGGTGAAAAGCAATGACTTACGAATATAAAACAAAGGGCACCTGTTCGTCACGAATCACCTTTGACATTGACGGCAATGTTGTCAAAAATGTCAAATTTACAGGCGGCTGTAATGGCAACCTCAAGGGTATCGCATCAATCGTTGACGGAATGACGGTTGAGGATATCGAAAAAAAGCTCAGCGGAATTACCTGCGGCTTCAAAAGCACATCCTGCCCCGACCAGCTTGCAAAAGCGGTCAGAGAGGCCTATAATAAAGAAACCGAATAAATACAGGGTGAGCACCTACCGGCAGTCAGATTATCTGGCTGCTTTTTTTGTTTGAATCGGGAGGACAAGCATTGTCTGTGGTATGACCTATGACACTAATCTTTTTTAAATTATTCCGGCTCTTATTTTATCAATAAAAAAGCTTGCGGTCGCTAAAAAGTGACCGCATTTTTTCAATCCCTGCTCATCAAGGCTTCATAAATTCTCTCGCAGGAATTTTTCTCTTTATCAAGGAAAAAGCCCTCACAGCGTTCACGATACGGTTCAACCGCCTCGCCGCCGTTATCAGTAATTTTTTCAAGTGCGGCACAAAGCTCTGCTCCGTTTTCACAAAGCTCACCGAAGCCCTTTTCAAACGGAATATCAAGCTCGCGGTAATCGTTCATTCCCGCCCTAAACTGCATAAGGTCAGGCATAAAATAAATTATTGCACGGCGAAGATAAACGAAATCAAAAACAAATGAGGAATAATCCGTTACAAACACGGAATACTCGGCAATGTCTCTATCCTCCGCAAAGCAGACCCTCGGATTTTTCATTTCAAAGCAATCCTTGTACACCGAAAAAATTGGGTGAAGCTTAAATTCAAGCCGCCAATCGTTTTCCTCCAAAAGTCTTGCAAGCTCATCGCTTTTTAAAAACGCCTGCGTTTCTCTGTAAAAATCCGATTGAATAAATTTTTCTCTTTCTGCCATCCAGCCGCCCTCGCCCTTGTGAGAAATAAGGTACTTCCTCCACGACGGTGCAAAGAGGATTATTTTTTTCTTTTGCGCCGTGTCGTCAACATAATCATAGCGTGGCATTTTGCTTTTGATAAGAGCCTCTGAGGGGAAGAAATAATTCTCCGTAAAATTCTTCACCTCATAGTCGGTCGAAACGACCTCACCGCTGATATCAAGCCTGTCATATGAATATTTCCACGGCAGATGAGCGTGCAAAACGCCGTGCTGCAAATAGTAAACCTCACCGCCGAAAAGGTCGTTATAGTACGGATAGGCATCAGCATAAAACGGCAAATAATTCTCATTTTCGACAAACGCCGTGATGATTTTTTCCGCCCCTAAATACATCAGCTTATGCTTATTTGACCTAAAGGTGAGCAGATGCTTTTGCTGCTGCGGAGTAAACGCTTCTCTCACCGCATCAATCGAGCCGTTCACAACATAGTAACGCTCCACACCGTCCTTCTTTTCAAAATCATGTACAAATTGATAATAGGCGTTGTCTTTACCAACACCCTTACAATCGTGATAAAGCCAAATTCTTTTTTGCGGCATAAGATAATTCAGCAGTCTTACGGCAAAAACCTTTTTGTTGGTTCTAAAATATTTTTTCAGTGCAGCTTTGCGATATTTTTTCTCCTGTACCTTTGATATTTTTTTCAAAATAACACAGCTCTCACTCAGACGCATACTGATTCCGTTTAGAGAAAGCTCGCTCCTTTCATTGTTGAGCGCAACCCATTCCTTGCAGGCGAATTTGACGGGATAGCTACACTCTCCGAGCTCGACCGCAAAGGAAAATGAAACCGTTTTCTCAACCTCAAATATTTTTCTGAAGCCCCAAGCGGTGTTGTTTTTCACCCTTGCACCGTCATAGCAATACGAACATTCCCGAAGCTCAAGCGGCTCTCTGCCGTTCCTCTCTCTGAGTAAAAGAATCGGCTTTTCCGTATAATCAAAGGCAGGAGAAGCGATATAGCCGCAAACCTCCACTCTACCGTTTTTGGGTTTGATTCTTGTAAAATTCAGCTCTATTCCGTCCGACTCAAAAATGCACTCGTCTCCGTGCATAAGCTTTATTTTTTCTCCAAGCTCGGCAGTCAGCTCTCCACCGTATTTTATACCGAGAAGATAATACTTATTTGCCTCGCTTTTTGCGTGACAGCCGAGAATTATATCATTATCAATTTGCAAAAGTCGGTCTCTGATTTTTTGCACCTGATTGTCATATTCCTCACCGGTCAAATGGTATGGGAGAAGCACATCACGTTCCAGCCGGCGAAGTATATCCACGATAAAAAACGCCTGAACAAAACGTGATGCATTATCCAGCCGAGGTCCCCACGACTCGGCAACAGCCTCCGCACAGCACGAAAAATCGCAGGCACGGTCAAGCCGTACCGTTTCGGAGACTTTATAATATTCACAGCCCGAAGCAAAGCCTACCTTTTGCTTTGCGCTCACATTTTCAATGTAAAAAAACATCGGCTCTGTTCCGATACAAGCCTTCTCATCAAAAAGAGATGAGTTTTCTCCGAGGTTTTTCACCGCATAATTGACATCGCTGATAAGGAAATAAAGATTATCGCCCTCATTGAGGTCATACACACCGTCGGAGCTTATTATTTCGTATTGGTAGGGAGATTTTTTGTTCACCCCTCCAACCCGAGGAACAAGTCGGTATGCAACCAAATCAACCTCATCGCCGTTTTCTTCAAAAAATTCCGTCAGTCTTTCAAGTGTACCGGAGGAAATTCTGTCCCGAGGGTCAACGAAGGCTATGTATTTACCCCTTGCCGAACCGATTCCGACATTTCTTGCGGCGGCAACGCCTATATTTTCTTTCTCAATTACGTTGAAATTGCCGTTAGCCTCACACGCCTTGCGACAAACGGTTAAGGTACAGTCATCGCTTCCGTCTGTTACAAGCAGAACCTCAAATTTTTCCTCCGAAAGAGCTTGAGCCGACAAGGACTCTATGCAGCCCTCAAGCCCCTCGGCACGTCCCGTTACCGGCACAATCACCGAAATAAGCTTTTCAAATTCGGACATATAATCACCCCGATTAAGTGCAAATCATTGTTTTTATTTAATTATACCCTCGCTTTGGATTTTTTGCAATATTCTTTGTGAATAAACCGTCCCAAACAGGTCAAATATTCTTTAGGGTGATTCTATGAAAAGCAGTGAAATCAAAAAAATCGGCAAAAAGGCAATCCTCGGCAACCGCAAGGAAGCAATTTTTATCGACCTTTTTCCCGTTATACTTTGCCTGATGATGACGGCGATAATTTACGGTATCATCGTCCTTTCACAGAAGCTTTCCTCCTCGGCGGTGGGAAGCACAAACGAAATAATTATTTTTGCCGTAACCGCAGTGATTCTCGGACTGCTTTCCCTGCTGACCCTTGGCGCCTACAGCTCTACCTCTGTCGGCAAGAAGGCGTGGTATAACGGCTTAATTTCATCAAAGGAAAATTACACACGCCGCTTTTTCTTTTGGTTTAAGCCAAAAGCCTCCCGACGTGCGCTTTGTCTCAAGCTTCTGCTTAACGTGCTGAAGCTTTCGGAGGCTGTGTTTTTTTCTCTGCCCGGAATAATGATTTTTATAACAATTTTTTATCTTGCTCAAACGGGCGGAATTGAACTTTATCTTTTTTATTCCCTTTTTGCGGGGGCGCTGTTGCTGACACTGTGCGGTTTGAGCTTTGCCTTTGTTGCGGCACAAAGGTATTTTCTTGCCGAATACATTTTTTCCTCCAAGCCCAAAATCACAGCAGCCTTGGCAATAAAGCAAAGCAAAAACCTCCTTGACGGTCATATTATGGAAATTGTCCGTTTTAAATTGAGCTTTTTTCCGTGGTTTTTAGTCTGTTTACTGATTTTTCCGACAATTTATTTTGTTCCGTACTACAAAGCAAGCTGTTCTCTTGTTGCAAAAAGAATTGTTTTGTGATAAAATAGTATTCAGAATTTTTTGGAGATGTTGAACGTGAAGGATAACCTTAAATGGACAAAGTCAAAAGTTTTTCTGATTGGATTTAACTGTATACTCTGCATTGCAATAGTCGTCAGTGCGATGATGGTTGTTATTGACAAATCACGAATCAAAAACGGCGCGGTATATACAGGCGGTAAGGTCTCCGAGGAAGCTGTCTCCGGTGCTCCCTCAACCTTTGCAGCGGCACGCTTGATGATTGCCGGCGAAAACACAGCCTACAACACCCTGACAAATCAAGCTCGGCTTGATGACGGCGGCTACGATTTTTACTCCGCATATTCCCCAATCAAAGCAATTCTTGACCGAGCGGATATAGCCATGCTCACACAAAGCACGGTTTTTGACAAGGATAATGAGCCCTCCGCCGCGCCCAACTACAACGCTCCGGACGAGCTGCTTGATGCACTGATAAAAAGCGGCTTTGATGTATACAACCAAGCCAACGACCATATTATAGATATGGGCATTTCGGGCATTAAAAACGATATCGCACTTTTTAAATCAAAAAAAGATACCGCCACACTGACGGGAATTTATGAAACCCGTGACGAAATGAATGAGCCGACACTCTGCGTTATAAACGACATTATTTTTTCTTTTGTCGGTATAACCGAGCATCTCGGCGGCTACTCACTCTCCTATGACTCCGACCTCGGAATCCTTTCGCTTTCCGATACACGCATAAGTGCGGATGAACTGGACAGTATGATGAGACAGCTCATTAATTCAGCCAAACGAACCTCCGATATTATCTGTGTCAACATTCACTGGGATAGCGAAACAAACAAAAAGAAGCAGAATGAGCTGATAAACGAGCTCCTTGATTACGGTGCCGATGTTATTGTCGGAACAGGTGTTGATGAACTCAGTCCGATAAGGCTTGAAACAAACGGTGACAATGAAAACGCCGTTGTGGTAAATTCAATCGGCAGGCTGATTTCGCTTCAGGAAAATGCAGAAAGTATGCTCAGCGGAATTGTTGATATTTCGGTTTCCAAAAATTTCAGCACAGGCATCGCTTCCGTAACCTCCGCAAAGCTTATTCCGACGGTGACGGTGTATGACGAGGATTACGCAAATCTGCGAGTTATGCCGTTTTCCGAATGTACCGCCGAAACGATTGAAAAGCACGGCTTTGCCGAGGTAGATGAGAGCTTCACCTACAGCTTTATCGAAAATAAATTTAAAACACTGTACGGCGACAAGCTGGAGCTTGAATAATTCAAGCCTTTAGCGAAAAAATATTATCAAAAGAAAAAGAGGTATTATATGAAAACACGAGTTGCGGTTATGGCAATTATACTTGAATCAAAAGAAAATACAGATCAGCTCAATTCCGTTTTGCACGATTACCGTGAATACATTCTCGGCAGAATGGGACTCCCCTATTCAAAGCACGGCATAAACATCATCAGTGTCGCTCTTGATGCACCGCAGGATGTAATCAATTCCCTCGCAGGCAAAATCGGAAGAATTGATGGCATAAGCGTAAAAACAGCCTACTCCAATAACGAATACGAAGCATAGCTAAACATTGCAAAAAACTGCCTCACCCTGCAAATTAAAGCATCAAGGGTGAGGCAGTTATTATTTTGTTTTAATTATCCTTCTGTGTATGCAACGGACTTATCAAAGAGCTTTTCAATTTCCTTATCGGGCTTCTTTGTGCAAAGTGTTACAACAATTGAGGCGATCATACTTGCGATAAAGCCGGGAATGATTTCGTAAATACCGGTATCCGCAAGGAGCATAAGCCATGCAATATCAACAACAGCGCCGACTGCGATACCTGCAACCGCACCGCTGAAATTGAAACGTTTCCAGAAAAGGCTGAGCATAATCGCCGGTCCAAATGCGGCACCGAATACACCCCAAGCATTGGAAACAAGAGACATAATTGAACCGGAACCGGGATTTGATGCAATCAAAAGAGCACAAACGGAAATTACAAGAACAACGATTCTGCCCGACCAAAGCATTTCCTTGTCGCTCGCCTTGTTCTTTCTGATTACAGGCTGATAAACGTCACTGGAGAATGCCGAGGCAGCCGAAAGAAGCTGACTGTCCGCCGTGCTCATAGAAGCAGCAAGAACAGCCGCCAAAAGAATACCCGAAATGATACTCAAGCCGGGACCCGAGAATATCTTGCGTACCATATTGATAAACACAAGTGAGCCCTCGTTGATTTCCTCATTAAAGCCAAAGGCAAGACGACCGATAATACCGATGAGTGCAGCAAAGATAACAATAAGAACCGTCCAGGTGATACCGATTTTCGCAGACTTTTTAAGCTCCTTCTGCGATTTGAGCGACATAAATCTGATGATTATGTGCGGCATACCGAAATATCCGAGACCCCAACCGAGACCCGATACAATGTCCTTCCAGTTACCGAAGGCATTCCAAAACTCGGGAGTTTCCTGTGCAACCGCTGCGGTGTTGCCAAGCTCAAGGGTTGATACTGCGGCAATCGGAGCTGCAAACATTGCGGCAAGGATGAGCATACCCTGGAAAAAATCCGTCCAACAAACGGCATTAAAGCCGCCGAGGAAGGTGTAGCCGACAATAATGATAGCGGCGATGTACATAGCGGTCTGCTCCTTTATACCAATAACGGTGTGGAAAAGAGTTCCGCAGGCCTTAACGCTCGATGCGGCGTAAACCGTGTAAGCAACAAGAAAAACGATAGCACAAATAACCTGTAAGACCTTTGATTTTGAAAGGAATCTGTTTGTAAGATACTGCGGAATTGTGATGGAATCGTTCGCAACGATCGAGAAGCGGCGAAGTCTAGGCGCTTCAAGAATCCAGCTTATGGTGTAGCCGATGGCAAGACCGACGGGAATCCAAATCTGACCCAGACCAAATGCGTAAATTGATGTCGGGAGACCCATAAGCACCCACGCACTCATATCCGACGCACCTGCCGAAAGAGCCGTTACCCACGGTCCCATTTCTCGTCCGCCGAGGAAATATGTTTTTTCCGACCCATCCTTGCTCTTAAAGAAGAAATAGAAGCCTATTCCCAGCATAAAAGCAAGGTAGATAACAAATACAACAACTTCTGCAACATTCATTTTGTTATACCCCTTTTATTTTTTGTCATATTATATCATATTGTTAAGAAAATGTAAACAGCAAATTTGTCGGTTCCTGCTTTTTTATGACGAAATTTTCTTCAAGCTTGTTGACACAGCAATGCGGAAGGATATATAATTAACACAATCTGTTTGTAAAGGAGATTTACAATGACACTTACGGAATTTACGGATAAGCTCGGCGTTCCCCTTTTCGGAAGACCGCTTTGCGAGCCCTTAAACTGCGGCGCCGGCTTGGCGATTGATGACAGCGAAAACGGAGGCAAGGACGATTCATATATGCTCGTGCTCGGTGACGTCAGCATTAAGCAGTATCGTGATTTTCTCGACAATCTCATCGGCTTGGGACGTGAGCAAACCTTTCGCCGTGATGATTGCGGCAACATCTTTGCCGAATTTAAAAATGACGGCAGCTTAATATACACCTACTACACAGGCGCAACCGAGACCGCACGAATTATTTTCGATAACGCAAGCTGCCCTTTCACGGAGATGCAAAACAAATCCCCTCAGCTTCGCAAGGACACGGCGCTTATGCAGTTTTCTCTGCAATACGGCAGTATGATACCCGGCTATAGCTGCGATTGCGGTATGCTTTACACGTTGAGAATGCGTGACAATTCTCTCATCATTATCGACGGCGGAGAAATCGAGCAGGCAACAGATGAGGCTTGCGACGAATATATGGAGAGACTCAGAGAGCTGACACAAACCGAAAACGGCGAAAAAATCCGTGTTTCCGCCTACATATGCACTCACAACCACAATGACCATATGGATTTCTTTATAAAGCTTCTCAAGCGTGAAAAGGACACTCTCGACGTTGAGCGTGTTTATTTCAATTTTCCATCACGCACCGAGATATGTCTCGACAGTCCATGCACCGATTTGCTCAAGCAGCGCCTTGCAAAATACGCACCGAACGTAAAATTTGCAAAGCTTCATACCGGTCAAAGATATCGCTTCCCTGATGCTTGGATAGAGGTTTTGTCAACCCATGAGGATATTCTTCCCTGCTCCATCTATTCCTCCCGGGGCAAGCGTTACACGGGAATGAACGAAACAACAACGGTTTTCCGCATCGTATTTGACGACTGCTCCGCCATCTTCCTCGGAGACGTTGAGGAATACAACGGCGAGATTTTGCGAAATCTTTACGGCAAGGATTTTTTAAGCTGCAAATATCTCCAATGCGCCCATCATATGATAAACGACGACAGAAATATTTACAGCATCATTAAGGCGGAAAAGCTTTTGATTCCCCAATGCCGCTTTATCGCACAGACCCGTGAGCACGAAAACAAGCGCTACTTAGCCTCACTTTTCGGTGAGGAAAATATGTACTATGCCGGTGACTGCACCTATATTTTTACAATTTGTGACGGTCGTGAAACAATCGACTGCCATGAGCACAAGGGATATTTTTACGACCACAGCGAGCTTTAAGCATCAAATTTCAATAAAAAATCGAGACTCACACCCGTGAATCTCGATTTTTTTATTTTACAGCATCGAACAGCCAAAGCTGTTTATCAGTGCATCAATTCGGACATTGTTCTTGCAAAACGGGCAATCTATTGCCGAGTGACTTTCATAATCGGGTAAATTATGCGGATCAAATACCGAAACCACCTGAAAATCCTCACATTCCTTTATGGTTGCAAAAATCGAAGCAATGCCGACCGGATAACCGGAGTAATAGCGAACCGCCTCAAATGCCTTTTGCGCCGTGCTGCCGGTAACTACCGATGCCGCCAAAACAAGCACCTGCTTGTCGGCAATCATTCCGACAATATTATCACGAAAAAGAAGCTGGTTGCTTGCCGTATATTCCGGAGAGATAATGTTGATATCGTGATTTGCGTTGATGCTTGCCAAATCGCTCTTTGTCAGCTCCCTTGCAAGGCAGGTGCCGATAACCTCAGTACCGTCAAGGCAAATTATCGTATCAATTATCGTGTGCATTTTATAGCTCGGAGCAATCGCCTTTGCGACCGCCTTTGCCTCCGACAGACAGGATTTCTGCGAGGTGATGTCTATATAATAATTAAGATGACTTCTACCCGCAACAAAATGTCCCTTATAGCCACTGAGATAAAGATGCGGAATTTTTGTTTCAATTCTGAATTTTTCGCTTATTGCCATACTTATTCTCCTTTCGACAAGTTAACCTTGCATCTTCATTGTAGCATTTATGACAAAATTTTGCAATAGCTTTTTTATTTTATATTAAGTGTTGCCAAACCGCCCTCAGCAGTTTCGCGGTAACGACCGGGAATATCCTTACCGGTCTTTCGCATTACCTCAATAACCTCATCAACAGAAATTTTTCTCGAATCGCTCAAAAAGCTTGCAAGACTGACAGCATTTATCGCCCTCATTGCGGCAACAGCATTACGTTCAATGCAAGGAATCTGAACAAGTCCGCAAATCGGGTCACAGGTCAGTCCGAGATGATGCTCAATGGCAATTTCCGCTGCATATTCGATTTTGTCAAGCTCAAGCATAAAAAGCTCGCCCAAAGCGGCGGCAGCCATGGCACACGCCGTTCCTATTTCCGCCTGACAGCCACATTCACTGCCCGAAATCGAAGCATTTGTCTTGACAAGGTTGCCTATTACGCCGCCCGTTTCGAGGGAACGAACAATTTCAAGGTCGCTGTATCCCCTTTTTATCTGCTGATAATAAAGCACCGACGGCATAACTCCTGCGGAGCCGCAGGTAGGAGCGGTCACAATTGTTTCGCCGTCCGCATTCTGCTCACTCACTGCAAAGGCATACGCCGAGACCTCACGGTTTTCCCTCGTTTGAGCACTTTCGTCAATATGCTGCTGATTAAAAAGGTGACGTGCCTTTCTCTGCACATTCAAGCCACCGGGCAAAACGCCCTCCGTCGTCAGACCGATATGGATGCTTGATTTCATCTGCTGCCAAGCCTCGCCGAGGTATTCTCGTATTTCCGCACCCTCAACCTCCTCAACATACTGCCAAAGACGCATATGCTTTTTTCGACAATATTCGGAAATTTCGCGGTAGCTTTCAAGCTCATAAATATTCGGTGGGTCAATGCTTCCGCAGCCATCAAGCTCAATTTTGCCTCCACCCACGCTGAGGATCCTCAGCTTACCGGTTTCCTCGCCGTTTTTGTATGCAAAAAGCTCCATCGTGTTGGGATGAGAGAGGCTGATATCCTCATTGTTAAAAACTACCTCGCACGGGGTAGGCTTCAAGGTTACCTTGATAACCTTGTCCGTACCGTGACCCACACCGGTTTTGGAGAGTGAGCCGTAAAGCACCGCTTTAAAGCTATCCGCATCGGGATTACGCTGTTTGAAAATTTTGCAAGCCTTTTCGGGGCCCATCGTATGCGAACTTGACGGACCTCTGCCTATTCTGTAAAGCTCTTTTAATGATTCCAACCTGAACATCCTTTCCTCATTGGCACACTACTGTGCCACCCACGGTTTACAACAATAATATTAGCATTTTCCCCGATACTTTTCAATAGCCTACAAAATTTTTGTTGCTGCGACAAACAAAGGCGTTGTAAAAAAACGCATTAAAAAATCGTGGGGTTCGTCTTGAAAGCGAGCCTCCGATTGATTTTTGTTTAAA
>CAYYLP010000022.1:0-29462 GCA_964472865.1 uncultured Ruminococcus sp. | reverse complement strand
CTGTGAATCTATTGCACTGTCGCAAACCACCAAGCCCGTGCCGGCATCCAATACTACCCATTTCAACGGCTCATATTTAAAATAATATACGTTGTTTATGTAATAGCCGTTATCGTCTTGATATGTATTGTCTGATGATGTATCGCCTGTACAACACGGACGGTATGAGCTGAACGTCACCGCACGGTATTTGTTGCCGTTGAGCGTGATATCGCAATATTTCATATAGTCCGACGGTGCCATGTTACCATCATCCAAATAACCCGTACCGCTGTAGTAGCCGTAGCTTATCCAGTTTTTCGTAACCGCTTCGAGCTTTGATATTGTCGTGCTGTCCGTCACCTTGCTCTGCGGATATGAACCGAAGCTGATTACCGCTTGCGTTTCGGGCTCAAAATACATTCTAATCGAAGCATCCTCGTCGTGCCATTGCTTGCCGAGCTTTAGACTGATATCGAAGTTATAAATGCCCGTAAGCATTTTGCAGGAATATGTCCACTCCCTTGTACCATCGGAATTTGAAGCAAAGGAATCAATAACAAGCGTATTTCCGTCCTCATCCGTCAATTTGATTTTGGAAACCGAGGAATCGGTGACAATACGCATTTCTGCGCTCTCGCCCGCCTTCGCCTTACCATCAAGCAAGCTGACAATATGCTCCGAATTGAAATTGTAATGAATGTTTGCATTGAGTAAGGCATCATTGTCAACGTCAATATCAATATTATTCCACTCCTCCTGCGTACCCTTATAGAGAACGGAGGTTAGAGATGCATCATTAAATGCACCATAATCGATGCTCGTTACACTGTCGGGGATTGTTATGCTTGTCAAGCCTGTGCAACCTTCAAATGCATACCCACCAATTCTCGTTACGCTGTTCGGTATAACTGTGTTTTTGCAGCCCAAAACAAGTGTATTTGTTTCTGTTTCTATAATTGCATTGCAGTCGTTTCTGCTATCGTATACAGTGTTACCTGCATCAACCTTAATGCTTGTCAAGCCGCCGCAACCGGAAAATGCATAACTACCGATACTCGTTACGCTGTCGGGTATTGTTACGCTTGTTAAACCGGTGCAATATTCAAATGCATTATAACCGATACTCGTTACGCTGTTGCCTATTGTTACGCTTGTCAAACCGGTGCAAAAATCAAACGCCATTTTACCGATACTCGTTACACTGTCCGGTATTGTTATGCTTGTCAAGCCGGTGCACCAGCTAAATGCCCAACCGCCAATACTTGTAACGCTGTCGGGTATTGTTATGCTTGTTAAACAGGTGCAACCGGAAAATGCAAGCCAACCGATACTCGTTACGCTGTCGGGTATCACTATACTTGTTAAACCGGTACAACCACCAAATGCACAATCACCGATACTCGTTACACTGTCGGGAATTGTTATGCTTGTTAAACCGGTACAATCCTCAAATGCATCCCCACCGATACTTATAACATCATTCGGTATAACTGTGTTTTTGCAGCCCAAAATAAGCGTATTTGTTTCTGTTTCTATAATTGCATTGCAGTCGTTTCTGCTGTCGTATACAGTGTTACCTGCATCAACCTTAATGCTTGTTAAACCGGTGCAATAGGGAAATGCATACCTACCGATACTCGTTACACTGTCGGGTATTGTTATGCTCGTTAAGCCGGCACAATTTCCAAATCCCCTATCACCGATTTCCGTCACCGGATATCCGGCAATAGTCGAGGGGATTTCCAATGCGCCCTGAATTCTGCTGTCGCAACCGGTAATCGTTACCTCGTTGTTTTCGATTTTATATTTGAGAAATTTATCGCTTTCGACATCATCAAGCTTGTAGGAAACCGTAACCTCGCAGCTCACCGTCATACCGTTCCAGCTTGCGGTGACGGTTGCCGTTCCGTTTTCACCGGCACCGACCTTTCCGTTTTGGTCAACGGTGGCAACGGTTTTATCGGAGGAATACCATATCGGAGAAACGGTTTTCACCTCGTCCGTCTGCAAAAGGCTACAGGTTAGTGTGCTTTAATCCGCAAAGCCGAGGCTGAGCTGCGTTTCATTAAGGCTGAGTCCCTTGGCTCTGTTGGCGGAGCTAAGGCAATCCGCCCTTTCGTATTTGCGGAATTGATATGCATCCTCCGTATAAAAACCGGTGTAGCCGAGCAAATCGTCTCCGTCAATATACATATTCCTTATAAAGCTGTATTTTGCCTCACCTATGCACGCAGCATCCGGCAGATAATAAGAAAGTGTTCCGTCTCCACTCGATGTATCCAAGCTGTAAATTCCCCTGCCGTAGGAATAGAAAAGCTCTCCGTCTTCAATTTCTACGCAGTTCGCTGTGACCGAAGCAATTTCCTGCCTGTCGTTTCCGTAGGTATCGCAGCTATATATTGTTCCCGAATCAAGGTAATACCAACATCCGTCCTCATATTTTTGAACGGAATCATCGTTTCTCGGCATACTGCTGTATTTTGAGCTGTTTGCCTTATAGTTGCCCGGCGACCATGAATAGTGCTCAAGCTCCATCATTTCGTCATCGGTTCGCAGGAAATACGTACGCCGTGCAACTCCGAGCCTATCGGGCGTTGGGTCATCCCAGCAGCAATCAACGTGATACCAGCTACCATCAAGCTTAATCAGGTTCCAGCCGTGATTCATTTCCATGCTCGAAAGATACAGACACTCAACTCCGCAGGCGTTCATAACCGTGCGATATGCCAGAGCATAAGAGCCGCAAATTCCCGTTCCGTTGACAAGCACCGAATATTCGGTATATCTTTCGCTGTAGATTTCGCCGTCAAGCGTTCCATCGGCATTTTTCAGTGTCAGAAGCTCCTCGTCATATTCACAATTGAGCACAATATAATCATGAACATAAAGTGCTTTTTCAAAATCGCTCATACCCTTTGTTTTTTCAACAAGACGATTTACGGCGTTTTGTGTTTCGGTAACTCTGCGCTGATAGTCGGAAAGGTTGGCGTTTTCACCGTAATAAAAACGAATTGAGGTTATATTACCCCTTGAGGGGCTAAAGGCAATTTTATAGGTAAAAGCAGACCTCGAAAGCAAGCTGTATTCAGAGGGGTAGCTTTTGGCAATCGCAGAGAAAAGCGCAACCGCAGCATCGGTGGAAAGGTTAAAGGACTCGATGTTTACCGATTCCTTGAAATTAAACATTGCATCGGCAACCTTATCTGTCAATTCCTGCGGAATATCCTTAAAAAGCTCCTCGGCAACAATAACCTCGGCCGCATCCGCATCCTCGGAGGGCAGCTTCTTGTTGTCGTATTCCTTTGTCGGCTCAAGCTGCTTTAGATCATCATTGCTTTCATATAGAACTCGGCAAGCGGCATCCTCCTTTTCCTCCGGATTTGAAACAAAGGTATCGCCCTTGTCAATTTCAACATTTTCATAAACGGTTTCCGTAGCAAGCTCGCCCTTATCGGTATATTGAGCCGCCGAATAGGTCATACTGCCCGAATCATACGCATCAATTTCAACACGATAATTATTTGACGAAACCATACGAACGATTTTGTCATTATCCTCATGATATACAACAACCGAGTAATCCGACAAATCATTTTCAAGCTCATTGAGTTCCTCATTAACAACGCTCGCAACAAGATTATTGCTTTCATCATAAATTCTGACATTTACCGGACATTGAACATTGACCGTGGTATCATAAAACGGCAATATTTTCATATTATATGTTGCATCGTCATCGGCGCTCATAAACGCAGCATTTTTGAGCATCTCAATGTTACTTTTAAGCAGAACCTTGTTTTCTTTATAATTCATTACGGTTCTCATCAGCTTTTTCATCGGAGTCAACCACATTTTATCGTAGCCGATCATCGCCAAGGTTTTTTCCTCACCCGTAAGACGGAGCTGTTGAAGAATTGTGTAATCATACTTGAATTTTTCGGCATTGGCTTCGCTGGGATTAAGAGAAAAGTTCGCCTTATCCTTGAGCACCGTCTTTGCATATTTAGATGCCAAAATATCATAGCATTCAATCATCGCACAGGATTCTACCATATCCTTGGCATTAAAAAAGACGTTAAAAAGAAGCTTGCCAAGTGAAATTGCCGCAAGAACATCACCCAAAACGACACTGCCGAGCTCCTGTGCGGCAAGCTTTAAGCTCTTTCCGGCAAGAAAGCCTTTGATTTCGTTGCCAATATCCTTTATCGCCTGACCATATTGCGAAATAATATCGCTATTGATTTCATCAGCGGCGATTCTGAGATTAACCGGCAAGCTTTTATCGGATGATATACCTTCCAAAAACTTTGAATAGGATTGATACAATTCAAGGTTTGCGGATATAGATGCAAGGTTATATATTCCCTTGACACTGATAGAGGTTACCGAAAGCATATCTCCCGCCAAGCCGAGTGCTTTGGTAATATTTCCGCACTTAAAATCCACAGTCAAATCATCTTTAAAATAATCATCAAGGGAACAAAGTTTTAATGCATACTCCATATCATCAAGACTTTTTGCTTGATAAATTGTCATTATGGTTGAACGAATTACGGCACGACCTTTTTCATTATCAACCACACTCGTGGCTGCTTTGAGCAAGCCGACAATGTCCTTGGATGTATTGCAAAGCTCCAAATCCGCTTTGGAATATTTCATAAAATCCTTTAATGCCTTTTTATATCTATCCTTTTCAACCTCTTGTCCGGTAAGATATTTAACGGCCTCGCTGTTGAATATAAGACCGCCCAAGCCGACACTTGCACGGAACACAAGATCCTCCTGCAAGCCCTTTCGCAGACTGTGCGCAACATATGCATCATCGGCACAATGCTCCGATGAACCGGCAAGCTTAAACAAATCCATAGATTCCTTTTTCGACCGATTCATAAGATTTACAGCATTGACATAAATGTTGTATTCGTTGGCATTTGTTAAATCGAGCGATTTAACCTGATTAACAAGATTTCTGTCAATATCAATACAATATTGCCAAACTCTCGAAACAAGAGGGTCGCTTAAATTTGAGGCATTTGACACAATTGTTGTACCGATAATCGAAACCGGCGAAATCAGCAACAGAATCGTTAATGCCGTCGCAAGCACCCTTTTCATAATTTTTTTCATAATTTTTTTCATAATTTTCCTCCTCAATTTTTGTAAAAAGCAAAAGCCGTTGAGCCGCAGAAACGCAGCTTAACGGACTTATAAAAAATTATACTTGCTTTCGCTTTTCATTTTAATTTTCTCCCTTCAGTTGACCTCAGCTTATCACAGCCGGCAAACCAAAAATCGAAATACGTCCTTATCAAAGACAATTCGGTATTTTCCGCAAACATTCTACCACCATTTCCCTCAAATGTCTATATTTTTTGCTAAAATATGCAAACGATACAATCAACACAGCATTACGACTGACCAATATAGAGCACCCCCTGCAAAGCAAAATCGGTAAAACGCCTTTTCTTTTGTTGCAAACCATAATGTAATGTGGTATACTAATTTTATAAATCATTGAAAAAGAAAAGAATCGGAGGAAAAAATTATGGCATCACAGCTTTCAATGCCTCAAAAGGGCGATATGATTGCAACAATGAAAACAAACAGGGGTACAATTAAAATCAAGCTTTTTCCCGAGCAGTGTCCCAAAACGGTCGAAAATTTTACAACTCATGCCAAAAACGGCTACTATGAGGGAATTATTTTTCACCGTGTAATTAAGGATTTTATGATTCAGGGCGGTGACCCGACAGGTACAGGTCGCGGCGGAGAAAGTATTTGGGGCAACACCTTTGAGGATGAGTTTGACCTCGGCTTGCACAACATCAGAGGCGCTCTTTCCATGGCAAATGCAGGTCCCGGCACCAACGGCAGCCAGTTCTTTATTGTTCAGGCAGGCTCGGTTGACGGCAACCTCATGGGTCAGATGGAAATGATTGGCGACAAAATGTTCCCTGCCGATTGTATTGCCGACTACAAAAAGGTCGGCGGCACACCGTGGCTCGATTTCAAGCACACCGTTTTCGGTCAGGTCTATGACGGAATGGACGTTGTGGACGAAATTGCCGGAGCAAAGGTTGACCTGCTCGACAAGCCCTTTGACGATGTTGTTATCGAAAAAATAGAAATCGGTGAACTTGAATAAGGGTCGAATTTTTGTACGAAAAATTTTCAACCGGAGGCTTGCTTATGAAGCATATCAAAATTCTAATAGCATCTGTTTTGGTAGCTGTCTTGCTGCTTTTTACGGCATTATTTGTTGCGGATGCCTACAACACCGGCAAAATCGGAAACAAGGATGAGCGAGTAGCTTCAAGCTTTACCGAGGATATTCAAGGCATTTGGAAAAACACCTCCAAGGGCACGATTGCTTCGCAGCTTTCTTCGGTCAGCTTTGGCGAAAACGGCGAGCTGGCGATTGTTATTCTCGGTCAAAAGGCAAACGGAAAATACAGCGATTCCTACAATCTCAACACCGAAAAGCACACACTTACGGTTAAGGGAAATATTTATGGTGGGCTGTCGATTGAGCGTGATTTTGATGCCTCACTTGATGACGACAAAAACGTACTTACCCTTAACGACACAAAAAGCTCCTTGAGCTTTACGCTTGTCAGAACCGATGAAAAAGAGCTGACAACGGAAAAAACAACAGTAAAAACCACTGCTCCAAAAACCGAAAAAAGCGAAGCTGATACCAATATGACAAAAAAGTATTCAGAGGCTATTCTCGGCAAATGGGTATCAAAGCTCAATTCGTCCTCCGGCTATGAGTTTACAAACGAAAATACGGTCAAAATTTCGCTCGTTGGCATCACCACCGATGGAAGCTACACACTGACAGCGGACAAAAGCGGCAAATGTGAGCTGTGTATAAAATACGTTTCGGTTGCCGGAGTATCGGTTTCCAACACATATTTTGTTGAAGTCACGGAAAATGAGCTGACCTTGATTCAAAAGGGTGCAGAATCAATTTCCGTAGCTTACACAAAAGCACAATAACAAAGCAAAAGCAAGCTTGCACCGACAGCACGCTTGCTTTTTACTTTTATGAGATTTGATATATTATTTATTAAATCGTATAAAATTATTCAACCGTTTGCGGTTATTGCACTTTGTTGCGAGGCGTGATATAATCAATGGCGGTGATTAGATGAAAAGCAGGATAATTGACAGTCATTTTCATATTTATGAATGGGATAACGAGGAATTCGGTAATTTTTACAAGGCGACGGAAAGATATATTGAGGATGGCGGCTTTTACACAATAAACATAAATGCTCTCCCCTCGGTCGAGCGAGACGTTTCAAATAATATCTTGGCGGCCCTGTTCAAACTCAGACATCCCGAGGTTTATACTCACGGCGGTTTGATTTATGAAAGCTATCCGCTTTCTGCGGATTATGCCAAAAGCACCGACTCCGCAGCCCAATACCGTGAGCTTATGCAAATCGGCTTTGACGGGATTAAGCTGCTTGAAACAAAGCCATCTCAGCAAAAGGTAATCGGAAGCACAATAGACAGCGAATATTATGAGGGTATGTTTGAGCTTGCCGAAAAGGACGGTACCCATTTTGTCTGGCACATTGCCGACCCTCCGTGTTTTTGGGATCCCGAAAAAGCTCCGAAATCTGCATTTGAAAGCGGTTGGTTCTACGGCGACGGAGCATTCCCCTCTTATGAGGATATATATCGTCAGGTTTTTCGTGTTCTTGAGCGGCATCCGATGCTGAATGTTACCTTTGCACACTTTACGTTTTTATCCGCACATCCCGAGCGTGTTGAAGAAATTTTTAAAAAATACCCAAATGTAAATTTTGATATCACGCCCGCAAGCGAAATCTATGCGGATTTTGCCGAGAACTATTCCGATTATCGCAATTTTTTCTCAAAGTATTCCGACAGGATTGAATACGGAACCGATTGCTCTGATCAAAGGAGACTCTGCGACAAGCTGTATAACGCAAGAATTGTCCGTGATTTTTTGGCAACCGACAAGCTTGACGGAATATGGGGCTTTCCGCTTAAAGGTATAAAGCTTGACGATACGGCACTCGACAACATCCTTTGCAATAATTTTCTCCGCCATATGGGAGAAAAGCCTAAAACGATAAACACAACGGCACTGAAAGAATATTTTGAAAAATATCGCCACTTGATTACCGACAAAAATATTGAGAGAAAAATCGAAAAGGAATTAACAAGAAAATAGGTTTTGCCAATTTAAAGCACAGCGGTTTCATCCGCCACTGTGCTTTTTCCGTTTCTGTTACCTTTTGCCTTTCTGTTGGTGCATTAATGCAGGGCATCCAAAAAAATCCAAATAAGACAAAAAACGAGATGAAACGAGAAAAACAGAGAATACACGAGTAAAACGGAGCATTTTAAAAATCATTTCAAAAAACTAATGATTTCGTACTAAAAAATTGTAAAAAAATGTTGACATTTGCTGATTTCTGCTCTATATTATTGTTGATATCTTTTATTATGTGATAATAGCTTATCATAACTAAAGAGAGGGGCTGCATAATTGGAAACCAATGTTATTATTGATTTGAAAAACATTTCGGTCAAGCTGGGGGAAGCACAGATACTCGATAACCTCAGTATGTATATCCGTGATAAGGAGTTTATAACCCTGCTGGGACCCTCCGGCTGCGGTAAAACCACTACCCTACGCATAATTGCAGGCTTCCTTGAGCCTGACAGCGGAGAGGTTATTTTTGAAAATAAGATTATCAATGGTGTACCGCCTCACAAGAGGCAGGTTAACACCATTTTTCAGCGTTATGCACTTTTCCCGCATTTGAATGTTTACGAAAATATTGCGTTCGGACTTCGTGTAAAAAAAATGAAGGAGGACGAAATAAGCAAAACGGTTAAGGATATGCTCAAGCTTGTTAACCTCAAGGGCTTTGAAAGGCGAAATATCAATTCGCTTTCCGGCGGTCAGCAGCAGAGAGTGGCAATTGCCCGTGCTCTTGCCGTAAAGCCGAGAGTTCTTCTGCTCGATGAGCCGCTCGGCGCTCTTGATTTGAAGCTGCGTAAGGATATGCAGGTTGAGCTTAAAAACATTCAGCAGGAATTGGGTATTACATTTATATATGTTACTCACGACCAGGAGGAGGCTCTTTCAATGTCGGATACCGTTGTCGTTATGGACGGCGGCGTTATTCAGCAGATAGGCACTCCGCAGGACGTTTACAATGAACCGAAAAATGCTTTTGTGGCAGATTTCATCGGCGAAAGTAACATCCTTGACGGTAAAATGCTTGAAGATTTTAAATGCTCCTTCTCGGGTGCACAGTTCCAGTGTCTTGACAAGGGCTTCGGTATCGGTGAATCGGTTGATGTTGTTGTCAGACCGGAGGATGTTGACATTGTTGATGCCGAAAAGGGTATGCTCAAGGGCACGGTTACCTCGGTCACGTTTAAGGGCGTTCATTTTGAGATAATTGTCGATATCGGCGGCTTTAAATGGATGATTCAAACAACGGACTATGAGCCGGTCGGCAAAAAAATCGGACTTGACATTGAGCCCGATGCAATCCATATTATGAAAAAATCGAAATATTCGGGACTGTACGGAGATTACAGCTCTTTCAGCGATGAGTTGGAGCATCTTTCCGACATCGTTGAGGAGGAATAAGCCGTGAAAAAACAAAGTCTTACTCAGCGCCTTTGTGCGGCACCGCATATTCTTTGGTCTGCGATTTTTATTATCGTTCCCCTGGTTATGGTTCTTTACTATGCCTTTACCGACAGGAGCGGTGCATTTACCTTTGACAATATAACCCGCTTAACGGATTATACAAGCACCTTTCTGCGTTCGCTTTGGTTCGGAATTGTCGCAACGGTAATTTGCTTGCTTATAGCTTATCCGCTTGCATACATTCTTTCCAAAATGAATGTCCGAGCTCAAAGTATGATGTATATGCTTGTTATGATACCGATGTGGATGAATTTCCTTTTGAGAACCTATGCATGGATGACTCTTTTGGAGGATTCCGGCGTTATAAACAGCATACTTTCAAAGCTCGGCATAGGACCCTTTCATATGATAAATACCTCCGGTGCGGTCATATTGGGAATGGTATATAACTTCCTGCCGTATATGATTTTACCGATTTATTCGGTTATGACAAAGCTTGACAACAGCCTTGTTGAAGCGGCTCACGACCTCGGTGCAAATAAATTGCAGGTTATCAAGGATGTAATTTTCCCCTCCACCCTTTCAGGTGTTGTTTCGGGAATAACAATGGTTTTTGTTCCCTCTGTCAGCACCTTCTATATCTCACAAAAATTGGGTGGAGGCAGCTTCGCCCTTGTCGGTGATATTATAGAAATGCAATTCCAGGTTTCCAACAATTTCAATTTCGGCGCCGCACTTTCACTTGTTCTTATGGTGCTTATACTTATTTGTATGGCTGTTATGAACAAATTCGGTGATGCCGAGGATGCGGGAGGTGTTGTCCGATGAACAACGGAAAAACCAAGCCCGCATCAAAAATTTACCTTGCACTGGTTATGCTTTTTCTCTATCTGCCGATTTTTATGCTCATCGTGCTTTCGTTCAACTCCACCAACAGCACCGGTGTTATCAGCGGCTTTTCGTTTAAGTGGTACGTTGAGCTTTTTAAGGATGAGGAAACCATCAAGGCGTTCACAAACACTATTGTGCTTGCCGTAACCTCGGCAATAACCGCAACTCTTATCGGTACTCTCGCTGCGGTCGGCATTGATAAAATGAAAAAGGGCTTTCTCAAATCAAGCCTTATGACGGTCACAAATATTCCGATGATGAATCCCGAAATTGTTATGGGCGTTTCGATGATGCTTTTATTTGTTTTCATCGGCTCACTTCTCGGTTCAAAGGGAATTCTCGGCTTTTGGACACTGTTTATAGCTCACGTTACCTTTAGTTTGCCGTATGTCATCTTAAACGTATTGCCAAAGCTCAAGCAAACCGACCCCAATCTTTCGCAGGCAGCACAGGATCTCGGTTGCACTCCGATCAAGGCCTTTTTAAAGGTCGTTTTGCCCTCGATTATGCCCGGTATCATTGCAGGCTTTATTATGGCCTTTACGCTTTCGTTTGATGATTTCATTATCAGCTATTTCGTCAGCGGACCTAAATTTCAGACACTTCCGATCAGGATTTTCTCAATGACCAAAAAGCGTGTCACACCCGATATGTATGCGCTTTCAACAATTATGTTCATCGTTATTCTTGTGTTGCTTATCATCGTCAACGTAATTCAACCGAGAAATAACGCAAAAAAGGACAAAAAAGGCGGTGCGGCAAAGTGATGAAAAAAATTGTTTCCGTATTTTTTACCGTCACCGTTATTGCTATGAGCTGCTCAGCCTCCTTCGGCGTTGCCGCAAAGGAAATTGATATTGCAAGGCTCAAGGGCACGGAAATTAATGTTTACAACTGGGGCGAATATATTTCCGACGGTTCTGAGGGTACGCTTGATGTCAATAAGCAGTTTGAAAAAGAAACCCGTATTAAGGTAAATTACACAACCTATGATTCCAATGAGAATATGTACAACAAAATTAAGGGCGGCGGTGCAAATTACGACATTGTCATTCCGTCCGATTATATGATTGAAAGACTCATCAAAGAGGATTTGCTTGAAAAAATCAATTTCGACAATATTCCGAATTATAAGAATATTATGCCGAAATACAAGAACCTTTACTATGACCCCAACAACGAATATTCCGTTCCGTATAATGTCGGTATGGTCGGTCTTATCTATAACACGAAAATGGTTGATGAAAGACCCGATAGTTGGGAGATAATGTGGGACGAAAAATACAAGGGTCAAATCTTGATGTTCAACAATTCTCGTGATGCGTTCGGAATTGCACAATTCCTGCTGGATATTGATGTCAATACAACCGAAAGGTCCGATTGGGATATGGCATATGAAAAGCTCACAAAGCAAAAGCCACTTATTCAATCCTATGTTATGGACGATGTTTTCAACAAAATGGAGGGTGGAGAGGCAGCCATTGCCGCCTACTACGCCGGTGACTGCATAAGTATGGCAGACAACAACCCCGATTTGGATTTTGTTTATCCCAAGGAGGGTACAAACATTTTTGTTGATTCCATCTGTATTCCGAAAAGCTGCCAAAACAAGGAGGCTGCGGAGGTCTATATCAATTTCCTTTTAAGGGGTGATATTGCACTTGCCAATGCCGAATTTATCTGCTACGCCTCCCCTAATCAGGCAGTGCTCGACAATGAGGATTATTCCCTCAGAAATAACCGTATGCTCTACCCCTCCAAGGATGATGAGCCACCGACGGAGTATTTCCATAATCTTGATGCTGATACTCTGGAGCTTATGACATCGCTTTGGGATTACCTTAAAATCGAGGGCAATAACGACACCTCGGTTTATATCGGATTGATTTCATTCACGGTAATCGTTATTGCATATGCAATTTACAGAACCGTAAGGAAAAAGAAAAGAGAAAGTATGTATTAACTATACTTTGAAGGGTGTTAATGATGAAGAAAATTAAATGCATAAGACTTTTATCCTTTTTAATGTGTTTTATCTGTGTTGCTGCTCTTTTTACCTCATGCTCGTCAAATAACAAGGACACGGCAAGCAATACAAGCACATCCGATGAGAATGAAAATCTTAAACAGCCCGAGTGGATTATCGCTCCGTCAATCGACGCCGAAAGCATTGAGCCGCTTGTCAGAGCGGACTACAACAAAAACACAAAGCATTACGATATCAGCTATGCCGATTGCTTTAAAATAAAGGTTGGCGGCAAATACGGTATCATTGATTACAACGGTAAAATTGTCATTGAACCTAAATATGAGAGTATCACCGCTATCCGAGGCAGGAGAGATTTTCTTGCAGTCAAAAAGGACAGCTACGGTAATGAATCAAAAATTTACATCTATTACGGAGATTTCACAACCGAGCCGGCTTACAGAAAATACAATACTCTGAAATACGAATATCTTTGGAATTCCTCCGAGGGTGAGGCCGAGTTTATTCAAAACGATAACGGCAGTATCTATGAGGAGGAGCTTGAGCCCGCATTGCCCGAATCCGTAAAGGGCGTAAAATATTCCGATGGTGAATATGTTGATGACGGTACCTACGGACTTTATGTGAACGGCAAAAATGTTATGGGGATGATTTATTCCGGTGCAGGCTTCTTTTCCAACGGAGCTGCGGCTTTTGAATCAAACGGCGTTTGGGGCTATATTGATTCAAACGGCAAAACCGTTATTCCGTTCGGCTATGACGCCGTAAAGGGCTACAGCGTATTCGGCAACAGCGATACACCCTATGAGTGCTACGACGGCTATGTTACGGTTACCAAGGGCGGCAAATTCGGCGTTATGTCAAATGACGGCAAGAAGCTTACCGAGCTTATGTATGACGGTGCTACTCCCGTCGTCGGTGGCAGAGGATATTTCCTTATCAACGGCAAGTGGGGTCTCGCCTCCTTCGGCGACTCGCCGGATGCTGCGGCAAGAACAGAGGAGCCAACCGAGACTGTCACGGAGAACACAACGGAAAAAACCACCGAGCAGACAACGCAAGAGCTTTTTACCGAGGGCTATTATACAGTCAACACAGACGGCTTGAAGCTTCGTGACGGTGCAGGGCTTGATAACGACATTATCAGCGTTCTCAGCTACGGCACAAGACTCAAAATTGACAGCGTTTCAAACGGTTGGGGTCACACATATTATGACGGCAACGAGGGCTGGGTCAGCCTGAATTACCTCGAAAAGGAATAAAGCTATGCTCCAAAGATTGGATAAGATTATCGCCTCCCGAACGCTTTACAGCCGCCGGGAGGTTCAGGATTTAATAAAAAAAGGTCTTGTCAGAGTCAATGGAATTTCCGTAAGAGACAGAGGAGCGAAAATTGACGATGAAAAGGACAGTGTGAGTGTAAACGGTGAGGAGCTGAAGCTTGAAAAATACGTTTACCTTATGCTGAATAAACCCAAGGGCGTTGTCAGCGCAACAAATGACCCCAAAACCAAAACCGTAATTGACCTTGTACCCGATGAATACCGTGGAAGAAACCTTTTTCCGGCGGGACGGCTCGATATTACAACAACGGGCTTTGTGCTTATTACCGATGACGGTGATTATGCGCATCGAATCCTTTCACCCAAAAATCACATTGAAAAAACCTATGAGGCAAGGCTTGCCGAGAGTGTAACCGAGCAGCAGCTTAAAGCGGTTGCCGAGGGAATAACCTTGAAGGACGGCACTGCTTGTTTACCGGCAAAGCTCCGTGTACTTGAGACCGGCGAAAATCCACTTGTCGAAATCAAAATCTGCGAGGGCAAATATCATCAGATAAAAAGGATGTTTGCGGCGGCAGGTAACGGTGTGATTGAACTGAAAAGGACAAAAATGGGCGGCTTGCCGCTTGATTCACGGCTTGCCGAGGGCGAGTGCAGATGCCTTACGCCGGATGAGGTTCTGCTTATTGAAAAGGGCTGAATATTTGCCCAAGCTTTTGCATATAATTAGATTATTTCCACAAGAGCCTTGTTTTTATCTATTTTAACAAAAAGAACTTGACTTTTTCGATTTAATACATTATAATAACAACACTGCTGTACTTTGGTGTTTATGTAAACGTCGGACATATGACGGTTACTGAAGTACAGGCTTTTGTCTGTATTATGACCAAAATACCAAGCTATTGCATTGAAAGGATGAATATTATGGCACAGGAAATCTTGCTTACCGCTGAGGCTTACAAAAAGAAAAATGATGAGCTGGAATACCTCAAAACAGCGGGCCGTGACGAGATAGCCGAAAGAATCAAAGAGGCAAGGTCCTTCGGTGATCTTTCCGAAAACAGCGAGTATGACGAGGCTTTGAACGACCAGGCAAAAATGGAGGCAAAGATTGCTCAGCTCGAAAATGAGATGAAAAACGCAAGAATACTTGATGAAAGTACAATTTCGACCGAGGCTATCCATGTCGGTTCAAAGGTCAAAATCCGTGATATTGATTTTGATGAAATTGAGGAATACAAAATCCTCGGTGAATCGCAGGCTAACCCCGATGAGGGAATTATTTCAGATCAGTCCGCAGTCGGTAAGGCACTTATCGGCAATAAGGTGGGCGATATTGTCAAGGTGAACCTTCCCAACGGAAGCGTCATCTCCTTTGAGGTGCTTGAAATTTCCATATAAGCTAAACGGGTGAGGTTTTTGCCTTGCCCGATTCAATTAAATTATAAGCGAATTATATTTTCTGCGGTTGCGAGGAGAGTTGAATATGGCAGAAGAAAAAATTACACCCGTTGCTGAAACGGAGCAGGACACAAACGAGCTCAGAAAAATCAGAGTTGATAAGCTTGTTGCACTCCAAGAAGCAGGCAAGGACCCGTTCCAAATCACAACGGCCGAGCAAACTGTAACGAGCGTTGAGATTACCGAAGCATTTGAAAAGTTGGAGGCAGAGACACAGGCTCTTCCCGAGGAGCAAAGACCGGAGCAGGTAAGAATAGAAAATGTAGCTCTTTGCGGTCGTATTATGACCTGGAGAGATATGGGTAAGGCGAATTTTATTGATGTTACCGACCGTGCCGGTCGTATGCAGGTATATGTCAGAATGAACGACATCGGTGAGGAAGAATTTGCCGAGTTTAAAAAGTGGGATATCGGTGATATTGTTGAGGTTAAGGGCTTTGTTTTCAGAACTCGCAGAGGACAGATTTCCGTCCATGCCGAAAATGTCAAGCTCCTTTCAAAGTCACTTCTTCCGCTGCCCGAAAAATTTCACGGACTTAAAGATACAGACACAAGATACCGTCAGCGTTATCTTGACCTTATCGTTAATCCCGAGGTTAAGGACACCTTCTATAAGCGTTCGCTTATTCTCAGAAAAATCAGAAACTTCCTTGATGAGCAGAATTTCATTGAGGTTGAAACCCCGATGCTTGTTTCCAACGCGGGCGGTGCTGCAGCAAGACCTTTTGTTACCCACCACAATTCTCTCAATGAGGATTTCAAGCTCAGAATTTCACTTGAGCTTTACCTCAAGCGTCTTATCATCGGCGGTATGGAAAGAGTTTACGAGATTGGACGAGTTTTCCGTAACGAGGGTATGGATACAAGACATAACCCCGAGTTTACTCTTATGGAGCTCTATCAGGCTTATACCGATTATCACGGTATGATGGACCTGACGGAAAATATGTTCAGATATCTTGCTACCGAGGTTTGCGGCTCAACGCTTATTACCTACGGCGACAAGGAAATTGACCTTGGAAAGCCCTTTGAACGTCTTACAATGATTGATGCAATCAAAAAGTACGCAGGCGTTGACTTTGATGCGGTTAAGACCGACGAGGAAGCCAAGAAGCTTGCCGACGAGCATAAGGTTGAGTATGAGGATCGCCATACAAGGGGCGATATCATCAATCTTTTCTTTGAAGAATTCTGCGAGGAAAATCTCATTCAGCCGACCTTTATTATGGACCACCCGGTTGAAATTTCTCCGCTTACAAAAAGAAAGCCCTCAAAGCCCGAGCAGGTTGAACGCTTTGAGCTCTTTATCAACACATGGGAGATGTGTAACGCATATTCCGAGCTCAACGACCCGATTGATCAGCGTGAGCGCTTTAAAGCTCAGGATGCGGCGGCTGCTGCCGGCGACGAGGAAGCCAACCACACCGACGAGGATTTCCTCACCGCTATGGAATACGGTATGCCTCCCACAGGCGGTATCGGCTACGGTATCGACCGTCTTGTAATGCTCCTTACCAACAGTCCGTCAATCAGAGATGTTTTGCTTTTCCCGACGATGAAGCCGCTTGATTCCGACAAGAAATTCGATAAGCTTGTCAACAAGAGCGTTGAGGAAACACCGGCAGATGAAGCAGCACCGGTTGAGATTGATTTCTCAAAGGTAGAAATTGAGCCTCTTTTCAAGGATGAGGTTGATTTTGAAACCTTCTCGAAGTCTGATTTCCGTGCCGTAAAGATTAAGGACTGCGTTGCCGTTAAAAAGAGCAAGAAGCTTCTTCAATTCACCCTTGACGACGGTACCGGCGAGGACAGAACCATTCTCAGCGGTATTCATGCTTATTATGAGCCCGAGGAGCTTATCGGCAAGACCTGTATTGCAATCACAAATCTTCCGCCGAGAGCTATGATGGGCATTGATTCCTGCGGTATGCTGCTTTCCGCTATCCACGAGGAGGAGGGCGAAGAAAAGCTCCATCTTCTTATGGTTGATGACCACATTCCGGCAGGTGCAAAGCTTTATTAAAACCAAAAGGGCAATTCCAAACGGGGTTGTCCTTTTTATAATCTTATATCAAGCCACACCTCCTCGAAAAGCAAGAGCCTAAAGGTATTGATTATCGGAAATAAATGTAGTATGATAAGTTCAGAATAAAATTAAGGAGAGCCAAATGCAAAAAATCACTGAATTTGGACAAGAATTAAGCAACAATCAAATTATAGCCAATCCGGAAAAATCAAAGCTTGAAAACGATAGCTACATCACCTTTAACGGAAGCGGAAACATCCTCTTTGTTGAGGACGGTGTCAAACTTTCAAGCTCAAGAATTGCGTTCAACGGCGATAATGCCCTTGTTTATTTGAGCAAAAGTCAAAAGCTTTATTACCTTGATATCAGTGCAAACTTCGGCTCCTGCGTGTTTATCGGTCAAGAAAACTATTTCAACGGCAAGCTGAATTTAATAACCTCGGAGCGGAAAAACATCATAATCGGAAGCGACTGTCTGTTCTCGTTCGGAATTTTCATCCGAGTTGCCGACCCACATTTGATTTATAGCTGTAGCACTAAGGAAAGACTAAATCAAAGCAAATCCGTTTTAATCGGTGATCACGTTTGGATTGGACAAAACGCACTGGTGCTCAAGGGTACGGTTTTGGGCTCCGGCTCGATTTTGGGCGGTGGAAGCGTAATCACCAACAAAACAATTCCATCAAACTCCTCTGCTGCAGGCAATCCGGCAAAAATTATTTCCGAGGGTATTTTTTATTCCAAGGAATGTGTCCATAATTTCAACGAGGAGCAAACAAAAAAATATCAAAAGCAGAACAGCAGCCAATGGATTTATTCCGAGGATACTTCCCAAATCGGTCTGAAAAAATTGGACGATATGCTTTGCGAGCAAAAGACGGCACAGGATAAGCTGAATATAATAATCGAAAAGGTTGCCGGCAACAGCTCCAAAAACCGCTTTTATGCCGAAAAAACAATAAAACACAAATCCCCTTTTGCCAAGGCTAAGGCGATTTTCGGTAAGTAAAATGCTTCTTTTAAAAACGCACTCCAAGAGCTTGATATCTCGGAGTGCGTTTGTTATTTTTTCAGCACCGAAGCAACATACACTCCGGAAATCAGCATATTTAAAACCACAGCAACGGTAAGAACTGTCCTTGCGGCATTCAAAACTGTCAAGAGCGTACAGTCGTACCTTGCCATTTTCATAAAAAGCTTTGCATATTTTGTATCTTTCACTAAAATCCCTCACTCTTTTGCCAGTAAAATTCCGTGCGCTATTCCGGGTATGCTCTCCCCCTGAAACGGTGAAATTGCCGAAAGCAATGCACCCGTTGCAACCACAAGCACCTTTTTAAGCTTGCCGCTTGCAAGCTCATTTAAAATTTTTGAGCACATTACCGTTCCGCAGCAGGCACAGCCGCTTCCGCCCGAATGCACGTCCTGCGAATCAAGGTAGTACATCATAAGCCCTGTATCATTGTGCTTTTCTTTTATATCTATCGAATATTCCTTTTCCAAAAGCTCGTACAAAAGTGTTGAACCAACCTTGCCGAGATCTCCTGTCAAAATCAAATCGTAATCCCCTGCCCCCGTCTGCGTTTCGTTCAAAAAGGTAGCTATGGTGTCCGCCGCAGCCGGTGCCATTGCCGCACCCATATTGTTGGCATCGGTTATACCTTTGTCAACAATTTTTCCGATAATCGCTCTTACTGCGTGCGGAGAATTCTTCTCCGATTTTGTTGAAAGCAAGGCAGATGCCGCTCCCGTAACCGTCCACTGTGAGGTCGGAGTCCGCTGTCCGCCATATTCAAGCGGAAAACGGAATTGCTTTTCCGCAGAACAGAAATGTGAGGATGTGGAGGAAATTGCTAAATTCATCTTGCCTGAATCAACATATCCCGCCGCATTTATCATTGAAAGCACAGAGGTTGAGCAGGCACCGTAAATTCCGAAATACGGAATACCGAAATCTCTTATTCCAAAGGCAGAGCTTGTGCATTGGTTAATCAAATCACCTGCGAAAATACCGTCAATTTCCTCCGCTTTTCTGCCTGATTTATTAAGGACAAGACCAACTGCGGTTTTCTGAAAATGACTTTCCGCCTTTTCCCAGGTATCAAGTCCACAGCTCACATCATCAATAACCATATCAAAGCCCTTGCCGAGCGGTCCCTCTCCCTCTTTTTTCCCGACGACGGAGGACCACGAAATAATGCTTGGCCTTGACTTGAATTCTATTATTCTTCCGCTCATTTCATCACCTTTTCCACAATGAAATAAATCAGTCCGTAAACCGATGCCGCCGTCGTGCCGTAAAGTATAACAGGACCTGCGATTTTAAAAATGCTTGCACCCGTTCCCATAATAAAGCCCTCACTCCTAAATTCAAGAGCAGGTGAAACAACCGAGTTTGCAAAGCCGGTTATCGGTACTATCGTTCCCGCACCTGCGTGCTTCGCAAGCTTATCAAAAACGCCTATTCCTGTCAAAATCGCTGCAATTATTATAAGAACAACCGAAACCAACGGTCGGCTTTCATCTGTGCTCAAGCCCGATTTTGAAAAAATACAGAACAAAGCCTGTCCGAAGCAGCATATAAAGCCGCCGATAAAAAAAGCCTTTATGCAGTCCGTCAGCAGCGGAGAGCCCGGCGAAGCCTTTTTCGCCATTTTACCGTATTCTTCATTTGAAATATTCATAGCAAAACCTCAAATCATTTACCGTTAGAATTTTTGAACGGTTCAAATTTAATGTTTGCCGTTTCACATATTAAATTCATAAAATAAAATAGAAAAATATGTAAGAAATCGACGTACAATGCAAAGCATCATACGCCGATTTTCATTATATTCGGTTCATTAAAGCTCTATGCGAACAGTTTTGACCTCCCACGGACGGAAGCTAAGCTTACCGTCCTCAACCTTTGCAAGCTCATTGCCCAAAAGGTCGGTTTCGGCAGAGACCTTGCCGTTTGCAAAGTTGAACTGTGCCGATGCATTTTCATCGGAATAGTTGCAGAAACGTGCAAGAAGCGCTCCGTTTTCGGGATAAAGTGTTGTTAAAATAACCTCGCCGCTCTCGCTCTTGAGCTCAGCAGCACAAAGCTCCGACAAATCACCGTTGCCCGCCTCAACGCTCTCAACAGACGGCTGATAAGCATAAGATATTGCATTGCGGTGAACATCGGCATCGCTGACAGACGAATCAAACGGGAAAATAGCAAATTCATCCTCAAAAACACCGTCAAGAATTCTTGTTCCGCACATATAAAGGTTGGAATAAAGCAGCGGAATTGAGAGAAGATTTCCTCTTACAACCGAGCCCATACAGCCGCGGTTCATAACGGCAAGACCATTGCTTTCGTCACGCAGGCAAACCCAGTAAATACCGTTGAGATAGGTTGATGAATTAAAGGACTCCTCATGTGAAACAGCCTTATCATAGATTATACGGTCGGTCTTGTACCAGTAATCCTCAAGGTCACGAACGTCACCGCTCCAATCGGAAATTGAATACGGAAGGTCACGAACCATTCTTCTGCCGTTATCAAGGCAAAGGTTCATATTGAAGTTGAGCTTATGCTCGTTTATCATACCGTCAACGGTAACGGATTTGTTAAGTCCGTAGCTGTTGCCGGATTCTCCGACGTGCTCGCCGTGCATATCAAATTTTGCCTTACAGTCAATTCTTGCAGAATCGCCGTTAAAGTGCATTTCAAAGCGATAAGGAATTCCTCCGATTTCGCCCTCCTGAACGGCAACGGCATCCTGCTCTGAAATTTCAACGCTCCAAACACCCCTGGAAACACAGCTCTCGTTTTCAACAAGTGCTGTGAAAAGAGCGCCCTCACCGTTGTCAAAAATACGGCGTCCCGTTTTAATTTCATCAATAAAGGCAATGCCGCCCTCGGTGAGCTTAACCTTATAATTCGGCGTTGCAAGCTCCGAGCCTTCGTCATTCCATACAAAGGAATATTTGTTGGTATCCTTTTCGATTCGCTTTGCCGTAAATGCGGGAAGCTGAATATGAACATTTCCGTTTTCGGTCTTAACCCACTCATCAACCGGGAAGGAATGAAGGTTCACGCCTACGGTAGAAGCCTTTTCGGAATCCGCAAAGCGTGAGGCAATAAGCTTGAGTGAATCGGCATTAACCTTGTCCGAGGCCTTGAGCGATTCGGGAATAAATCTGCGTGAAAGGTCAAGCAAGCCGCAAATTGTGATATCGTGATGCTGTGCAACAAGAACCTTTTTCCATGCCTCATCAAGCAAATCATTCTGCGGTTCTCCGCCGAGCGCAACGGCAAGAGCGTTGAGCTTTTCAGCCTGAACAGCACCAACCTCGGCAGCACGTACACCGTTAAAGATTTCGTTTCCGCAGTAGCCCCAAGGCATCTGAACATGGAAATCATTGTCGGTTGTTGCAAGCTCGTCCTCTGCCTTTCCGCAAAGCTTCGGAATATCCTCAAGGAGAATATACTCGTAATTGTCCTTTGTCTGTGTATACTTGGTTATAGGCTCGATATCCTGGCAAACATCATCATATCTTGTGGCAATCAGAGGCTCATATTTTTTGAACATTTCCTCAAAATCCTCAAGGGAATAAAGCTGACTGTCATTCGGCCAACGTGAAAGAATCCAGTTGTCAACCGTGCAGCAATTGAAGCCTCTGCCCTCTCCGTCGTATGTCGGCAAAGCGGGAATCTCCGTTTTGTCTCTGCCGATCCAACGACCCCAGGCTGAGTCAAAGGTTCTCGGATAGCCGAAGCCCATAACGTGAGAACGTAATACAGCCGCATCATATCCTGCCAGCTTTGCAAGCTGCGGAGTCTGATTGTTGAGAGCAAATTCGGAAATAGAATAAACATTCGGAGTTTTGCCGAAAAATTTCATATTGGTGCGTGAGGAATATGTAAGCTGACGTGCGTTCGATTCTTCGGAAATCGTCAGCGAAAGCGGCTGACCGTAGGTTGTTGCACCCATGCCGACACGGTCGGGATACTTCTCCATAAGCTCCTTAATGAGGTCGATAATTTCCGGATCAACCTTTGAATATTCGTCAAAGGTAAAGGATTCATAATCCAAGCCTATTTTCAGCTTGGGATATTCCTCCATCCATCTGAGTATGTTTTTTAAACGTGGCTTGAGATGGTCTCCCCAGAGAACATAGCCGCCATGTTCATAGGTCATAATATAAAGCTTCTTTTCTTTCATAACTTCACCCTTAAACAGAAATATTACGCAAGCCGAGGCTCACAACGGATATTCTACAATATTAAATCGCAAAAAGCAAGACAAAACGCAAAAAATGTAGATATAAATATGTATAAATCACAAAACAATTTGACGTTAATTCAAAAAAGAATAATGACATTCCTTTTTAAAATATATTACACTCCGCCGAGGTCAAAGGAAGGTATATATTCCTCCGAGGCGGACGAAAGCTCCTGAATATACACCCTTTCAAAGCCCAGCATTTCCGTCCTGTCAAGAACCATATTGTATTCACGTTCACTCAATCGCCGGTTGATAACGGGATAATTTTCCGCCTCACCGCAAGGCGAATATTGCCCCATAAGGCTGAGCACAGTATCGGTGGAAAGGCTATTCTTTACCCAATCGAGCACCCCGAACGCCTGGCTAACATTGCCGGGCAGAACAAGGTGACGAATTATCAAGCCCTTTTTCATCAAGCCGTTCTCAAAAACATCCTCCGGCTGTTGGCGGCGCATTTCAAGTATTGCTTTTGACGATGTCTCAAAATAATCCGCCGCTCCGCTGTATTTTTCCGACACCTTGCTACTGACATATTTCATATCGGTTAAATACACGTCAACAAGACTCTCCAGCATTTTCAAGCTTTCCACACTGTCGTAGCCGCCCGTGTTATAAACCACGGGAATCGACGGCTTGTATTTTGAAAGCGTTTTTGCAAGCTGAACGGCGTAGTGGGTCGGATTGACAAGATTTATATTGTGAGCACCCTTATTTTCAAGCTCCTTGAAAATTTCAATAAGTCTTTCCTCGCTTATCTCCTTTCCAAAGCATTTGCGACTGATTTCGTAATTTTGGCAATAAACACATTTGAGTGAGCAGCCTGAAAAGAAAACCGTGCCGCTCCCATTTTCTCCGCTTATACACGGCTCCTCCCAAAGGTGCAGCCTCGCCAATGAAACCTTGTACGCCTCTTTAACTCCGCATCGTCCTATATGAGTTGTCCGGTCGATATAACATTTTCTCGGACATTGCTTACAAATAAACATAAAAAACATAGCCTTTCGTAAAGATATCCCTATTATATCACAAATTTCGCTCTTGTCTACCGTTCACTTATGTGATATAATAGGTAAAAATAAAAAAAAGAAAGAGGCCTACTGTTATGAAAAAATTTATCGCTTTGTTTATTTCGGCAATAACGCTCCTTTTCTGCCTTTCTTCATGCACAAGTCAGGGACTCAAAGGAATTCACCACGTCGAAATGGTTATAAAGGATTACGGAACAATTAAAATTGAGCTTGACGGAGATCAGGCACCGCTCACCGTAGAAAATTTTGTCAATCTCGCAAACAGCGGCTTTTACAACGGCTTGACCTTCCACAGATATGTCAGCGGCTTTGTTCTTCAGGGCGGCGACCCCAACGGAGATGGCACAGGCGGCTGCGACAGCACAATAAAGGGCGAATTTTCCGCTAACGGCGTAAAGAACACGATAAAGCACAAGCGCGGCGTTATCTCCATGGCTCGTAATCAGTTTGATTACAACAGTGCATCCTCACAATTTTTCATCTGCCTTGATAATTCCTGCAAGGACAGCCTTGACGGCGAATATGCGGCTTTCGGAAGAATTACCGAGGGCTTGGAGATTATAGATCTTATTTGTAACAGCGTACCGCAAAGCGACTGTATTTCCACTGAAAAGCAGCCGATTATCGAAGCGGTAAACGTAATTGATTAAGAGGTGCTTGAATTGAGCGGAAACTTGGATTATCTAAACAGGATTTATCTCAGGATTGATCTTGACAGGATATGCGGAAACATAAAGGAAGTTATGAAAAAAGTCGGCAACGATACAAAGGTTATGGCAGTCGTAAAAGCGGATGCCTACGGTCACGGAGCGATTGAGGTCGCAAAGGCACTCAGTGAGATCGGAACCTACGGCTTTGCGGTGGCAACGGTCGGTGAGGCTCTTGCACTGCGCCGTGCAGGTATCACGAAGCCGATTTTGATTCTCGATTTTGTTTTTCCGAATCAGTTTGAAACAATTATTCGTAACGATATTATGCTCACTGTTTTCAGATACGAAATCGCCAAGGAGCTTAACAAAGCTGCGGAGCAAATGGGTACAACAGCCCATATCCACATAAAGGTGGATACGGGAATGGGACGTATCGGATATATTCCGGATAACGAAAGCATAGATGAAATTCGCCGTATCGCAAGGCTTCCGAACATAAAAATCGACGGAATCTTTACCCACTTTGCCTGTGCCGATGAGATTGACAAAACCTCGATGAACAAGCAATATGAAATTTTCAAAAGCTTTGTCGGTCAGCTTGAGGAAATCGGAATCGAAATCCCCCTCAAGCACGTTTGCAACAGTGCGGCAATTATTGACAGCTCCGATAAATTCCTCAATATGGTAAGAAGCGGCATAATCACCTACGGTCTTTATCCCTCCGAATTTGTTCATAAGGAAAACCTAAGCATTTTGCCCGCAATGGAGCTTCACAGCCTTGTGATAAACGTCAAAACCATCCATAAGGGAGATACCGTCAGCTACGGCTCAACCTATGTTGCGGAAAAGCCGACCGTTATAGCAACAATCCCGGTCGGCTATGCAGACGGCTATCCTCGCCTACTCTCCAACAAGGGCAGCGTAATTATTCACGGCAAGCGTGCCAAAATTGTCGGCAGAATATGTATGGATCAGTTTATGGTAGATGTAACCGATATTCCCGATGTTTCAATCGGTGACGGCGTAACGCTCATCGGTCGTGACGGTGACGAAAATATCACCTGTGAGGAAATCGGTGATATTTCCGGCAGATTTAATTATGAATTCCTTTGTTGCATAACACGCCGCGTTCCGAGAGTTTATATCAGAAACGGTAAAACGGTAAAAATCGTTGATTATTTAGAGTGATATTATGACAGAAAGCAAAACAAATGTAATGCGACTGCTTGACCAAAAAAAGGTCAAGTACATCCCCCATTTTTATCCTCACGGTGAGGATATCCCGACCGACGGAGTGACGATTGCCGATTTTTTGAAAAAGGACGTGTCAACCGTCTACAAGACACTGGTGACACGCTCGGCATCAAAGGCATATTACGTTTTTGTTATCCCCGTCGCAGAGCATCTTGACCTAAAAAAGGCCGCCGGGGCAGTCAAAGAAAAATCTGTCGAGATGATTAAGCAAAGTGAGCTTTTGCCGCTCACAGGCTACATCCACGGCGGTTGCAGTCCGCTCGGTATGAAAAAGAGCTTCAAAACCGTTTTTCATATCGACATTCTTTCTCTTGAAACGGTGACACTCAGTGCCGGCAGAGTCGGCAGTCAAATTGAGCTTGCTCCGGCAGATATAATCCGAGAGACTCGCGGAGCAACAGCGGATATAATTTCATAAAAACACTCGGCAGTGATTGAATTTCACTGCCGAGCTTTTTCTTTTTAATTTAATTAAAAAATTTCGTTTGTATCATCATTATTGTCGCTGTTTCCGTCGCTGCCGCTATTGAAAAAGCCGCTCAAAAAGCCTCCGATATCCTCCGAGGTGGGCTCTGTTGTTTCCTCGGTTGTCGGCTCCGTAACAGGCTCACCCCAAACAAACAGGAATACCGTTGTTCCCTTTTCGTAGGAGGCACCCTCCTCAAGTGACACGCCCTGAACCGTACCCTCAATATTGTTATCCATATTGAGCTTTATGGATTTTTCAACGTTGAAGCCAATTTTGCTGAGCATATTGTAGGCTTCCTCATATTTCATTCCTACAATACCCGAGGTCGGGAAAACAATACTTTCCTTACCCTTGCTTACAACAAGTGTAATGGTTGAGCCGATAGGCACGTTTTCACCTACGTCAACACTTTGCCTGATTACATAGCCCTCCTCAACCGTCGAATCATAAACCTCGTTCTTTTCAAACTTAAAATTTTTGCTGTTGTAGGTATTCTCAACGATTTCGTTGTATGGCTTTCCGACAAAATTCAGAACCTCAACCGTTTCGCTTTGATTTACCGTGGTATTGTTTTCGTCAATATTTATTACACCTGTTTGCCAAAGAACAAGGAAAACAACCGCAAGCACAATTATCACCGAAGCAACGGCAATTACCACTGCCGAACGGTTATGGCGTTTTTTGGCATTTTCACGCTTGTTGTAGGTGTAATCCTCATCGTCATCCTCCTCGTCAACAATGCGTTGAGGCTGATTATGCTTTGTGTTTATCGGTATGATAGGCTCAATTTCAACACCCGAGCCTGCCGCTGCGCTCGGCGATGCAGAAAGCTCCGCACGAAGCTCCTCAACCGTCCTTGTTCTGTCCTCCGGAAGAATCTGGAGAGCATTGACAAGTCCGTTTATAACGTATGCGGGAAGCTGCTCGGCAAATTTACCGGGAACCATCAGCCTGTCGTTTGTAACTCTTTCGGTCGAATCAATCGGGTCTGTACCTATAAGCGTTCTGTAAAGCACAGCACCGAAGCCGTAAATATCCGTCCAAGTGCCGAGCCTACCCTCAAAGCCGTACTGCTCAAAAGCGGCATAGCCGTTATAAAGCTGACAATTGAGGTCGCTCCTTGCCGAACGAACCTGACTTATACTAAAGCCCGTAATTCTGATCTTACCGTCACGGGCAACAATCAGCGTTGAGGGTGAAATGCCTCGGTGAATTATTCCCGAGGAGTGGAGAGTTCCGAGAGTTGAAAGAACGGGCATAAGAAGCGGTCTCGCCTTTTCCCACGAAATATATCCGCCGCTATTTCTGAGAAGGTACTCTCTGAGTGTCACGCCTTCAATATTTTCCGTAACGGCATAAAAAGTTCCGTTACCCTCGATGGTGTCACGCACCTTTATCAGTGCCGAAAGTCCGCTCAGGCGCATAAGCTTTCTCCACATCTCGGTAAAGCTTTGCAAGCACTCGTTGAAAATATTCTCGTTACCGATAATCGGAGAAACCTCCAAGGTTTTCGGGTCACGCAAAGCTATTCCCTCGGGGAAATACTCACGGATATTGACAGACTCTCTCGTTGAAAGGTCAAGTCCCATATAGGTTGCACCGTCACCGTTATACTCAAGCAGCTTACCTACAAGATAACGGTTGCCCAAAACCGTTCTGATGGGCAAATACGGCTCTATTTGCTTTGATTCGGTATGAAAGCCGCAATACGGGCACTGCTTTTGAGTGCCGATATCCTTCATACAGCTCATACATAAATTATCTGAATTGATCATCTTATACCTTCTTCCGAAAATCCAGAATTATTTATTTTATGATAACATTTACATTGCAGTTTGTCAAGTTAAGACATTTTACAATAGGTTACAATATATTATCCAAGTCCGCCGAGAAGCGCATTCATTCTCTGCTCATCAATCGGATTACCCTTTGCATCAAAAAAGCCGTTTCCGTCATAGGATGCCAGAAGCTCATCCCCTGCGTTGTAATATTTTTGCATAATTTCGTTACCGTTTTCATCCAATTCCGATACATAATAATATGCAAGACTGCCGCCACTGTAATATTCCATACGCACACTGTTTCCGTTTTCATCGCTTACACCGACAGAATATTTATCCGTTCCCGAGTCAAGCTTGACAGCGGAATATTCTTTGCCATCAATTTGGGTTGTATACGGCGTAACAAAATCTTTTGACGGCTGCGACTGTGGCTGCACCTCATCCTCACCTTTGCAGGAACAAAGACAAAGCATCACCATAATAAAAGCCGAGAGCAAAATCAATAATCTTTTCATATAATCCTCCGTTTATCAGCATCAAACAGAATTGATAAAAGCCGATTTATAATGTATACGTTTAAAATCAGAATAATTTCATATATTATATATCATAAAGCTCAATAAAAGTCAAAAAAATTTTTAAAAAGGTGTTGACAAACAAAAAATATATGATATAATAACAGTAACAATTACTATTATTGATGAGGTGAGTATATGGCAACCACAAAACACAGCAAGCAGCGTGAAGCAATTCTTGCCGAGCTGCGTTCAAGGAAGGACCATCCGACTGCGGAGGAGCTTTATCTCACTCTCAAGGCGGAAATGCCTAATTTAAGCCTCGGCACGGTGTACCGAAATTTGAGTATGCTTGCCGACGACAATGTAATAATGAAAATTTGCTTTGAGGGAGCCGATCGCTTTGACGGCAATAACGAGCTCCACTACCATTTCAGGTGTCTTGGGTGCGGCAAGGTTTCGGATATCGAAATGCCTACCCTTTACGATATAAATTCAACGGCACAAAAATATTTTAGCGGACAGATTGATTCGCATGAGCTGATTTTCAGCGGAAGATGTGAAAAATGCTTGTCCGAAAAAAATTAAAACTATTTATTTGGAGGTAACAATTATGGCAAAATGGGTATGCAGCGTATGTGGATATGTTCACGAGGGCGACACTCCTCCGGAGAAGTGCCCGCAGTGCGGAGTTCCGGCATCAAAGTTCAACAAGCAGGAGGACGATATGTCCTGGGCAGCCGAGCACGTTGTAGGCGTGGCAAGCGGTGTTTCCGAGGATATCCTTGAGGATCTTCGTGCTAACTTCAACGGAGAATGCTCCGAGGTTGGTATGTATCTTGCAATGGCAAGAGTGGCTCACAGAGAGGGCTACCCCGAAATCGGTCTTTACTGGGAAAAGGCAGCCTACGAGGAAGCAGAGCACGCAGCGAAGTTTGCGGAGCTTCTCGGTGAGGTTATCACAGACAGCACAAAGAAAAATCTCGAAATGAGAGTTGCCGCCGAGAACGGCGCAACAGCAGGCAAGTTTGACCTTGCAAAGAGAGCTAAGGAAGCTAATCTCGACGCTATACACGACACGGTTCATGAGATGGCAAGAGATGAAGCACGCCACGGCAGAGCATTTGCCGGTCTTCTCAAGAGATATTTCGGTTAATATCAAATCAAGGCGTTGTAAAAAAACGCATAAAAAATCGTGGGGTTCGTCTTGAAAGCGAGC
>CAYYLP010000021.1:0-30723 GCA_964472865.1 uncultured Ruminococcus sp. | reverse complement strand
TGACTGTTTAGAATAAAACAGCCTGATAGTTTGCTATCATTTTGCTATCAATTTGCCTTTTGAAATCGTCTAAACCCGCATAAATACTGGGTTTTCAGTGACCTCAAAATTATTCCCACTCAATCGTTCCGATTGGCTTGGGGGTGAGGTCCATAACGACGCGGTTGATGCCTTCGACCTCATGAGTGATTCTGTCTGTGATTTTGTGGAGGAGTGCATACGGGATTTCTTCGATTGTTGCGGTCATTGCATCGGTAGTGTTGACAGCACGGATGATTGCCGGCCAACCCTCGTAACGCTTGCCGTCACGCACACCGACACTCTTGAAATCGGGCACTGCGATGAAATACTGCCAAACCTTGCCCGCAAGTCCGTTATTGTCAAATTCCTCACGCAAAATTGCATCTGCCTCACGCAGAGCATTAAGACGGTCTCTCGTGATTGCACCGAGGCAGCGAACTCCGAGTCCCGGTCCCGGGAACGGCTGACGGTAAACCATACCGTGCGGAAGTCCGAGCGCCTCACCGACAACGCGAACCTCATCCTTATAAAGAAGCTTAATCGGTTCAACAAGCTCCATTTTCATATCCTCGGGAAGTCCACCGACATTGTGGTGTGCCTTGACACCGTCCGACTCCAAAATATCGGGATAAATCGTTCCTTGTGCAAGGAAATCAATGCCCTCAAGCTTTGCAGCTTCCTCATCAAAAACCTTTATAAACTCTCCACCGATGATTTTACGCTTCTTTTCAGGCTCACTAACGCCTGCAAGAAGATCCAAGAAACGGTCAGTTGCGTCAATATAAATGAGATTTGCATTCATCTGATTGCGAAAAACCTCAATAACCTGCTCGCTCTCGCCCTTACGCATAAGTCCGTGGTTTACATGAACGCAAACCAACTGCTGACCGATTGCCTTGATGAGAAGTGCGGCAACAACAGATGAGTCAACTCCACCTGACAGTGCAAGCAAAACCTTTTTGTCGCCTACCTGATTGCGGATTTCTGCCACCTGCTCGTCAATAAATGCGTTTGCAAGCTCGGCATTGTTAATTCTTGCCATTGATTCGGGACGTACATTACTGCTCATAAAAAATTACTCCTTTTCATTCCCATTCCACCGTTCCCGGCGGCTTTGAGGTTATATCATATACAATACGGTTTACACCGTCAACTTCGTTTGTTATGCGATTTGAAACCGTTGCAAGGATATCATACGGTATTCTTGCCCAATCGGCGGTCATAAAATCATCTGTTGTAACCGCACGGATTGCAATAACATTTTCATAGGTTCTGTGGTCACCCATAACTCCAACCGATTTTGAGCCGGTAAACACGCAGAAAAACTGGCTGAGATTTTTCTCATATCCGTTCTTTGCCATTTCGTCTCTGAGGACAAAATCGGCATCTTGAAGAATTTTGATTTTTTCGGCGGTGATTTCACCGATAATTCTCACTCCGAGACCCGGTCCGGGGAACGGCTGACGCCAAACAAGCTCACGCGGTATTCCGAGCATTTCGCCCACTCTGCGAACCTCATCCTTAAAAAGGTCGCAAAGCGGTTCGATTGTTCCGAGGAACTGAATATCCTCAGGCTTTTTAACCATATTATGATGTGTTTTAATAACTGCGGTATTCGCCTTATCCTCACTTTTACCGTGACCCGATTCAATGCGGTCGGGATAAATAGTGCCTTGGGCAAAATAGCCGTCACTTGCCCGATTTCTAACCTCGTTCCAGAAAACCTTATAGAATTCCGTACCGATTATTTCACGCTTTGCTTCCGGGTCAGACACGCCCTTGAGCTTTGAAAGAAAGGCTTCGCCGCAATTTACACGAACAAAATTCATATCAAAGAGCTTGGTGAAGGTTTCTTCAACAAAATCGCCCTCATCCTTTCTCATAAGACCCTGATCCACGAAAACACAGGTCAACTGCCTACCGACGGCACGGCTGAGAAGTGCGGCGGCAACGGAGCTGTCAACGCCGCCCGAAAGACCGAGCACAACCCTTTTGTCACCTATCTGTTCACGGAGCCTTGCAACGGTTGAGTCGATAAAGCTATCCATTTGCCAATCCGCCGAGCAGTGGCAAACATTGAACACAAAATTTTTGAGTATTTGCTTACCGTACTCGGAATGAGTTACTTCGGGGTGAAATTGAACCGCATAGAGCTTTTTTTCGATGTTTTGCATAGCCGCACAGGGGCAATTATCTGTTTTTGCGATAATCTCAAAGCCCTTCGGAGGCTCGGAAATATAATCGGTATGGCTCATCCATACAATGCTTTTTTGCGGAACAGCTTCAAAAATCGGACTTTCCTTTACCGTTTCAAGCTCGATTTTGCCGTATTCTGAAACGGGAGCGGTGCTGACCGTCCCCTCGCCCATCCACGCCATAAGCTGGCAGCCGTAGCAAATTCCGAGTATCGGCACTCCGATATCAAGAATTTCCTTTGTGTAATGCGGTGATGCCATATCAAAAACAGAATTGGGACCGCCCGTAAATATGATTCCCTTATAGCCGTTCGCCTTGATAGCTTCAAGGTCGGTTGAATAGGGTAAAATTTCGGCATAAACATTCAAATCACGAACTCGCCTGGCAATGAGCTGGTTATACTGCCCACCGAAATCCAGCACCAATATCTTTTCGTTCATTATAATCCTCCTCTCGTTTCAAAATGAGGAATGCCGTGTTAGTCATAAAACAACACGGCAGAAAAGGCATAGGGCAGTCGAAAGCAAAAGCTTTGGGGCGATACGGTTCGGCTGCCTTATGCCAGAGCTTATCTGTATATAATTTCTTCTCTCTTGGGTCCGTTAGAAACCATTGTTATCGGCTTGCCGAGCTCCTTTTCGATAAAGAGAACATAATCCTGCGCCGCCTGGGGAAGCTTATCAAATTCCTTTATGCCTCTGATATCGCATTTGAAGCCGGGAAGCGTTACAAGGACAGGCTTTGCCTTTTTAAGCATATGAGTGTTCGGAAAGTCCTTGACAATTTTGCCGTCAATTTCATAGCCTGTGCAAACCTTAATTTCATCAAGATAGCTAAGGCAGTCAAGAGCAGTCAGGCAAACCTGAGTTGCACCCTGAACTTCAACGCCGTAGCGTGTTGCAACGCAATCGAACCAACCCATACGACGAGGACGTCCGGTTGTTGCACCATACTCACCGGCATCGCCGCCGTGGTTACGCATTTTATCTGCTTCCTCACCGAAAATCTCGCTGACAAATTCACCCGCACCGACTGCGGAGGAATATGCCTTTGTTACGGTGATAATATCCTTAATTTCGTGAGCCGGAATACCTGCACCTACTGTACCGTAGCCTGCAAGAGTTGATGACGAGGTAACCATCGGATAGATACCGAAATCCGGGTCTTTAAGCGAACCGAGCTGACCCTCAAGAAGAATTTCCTTGCCCTCCTTGATAGCCTGACGGATAAACGCACCGGTATCGGCAACATAAGGCTCTATCATCTCTTTATACTCCATAAGAGTATTGAAAATTTCATCAACATCCAAAAGCGGTTTATGGTAAACGTGCTCAAGAAGAAGATTCTTGACCTCACATACGCTTTCAAGCTTCTCGCGAAGCTCCTCGGGGTAGAAAAGGTCGCACACCTGGAAACCGATTTTAGCATACTTGTCCGAATAGAACGGGGCAATTCCCGATTTTGTTGAGCCGAACTGCTTGTCTGCCAAACGCTCCTCCTCATAGGTATCAAGGAGAACGTGATAGGGCATCATAATCTGTGCCCTGTCCGAAACCAAAAGCTTAGGCTGCGGAACGCCCTTCGACATAACATCATTGACCTCTTTGACCAGCTTAGGTATATCGAGTGCCACGCCGTTACCGATGATGTTTGTGATTTCGGGATGGCATACGCCCGACGGAAGAAGATGCAAAGCAAACTTTCCGTAATCGTTAATAATTGTGTGACCTGCGTTTGCGCCGCCCTGGAAACGGATTACGACATCCGCTTTCGATGCAAACATATCCGTGATTTTACCCTTACCTTCGTCGCCCCAGTTAGCTCCGACTATTGCTCTTACCAATGAAAGCACCTCCAAACGAGATATGAAACACACGTTTCAAACGTAATAATTATAATATTTTTGCTATTCAATGTCAATGCGAATAACAAATATTTTCCGCATATCTCAACAAAAAATGCCTATCTCGGACATTATCCGAGGTCGGCGTTGAAAAACAGTCAGAATTGATATTGCCTTTAACCGATATTCCGTCAACTCCCCACCGTCACTAAAGCAACGCCTCCCCTTGATTAAAGCAAGGGGAGGTGTGTAGCTTTTAATTTAATTTTGTTGCAAGAAACAGTTCTCTGAATCTGTCGGCGTGCTCATACGCCTTTTCAAGATAGTCCTCAAAGCTCATTTCGAGGTACGGATGCTCCACATTTTCGCCTTCTCGCCCATTATGCACCAGCTCAAAGGTCAAGCTGCCGTCAAAGCCGCATTTGCGAAGTCTGTGTGCGATTCCGTCCCAATCACCCACTCCGTCAAACGGAAGCAGATGATGGTCGTCAAAGAAGGTCGGGTGCTCCGGGTCTGTCATACCGAAATTATCATTGAGGTGAGTTGAAACAAGATATTTGCCGTATTTACCGAGCATATCCGTTGCATTGTTATAACAAAGCTCATGACCCGAATCAAAGGTAAAGCCAACATTTTCAAGCTCACCGTATTTTTCAAGCAACGCCTTGAGGTAGCACTCACCCTCGGTGTTTTCAAAACCGATCGTCACTCCCCTTTTAACGGCATAGTCGATAATTTTGCCCAATCTTTCAAGTCCGAGCTCCGTCGGAGTATGATTATCCATACCGATTATGGCGTGCATAATCACAAGCGGAACATCAAGATTTCGGCAATTATCAATGGATTTTTTTAAATCCGCTTCCATCACTGCGGCAAGCTCGCCGCTCTCATCGTGCCAAATATCGTCCATTCCGTAAAACGGAGCATGAATTGAATGGAAGCCTATTCCAACCTTGGCGGCTTTTTCGGCAATCGCCTCATCCTCTTTGCTGTCCTGTCCCTTTTCGTCGCAGAAAAAGAACCGGTCAAAGCCAACCGATTTAATCGGTTCAAGCTGGTCAAGCGGAGAAACATCCTCAAAGTCCATTCCCACATTCAAGCAAAGCAACGGCTTTTTGCTCATAATCATTTCTCCTCGAAAACGTATTCGCCGGGAGCAAGCATAATAACTGCGGTGTTATCCTTCTTTTCGTATTCGTCAAAGCTGTGCTCAACGCCGTTTATTGTCAAGCTGCTGCCCAAAATCGGAAGTCGGAGCTCGGTAGCGGTCGGAACGGAGCATTTATAAACAAAAGCATCGTCATTATGCCACTCGCTCGTTATCATACCTGATTTTGACTCATAACTTGCCTTAACATAGGTCATTCTCTGCTGACCATCAGGCAGCTCGGCATCCGTTCTTGTATCAATTCGCGGCTGTAGAAGAACCGTTTCAAAGCCCGGTGTGCCGGGTTCGATACCTGCCATAAAGCGGTACATCCACTCAACAACAGAGCCGTAGGCATAGTGATTAAAGGAGTTCATACCAACATCGCCAAAGCCCTTTTCCTTTGTATAAGAATTCCAACGCTCCCAAATTGTTGTTGCACCCTGGTCAATGCTGTAAAGCCATGAGGGCTCATTACGCTGCATAATGAGATTGTATGCAGTGCTGTCCTTGCCGAATTTTGAAAGCGTGGGGCAAAGCAGATATGTGCCGACAAAGCCTGTGGAAAGTCTGTCGCCGTTGGCCTTTATCTGCTCAACAAGGTCATTGGCAACCTCCTCGGCAACCTCCGGCTCAAGCAAATCAAACGCAAGCGCAAGCACCTTGTCGGTCTGCGATGAACCGTTCGGCTTTCCGTCCTTTATAAAGCCCTTGACAAAATAAGCGTGAGCCTGCTTTCTCAAATCTCTGTAGTAATCCGCTCTGTCCTTTTTGCCGATTGCCTCACTCATTTCAACCATCAAATCAATATCGTGAATAAGGAATGCCGAAGAAATATATTCAGCCCTGCAAAGGTCATAGGCAAGCCAATCACCGTAACGGGGAATGGGACCCGACATTCCGTATCTGTCAATAAGCTGGGCAATATATTTTTCCATAGACGCATAATGGTCTTCAATAAGCTTCACATCGTTATACATTTTATACATATTGTAAGGAACGATTACACCTGCATCGCCCCAAGCAGCGGCATTTTCACCGGAGCAAAGTGATGTGCGGGGAATAACGTCGGAATATCCGCCCTCCTCACCTTGTGAATCTCTTGCATCCTGAAGCCACTTGTTAAAGAAGCCGTCAACATCCGCATTGTATGCGGCGGTGGTGCTGAAAGCCTGAGTATCTCCCGTCCAACCGTAACGCTCGTCACGCTGCGGACAGTCCGTCGGGATGCTGAGGTAGTTGCTTCTCTGACCCCAAAGAGCGTTTGAAATAAGCTTGTTGACAAGCTCATTGGAGGTTTCGAGCTTACCGGTTTCTTTTGTTGCGGAGCCAACGACCTCAGAGACAAAATCCATAATCTCGATATCGTCATCGGCAACAATCGAAACATATCTGTAGCCGTAGAAGGTAAAGTGCGGTGCATAGCTTTCGGGCTCATCACTACCGATTATATAAGTCTCCTTACCCAAAGCGGAGCGGAGATTAATTGTGTAAAGTGAGCCCTTTGGACCGTCGTTACCACGAGTGATTTCACCGCTGTCGTTGAGGAATTCCGCATAGTGAATATCCACTCTGACACCATTTTTGCCCTTTACAGTGATGTTTACACGACCAACCATCTCCTGTTCGAGGTCAATGATAGCCGTCTGACCCTTTTTGAGTGTCAGGGGGAAGCCTGTGTAGGTTGCACAAACATTTATTTCGCCGTAATTTGAGCCGTTATACCTCACACCGTCATAAACGGTAATTGTCTTGGCACAGAGGTTGAGCTCCTGACGAGCCTTAACACGGGGACCAACAAAGGGAGTTACCTCGCCATCAAAGTAATCGACAATCCCGGCATCGCTCCAATCCGTAAGCTCATAATCAACCGTTGAAATCTTTTCAAAGCTGTCATAGCGTGCATCGTAAAATTCGCCGTCCCAAATGTCTGCCGTGCGAACCGGACCGCCGACAAGCGTTTTCCAGCTTTCATCTGTTGTGCAAAGCACCTTGTCGTTTTGAGTTATTTTTGCAAAGAACGCCGGCGGATTTGCACCGAAAGCATCGCAAACAATTCTGCCCGAATACCAACCGGTTGAAACAATGGCAAGGATTCGGTTTTTGCCGACCTTGACAAAATCGGAAATATCGTATTCATCATAGAGAACCCTCTTGCGGTAATCCGTCCAGCCGGGCTTCATCTCATCCGAACCGCCCACACGCTTGCCATTGATATACAATTCGACAATACCGAGGGCTGAAAAGGTCAAATGAACATCTTTTAATCCGTTAGGCACAAAATCCGTAACAAACATCGGCAAGCCCTTCCAGTCAACGAGCTCCAAATGCTGCTGTAAACGTGTCTTTTTTGAGTGCCACGCATTAGCTGACGGGTCAAAATACGATTTGAAAGGCGTGTAAATAAATTTTACATCATTTAATTTTTCTTTCATATGTAATCTCCTCATATTTATTGCTTTATTCACAAAAATAGGGAGCAGAAATCAAAGCCTTGTATTAAGCTTTAAAATTCTGCTCCCTTAGTTTAAGCCGTATTTAAATTATTTGGTAAGGAAATACCAGATAAGGTCTGTAAGCTTTGTACCGTTGAGGAACAATGCAAGAGCCTTTACGATTGTATCTGCAAGGATTGTTGTAACACCGCCGAGGTCAACAAAGTGGGTTTCCTCCGCAACCGGTGCTCCCTCGTACTCAAGAGTGAAAGCCTGAGTATACATCACACCGCCCTCACCGATGATTTCAGCTCTTACATAAGAACCGATCTTATCGGAATAATCGTCAAGATCGATTGTGTTGCCTGTTGTGAGAATCTCACCGTCAGCAATCCAATGAACCATATAAGCGTCCTTGGTGTTGATTGTGATTGAATCCTCGTCGTCGTCAACAACAATAGAGGTTACCTTGGGCGTAACCGCATTCTGATCGAAAGAATACTTTGAGCTCTGCTTGCCGTTAGCTGCTTCCTCTTCAAGAATCTTGTTGCTCATAGCCTCAAACTTGTCGGCAAGTGCAAGACCGATGTTAGCCTCTCTGAGCTCGCTTGTCCATGCATTGAGCTCTGCAATGCTGCCGAGATAGTAGCTGCAAGCAAAGAATGCGCCCGTTTCCATAGCTGTTCTCAAGGATGAAAGATCCTTCTTGGGCATACACATAAGAGTATAGCCCGAATTGATAATACCCGAATTGTGAGCATCTGAGGTTGCAAGAGCGTAAACATTTCTGCCGGTCGGAACAACCTTTTGAAGAAGGATATCCCAAAGCTTTCTGTCGTAACGAGTTCTGTAGTCACCCTTACTGTTTACGTCGATACCGAGACAGGAATGATACTCGGTAAGGAGATTTGCAAACTTGTTGACAACATATCTGAACTTAACATTGTCCATATCATATGCATCGTCATAGCAAGCAACATTTCTTGCGCCCGAATACTCACCGGGATGGTTGATAACGGAAAGTCCGCCGAGCTCATCCGCCTTTTTAATCGGAGTTTCGTAATCACTTGTACCGCCAACCTCGTTCTGGTTGTCAAAGTTTGCGAACCAACTGTTAACGTGAGCGTTGTTGAAGGAGGACGGGTTATGCTCATTGCCGAAAGGAACTCTGAGCATTGAGTTGAGAGCCTCACCGTTCTCGTCATACTGAGTATAGTATGCTCCGTCATATGTATAAGCCTTGCCGTTAGCCGCTGTACCGGAAAGTGAAAGTGCCTCCATGGGAAGGTTACCCTTTCTGACACAGCTTGCAATCTTGATGATTCTGTTTACCGAGGGATCCTCCCAACCGAGGTCGGTCGTACCGTGATCCGTGATAGCAAGGATATCGAAATTGTGCTGATAATGTCCTTCGATATTTTCCTTCTTTGTGATGCTTCCGTCAGACTGAGTTGAATGACTGTGAAGATCGGTCTTGTACTGCTGATATGTGTCCCAATCAACATTCGCATAGGTGTTGTTGATTTTGTAATCAACATCATTATCAGCCGCAAAGGAGCCGATAGCAGAACAAGTTGTGATGAGTGCCGCCGACATAAAAACTGACAGGGCCTTGGTTAATTTCCTATTCATATCTTACCTCCGTAAAGATTTTAATATTTCCCGAACTACCTCAAAAGGGCTCGCAAGCATTGCAAGCAGTCTCCGAGATGTATAGGTCACTTTACCATTATACATAAAAAATCTGCGTTCGTCAAGACTGTTTACAGTCATTTATACCGCAAATTTTAGGGTTTTTAAAGAAAAATTGTTGTATACGTCAAGAAAAATCATAAAAAGCACCGTTCTACTATCCGTTCTACTCAATAAAATTATATCACGGATTTTTCCGGTCGGCAATTCTTATTTTGCCGATTTTGTCATATTAATTTATGTGTAACAGTCGATGTGTACGGAGTGAATTAAATGACTAACGCCAAAAAGCTGCTGACCAACACCCTGCTGCTGACCGCAACCTCGTTTATTATGCGAACGGTTTCCGTCAGCTTCAATGTTTATCTCACCAACAAAATAGGTGCCGACGGAATAGGACTTTTTCAGCTTATCACAACGGTTTACGGTATGGCAATAACATTTTCGGTTGCCGGAATACGGCTTGCGGCAATGCGCCTTGTTGCTGACAATGCCGCCCTCGGCAAATTCAACGACCGCCAAATAATGCGTCGCTGTCTTATTTATTCACTGATTTGCGGAACGGTGATTGCCGTCCTGCTTTCTGCCTTTTCCGGCTTTATCGGCGGCAAATGGATAGGTGATATCCGCAGTGCTCCGTCGTTGAGGGTGCTTAGTCTGAGCCTACCCTTTGTTTCTATGTCCGCCGCCCTCAACGGCTACTTCACCTCGGTCAAAAAAATCGTCCGTTACACCGCGGTTCAGCTTGCCGAACAGATTTTTAAAATTGCCGTAACCGTTTTCTGTCTTAAATCCGCCGTATCAAAGGGGCTTGAAGCCGCCTGCGTTGCCATTGTTTTCGGTATAAGCTCCGCCGAGCTTTTCTCACTCTGCTGCTCGTACACACTTTACCGTTTTTCCGTTTGCAAGCCTCAAATAACCGAAAAGGGAGCAGAAATCTGGAAAAGAATATTCAGAATCGCCATTCCCGACACGGTGGGCTCTGAAATGCGTTCGATATTGATGACCGTTGAGCATCTGTTGATTCCCATCGGCTTTCGCAAATCCGGCAGTGACCCTCAGGCAGCCCTTTCCACCTACGGCGTGATACACGGAATGTCACTTCCGCTTGTCCTCTACCCCTCCGCCCTGCTTTCCTCACTTTCAGGTCTGCTTGTTCCCGAAATTTCCTCACTGCACATCGCCGGCAACAAAGCCCGAATTGACTATATGATAGCAAGAGTAATGCACTTAACCTTGATTTTTTCCGTCGGCACTGCCGGAATTATGTTTTTTAACGCAAAAAAGCTGTCTCTTGCGGTTTACGGCAATGACAGCTCCTTTACTTATATTCAGCTTTTCGCTCCGCTTATTCCGATAATGTACTGCGATATGTCCGTTGACGGTATGCTCAAGGGGCTTGACCAGCAGGTCAGCTATATGCGCTACAACATCATTGATGCCTCGCTCTGCGTTGCCCTCGTCTATCTGCTTGTGCCTGTTTTATCGGTTAAGGGCTACATAATTGTCGTCTTTGTCAGCGAAGCGGTAAATTTCTTTTTAAGCTTTAGACGGCTAACCGTTGTCAGCAATGTTCAAATATCATTTTTCAAGGATTTTTTTATACCGATTTTTTGCGTTATCGGAGCAAATATTTTTAAAAGCATTATCCTTACTCCGTTCTCCATTCAGAGCGTTAAGGCTGCCGCCTCTGCGGAAATAATTATTGCGACAATCATATATATCGGTATGCTGATTATTTTTTCCTCAATCGACCGTGAGGAGCTCGACTGGCTCAAAGGTCTTGCAAGATAATCATGATGACAATTCCACATCTATTTTGCGTTTAATAGCTGTAAGCTTTTCGGCAACAATATCACAAAGCCGATAAATTTTCAAAGCTTCAAACAGCTTCTGTTGTATCATTCCAATCAAGCAGCCCGCTACCGTTATTGCAAGCGGAATACCGATAATGCTGATTACGGCAAGCGGCAAAGAAAGCTTTGCTATCCATCGGAAGTCGCCGACTATCCATCTTGCAAAAACTTCCGGGTGCGTATGCGTAAGATAAACAGCCAGCGAAGCCGCAGAAAAGCTTTGGATAAGCTTTGATGTTTTCGGTCCGACTTTGAGCTTCATATTGAGCATAAAAACGAAAACAGCAACCGAGAGAATTACAACAGCAAAGGAATTGTATTCCCCTAATGTTATTGTTCTGTATTTACTCGGAATAAGTCCAAACACACATTGGAAAAACAGCGATGCAAAAATTAAAATCACATTGGCTTTTTGCGAAAGCTTCAGACCGTATTTCTTTATATAAGCGCCAAGGAAATACATAATTGAAATCCATACAAAGGAGTATCCTATGTTATTTCCAAGATGGAAGGGATCCGTAGTAATTATCACGGAGATAACCGAGGTCGTCATAAGCATAACTATCAATAGCCAGACAAAGCTTTTTTTATCAAGAACAGAAATCAGCTTGTTATAAAAGGGTATAAGAAAATACAAAACAAAATATACGCTGATATACCAATATTTGCCAAAGCATACCGGAAATAAGAAATTCATTGAGCTTAAAGAAAGTAATGCTTTATCACCGCTTATCAACAGAGTTACCGCAAACCCGACAACAGAGTAAAAGAAGACATCGACCCACAGACGAATTATTCTTTTTGCCGTTATCTGTTTTTCACACATCAAATATCCGCTTACCATCGCAAAAATATCAATACAGCAAAATGAAAATGCATTGAAAATCCTCGCTACAACGTAAGCAATGCCGCTACTGTATTCGACCTCACCGATTCCGACTCCCGTTACATGAAGCGTCGCAACCAAAAACATTGCAAATATCCTTATCAAATCAATGTTAACATTTCTTGATTTTGTAGCGCTGTCTCCGTTCATAAAATCACCTACTGTTTATTATAGCAGATAACCTTATTATTTTCAATGAAAAGTTACGACGCCTTGAGCTGTAATCTCAGCTTGTCCGCTATCATTGCAATAAACTCCGAATTTGTCGGCTTGCCTCGTGAGGACTGAATTGTGTAGCCGAAATATGAGCTCAAAACATCAACATCTCCCCTATCCCATGCAACCTCAATAGCGTGACGAATTGCACGTTCAACTCTTGATGAGGTTGTTTTGAAGGTCTTTGCAACCGTTGGATAAAGCAGCTTTGTAACAGAACCCATCATTTCGGTATTATTGACCGAGAGAATTATTGCCTCTCTCAAATATTGATAGCCCTTTATATGTGCCGGAACTCCGATACGGTGCATAATTTCCGAAACGGTGACCTCCAAATCATTTACACCTCTGTCGTGTCTTTCACCGTTTGTCCAGCCCGAAAGCTGTGAAATACGCTGTGCAATTATTTCCGCTTCAACGGGCTTGAGAAAGTAATAGTCCGCACCGCTGTTGAGAATTTCACTTTCAAACCGCATATTGTCAACGCTTGAAAGCACAATTATCATCGGCTTTTTGATATCCTTCATCAGCTTCATTTGCTTAATAACACCGATCGCATCAATATGAAGCATAAAAGCATCCATAATAATGACATCCGGCTTTTCAAGCTTCAGCTTTGTCAAAACCTGCGAGCCGTCCTTGTCCGTGAGAACGGAGTTATATCCGTAGGACGAAAACACTCTGACACAATCATGACCGAATTCGTTGTTTTCGGCAACCATAATTTTGATCTTATTTTCCATAAATAATTACCTCCGAGAATTGATTTCATCAGTATATTACCATTTTATGGCAATTGTGTCAAGTAATTTTTGCCATTTTTTACCATATTTTTTTAAGCCTTTAAATAATTTACGAACAAGGTCGTATCTCGCCGTCGAGAAACGTCACAAAAAAAGAAATAACCGCCGTAATACGAATTTAACGTAGAACAGCGGTTATTTTTATTTTGGAATAATCTCGATAAATTACAGACTAAAGTATTTTACTGCCGATTTAAAGAGCTTCATATCGTAATTTCCGATAACATTTTTATAAAGTCCGTCACCTATACGCTCCGAGTGACCCATCTTGCCAAGCACTCGTCCGTCAGGAGAAAGGATACCCTCGATTGCAGCAACCGAGTTGTTCGGATTGTAAAGAATATCGTCGGTTGCATCACCGTCGGCATCAACATACTGCGTTGCGATTTGACCGTTCGCAATGAGCTGTGCCAGCATTTCCGGCTCGGCAATAAAACGTCCCTCACCGTGTGAAATCGGCACATTGTAAAGCTCACCGACCTGCGTAAGTGCAAGCCACGGCGAATTTGCCGAAGCGACACGCGTGGTGACAATTCTGGACTGGTGCCTACCGATTGTGTTAAAGGTCAGGGTCGGGCAATGCTCGTCCGTATCAACAATCTTTCCAAACGGTACAAGTCCGAGCTTAACAAGAGCCTGGAAGCCGTTACAGATACCGAGCATAAGTCCGTCACGCTTTTCAAGAAGCTCCGTCACCTGCTCTTTGATTGCGGCATTACGGAAGAACGCCGTGATGAATTTGCCCGAGCCGTCCGGCTCATCTCCGCCCGAAAATCCGCCGGGAATAAATATCATCTGCGAAGCCGCTACCTTGGAAGCAAAGCTGTCAACGCTTCTTGCGATTCCGTCCGCCGAAAGGTTGTTGATAACGAAAATCTCTGCCTCGGCGCCGGCATCCTCTACCGCCTTTGCGGAGTCAAATTCGCAGTTTGTGCCGGGAAATACCGGAATAAGCACATGGGGCTTTGCAGCTTTGACTGCGGGAGCGGAATATTTCTTTTCGGTGAATGAAATATTTTCCAGCTTGTTCTTTTCGCCGTCAAGCTCACAGGAATAAACACTTTCAAGCTTGTGCTCATAGTCATTTTGAAGTGAAGCAAGCACAAGCTTTTCGCCCTTGTAATCAATGCTTGCCTCCGAGGTAATTACACCGATTTTTTTCGCATTCTCAACTTCCTCTGTAACCTCCAAAAGGAACGAAGCGTAATCAAGACCGAAAATTTCATCAAGCGTAAGCTCATCATTATATTTGAAGCCCAAGCCGTTGCCGATAGCCATTTTGAAAACAGCCTCCGCAATTCCGCCCATACCGGGGGTGTAGCAGGCTACCGCCTTGCCCGAACGCATAAGAGCCGTAACTCGGTCAAAAACCTCAAGCAGCGATGCCGTAACCGGAAGTCCGTTTTCATCGTATTCGGGTGTAATTTTAACAAGACTGTGTCCGCTCTGCTTAAATTCGGGCGAAACAACATTCTTTATCTTATCCGTCGAAACCGCAAACGAAACAAGTGTCGGAGGAACATCGAGCTTTTCAAAGCTACCGCTCATCGAATCCTTGCCGCCGATTGCACCTATACCAAGCTCCTTTTGAGCACGGAATGCACCGAGGAGAGCAGCAAGAGGCTTGCCCCATCTTTGAGAATCCTTACCCGGACGCTCAAAATACTCCTGGAATGTGAGATAAACATCTTTAAAATCCGTACCTGTTGCAATAAGCTTACAAACCGACTCAACAACGGCAAGATATGCACCATGGAACGGACTTTTCTCGGTCACAAACGGGTTGTAGCCGAACGCCATAAGGGAGCAGTTATCTGTATGTCCCTTTTCGACGGAAATCTTTTGAACCATTGCCTGAATCGGAGTTTGCTGATACCTTCCGCCAAACGGCATAAGAACAGTACCGGCACCGATGGTTGAATCGAAGCGCTCGGAAAGTCCACGCTTTGAGCAGGTGTTGAGGTCATTCACGACATTGCTGTAATTCTCGGCAAATGTGCTTTCAACCGTCTTTTTATATATTTCTGCCTTTGCGGGAGCAATATCAATGTGCTTTTCGGCACCGTTGGAGTTCAAGAAATCACGACTGATATCAACAATTTTTTTGCCGTACCATGTCATTGTGAGCCTCGGCTCCGCCTTGACCGTTGCAACAACGGTTGCTTCAAGATTTTCCGCATCCGCACAGGCAATGAATTTTTCAACATTTTCTTTTTCGACGACAACCGCCATACGCTCCTGCGATTCGCTTATCGCAAGCTCCGTTCCGTCAAGTCCGTCGTATTTTTTCGGCACTGCGTTAAGATCTATATCAAGTCCGTCGGCAAGCTCACCGATTGCAACGGAAACACCGCCTGCACCGAAATCGTTACAGCGCTTAATCATACGGCTGACCTCGCCGTTTCTGAACAAACGTTGGAGCTTACGTTCCTCGGGAGCATTACCCTTTTGAACCTCCGCACCGCAGGATTCAAGAGATTCCAGAGTGTGGGATTTTGAAGAACCGGTTGCGCCGCCGCAGCCGTCACGTCCCGTTCTGCCGCCGAGAAGAATTACGATGTCACCCGGCTCGGGACATTCACGCCTAACATTCCTTTCGGGAGCGGCAGCAATAACTGCGCCGATTTCCATACGCTTTGCCGCATAGCCGTCGTGATATATTTCATCAACAATGCCCGTTGCAAGTCCGATTTGGTTACCGTAGGAGGAATAACCTGCCGCCGCAGTCGTAACGATTTTACGCTGGGGAAGCTTGCCCTCAAGGGTTTCATTGACCGGCTTGAGCGGATTTGCGGCACCCGTGACACGCATTGCACCGTAGACATATGCTCTGCCCGAAAGAGGGTCACGAATAGCACCGCCGATGCAGGTTGCCGCACCGCCGAAAGGCTCAATTTCCGTGGGATGGTTGTGCGTTTCATTTTTGAAAAGGAGAAGCCACGGCTCTGTTTTTCCGTCAACCTCAATATCCATTTTAACCGTACAGGCGTTGATTTCCTCGCTCTCGTCGAGCTTATCGAGCTTGCCCACACTTCGGAGATATTTAACGGCAAGAGTAGCGATATCCATAAGATTTATGGGCTTGGTTCTGCCGAGTTGCTTTCTTGTTGCAATATAATCGTCATAGGTTTCCTGAATGAGCTTATCCTCAAATTTAACGCTGTCAATCGTCGTCAAGAAGGTTGTGTGACGGCAATGGTCGGACCAATATGTATCAATCATACGGATTTCCGTGATGGTCGGGTCACGCTTTTCCGAAATAAAATAGCTTTGGCAAAATGCTATATCATCCTCGTCCATAGCAAGACCGTAGCTTCGCACAAAATCGGAAAGCTGCACCTTATCATATTGGCAGAAGCCGTTGAGGATTTCAACCTCCGTCGGCATATCATAGTCCGTTTTAAGCGTTGACGGCTTTTCAAGCACCGCCTCGCGAGCTTCAACAGGGTTGATAACATACTTCTTGACCGTGTTGATATCCTCCTCGGAAAGCTCTCCGAAAAGGAGATACACCTTTGCGGTGCGGACTGTCGGTCTTTCGCCCTTGGAGATTATCTGAATACATTGAGCCGCAGAATCGGCACGTTGGTCAAACTGACCCGGAAGATACTCCACCGCAAAAACAGCAGCATCGGTTTCGGGCAGTTCATATGAAACGATATCCGTTTGAGGCTCGGAAAATACCGTTTTGGTTGCATAATCAAAAAGCTCGGCATCCATATTCTCGGCATCATAACGGTTGAGAATTCTCACGTCGTTAAGGCTTTCAAGCTGCATAAACGATTTGAGATCGGCAAGCAGAGCTCTCGCCTCATGAGCAAGCTCTTTTTTCTTTTCTACATATACACGGTAAACCATTACCCGACCTCCTTGGCTTTTAACGCTCTCTGACCGATATCACGGCGGAGATACGAATTTTCAAACTTTATTTTATCTGTGTTGGCATATGCCTTATCAAGTGCCGCCTCAAGCGTATCTGCAACGCAAACGGAATTGAGAACTCGTCCGCCGTCGGTAACAAGCTTACCGTCAAGCAGCTTTGCACCGGCGATATAAACATTGTCCGCAACACTTTCGTCAATCGTTATTTCATAACCTTTTTTATATGACTTGGGATATCCGCCCGAAGCCATAACAACACAAGCGCAACTTTTTTCGGAGAATTTAACCTCGGTTTCGCTGAGCTTTCCGTCCGTTACCGCCTGCATAACCGTCAAAAGGTCACTTTCGAGAAGCGGCAAGACGACCTGTGTTTCGGGGTCACCGAAACGGCAGTTATATTCGATAACCTTGGGACCGTTCGGGGTAAGCATAAGTCCAAAATACAAGCAACCCTTGAAGGTTCTGCCCTCCGCCTTCATCGCCTTGATTGTCGGCAGGAAAATCTTTTCCATACATTCCTCGGCAATTTCCTTTGTATAATACGGATTGGGGGCGATTGTACCCATTCCACCCGTGTTAAGCCCCGTATCACCCTCACCGGCACGCTTGTGATCCATTGAGGAAATCATCGGCACAACCGTTTCACCGTCGGTAAAGCTGAGTACGGAAACCTCCGGACCGGTAAGAAATTCCTCAACAACAATTCGACTTCCGCTTGCGCCGAACACCTTGTCATTCATCATTGAATTAACGGCATCAAGAGCTTCATCAAGACTTTCGGCAATGATAACACCCTTGCCGAGTGCCAAGCCGTCCGCCTTGATAACGGTCGGGAAGCTTGTTGTTTTCAGGTACTCCCCTGCCGCTTCAGGCGTTTCAAACACCTCATAAGATGCGGTCGGGATATTATATTTTTTCATCAGATTTTTTGAAAAAATCTTGCTACCCTCAATGATCGCCGCTTTAGCCTCGGGACCAAAACAGGGAACACCGATTTTATTCAGCTCATCAACAGCGCCGAGTACAAGAGGGTCATCCGGCGTGACAACCGCATAGTCGATTTTGTTTTCACGGGCAAATTCGACAATTTTCTCAATATCCGTTGCGCCGATAGGCACGCAGGTTGCATCGGCAGCAATTCCGCCGTTGCCGGGCAAAGCAAAAATTTCTTCAACCGATTTGTTTTCCTTTAATTTTTTTATAACGGCGTGTTCACGACCGCCGCCGCCGATTACCATAATTTTCATAGCTTATCAAATCCTTTCGATATGCCGTGTAAATCTTCAACGTGATATATTTTAAAAGTCTGTACGGCACGATAAAACACCGTACCGTTCGCTCATTAAATTTTCAACACTTTTTCATCAAACAAAAATGTGCTGTGGCGATGCAAGTGCCGAATGAATCGAAATTGCATTTTTTAGCGAAAAAATAGTCGCCGAAACCTTTAAATAAAATTGTTCACAGTGCATTTTGCAGTGAGCGGTGCCGTATGTGATACGGCCCCGAGCGAAAAATGTGCTGTGGACGATTTTAATGGTGGAAAAGTCGCATACCGGTGAATGCCATAGCTATATTTCTTTCGTTACAAGCCTTGATAACAAGGTCATCACGGATTGAACCACCCGGCTGTGCGATATAGGAAACACCACTCTTGTATGCACGCTCGACGTTATCGCCAAAGGGGAAGAATGCATCCGAGCCGAGCGAAACACCGCTGATTGAGGAAAGATATTCCTTGATTTCATCATCGGTAAGCGGCTCGGGACGGGTGGAGAAATACTTCTGCCAGTTGCCCTCGGCACAAACATCTTCCTCGTTTTTATTGATATAGCCGTCGATTACATTGTCACGCTCGGGTCTGCCGAGAGTGTCGAGGAACGGAAGATTGAGTACCTTGTCACACTGGCGGAGGAACCATGTGTCTGCCTTGCCGCCTGCAAGACGAGTGCAGTGAATTCTTGACTGCTGACCTGCACCGACACCGATTGCCTGTCCGTCAACGGCATAGCAAACCGAATTGGACTGAGTATATTTAAGAGTTATGAGAGCTACGATAAGGTCTCTCTTGGCTTCCTCGGAAAGATTTTTGTTTTCTGTGACAACATTTTCAAGGAGCGCCTTATTGATTTCAAAATTATTTCTGCCCTGCTCAAAGGTAATTCCGTAAACTGTTTTACGTTCAATTTCGGCAGGAACATAGCTCGGGTCAATTTCGACAATGTTGTAATTGCCCTTTCTCTTGGATTTAAGAATTTCAAGTGCTTCGGGCTCATAGCCGGGAGCAATGATACCGTCGGAAACCTCACGCTTGATAAGGTTGGCGGTTGTAACGTCGCAAACATCGGAAAGTGCTATAAAATCACCGAAGGAGCACATTCTGTCCGTGCCCCTTGCTCTTGCAAAAGCACAGGCAAGCGGAGACTCATCAAGACCCTCAATGTCATCAACAAAGCAAGCCTTTTTGAGCTTATCGCCAAGGGGAATGCCGACTGCCGCAGAGGTGGGGCTGACGTGCTTAAATGAGGTCGCCGCAGGAAGTCCGAGAGCTTCTTTAAGCTCCTTAACAAGCTGCCATGCATTGAATGCATCAAGGAAATTTATGTAGCCCGGTCTGCCGCTGAGAATTTTAATAGGCAGCTCATCACCGTTTTCCATAAAAATTTTTGCAGGCTTTTGGTTTGGGTTGCAGCCGTATTTAAGTTCAAACTCTTTCATATTCATTCCTCCTGATTTTTATTGATAAGCTTTTCTTCAAAGCTGCCATCGGCAAGGTCAACATATCTTACATAAAGCGAAATTTTATTTTCCGCATCAAGTCCGTTCCAGATTTCATTGGCAAAGGCATTGATATCGTTCGGAATCAAAACTCGCTCGGGCTCACCTTGAAAGGTCGGAATGGGATTGCCGTCCGTCACATAGGTATGGATAAAATGACCCAAGCCTGCCTTTGAGGGATAGGAAAATGTGTATCTGGCACAATCGCTACCCTCTGCATCAAGACTCTTGAGGATACTCATTTCATAAGAAAAATCGCTATTCGCAAAGCTAATCATTCCGCTGATACGGGGTGTGAAATTCGGAGCATCGGGCTCAAATTCACGGCAAACAAGGCTTTCGGAAAAGCTCTTGCCGTTTTTAACTCCGTCATAAATTGTGTCGGTCTGGTCGCCGTTTGTAACAATCAGCTTGTTTTCAAAGGTTCTGAGTGCCGCATAAATGATGAGCGACGGGTCCTCAACCTTTGAGGCATCAAAGGGCTCAGTAAAAACCTCACCATTTTTGAGTGTGAAAACGCGGTTACGGCTGTTTGCACTTCTGCCCATAATGAAATAAGCGGCAACGGCTTTTTTGCCGTTCTCACTTTTGCCGAGGACGATACCTCTGCCGACATAAGGATTGCCGTCAATTCGCTCTTTCATAGTTTTAACTTCATATATATTCATTTTATGCTGTCCTTTCGTTGATTATCTTTACACTGACAAGCTCCGCCGCCTGCGGCAAAAGCTTCCATTCAGCCTGCTCCATTACCCTTTTTTGGAGAATTTCCGGGGTGTCTCCCTCCAAAATATCAACGGACTTTTGAAGAATTATCTTGCCGCCGTCGGGTATTTCATTAACAAAATGAACCGTTGCACCCGTCACCTTAACACCGTAATCAAGCGCCGCCCGGTGAACTCTGAGTCCGTAAAAGCCCTCACCGCAAAAAGAAGGAATAAGCGACGGGTGAACATTGATAATTCTTTCCGGATAATGCGAAACAAAATCCGCACTCAATATGCTCATAAAACCTGCCAGAACTATCATATCAATTCCGTTTTCTTTGAGAAGCTTCAAAATTTCACCCTCAAAGGCTGCTTGGTCGGCGCACTCCTTTTTGAGGACAACCGCCGTTTGGATTCCGGCATTTTTCGCTCTGGTCAGGGCATATGCCGTGCTGTTGTTTGAAACAACAAGGGAAATTTCTCCGCTTTTTATTATTCCGCTCCTTTGAGCGTCGATAAGCGCTTGCAGATTAGTTCCGCCGCCCGAAACAAGCACGGCGATTTTCGCCTTATTCTTCATTTTTCCGTACTCCTTTAAGCAAGGGTAAAATTACCGCACCAACCGTATTTCCTGCAATAACAAGCAGCATAAAGCTGATAATCCTCATACTGAATATGCCCGAAGCACCGAAATAATACATATCGGCAATCGAGTGCTCAAAGCCGCACAGGATAAATACGGGAACGCAGAAAATTATACCGATTACGGATTTTTTCTCCTTGTAGATGCTGACGGCAAGATACATCAGCACTCCGCAAAACGAACCTCGGATAAAGGTATGCAGCGGATTTTGCAAAAGCTTTGCCTCACACATTTGTACCGCTTTAGCTCCGATATCGGGCAAAACGGCTTTGAGCATCATTCCAAGCAAAAGGGTGCAGATTAAATTACCGCATAATCCGATAATGAGATTTATAACATCATCTTTTTTGTGTTGTTCGGTTATATAACCGATTTTGCCCGTGAACAGATAATAGCCTTTACAGCATATGCACAAAAGCGCAACCGTGAAAAGCACCGCACCGACAGTTTTGTTTTCGCAGGAAAGGAAAACCGTGCCGCCGATTGTAATCAAAATTCCCGCACACAGGCTTTCGCGAAATGTTTTCAGCATATCGTAATTTTATCCTCTGATTTTTCGATTTTGCCGATTATGTAAGCATCCTCGCCGTTGGTCTTGAGAATTTCAAGAGCCTTGTCCGCATCCTCGGGAGCAACAACGATGCTCATACCGACGCCCATATTAAAGGTATTGAACATATCACGCTCGGAAATTCCACCTCTTTTTGCAATGAGGTCAAAAATCGGAAGCACCTTAACAGCACTGCGTTCAATAACGGCACCGAGACCATCGGGAATACTTCTCGGAATATTTTCATAAAATCCGCCACCGGTGATATGGGAAATTCCCTTAACCTTTACCTGCTCAAGCAAAGCCAAAACAGGTTTAACATATATCTTGGTCGGGGTGAGAAGTGTTTCACCTATTGACTTGCCGCCAAGCTCCTCACAGGGAGACTTAATATCGCTGTTTTCGACATCAAAGACCTTTCTGACAAGTGAAAAGCCATTTGAGTGAACACCGCTTGACGGAAGTGCAATAACAACATCACCTGCCGCCATTGTTGACGGGTCAAGAATCTTTGATTTATCGACAACACCTACAGAGAAGCCCGCAAGGTCGTACTCGTCAATGGGATAAAAGCCGGGCATTTCGGCAGTTTCTCCGCCGATGAGTGCTGCTCCGCTCTGTACACAGCCCTCCGCAACGCCTGAAACGATTGAAGCAATTTTTTCGGGAACATTTTTGCCGCAAGCAATATAATCAAGGAAGAAAAGCGGCTTTGCACCGGCACAAATTATATCGTTTACGCACATTGCAACGCAGTCGATTCCGACAGTATCATGCTTATCCATAATAAAAGCAAGCTTGAGCTTTGTGCCTACACCGTCGGTACCGCTGACAAGAACCGGCTTTTCAATACCGGTTGTGTCAAGCTCAAAAAGTCCGCCGAAGCCGCCGACATCGGAGCAAACACCCGAGGTCATTGTTCTTGCAATATGGGCTTTCATCAATTCAACAGCCTTGTAGCCTGCGGTGATATCAACACCGGCAGCCGCATAGCTATCGGAACGTGAATTATTATTCATCGTTTTTCTTCCCCTTTCTTTCGGAAATCTTACATTCAAATTTACTTTTTTGTACCTCTTTGGGAACCTCGGTAGGATATTCGCCATCGAAGCAGGCTGTGCAATAGCCGTTGCACTTGTTGCCACAGGCAATCTTTTTAACATTGTCAACGCTGAGGTAGCCGAGGGAATCAACGCCGATTATCTTTGCAATTTCATCAATGCTGTGATGGCAAGCGATAAGATTTTCACGAGAATCAATATCGGTGCCGTAGTAGCAGGGGTTGAGGAACGGTGGAGCGGAAACACGCATATGAATTTCCGTTGCGCCGGCATTTCTCAAAAGGCTGATAATTCTTGCGGAGGTTGTACCTCTAACGATGGAGTCATCAACCAAAACAACTCTCTTGCCCTTTACAACATCTGTGATCGGGTTGAGCTTAATGCGAACCAAATTTGAACGGGTTTTCTGACCGGGAGCAATAAAGGTTCTGCCTATATATTTATTTTTGATAAAGCCGATTTCATAGGGAATGCCCGACTGCTTTGAGAAGCCGATAGCGGCATCAAGACCCGAATCGGGAACTCCGATTACAACATCCGCTTGCACGGGATGCTCAAGAGCAAGGAACGAACCCGCACGGACTCTTGCCTCATGAACGCTTGCACCGTCAATAACGGAATCGGGACGTGCAAAATAAATATACTCAAAAACGCAGGAATGAGGCTTCTTGCCGCAATGGTCCTTGATGCTGCGAACCTCTTTGCCGTCAAAAACAACAATTTCGCCCGGCTCAATATCTCGGACAAGCTCGGCTCCGACTGCATCGAGAGCACAGCTTTCGGAAGCGACAACATATCCGCCATCCTCCGGCAGTACACCGTAGCAGAGCGGTCTGAAGCCCATCTCGTCACGCACGGCAATCATCTTTGTCGGTGACATAACTACCAACGAATATGCGCCCTTAATACGGCTGACGGCACGATTTATTGCTTCCTCAATCGAAGGAGCTGTAAGTCTTTCCTCTGTAATGATATATGAAATAACCTCGGTATCGGAGGTTGTGTGGAAAATTGAGCCTCTGCTTTCAAGCTCGTTGCGAAGCTCAAAGGAATTTGTAAGGTTTCCGTTGTGAGCAAGTGCCATTCTTCCGTTGTTGTGATTGATAACAATAGGCTGGGCGTTATCTCTTGCAGAGCTGCCCGTTGTTCCGTAGCGACAGTGACCGATTGCAATATTGCCCTCACCGAGCTTTGCAATATTATCGGAGGTGAAAACATCATTCACCAGACCCGAGTCCTTGTAGGAATTGAAAAGTCCGTCGTCATTGACAACAATACCGCAGGATTCCTGTCCTCTGTGCTGCAAAGCATAAAGTCCGTAATAAACGTCCTTTGCTATATCGTAGGTTTCTTTGGTATAAATACCGAAAACGCCACATTCTTCATGAATATTTGACATATGTATCCCTCATTCTTTGTAATTAGTCAAAAACTCTTTTCATCATCTCGGCATAAGCGTCCTCAACGCCGCCGAGGTCTCTGCGGAAGCGATCCTTGTCGAGCTTCTCGTTTGTTTCGCTATCCCAGAAGCGGCAGGTATCGGGAGAAATTTCATCGGCAAGAACTATTGTTCCGTCCGAGAGCTTACCAAACTCAAGCTTGAAATCTACCAACGTAACATTGAGCTTTTTGAAATACTCCTTGAGGATTGAGTTTACCTTAAATGCCATCGACTTGATTGTTTCGATTTCCTCATGCGTTGCAAGACCGAGAGCAAAAGCGTGATAGGAATTGAGAAGCGGATCGTGAAGATCATCGTTCTTGTATGAAAATTCAATGGTCGGCTCGGCAAAAACAATGCCTTCCTCAACGCCGTATTTTTTGGAGAAGGAGCCTGCGGAAACATTGCGGATGATGACCTCAAGCGGTACAATCGAAACCTTGCGGACTACCGTTTCACGCTCGGAAAGCTCCTCAACATAATGAGTGGGAACTCCTTCCTTTTCAAGAAGCTGCATAAGATAGTTTGACATTCTGTTGTTTACGACGCCCTTGCCGGAAATCGTACCCTTTTTGAGTCCGTCAAAAGCCGTTGCATCGTCCTTGTAGGAAACGATAACGCACTCCGGATCCTCCGTTGCAAAAACCTTCTTTGCTTTTCCCTCGTAAAGCTGCTCACATTTTTTCATAACTGACATTCCTTTCACATTTTATTTCGGCTTGTTTTAAAAAGCTCAATTTTCTTTCAATTTTTCCGCAACGGTTCTGTCCTTTTCGAGAACCGCAGCGCTGTCCCTTGCCCGTCTTTCGCTCAGCCTTTCGGCAAGCTCATCGTCCGAAACGGCAAGCATTTCAAGACAAAGAAAAGCGGCATTGGCTGCACCGTTAATTGCAACGGTAGCGACAGGTATACCCGTCGGCATCTGAACCGTTGAAAGCAGTGCATCCATACCGCCCAAGCCTCCCGAAAGCACAGGGATTCCAACCACGGGAAGTGTGGTATTTGCAGCGATAGCGCCGGCAAGATGAGCCGCCATACCTGCGGCCGCAATTATAGCGCCAAAGCCATTTTTTCTTGCATTTTTACTGAACTCTGCGGACTCCTCCGGAGTTCGGTGAGCCGAGAAAATATGAACCTCGTAGGGCACATTGAATTCCTCAAGCACATTGATTGCCTTTTTAACAACAGGAAGGTCGCTGTCGCTTCCCATTATAACGGCGATTTTTTTCATAGCATATTCCTCCGTTAATCAAAAAGGGCACACTTATCCAATATTAAAATATACAGATAAGTGTGCCCAGACGGTCGGCGTTTATTGCCCCTTGTTCCCCTGTGGTACTCCACAATTCCGTCAGTCGCAAGGGACGCTTCTGATGTGCTTCTATTGTAACACACACCGCGTTTAATGTCAACCGAGGAAAACAGCAATTATTATAAAAAATATCGGTTTAATTTGTTCAAGCTGACGGAAGCCGCCAACCAAATATGCAAAAGGCACGGATAAAGCCGCTGCCCTGTCCGTGCCGAATTCTAACTGTTCTGCTTTCTTTGAAGATCTTAAATTTATAAGTCGCAACCTGCGTATCGTACCGTAAAAATGCAATATATAAACCAAATCGACTTATCTCAATAACGATTGTACTGTCCGCACAATTTGGGGCAGTTCATTTTTCTTCAATCAGGTCATATTCCTCGGTTTTTCACTGTTTAAAACTCTGTAAACCGTCATTCCCATCAGCACAGTATCATTGCCGCCAATTTCGCACAGAAAGGTGCAGCCGCCCTCATAGGCAATAACAACCTCAGCAACGTCACGATACCCCATTTGTATATCTTCCGCTATTTTCTCCATTTTTAAATTAATCTTCCTCAAAGCTGTAATTATTGAGCTCATCGAAATCAAGAAACTCGGATAAGGTCATATTAAAAGCAATGGCAATTTTATGCAGAGTTTTAACTCTCGGATTTTTGGTCAAGCCTCTCATGATATTATCAAGCGTGGATTGCTTTACATCGCTCATTGTTGCAAGCTTATTTATACTGATTCCACGTTGTTTACACAGACCTTGAATTCTTTTTACATAAATATTTGAATACTCCATTATAATCTCCCAATCATAATATTTACCCGTATACGGTTTTATATTATGATAACTGCAAAAACGGCGCCGATTACCCGAATAAGGGTTGACAAATAATATATTTTTATAATATAATGCAGTTACCCATATACGGGTAACTGGAGATGAGTATTTATGAGAGTAACTTTTTTGGTCACAGAGACGTAGGCAATGAAAAAGAACCGATTCTGCGATTGGCCCTAATTGAATTGATTGAAAATTATAATGCAAATTTGAAATCTAAAAAATTATAGGTGGTTATACCACCTCATAGGGATTTAATAAAGTCCTCCAAAAGCCTTGAAAATAAAGGATTTTTCGCAAAATGCTCACCTTATCCCTTTATACGATTTCACACCGTTTCACCCTTGCTCCGAGAGATTATAAGGGCAAAAGCAAGGGCAAGAAAAACTGATAACAAGATATAACAAGGTGTGGTAATCGGGAAACTGTGATGTATGTGCGAATATATTATTTTGGAGGATTACATAATGGAGAAGTACATTTATAACGAGCAAAACAGTCTTTGGTATGAGTTGCGGGGCGATTATTATATTCCCTGTTTGGAATTACCCGCCGAAAAAGAAGAAAGGCATATCGGCATATGGGGACAGCGGCATTTGCGGTATATCCAAGAGCATAAAAAGGTGTTCTACATCAATCTGCTGACAAGCGGAAAACTGCAATCCTATCTTGCTGATGTTGAAGAACAGGCACAGGAATTGTTTGACCGTCTTATGAAACAACGGGCAGAGCGTGAGGGTGTTACCGAAAAACTGAAAGCCGACAATCAAATGGAGTGGGTCGGCAGGATGAATGCTCTGCGGTCAGCGGTTACGGAAACTGTAAATACCGAGGTGATCTTCGTATGAGAAAGCGGAAGTATTACCTTTATCTCACGGCAGAGGAACGGCGGCATATATTCAACGCCCTGCTTGCCTACCGAAATAAGCTGATTGCACAAGGCAGATACACAGATACGGTTGACGAGGTTATGATAAAAATGCGAAAATAAGCCTGTAATGCTACAATACACAAAAACGAGGGGCAAGGTTGCCTCTCTGCTTTTGCAGTCAGAAAACGGCTTGAAATAATGCTTTTTCAACCCCTAAATGTCCACGATTAAAGAGTAGAACAACTGCAAATTTAGCTATCGTCATATGATTTGATCGCAAAACCGGTAGAAAAAGTCACAATTCTGTGGTATAATATAATGAATAGACACAGGAAAGAGAAAAAGAGGGTTGATACACTTTGATTATTTTAATTACTGATGCTTCGCACACAGGAAAGACTGCTCTTGCTCAAAAAATGCTTGAGAAATATAAATATCCGTATTTATCAATAGATCATTTGAAAATGGGGTTAATTCGTAGCGGAAATACAAAACTTACCCCTTTAAGTGAGGAAAATAATTTAACAGAATACATATGGCCCATTGTTCGTGAAATCATAAAAACGGCAATTGAAAACAATCAAAACCTTATTATTGAAGGATGCTATGTTCCTTTTGAATGGGAAAAGGATTTTGCGAAGAAATATCTTGATAGTATAAGATACTATTGTCTTGTGATGAGCGAGAACTACATAAGAAATCACTTTGACGATATAATGAGATATGCAAATGTCATCGAGAATCGTTTGGATGATGGGTGGTGTACTTTGGAAAGAGTGTTAGAAGATAATGCGCAGAATTTAGCACTTGCCCAAAAACACAATGTAAACTATGTGCTTATTGATGATAGGTACGAAATTGATATTGATTTATAACGGAAAACTTGAATTGTAGAGGTAACAATATGCTTGAAAATATGAGTGATTTCTTTGAAAATAGGTTAGATGGGTACGATGAACATATGCTGACTTGTATTGAATGTGCAAGTGAATTCTATCCCTACACGGCTAACTGTTTGCCAAAGAAAGAAGAATGTCACATACTTGATTTAGGTTGCGGCACCGGATTAGAACTGGAAGAATACTATTTACTAAATCCGTCTGCGAAAGTGACGGGAATAGATTTGTCACAAGGAATGTTATCTGCCTTAAAAAAGAAATTCGCAGATAAGAATATTACTTTGATTTTTGGTTCATATTTTGATGTGCCTTTCGGTGAGAATGTGTTTGATGCAGCCGTATCGGTTGAGTCCTTGCATCATTTTGCGAAAGAAGAAAAAACGCCATTATATGCTAAACTGTGTAATGCATTAAAAGATAACGGATATTTTATATTGACGGATTATTTTTCATTATCAGATGAAGAAGAAATGTTACACCGTCAGAATTTGATTGCCTTAAAAAGAGAGCAAGGTATCGTGGATGACGAATTCTATCATTATGATACACCGCTTACTGTTAAGCACGAAACAGAAGCATTGCTTTCTGCGGGTTTTTCTTCAGTAAAAGTGTTAAAAAATTGGGGAGCTACATATACGCTAAAAGCAATTAAATAAGCCAAAATTCGATTATGGAAAAACACCTATAACAAACAACCCTGCAAGTTCATAAAATCTTGCAGGGTGTTTCTCTGTCAAAATGTATGTAATCCCGCAAGGTATGGAAACTGCCCTGCGGTGTTGTTTTCGGTGTTGAAGCTATCTTTCTCTGTCGTGGGATCGGTGCTTGGGTTTGGGTTGTCTGCCCTCTGCCTGTAACCGTCTGAGTTGGTTACGGACACTTTCTCTTTCGGGCGGTGCATACCGTTCTTTTTCGGCGGGTCTGCGGCTTTCCTTAACCTTGCGTTCCCACTCGGCAAGCTCACGGTTGTAATTTTCAACTACGGCTTCTGCCTTGCGGTAGGTTGCCATAAACGCCCGTACATCTGGATAACCGTCACTTTTCAGAATATCGGGTAATTCTGCCAGCATAGCGGAAATTTTTTCTTCCGTCTGCTGTATCTGCGTTTCTAATGCCTTTCGCTCCTTGCCTTTGAATATGCCCTTTGTTTCGGCAAGCTGTGCCTCTAACTTGGGTACTTCATCCTGCAAGCTGCGGATCTCTTTTGCCCTGTCCTGTACTCGTATCATCAGATTTTGCATTGTGCGGAACTCTGCCATGTCTATATTGAGTACCGGCTTTGGCGGTAACGCCGTCTGCTTTATTAAGTTCTGCAAAAATTCCTTTGCCTTGCTCACGATACTGCGGAATAGGTTTGGCAGCCATCCATTTGCTTTAATGGACTGACTTGCTTTTTGGTGGATCTCCTCTTTCTTGATTTCCAGTATCTTTGCTTCCTCAATCCCCGATATGAGCGCCATATCCGCCGTTCTGTTCCATTCCTGCCTTGCGGCATTGTCGGCTTCAATTTCTGCGGCTTTGGGATTGTTCTTGCCGATCTTCTTGGTCGGCAGATAGATACTGTCGGGATCAAACACCTTTAGGTGCTGTTCGGGATCGGAGATATGCCGATTGATAAGGGCGGTGTAATTCCTTTTGACTTCATCCAAAAATGGCTCGCTTTTGAAGCGGTCATCCTTAACGGTGAAAAGGTGCTGTTCATATATGCCGCCTTTCGGGATAACGGTACATCCCTCACGAACTTTGCCGCTTTCGTCGGTTATCTCTTTCTTGGTGCGTACCCGCTTGCCTGTTTCATCATAGAATACGCTTCGGGTGGCAATCTTTATATCCGGCTCGGCAAGTAGCCGTCTTTCGCTGAATATGAGGTGGATGTGGTAATTGGTCTTTCGCTTGTTGTGGTGGAGAGCCGATACACATTCCACATCGTACCGTCTGCGAAATTCCTCTGTGAAATCTTCAAGTATCTGCTGCGGCTCATAGGTGGTGTAAACTTCGGGCAGGGCGATAATTAGCTCCCTTGCTTCGATACACTTTCCATCCGCTCCGCTTCGCTTAAATTCCTGCTGACACTCTTTTGCAAGGTTGCTCCAAAATGGATTGTCTGTGGTGCGGTAGGTGGCATAGAGGTTTTCCTGTCTTGCGTGGCTTGTAATATATGATATTCTTCCCTTGACATTGGACAGCTTTGACATCTGAATAAAGCTGTGACGTTTCATAAATCATCTCCGTTCTGTGTTGTAAAGGTGCGTTCTCATTTTGCAACCGACCTGTCGGTTGCGGTTGTTTCGGCGGCCAGTGCTGACGGGACAGCCATTGAAAATTGCGGTAGCAATTTTCTCTGTATCATAGCGACGGTGTATGCCGACAAGCTGTGATACAGGCTCCCTGCAAGGGCGAAATACCTCTTGAACAAATCGTAGATTTGTGCGAGGGGTGTATTTCGCTCTCAAACGCCGAGGGCTTTGAGAACGGTTTACTCTACCTTGCGGACATCATCCTGGCACAGTAGGTTTCTGCCCTGATTGACGGTCATAAAACGCTCCAGCGTATCTCTGCGGATAATGGTCTTGCGCCCGACCTTCAGAACAGGCAGTTTGCCCCAGTCCACCAACTTTCGCATTGTGTTCCTGCCGATGCCGCTGGTTTCTG
>CAYYLP010000020.1:0-33126 GCA_964472865.1 uncultured Ruminococcus sp. | reverse complement strand
GTCGGATTACATCAACATTACAAATGTTATCCAGGGTTATGCCGAAATCGACCAGGTCAGGGGAACAATTAAAAGCAAGTAAGCCGAAAAGCGAAGCTTAAACAGCAAAACATCAGGCAGGGCACGGAAAATCCGTGCCCTGCTTCTTTGGATACTCCTGCTTATAAAGGATAAAATTTGACAAATTACAATACAAATTGTAACATTTGCTCAAATAACAGCTCCAAGATTTCAATTTTGTCTTGAAAAATGTGTCAAGATGTGCTATATTTTTATGGATCGCTTTATAAAGCAAGGAGCTAATTATGAAAATTCAAAGATCAGAAAACCTGATGCCGGTTCATTCGGATATCCGAGGACCGCTATATATTGAAAGTCAAAGAATGATAAAAGAGGGTATTAAGGTGCTTCGCCTTAATACAGGCAACCCTGCCACATTTGGTTTTAAAATGCCCGACAGTGTCCGAGAAGCACTGCTCAATAATGCCGACAAGGCGGTTGCTTACTGCGACCTCAAGGGTATGCCCGATGCGAGAGAGGCAATTTGCAGCTATCACAAGGGTAGGGGAGTTCAAGGCGTTACCCCCGACGATATTTATATCGGTAACGGTGTCAGTGAGCTTGTTCTTATGGCGCTTTTGCCGCTTTTGAATAAGGGTGATGAGGTGCTTATGCCCTCTCCGAGCTATTCGCTTTGGTCAAATTCCACCTATATCGCAGGCGGAAAGCCTGTTTTTTATAATTGTGTTGAGGAGAATAACTGGTACCCCGATATCGACGATATCAGAAGCAAGGTAACGTCAAAAACAAAGGCACTTGTTATCATCAATCCGAATAATCCGACCGGTGCGGTTTACCCCAAAGAGGTTTTGGAGGATATGATACAGGTTGCCCGTGAAAATGATTTGCTCATATTCTCCGATGAGATTTACGACAGGCTTGTTTTGGACGGCTTGGAGCATCATTCGGTTGCCGCTTTGGCACCGGACAGAATGGTTATCACAATGAACGGACTTTCAAAGTCGCACATTGTTTGCGGCTTTAGGTGCGGTTGGATGTGTATCAGTGGCTCAAGGGGTAAGGCAGAGGATTATATCGACGGCATTTTTCAAATTGCAGCAATGAGACTTTGCGGTAATGCTCTGACTCAGCTCGTTATTCCGGCGGCGTTGGAGGACAGTGCAAGCACGCAGGCTATGCTTGTGCCGGGAGGCAGACTTTATGAGCAGAGAGAGGCAGTTATGCGTGAAATTGACAAAATCGACGGTCTTTCCGTTGTCAAAAATCACGGTGCTTTCTATGTTTTCCCAAAGCTCGATATAAAGAAATTCAACATTACCGACGATAAAAAATTCGCACTTGACCTTCTTCACGAAAAACACATTTTCATTGTACCGGGTTCAGGCTTTGATTGGAATGAGCCCGATCATTTCAGAATTGTTATGCTGCCCGAGCCCGACGAAATGGCGCAGGCGATGCGTGATATCGGAGATTTCCTTGACGGATATCACCAAAAAATTGACTAAAATAAATAGAGAGCCGCTTCATAACGAGGCGGCTCTTAAATTTTGCAAATCAGTCTTGTATAAGGGCATCATACAAGGCTTCTGCGGGATTGCTGATATCAAAGAACATTCCGTTCATACGGTCGATGTATTTTTGCTCGGGAACGCAGCCGTTTTCAAGCAGTGCAATAACATCGTTGACCGCTTTCTCCGGGTCGGAGGAAAATTCACCAAAGCCCTCATCAAAAGGAATGTCAAGCTTACGATAGTGGTTCAAGCCTGCTTCAAAAAGCTCAAGGTCGGGCATAAAATAAAGAACCGGTCGCTTGAGATAGATGAAATCAAACATAAACGATGAAAAATCTGTAATGAAAACGCTGTAGGAATATTCATCGACTGTCGGCGGAGCCAATCTGACGGTCTTGCCGTTGAGCTCCTCCCTGAACAGGTCATCGTACATTCTGAAATTCGGGTGCGGCTTGAAGTCAAGAACATATCCGTGCTTTTCCAAGGCGTCGTTTAGCCTCGGGTCGCAAAGAAATGCTTTGGTATTCTTGTAAAACTCCGAATTGAGAAACTGCTTTTCGTTTGGTTTCCAACTGCCTTTTCCGTCAGGCAAAACAAGGAATTTTCTCCAGCTCGGTGCAAAGAGGATTTTCTTTTCGGGCTTTCCGGAGGTATCTATATGACCGAGCCTCGGCATACCGCTTTTTATGAGGAAGCTTTCATCAAAGCAATAGTTTTCGGTGAGATTTTTGACCTCAAATTCGGTGGAAACAACCTCTTTGTCGAGCATCGTTCTGTCGAGTGAATACATGGTTGGCAGATGAGCGTGGAGAACTCCGTGCTGAAGATAAATTACCTCAAAATTCGTAAGGTCGGAGAAAAATTTAAATGCGCCGCCGTTATAGCAAATAAAATCAAGCAGACCGTAAAAGGAGGATAAAATTTTGCTTGATGCGAGGGAATACAGACGGTGCTTAAAGGAACCGTAGGTAACGAGGTGATCTTCCATTGAGGCATCAAACCAGCCGTCAATATTTGCGGATTTGTTGCAAACATAATATCGCTCAATGCCATCGTTTTTATTAATATCGTGGATGAATTGATAGTAAGCGTTGTCCTTAACGGTTTTGGAGGAGTCGCAATACATCCAGATTTTATGCTTCTTTTTGTAATACGGTGCATAAATTCGGATAAGCGTATTTCTGAAGCCGATTTTCGGCATATAAACAAGGCTTGTTATCAGATTTCTGATATCGCAGCCAAAATTTGCCTTTGTAAATTTGATATTGCCGCCCTTGCATTTTATGTTCATACCGTCGGTGGTGTAGGAATGTCGGTGAAGCCGTGTGCAGAAGGGACTGGTAGGTGGGCATGAGAAAAAGATGGGAATATCCGCACCGAGAAGCGTGGCTTTGAAGATAATTTTTGTTCCGGGCTTTACGGGAATTTTAAGAATAAAGCCTTTGAAATTGTTCGTTTTTGTTTGCGATTGAAAATAGCTGAGAGAGGAATCCTTTAATTCGACAGTGCTTTCTGTTTTTTGACCGTCGGAAATGAGAGTGTACTGTATTTTTATTTTGTCTGTAAAGTTGAGAGCAAGGCATTTTGCAACGCCGACCATATTAAGAATACCGTTGTGAATATGAAACCTTGAAAGGTAAATTTCTATATTGTCATACTCAAAAAGCACGTTGTTATTAAAATAAATGCCGTACTTTCCGTTATCCGCACGGACACTTACCAGCTCTCTGTGAGCAAGGTCTAAAATATATACCTTATGCGCTGCCGGCATATAGGGGTAATCGGAAATGATATCCACATTGACACGGCTTAAAAGGGCTACAATCCGTTCAAATTCCTTTTGGAATTTTTTATCCTTGTAGTGATACGGCCAAATCAAATCACTTCTGAGCTTCCAACGAAAATCGTTGAGGAAATACGCCTGAATATATTTCGGTGTATTTTCATCCTTGAGAAAGCCCTCCCACATCTCAAGCGTTTTTTCGTGGATATAATACGGATGTAGCTTTGTTGAGGTTGCACCGTTTAAATTTTTGTAGTAATAATAAATCGCAGGGCTGTAATATCCGATTTTTCCTTTGCTTTTCAAAACAGAAAGGATGTATTTTTGATCCTCATGAAACATCATTGTCGTATCAAATTTGACATTGCTTTTGCCCATATTTTTGACAATGATATTCATATTTGTCTGTACGAAATACATATACTCGGGTGAGTTGAGATCGTATACGCCTGTTTTGTTAACATAGTCATATCTGAAATGCTTCAACGGAGATGTTACGCCCTCAACATCCTGATATTCTGTGTAGGTCATTATATCAATTTGATCGTATTTTTTTTCAAAATAATCGCAAAGACCCTTAACTGCGTTTTTTGAAAGATAATCGTCGGAATCAAGATACATAATGAATTTACCGTGTGCTCTGTCAATACCGAAATTTCTTGCGTTTGAAACGCCGCCGTTGGGAATATGGAAAGCATTGATATAATCGTATTCCTTTGAATATTCGTCGCAGATTGACGGGCTGCTGTCCGTTGAGCCATCGTCAATAAGAATAACCTCCATTTCTTTTTTATCAATGGTTTGAGCAATAAGAGAATCTATGCATCTTTTCAAATAGCTTTCAACATTGTAAACGGGGACTATTACGGAAACCGAATATTTGAAATCCATACAGTTCTTCCTTTCAAGGCGTAATCTCTTTATAATACTATATCACGGGAGGGAGGATTTTGCAAGAAAAAGTATGACGAAAACGATAAGTCAAAAAATTAACAAAAATACTCATAACTACTTCCATTTCTTGTTTCGTTATGTTATAATAAATTTGTACAAAAATATTCAGGAGGTAGAATATGGATAAAAAGTTGGAACCTTTATTTACGCCGTGGAAAATCGGTAACTGTGAGATCAAGAACCGCATTGTTCTCACCAGTATGGGCGGCACCGACCTTTTCGGTTGGATGGAAAAAAACCATTTTGACAAGGACGGAGCAAAATTCATTATGGAGGTTGCCAAGAATAACGTCGGACTTATTCTTCCGGGCTGTCAGCCTGTTTATAATCCGATGTTCGGTCAGTGGCTTCATAAGAACAAAAAAATGTATGATGACCTCAAAAAATGGATGCCGGAATTCCACAAAACAGGTGCAAAGCTCTTTGTTCAGCTCACCGCAGGCTTCGGTCGTTCCTTTACCATCAGCTCAATGATGGAAATGCTCTACACCAACCCTGCACTCAGAGTAATCAGCAAGCCCTTTATGGATCTTGACAAGATTACCGCAACCGCAAGTCCGGCTCCGAACCGTTGGTCCGATAAGGTACCCTCAAGAGCCTTGACGGTTGAAGAAATTCACGAATATATCGACGCCTTTGCAAAGAGTGCAAGGATGCTCAAGGATGCAGGCGTTGACGGTGTTGAAATTCATGCTGTTCATGAGGGCTACCTTCTTGACCAGTTCACTCTTAAATATGTCAATAAGCGTACAGACGAATACGGCGGAAGCTTTGAAAACCGTTACCGTTTTGCCGTTGAAATTGTTCAGGCTATCAAAAAGGTCTGCGGCGATGATTTCCCTGTATCGCTTCGCTACAGTGTCATTTCAAAGACCAAGGGCTTCCGTCAGGGTGCTATCCCCGGCGAGGATTACGTTGAGGTCGGTCGTGATATGGAGGAATCCGAAAAGGCAGCAAAATATCTTCAGGATGCCGGCTACGACTGTCTTAACTGTGATAACGGCACTTATGATGCCTGGTATTGGGCGCATCCGCCCGTTTATATGCCCGAAAACTGTAACCTTGCCGATGTTGAGCATATAAAGAATTTTGTCGATATCCCCGTTATCTGTGCAGGTCGTCTTGACCCGAGAGTTGCCGCCGAATCTATTGAGGCCGGTAAGCTGGACGGCGCAGGCTTTGCGCGTCCGTTCCTTGCCGACCAGGAATGGGTAACCAAGCTGATGAATGACCGGGAGGAGGATATCCGTCCCTGTATTCTTTGCCATAACGGTTGCTTTAATATGTGCCATTATAAGGGCGTTCCGAACGACCAGGAGCTTTCCGACAGCTTGCATCTTGCCCGTTGTGCTGTCAATGCGGAAACCATGCAGTGGAAAAAGCATTGCATTAAGAAAACCTCATCGCCCAAGACGGTGCATATTGTCGGTGGCGGTATAGGTGGTATGGAGACCGCGAGAGTGCTCAAGCTCAGAGGTCATAATCCCATTATCCACGAAAAGAGCGATGTTCTCGGCGGTACATTTATTCCTGCGAGTGCCGAGTCCTATAAGGGCAAGCTTCGTGAGCTGCTTGAGTGGTACCGGTTTCAGATGAAGAAGCTTAACATCGAGGTTAAGCTCAATGACGAAATTAAGGAAATTGCCTCCTTTGGTGATGCTCCCGTTATTATTGCAACAGGTTCAACACCTCGTCTGCTCAGGAGAGTGCCCGGATACGAAAAGATGGTCGAGGCTTGTGACTTCCTCACAGGCACACCGGTTGGTGAAACGGTTGCTGTTATCGGCGGCGGACTTACGGGAAGTGAAATCGCCTATGAGCTTGCTCTCAACGGCAAAAAGCCGATTATCGTTGAGATGAAGGATGACCTTGTAAGCCAGACAGGTGTTTGCCTTGCCAACTCCTCCTATCTCAGAGAATGGTTTGAGCTTAACAAGACTCCGGTTTACCTTGAAACCACGCTTAAAGAGGTCAAGGACGGTTCTATCATTTGTGCAAAGAAGGACGGCGAAACCATTGAAATTCCGTGCGATTCCGTAATAAGCTGTGCCGGATATGTTCCTGCTCCGCTTGTTCAGAAGGCAAGCAATGTTCACCTTGTCGGTGACTGCCTTGCAGTCGGAAATCTCCGTTCCGTTGTTTGGCGTGCATATGATGTTGCGATGAAAATTTAACAGAATTCAATACAAAACGCTCTCCGATTGTCTCGGAGGGCGTTTTTAGACAGAAAAATCCACAAGACCGCCGAGTGATACGGAAGTCTTGTGGCTGTTGGATTTATTTATTATGCCTCATCATAAATGCCCATAATCACAATACCGATGACCGTCAGAACGATGCAAAGGTAATGCTTCCAGGAGAGCTTTTCCTTGAGAAAAATTCTGCCCCAGAGCACAGAAACGGCACAGTAGGCTGAAATTATCGGAGCGGAAAGGGCAACGTGCTCACTGTCCGCAAGAGCATATATGTATGCGAACTGTCCGACTGTTTCAAACGCCGCACCGATATATTTCGGCGCCTCCTTTTTGGGGAGAAACCTGTCTTTTTTGATGAATTTAACGTAGATAAAGCAAATCACACCGCAAATAAGAAAGGTCAACTCATACGTTGTGTTTGCCGCATTCTCGTCAAGATTTTCGAGCACAAGGCTGTCGGCAAAGGTTCCGAGAGCATCGAGCAGACAATAGATGACCGGGAGAAGAATTGCAAGAAAGCTTTTGGAATATTTGTAGTTACTTTTGCTTTGGCGTGCGGCACGAAGCTCGTCATCCTCGTTGACCTCAACTATACCAAGACCGATAACGCCGAGTGCAACAAGTGCAATTGCAATGTATTGAGCATTGACAAGTGATGCCATACCGGCAATAATGCAAATAACGGAAACCAGTGCACCCGAAGAATTGCAGATAGGCGAGGAAATCGAAAGCTCTATAAAACGAAGTCCGACATAACCGATTGTCATTGAAGAAATATACAAAAACGAAACGGGGAGATAGGTGAGCATCGTTTTGAGTGTAAACTCAACGTCGGTAAAGATGAGCGTGTAGATTGCGTGCAAGCCCATCACAACGCCGACGGCGGTAACCATTTTTAGGGCACTGTTTTTGTCCCTTGAGTCGGCACAGCCGATTTTTGAAAAAAGATCCGAAAAGCTCCAGCAAAGCAGAGCTGCAATGGAAAGGAAAAACCAAGTCATATTTATACCTCAATAAATCAATTTTTTTTCAACATACATTGCTCCGTCGGCAAGGCTGATTTTGCCCAAGCCGAGGAATTTTTTTTCGGGAGAATAGACGCGGCAAAATCCGTCGGCTTTCTCCCCCTTGATTCTTTTGAGGTCAAGGTCTCCGCCGTTTTCAAAGCGAATGGTTTGCTTTTCGCTTATATTTATTTCGGGGTAGCATTTTAGCATTTCATCGCACGGGGTAATAATTTCGTTAAGCCGTCCTTCATCGGCAATTTTTTGCACCGCTTCAAGTGTGAGAGTCTGCTCAATGCCGATTCCGTTTGCATTGATACGTCGCAGCTCGGTTATTGTTGCACCGCAGCCCAGCTTTTCACCGATATCGGCGGCGAGGGAGCGAATATAGGTACCGACACTGCAGGAAACCTCAATCTCAAACTCGTTGCCGTTATCGGGAACGTCGATAAGCTTTATATAATGGATGATAACATCCCTTGCTTCTCTTTCGATTTCGATACCCTGACGTGCGAGCTTATAAAGGCGTACTCCATCCTTGGAAACGGCGGAATACATCGGCGGAAGCTGGCTGATTTTGCCGACAAAAAGTGAGATAACCTCCTCAAGTCTTTGAACGGTTACGTCAACATCATTTTTTTCGAGGATTTGACCGGTTATGTCAAGGGTATCCGTTACCGTACCGAGCAGAACCTTTGCTCTGTACGCTTTATCGTGGGTCGGCAGATATTGTGAAAATCTTGTTGCACCGCCGAGCATAATCGGAAGAACACCCGTTGCCATAGGGTCGAGAGTGCCGGTGTGACCGGTTTTTTTGACCTGTGCGATTCGTTTTATTCTGTTTGCCGCAACAAAGGACGTTATGTCCTTTGGTTTGTCAAGAAAAATGAAGCCGGTCAAAAAAATCCCTCCGATAGAAATTTTACAGCGAAATTATACATTATTTGCCTCAAAATGTCAATCGCAAAGCTTGCAAATATTGAAAATGACGAATATGAGGGGGAGCTTGTGCAAATAAAATATTAAGTCTGATATGCGAAAAAAATCTGTTGTGATAATAGACAAAAACCGGATGTTCTATTTGTAACAATTTGCAAAAATAATGTCATTTTGATAATTTGTATTGACAATATTTGTTGGATGAGATATTATATAGGTGTATCTTAATCCTGTGAGGTGTGCGTATGAGCAAAAGTCCGATAACCTCGGATATGGTTTGTGCGGCGCGTTACGGCGATAAAGCAGCAATGAATGAGCTGATTTCTTCCCTTGCTCCCACCGTCGAAAGGATTGCGGCAAGCTATGTTGGGCGTTGCCCCGTGCAAAAAAGCGATCTTGTTCAGGAGGGAATGGTCGGTCTGCTCGGTTCTGTTTATGGGTACAACACCGACATCGGCGTGAAATACGAAACCTATGCAACGGCTTGCATTTCTAACCGAATAAAAAGTGCTGTACGTAACCAGATGCGAAACAAGCATATGCCGCTCAACGGCTATGTTAATATTGATGACGTTGAGCTCAGCGATTATCAATCAGATCCGCAGACGGTTATGGATATGCAGGAGCGATTTGACGACCTAAGCAAAAGGATTGAAAAAAGGCTTACAAAGCTTGAACGTGATGTCGTCAGGCTTCATGTAGGCGGTCATAATTACAGTTCTATTGCCGAGGAGCTTTCAATAAGCGTCAAAAGTGTTGACAACGCTTTGCAAAGAGCCAGAAAAAAGCTCAGGGAAGAATGATACTCGATGTGTCCGTGCGGTACATAGCGTTTTCAGACGTGCATTGGACATAAATAAAAAATTTTTAGCGAGGTAAAAATTATGTACGAAGACAAAACTTTAGTATGCAAGGATTGCGGTGAGGAATTCGTGTTTACCGCCGGTGAGCAGGAGTTCTACGCAGAGAAGGGCTTTGTTAATGAGCCGCAGAGATGTAAGGCTTGCCGTGATGCAAGAAAGAATGCCGCAAGAGGCGAGCGTGAAATGTTTGATGCCGTTTGCGCAAACTGCGGTGGGGCTGCAAAGGTTCCTTTCCGTCCCAGAGAGGATCGTCCTGTATACTGCAGCGAGTGCTTTGCAAAGATGAAGGAAGAAGCATAAATATTGAATGATTGAGGGGTCGTGCTTAGCCTTTATGGGCGGCACGGCTTCTTATTGTTTATTATTAAGAAAAAAGCTACAGGTCTGTCAACGGCAGGCTTGCAGCTTTTGCTTTTTATTGTTTCTTTTTGTAGCCCTTGAGAAAGCTGTCAACATCAAAGCTTTCCGGGTCAACGGTTGTTTCCCTTTTGGGCAGCTTGTTCTTCCCTTGGTGCTTAGTCTTGCCGTAGGACTTGAGAAAGCTGTCGATTTCTTCCTCACTCATTTGTGATTCCGGTTGTTTTGAGTCACGGATAATTTGCTTGAAGCTGCTTGGGCTGATTGCCTCATCTTTCGGAATTAAATCTGCCGAATAAACGGGGCTTTTTTCGGGCTTTCTTGCTTTTTGGATTTTTTCCTCAATTTCAGCGGTTCTTTTTTCCTTTTGTGTCAGTTTTTGTTGCTTGCAATAAAGCAGCGTAAGGGCAAAGGAAATTATCTGAACGCAAAGTGCAAATATAAGTCGAAGCCAAATTAAATCGGGGGAGGCAATTTTAATACTGCCAACGAGAAAGGTGTAGAGAGTGCTGTCAATTATCGAAATATAGGTTGAACCGCCGGCATCGGTAAGCAGTCCCCATTTCAGTCCGGTTATTAATTCGTGAGCAATGTAGAAGGCAACAACGTAAACGGCATACTCAACAACGCTGTTATCATAATAATCAATTCCGAAATTTCTAATAAGCATTGGCAGGATGAAGGTCATATAAAGCAAGGCTTGAAACAGATTTGCGGAATGAAAGGTTGTGATTTTTTTGAATTTGTGCAAAAGGAAGCCCCTGAAAAACATTTCCTTGAAGCACGAACCGAATAAGGAAAGAAGAAAATATATAATAATGCAGGATAGGGGAGTGAGAATGCTGTCCTCCCCGACAAAGCTGAGGTTCGGTGAGACAAAATCCGGTTTAATATGTGACGGAGCGAATGCACGGATAAGAGCATATTCACCAATTGAGACAATCGCAACGGGCACAACGGAAAGAATTGTGCCGAGCAGCAAGCCGTTACGAAGCTTTTCTTTTTTTGTGCTGATGCCGTAGGTTTTTAGATGCTCCCTTTTGAAAATCACGAGCATAAAAAGAATTACAAAGGAAATAAAGCGTGCGTAGAAGCTGTCTCCGAGCACGGTGAGATCGGATTTCCAAAAGAAAATATCAATGCAGTAAACTGCCAGCATTATGAAAAACAGATAGAGGGCATCGGATAGGGATTTGCTTGTGGGGTTGCTCATATTTTCACTTCCTTGATTTTGTCAATGCGAAAATTATAACACATCGTTCTCCGTTAATCAATATCGCAATAAAAATTTGATTCCCATGCGGGAACGTAGGGGCTGTGTGCAAAATGGAAACGGTAGTCGCCGCAGATTTCGTGTATTTTTTTCGGCAGCAAAAACATATCGCTGTTTCGGTGGTAGGCACAGATATAAAGCTTGGGTCGGTAAGCTCGAATGGTTTCTTTTGCACCGAGCAGCGTTTTTTCCTCACTGCCCTCAACATCTGCCTTCAAAAGAGTGACTTCTCTGCCGTTGAGAATATTGTCAACGCTGTCTGCCGAAATTTCGATTTTTCCGTTTGAGGAAAGCTTTGAGTTCCTCCCATTTTTCTTTTCAAAAAGCAGTGTGTCTCTTTTATCCCAAGCGGCAAGATTGTAGCGCTCGATATCGGTAAGCTCCGAGGTCTTTTCACAAAGCTTTTTGAAATTTTTTTCATCAGCCTCAACAGCATAAATTTTTTTGTATTTGCCGTCGGTCATATTGAGAAATTCACGGATTGTATCGCCGTCATATGCACCGAGATCCATAATGCTTTCGTTTTCACCGAGCTTGATATAATCACGATAAATCTCATCCTTGCTTTTTTCACAGTTAAAAAGATATTCCGTTTTTCCGCTGACCTTGAAATTCAACACATCGACAAAGCTTTTTCTTGAAGCATCGTCGCTCAAAAGGGAGTAGGCAAAATCAAATTCATTTTCGTGCTCCTCAAGGTATTCCCTTGAAAAAATTCCGTCACCTGCAACGGGAACGTCGGGGAAATACAGGGTATGCTTTCGAGAAAGCTCACGCACACGGGCGAGCATTTTTTTATCGTGAACGGCAAACGCCATAACGATTATAAAATCATCGTATTTTTCGCAGACCTCGGAATATCTCAGCACTTTTTTTCCTCGAAAAATGTGTCCTCGAACAAATTCATCGCTTGCAAAGATATCGGCTACGCCGACACCGATATCTTCAAGGCGGTTGATTATCATATCCGCACCGTTTCCCATACCGTAAATAACAATGGGCAGGGACGAGCTTTTCAGAGAATCCCAAACATTTTCTTCTTTTATTTTTTCAAGCATTATTTCATCACTTTCTATTGCTTAATTAACAGTGTTTATGATATACTAAAATAAAAATAAAATCAAGGCTGTGATGAATTGAATTATAATTTTACCAATGTTACCGTTGTTGCGGGCGAAATGGAAAGCTATGCCGCAGAGCTCCTCAGCGAGGAAATTGAAATCAGACTCGGCAAAAAAGCTCCGATAGCAAATGGAGCGGAGGGCGATTGCTATATTGAACTCAAAATGCTTGATGAGAGTGAAAGCGAGAGCTTTACTGTTTTGCAGGAGGAAAAAAAGATAAAGATAACCGCTCACCGTTTGAGAGGTCTTATTTACGGCTATTCGCTTTTTTTGAGAAAGTGCGTGGTCAAAAACGGCGAGCTGATTTTGAAAAAGGATATTTCAGGCGAATATTCACCGTATATGAGCATCAGAGGACATCAGCTCAGCTACACGGATATGAACAATACATACGAAGCCTGGGATGAAAAGCAGTTCGAGAGGTATATCCGTGATTTGATGATGTTCGGAACAAACACAATTGAGGGCGTTTTGGGCAAGGATAAGCAGCCTACCGCCCTGATGAAATACGATTTTGCCGAAATTACAAGAATTAAATCGGAAATTTGCCGAAGGCTGGATATTAATTTTTCGATGTGGAGTCCGTTTTATAAAAAATTTACCGATGAGGAAACGGCAGAGCCCTTGCACAAATGCTGTGACGGTATTGCGAAAATGGATTTCTTCTTTCCTCCGGGAGGTGATCCCGGTGATTTGAGAGCCGAGGATTTCATTAAGCGCTGTAAATTTATTAAATCGGAGCTTCAAAAGGAGTTTCCCGAGGTTCAGCTTTGGCCGTCGGCTCAGGCACCTCATCAGTATGAGGACTGGGGCGAGCGTTTTATTGAGGAAATGGCAAAGCTCCCCGAGGAAATCGACGGCGTGATTTACGGGCCGAACCATCCGTTTTCGCTTGATGAAATGCGCCGCTCGGTAGATACAAGATATCCGATACGTCACTATCCCGATATCGGTCACAATGTCCGTTGCGAAATTCCCGTTCACTTTGACCGTGACGATTGGCACTATGCCTATGCCTCAACGCTCAGCCGAGAGGCGGTCAATCCGCGTCCGAGCGAGTACAGGCTGGTTCACCGCCTGACAAAGCAATATGTTTGCGGCAGTGTAACCTATTCGGAGGGCGTAAACGACGATGTTAATAAATTTGTTTATTCCGCTCTCGATTTCGACCCCGATTGTGATTTGCGTGAGGTTCTCAGGGATTACGCACGTTCGTTTTTTTCGGAGGCGGAAACAGAGGCACTTGTTGACGCAATTTTCGGAATGGAGCAAAGCTGGAGCTGTGACCCGGCGGAAAATTCCTGCGTGGATACCGTATACAATACGTTTATGAGACTGAAAACAGACAGCCTTATGGAAAATTGGCGTTTTGTGCTTCTGCTTTTCAGAGCCTATTGCGACAAAATTGTTCGTGACCGCAGAGTGTTTGAGCTTAACCTGATTGATGATGCAAAAACGCAAATCAAAAAGGGTAACATCGACGGGGCAAGAGATATCTTGCTCACCGATTTTGATGATGAATACAAAAAAATGAGAGCCGAGCTATTTCCGCTTGCGGAAAGACTTCACAGGCTTATCGGTATTCAGCTTGACGTTGAGCATTTCGGCGGTATGAACGTGGAAAGAGGCTGCACGCTTGACACGATAGATATGCCGATTACGGACAGGCAGTATCTTCTCAACAAGCTCAATGAGCATCCCGACAGGGAATATATGACCGATATTGTTGACCGCAACAGGGTTGAAAAGGATGAATACTATTTCTCCTTTGCCGAGCATGGCTTTGAGGTCTGTGGTAAGCAAAAGGGTGAATTTTATATGAACTTCCAGGGCGACGAAAATGCGAACGCCGCACTGCCGATGTGTATGACAAAGGTTTACGACCATTTCAATTTCGACTGCAAAGTGGCCGGCTTGACCGGTGGAGCTTATGAGCTGAGAATTACCTATAAATCACGCCGAAATGACGAAATAGACCACCACAAGCTGACCCTTAACGGACACATTATTCACGACGGTGCTCAATTCGGCGGCAGACGTGATGAGGAATACGAAAAGAAATTCCTTGCCGACGGCTATCAGAGCATTATATATGATGTTCCCGCCGAGTTCTTGATAAACGGCTGCGGTGATTTCGAAATAACCGAGCCTAAGGACGGCTTTATGATAAGTGAATTCAGGTTCACAAAAAGGAAGAGTGACAATGCCTAAATACAGTGTATTGATACCTGTGTATAATTGCGAAAAATACCTTGCCGAATGTCTGGATTCCGTGCTTGCTCAAACCTATTCCGATTTTGAGGTGATAGCCGTTGATGACGGCTCGACCGACGGCAGCGGAAAAATTTGTGACGAATATGCAAAAAAAGATAAGCGAGTTAAGGCTATTCACAAGCAAAATGAGGGAGTTTTCAGGGCGAGAAAAACCGCCTTTGAAAATTCCTCGGGCGAATATATTCTGACATTTGACAGTGATGACGTTGTGGACTCTTGCCTGATTGAAGTTGTTGATAAGGAAATTACGGAAAACGGCTTTGACCTTGTGCTTTTCGGACTTGACCATTTTTCCGACGATGTTAGCCAAAGAAGACCGAGAGAGGTGCTTAATGAGGATCGTAGCTTTGAGCAGAGCGAAAAAAAAGAGCTTTATCTGCTCCTTTTGAGGCGTATAATTAATTCCCTCTGCATAAAATGCTGCCCAAGAAAAAGCTATGCCGGCGGATTTGAATGTGACGAATATCTTTCGCTTTCTCACGGTGAGGATTGGTTCCACTCCGCAAAAATCATTCATGCAACAACAAGGGCAAAATACATTAACAAGGCGATGTATCATTACCGCAAAATGAATGAGGGTCTGACAACGGGCTATGATGAGCAATCGCTTCTGCTCGGCTTTGAGACGAGCCGTGAGGCTCTTAAAATGATGGAGGAGGACGGCTGCCTTGACCGTGAGGCGGAGCTTGAATGGATGGCGTATTGCAGAAGAATAGCGGATACATTTTTTCGCTCACTTTTCCATTCGGATATCGGCAAAAAGGAAAAGCTGCAAGCTCTCAAAAAAATCGAGAGTACGGAGGTTTTCAAAATTTCCGTTTGCAGGGCTGCCGATTGGGGCTCATCAAGGCTTACCGTATTAAAATTTCGCTTGCTGAGGTACAGAATGTATAGCTTGCTTCTGGCATTGATGCGGCTGAAAAAATAATATAAAGCAATTAAAAAGAGGACTTCCGACGGGCAAAGCAGCCGTAAGAGGTCCTCTTAATTATGCTTATATTTCAGAATGATTTGGTTTAAAGGTTTTCAAAAATCATAGCCTCATAGGCGTTCAAGGTCACCTGACCGTCAAGCTCCTTTTCGGAAAGGAGCTCCTTTGCTTTTTTTGGCAGTGTGAGTGAAAGCGGTCTGTCCTTCATATTGATTGCAAAGGTATATTCGTTTTCATCCTGTATTCTTGAGGCGAACAAAATTCCGTCATCCGATTGAGGCATAAGCGGTGAGATATCCGTATATTCCTTTACAAGCCTTGCAAGTGATTCGTAGAAAAGCACGTCGTTTGTATCCTGCTTGTAGGAAGCGTTTGAAGCAAAGAGCACACAAAAGCCCTTGCCGAATTTATTGACGGTGACGGCAGGCTTGCCCTCCAGACGTCCGCCGACGTAGGTTGCCGCCGCCCTTGCGGTGCTCGTCTCAAGTGTGTGTACAAAAGAGTGAACCTCACGGCTTGCATCGGGGAAAGCAACGGTACAGGGAGCTTGTGTTTGCTTCTTGAAGTCATCCGCAAAAATTTCTCCGTCCGCAACGGCACCCGCAACCTCGGCAAGCAGACCGGGGAGGGTGAGCGTAAGCTCCTTATTATACTCATCTCTTGTGCCGCAGGAGGTGTTTATGACAAGCACACCGCCATCGGTAACGAATTTTTCAAGCTTTTTTGCCTGCTTTTGGGAGATAATGCGATTATTTGCCATAATGACGAGCTTGTATTTTGAAATATCGTCCTGAAGTCCGGCAATGTCGATGTTTGCTTTCAAAACATTTTGAAAGCCGCCGTAGAGGTTAAAAAATTCCTCATCATAAGCTCCGTCAACCGTCCAGTTCGGGGTACCCCAGCTATTTTCATAGGAATAAACTGCGGCAGCCTCCGCCTTTGTTTCGGCATGATTTATATAGGGATAAATTCGCTTGATATCCTTTGAAAGTCGCTCAAAAACGGGCTTGGTTTCCTTACGGAAGTTTAAGCTACTGCTTAACAGTGAGCCGTAGCCCTGCTCTGCGCCGCCTGTCGGAGAACGCCATTCAAAGAAAATTGTTCCGAAAGCACCGTAGGCAACATTCAGCCAGGTTTGTGCGTTTATAACCATTGGGTCGGTGTTTGCATCGACAAAGCATTTTTGCTCCGCAACGAGGAATTCTCTGTGGTTTTTGTCAAGGCGACGGTCAAAGGAATGCTCCATTGCAGCGCGAAGCTGAACACGGTAGTTCTCGCCGTTCGGCTGACCGACGTAATTATCCCACGCCGCATAATCGAGGTATTCGCTGCCGTCGAAGCAGTTTACAACCCAGTTTGCACCCGGCCAATTTGTATAAAGGAAGCGATTTGGGGAGTGGCGTCTGACAATTTCCGCCTCCATGCTCAAAAGTCGATTGAAATTGCGTGAGAAAAACTTGCGGTAATCAAGCTGAATTTGCAGTGTCCAACCGCCCTCACTTGAATTTACGGGTAAATCTATTTCGTCAAAGCTGTTGTAGCGGTTTGACCATTCCATCGTGAACCACGCTTTGTTGAGCTTTTCGATATCGCCGTATTTTTCGCAAAGGTAATTGCGAAATTCAGCCGAGCAGGTGGGGTCAAAATCGTTGAACGGGTAGCCCGGCTCATTGTCAAGCTGCCAGCCGATGAGTGCCGGATGATTGCCGAGCGCCTGCGCCTGTGCCTCGGTGATTTTTCTTGCATATTCGAGAAAATGCTTATCGGAAAGGCACTGACCCTTTCTGCCGCCGAAATCATAGTGACCGTTGACATTGCCACCCTTGACGGTGGGGTATTTTTTATAAAGCCAAGCGGGGCAAACCGCTGTGGTTGTACCGAGAATTACGCTGATGCCGTGACGCTGAGCGCAATCCATTGCCCTTTTCATCGGTTCAAAATTGTATTCACCCTCATAGGGCTCGTACCAGCTCCAAGCAAATTCACCCATACGCACGCAGTTGAGCCCGAGCTCCTCCATTTTTGCAAAATCCGTTTCCCATTCGCTCTCATCCCACCATTCGGGGTAATAGGAGCTGCCTAACATAAAATCTTTCAAAATATATATCCTCCCAAGAAAATTTTTTCAAAAATGAGTTTATGTTATTATACAGTATCGCTTTTTACTTTGCAATATAAAAAGACAAATTATAATTTGCTATTTAAAAAAATAAGCAAGAATTTCTGTGCAAAATTATACTAAAATTTTCAAAAATATCTTTATTTTTATCTAAGTCTATGATATAATTTCCATATGCTGTGTGATTTCGGGTTGTGCAAAACCGAAACTGCGGTGTTAACATTAAAAAGGGAGATGTTCAGATGGCACATTTTATTTTCTCTGCGTTCAGCGATGAGTCCGGTGCGAAAGACATCAGGGGACAAATTGCGGCCTGTAAGGCGAACGGCATTGCGGAAATGGAGCTTCGCGGCTTCGGTAACGGAGTAAGCATCAACAATATGACAGTTGAGCAGGCGAAGGAAATCAAAAAAATAATCGACGATGAGGGTATGAAGGTTGCTTCCATCGGCTCCGGCTACGGCAAGATTAACATTAAGGATGATTTTGAGCCGCATTTTGAGGCGTTCAAGAATACCGTTGAGGTCGCGAAGATACTTGAAGCGAGGTATATGAGAATTTTCAGCTTCTTCTTTAAGGACGTTGAGAATTACGAGGAATACAAAGAGGAAGTATTTAAGCGTGTAAAGGCTATGGTTGATTATGCCGATGAGAATGGCGTTCTTTGCTGCCATGAAAACGAAAAGGGAATTTACGGCGACACCGCAGAGCGTTGCCTTGAGGTTATCGAGGCTTGCGGCGGCAAGCTCAAGGCTGTTTTCGATCCCGCAAACTTCATTCAGTGCGGAGTTGATACGCTCAAGGCCTTTGAGCTTTTGGAAAGCCATATTGAATATATGCACGTTAAGGATGCCATGTATGCCGATGGTCAGGTTGTTCCGGCAGGCGAGGGCGAGGGTCACGTTGCCGAAATAATCGGCAAGCTTGCTCATAAAAAGGGAGTTTACGTTCTTTCGCTTGAGCCTCACCTCAAAGTGTTTGAGGGACTTGAAAGGCTTGAAAACGGTGATGAAACTCAAAAGGGTATGGAAAAGCATACATATCCCTCCCACGAGGCTTCGTTTAAGGCGGCGGCGGATGCTATGCATAAGCTTGCCGAGGATGCTCAGCCGATTCGCTTGGGTATAATCGGTTGCGGTAATATGGGCTCAAGTCACCTTGAAAATCATCTCAAAGGTAAGCTTTACGAAACAAGAGTTACCGCAGTTGCGGATATCAATCCGGAAAGACTTGCTTGGGCAAAGGAGAAGGCTCCTTGGGTCAAGACCTACAACACCGCCGATGAGCTTTTTAACTGCGGCGAGGTTGATGCCGTTATCATCGCAACGCCACACTACTTCCATCCTCCCTATGTTATAGAGGCTTTGAATCACGGCTTGCACGTTGTTTCCGAGAAGCCGGCAGGCGTTTATTCAAAGCAGGTTCGCGAGATGAATGAGGTCGCAAAAAAGAGCGATAAGACCTTTGCGATTATGTTTAATCAGCGTACAAACTGCGTATTCAGAAAGGTTAAAGAAATTGTCGAGAGCGGCAAGTACGGCGAGCTTCACCGTGTAAACTGGATAATCACCGATTGGTTCCGCACTCAGGCTTATTATAATTCCGGCGGATGGCGTGCAACCTGGTCGGGTGAGGGCGGCGGCGTCCTCCTCAATCAGTGTCCGCATCAGCTTGATTTGTGGCAGTGGATTTGCGGTATGCCGTCAAGAATCCATGCATTCCTCAAGGAGGGCAACTGGCACGATATCGAGGTTGAGGACGATGTTACGATTTATGCCGAATATCCGAACGGAGCAACAGGCGTGTTCATCACAACCACGGGCGACTATCCCGGCACAAACCGACTTGAAATCACACTTGACAAGGCAAAGATTATTGTTGATAAGGCCGAAAAGATTACACTTATTGAGCTCAACAACAGTATGGTTGATTCGATAAAGGGCGACACAAAGGGCTTTGCAAAGATTGAGTGCAAGGAGGTTCCCGTTGAAACGGACGGTCTCAACGAGCAGCACAGCGGTGTTCTCAATGCCTTTGCTTCACATATTCTCCACGGTACCGAGCTTGTTGCGGACGGTACGGAGGGCATCAACGGTGTTCTGCTCTCAAATGCGGCTCATTTCTCAAGCTGGACGGGCAAAACCATTGAGCTTCCGTTTGATGAGGAAGAATACTACAAGCTTCTTATGGAGCACGTTAAAAATTCAAGGGCAAAGACCGATATTGTTGAACAGGTTCAGGAAGATATGAGCAGTACATTCTGAGGTGTTTTATGAGGGTTTCTGTTATAGGCTGCGGCAATATAGCACATGTTCACCTCGAGGTTCTTAACGCAATGGAGGGGATTGAAATCTCCTCCGTTGCGGATATCATCGAGGAAAAGGCAGACAAGCTTGCCGAAAAATACGGCTGTAAGGCGTATTACGATTACATAAAAATGCTTGATGAGGATAAGCCGGAGGCGGTTCACATCTGCACTCCGCACTATCTTCATGTCGAAATGGCAATAGAGGCTCTTTCGAGGAATATCCACGTCCTTTGTGAGAAGCCGTGCGCTATGAATAAGGAGGAGCTTGCCAAAATCAGAATGGCTCAGCTTATGAGCACCTGCGAATACGGCGTTTGCTTCCAAAACCGATACAATACCTCGGTTATAGCGGTCAAAAAAGCACTTGAAAGCGGTCAATACGGCGCTGTCAGGGGCGCAAGGGCGGTTGTTCAGTGGCACAGGGACGAGGATTACTATTCCGACGATTGGCACGGTACCTTGAAAAAAGAGGGCGGCGGTGTGGTTATCAATCAGGGTATTCACACGCAGGATCTTTTGAGATATCTTGTAGGCTCTGATATTGTCAGCGTTACCGGACACGTTGCGAACGATCACCTCAAGGATGTTATTGAGGTTGAGGATACCGCACACGCAAGATTTATTTTTGCAAACGGAATTGTTGCTCTTTATGATGCAACAACGGCGTTCGGCACGGATTCAAGGGTGCTGATAGACCTCTTGTGCGAAAAGGCGATTCTACGAATTGAGGGCAACCATGCCTATGTTGTACACGATGACGGCGAGATTGAGCCGCTTGTTTTTGACGAGAACACGGCGTTTAGAGGCAAAAAATATTGGGGCAGAGGTCACGAGGCTCTGATTCGTGATTTTTATGATTGCATAGCAAGGGATGAGCATTTCCCGATTGATTCTCAAGAGGGCGGAAAAGCCGTTGAAGAATTTTCGGCAATTTATGAATCCTCTGCAAGCGGTAAAGAGGTTATCCTAAAAAATAATGCAATAGTTTCCGCATAGCTTTGGCGGAAATATGAGGGAGTGAATCCTATGCAGATGACAATGAGATGGTTCGGCAGCACAAAGGACACGGTCACGCTGGAGCAGATTAGACAGGTTCCGGGCGTTGTCGGTGTTGTTCCTGCTCTGCATACCCTGCCTGCCGGTGAGGTTTGGGAGCTTGACGATATCCTTGCAATGAAAAAGGAAATTGAAGCCGCCGGACTTACAATGGAATGTATTGAAAGCGTAAATGTTCACGAGAGCATAAAGCTCGGTGACGAAAACGCCGATAAATATATTGAAAACTATAAGGAATGTATCCGCAATCTTTCAAAGGTCGGCGTTAAGGTTATTTGCTATAATTTTATGCCTGTTTTTGACTGGACAAGAACCGATCTTGCCATGGATATGGGCAACGGTGCAACCTGCCTTTGCTACAACGGCAAGCAGGTTGAGGGCAAAAGTCCCGAGGATATGTTCAAGGAGATTGACGACAATTCAAACGGCTATGCGATGCCCGGCTGGGAAACCGAGCGAATGGGCGAAATTAAGGAGCTGTTTGAAAAATATAAAAATATTACCCATGATGATATGTGGAAAAATCTTGAGCATTTTCTCAAGGAGATAATCCCTGTTTGCGAGGAATGTGATGTAAGAATGGCTATCCACCCCGATGACCCACCGTGGGATATTTTCGGCTTGCCGAGAATTATCAAAAATATCGAGGATATCAGACGCTTCCTCAAGCTGGTGGATTCTCCGTATAACGGCTTGACCTTCTGCACCGGCTCTCTCGGTGCAAGTGCGGAAAATGATTTGCCGGCGATGATCAGAGAAGTGGGCGACAGGATTTATTTTGCACATTTGAGAAATGTTAAAATCAGAGATAGCTGGTTTAACGAAACATCACATCTTTCCGCCGACGGAAGTCTTGATATGTATGAAATTGTTAAGGCGTTGCAGGAGGTTGGCTTTGATGGTTACATCAGACCCGACCACGGCAGAATGTTGTGGGGCGAGGTTGCTCGTCCCGGCTACGGACTTTATGACCGTGCCCTCGGCTGTGCATACCTCAACGGACTGTGGGAAGCAGTCGAAAAGAGCAAATGAACGGAGTGATATTATGACCGAACATAAAAGTCTTAAAGGAAAGGTTGCCGTCATTACGGGCGGCGGCGGAGTGCTTTGCTCCGGCTTTGCAAAAACGCTTGCCGAGCAGGGCGTAAAGGTTGCTATACTTGATTTGAATGAAGCGGCGGCGAAAAAGGTTGCCGATGAAATAACTGCGGACGGCGGCACGGCGATTGCTGTCGGCTGCAACGTCCTTGAGCCCGAAAGTATGAAAAAGGCGAGAGATATTGTTGCCGAAAAGCTCGGCACCTGCGATATCCTTTTGAACGGTGCGGGCGGAAATAATCCCAAGGGCACAACAACCAAGGAAACGCTTGAAAAAATTGACCTTATCGAAAAGGATGAAAATGTCAAGACCTTCTTTGACCTTGACCCCGAGGGAATTTCCTTTGTATTTAATTTGAATTTCCTCGGCACACTTATTCCGACACAGATTTTTGCAAGGGATATGGCGGAAAAAGAGGATAGCTGTATAGTTATGATAACGTCGATGAACGCTTTCCGTCCGTTGACAAAGATACCGGCGTACTCGGCGGCAAAGGCGGCGGTTGCCAACTTTACGCAGTTTATGGCGGTTCACTTTGCCGAAATGGGCATAAGAGTAAACGCCATTGCCCCCGGATTTTTCTCAACTCAGCAGAATAAGGATTTGCTTTGGAATCCCGACGGTTCACCGACGGCGAGAACAGGCAAAATTCTTGCCGCAACGCCAATGGGTCGCTTCGGTAAGCCTGAGGAACTTTCGGGTGCGTTATTGTTCCTTTGCGACAAGGAATATTCGGGCTTCGTTACCGGCACTACAATTGCCGTTGACGGCGGCTTTAATGCTTATTCGGGTGTTTAAATTTACTGCCGCCGATAATTCCTTATCGGCGGTTGATTTTAAGGAGAATTTTTATGAAGCCTCTTGTAAGTGTCATAATTCCTGTTTACAATATTGAAAAGTATATAGAAATTTGCTTGAACAGTGTTGTTAACCAGACCTATGAGAATCTCGAAATAATTTGCGTTGATGACGGAAGCGCAGACAAAAGTGGCGAAATAATCAAAGCTATTGCCGAAAAGGACAGCAGGGTGAAATATTTTTATCAGGAAAATGCAGGTGTTTCGGCGGCAAGAAATCTCGGACTTGAAAAGGTCACAGGTGATTATGTTATTTTTGTGGATTCGGATGATTACGTTCACCCGCAGTTTGTCGAATGTGAGTTAAAGGTAGCAATCGAAAGTGATGCGGATATTGTATGTGTTACCGAAAAAGCCATTAATGAACATCCTGTGCAAGTAACGATGGTTGAAAAAATAAAGCCTTGCTCCGAGATTATTAATGTTGATGAGTTGTTAAAAAAGAAGCTTAAGTGTGTTTATGTTGTTACCGGTAATATGTATAAATATAGCTTGATTCAAGAAATACGATTTCGTGTTGATTTACATAATGGCGAAGACTCTATTTTTATGCTTCTGGCAATGCTCAATGCTGATAAAATTGTACTTGCTGACTTTTCTACGGATATAAAATACTATTACCTTGTACGAGAGAATTCCTTGTCGAGCTGTCAAACATTTACAATGAGGAAAGCTGACCTTGTCGATGCCGCAGCAGAGTGCTATGAAATATGCAGTAAAGCGAATGATGACTTTTTAAAAGCAGATTATTTAAAGGGAATTTATAGAGTAATTTTGAGACAAAGGATTCAATGTCATAATTCCAAATGCAAAAAGGAAGTAACAAAAAAGCTCAATCAAATGGGGAAAAAATACCTGAAAGCATTAAAAAAAGATAAAAATTTAACTCGTTTAGAAAAAATAGGTATAATTTTGATGTTTGAAATTCCATTGCTGTATCGCTTTTTCTTGTTTATATTAAATCAAAAGTGCTTCAGAAACACATTATTGGGGGAATTGGAGTGAAAACAGTCAGTATTATAATTCCCGTATATAATCTTGAAAAGTACATAGAAAATTGCTTGAACAGTATTGTTAACCAAACCTATGAGAATCTCGAAATAATTTGCGTTGATGACGGAAGCGCAGACAAAAGTGCGGAGAAAATCAAAGCTATTGTCGAAAAGGACAGCAGGGTGAAATATTTTTACCGGGAAAACGCAGGCGTTTCGGCGGCGAGAAATCTCGGACTTGAAAAGGTCACGGGCGATTACGTTATGTTCGTTGACGGTGATGATTATATGCACCTTCAGACGGTTGAGCTGCTTTTGAACGAAATTGAAAAATATGGCTGTGATATGGTCTGTGCGGAGCATAGATACACGCAAAGGCTTGATGAAAGGCAGGAGGTTATTAAAAATGCCGAAAGCACCGTGCTCGAAATTCCGGAAATGTTTGTCAATCGAGGTAATTCTTGTTTGGCAAAATCCTCCTGCGGCAAAATGATAAAAGCCTCGGTCGCAAGGAAGACGCAGTTTCCCGTGGGCATTACCAACGGTGAGGACGGTTATTATGTTATAATGCTTTTGGATAAGGGGATTACCGCAAGGCACATAAACTCCGAGCTGTATTATTACTACAACAGACCCGATTCCGCAGTAACCGCTGATTTCAATATTCGGCAGTTTTCGATTACATATTCCTTTGATATGCTTTGCGATGAGCTGGCAAATTCAAAAAACTCTTTTTTGAAAAAATATTGTTTGCAATATCTTTTTCAGACAATATTATACAACAGAACCCGTGCAATAGGCTCTGCCTGCGAAAAGCAGGTGCTTGAGGAAACGAAAAAAATCGGAAGAAAACGATTGGGAGAATTTATGAAGAACAGGGATATTTCCCCTGTGATAAGGCTTTCCTTTGCCGTTTTCTTTCACTCACGACATATATACGAGCTTGTAAGGGCAATTCAAGACCCGACAATGCTTGATTTTTACAAAAACAGAAGAAAAAGGGGAGCGAACTCAAATGAAGCTTGAACTCAGAAAAAAAGAAGAATGTACCTTTGATATGATTTCCCTTGGTGAGATTATGTTAAGACTTGACCCGGGCGATTCGAGGATAAAGACGGCACGTTCATTCCGTGTTTGGGAGGGCGGCGGCGAATACAATGTTGCCAGGGGACTTCGCAAATGCTTCGGCTTGCGTACCGCTGCCGTTACAGCCCTTGCCGACAATGAGGTTGGCAGGCTGGTTGAGGATTTTATGCTTCAGGGCGGAGTCGATACCTCACTTATAAAATGGGTGAAATATGACGGAATAGGCAGAACGGTCAGAAACGGACTTAATTTTACGGAGCGAGGCTACGGTATCCGCGGTGCAGTCGGTGTTTCGGACAGAGGTAATACCGCAGTATCGCAGCTTCGTGAGGGGGACATTGACTGGGAATATATTTTTGGTACGCTCGGAGTGCGTTGGCTGCACACCGGCGGAATTTTTGCCGCACTTTCAGATACAACGGCTCAGGTTGTTATTGAAGCGGTCAAAACCGCAAAAAAATACGGCACGGTGGTTTCATATGACCTCAACTACCGACCCTCTTTGTGGAACGATATCGGCGGCAAGGCGAGAGCCCGGGAGGTCAACAAGGAAATTGCAAAGTACATTGACGTTATGATTGGCAACGAGGAGGATTTTACAGCCTGCCTCGGTTTGGATGTTGAGGGCAATGACGAAAACCTCAAGGAGCTGAATATTGACGGTTATGTTAAAATGATAGAGAAGGCGGCAAGCATTTACCCGAATTTCAAGGTTGCCGCATCTACACTCAGGACGGTAAAAACCGCTTCGGTCAACGATTGGAGTGCTCTTTGCTGGGCTGAGGGTAAGGTATATATGGGTCTTGATTTCAAAAATCTTGAAATTTATGACCGTGTCGGCGGCGGTGACAGCTTTGCATCGGGTCTTATTTACGGCTTGATGACAACCGGAGATCCGCAGACTGCCGTAAATTACGGCGTGGCTCACGGCGCACTTGCTATGACAACGCCCGGTGATACATCAATGGCAAGCAAGGCGGAGGTCGAAAGACTGATGAGCGGTGCCGGTGCAAGAGTTCAAAGATAAGGAGAGCGATTTATGTTATACAAAAAGAACGGAGAAAAAACTCTTTCAAAGGAGCTTTTCAAAAATCCGACGTGCGAATACAGGTCAACCCCGTTTTGGGCATGGAACAATGCCCTTGAAAGGGAGGAAATGGATCGTCAAATAGATATTTTTAAGAAAATGGGCTTTGGCGGCTTTCATATGCACGTCAGAACGGGTCTGAAAACGGAATACCTCAGCGATGAATTTATGCAGATCATAAGAGGCTGTGTTGACAAAGCGAAGAAGGAAGAAATGCTTGCGTGGCTTTATGATGAGGATAGGTGGCCGTCGGGTGCGGCAGGAGGACTGGTTACCAAGGACGATAAATACAAGGCGCGCAATCTGCTATTTACTCCGTTTAAGGATAAGGCGGAAAGAGAAGCTCACGGCGTTCATAACGAGCGTGCCGAAAGCTGGACACTTCTTGCTTGCTACGATATTGTGCTCGACGAGGACGGATACATCAAATCATATAAGCAGATAGGTGCAGATGATGAGGCTGCGGGCGTAAAATGGTACGCCTACCGTGAGATTTATTGCTGTTCGCCGTGGTACAACAATCAAACCTATGTTGACACTCTGAGCAAGGAAGCGATAGATAAATTTATTGAGGTCACTCACGAAAGATATAAGGAAACCTGCGGCGATGAATTCGGAAATGTCGTTCCTGCTATTTTTACCGACGAACCCGAATTTACCTGCAAGTCCTCTCTCAATAATTCCTTTGATAAAATGGATATCGTAATGCCTTGGACGGACAAGCTGCCCGAGCTTTACGAAAAGGAGTACGGTGAGAGCATTTTTGATACACTTCCCGAGCTGTTCTGGGAGCTTCCCGAAAATAAAATTTCTGTTCACAGATACAGATATCACGATTTCACAACGGAGCTTTTTGTAAATGCCTTTGCCGATAATGTAGGTGCATGGTGTGACGAGAACGGAATTGCATTGACGGGACATATGATGGAGGAGTCATCTCTCCGTGGTCAGAGCAATGAAGTCGGTGAGGCAATGCGTTCTTACCGAGGCTTTGGAATACCGGGAATTGATATGCTTTGCAACTGGCATGAATTTTTGACCGCAAAGCAGGCTCAGTCGGCTGTTCATCAGTACGGACGTGAGGGTATGCTTTCCGAGCTTTACGGTGTAACGGGCTGGGACTGTGATTTCAGAACCTATAAGCATCAGGGCGACTGGCAGGCGGCTCTCGGCGTAACCGTCAGAGTTCCGCACCTTTCCTGGTATGCAATGGGCGGTGAGGCAAAGCGTGACTATCCGGCTTCAATTCACTATCAATCACCTTGGTTTGAAAAGTATCATTTGGTTGAAGATCACTTTGCAAGAGTAAACACGGCACTCACAAGAGGAAAGCCTGTTGTCAAGGTTGCGATTGTTCACCCGATAGAAAGCTATTGGATTCATTCCGGTGCAAAGGATAAAACCTCGGTGGCTTGTCAAAATCTTGATGATAGAATTTCCAATGTGGTAGATTGGCTTTTGACCGGAAGCATAGATTTTGATTTCATTTCCGAGTCGCTTTTGCCAGAGCTTTGCAAGGAGGGCTCCAATCCGCTCAAGGTTGGCGAAATGCAGTACGATGCGGTTGTTGTTCCCGGCTGTGAAACCTTACGTTCCACAACGATTGAACGTCTTTCAAAATTCCGTGATAACGGCGGCAAGCTCATTTTTATGGGCGATGCACCCTATCTTTGCGATGCGGTACCCTCCGATAAGGGCAAGGAGCTCTTTGATATCAGCGAAAAAATTGATTTTTCAAGGGCTTCGCTTTTGGGAGCGCTTGACAGCAACAGAACAATTACGATAAGGTATGCTGACGGCAGATTGATGGATACTCTTTGTTATCAGCTCAGGCAGGATAACGATTGCCGTTGGCTTTTCGTATGCCATACCTCGGAACAGGAGAATACGGATATTGATTACGGTTGGGATATCGGTATCACCGTTGCGGGTGAATACAGAGCAGAGCTTTACGATACCTTGAGCGGCGAAATTAAGCCGATAAGCACCGCATACAAAAACGGAAACACAATTATTACCTACAGAATATACAGCATAGAATCGCTTCTCATCAGATTGACCGAGGGCAAGCAGGAAGCTGAAATACCCAGAGGCGTAGCTCACGTTGAGGGCAAGCCCGTTAAGAGCGTTGTCGATTACAGTCTTGCGGCGGAAAATGTTCTGCTTCTTGACACTGCGGAATATAAGCTCTCGGGCGACAGCGATTTCAGAGAGTGCGAGGAAATTCTCCGTCTTGACAATGCTCTGCGTTGTGAGCTCGGCTTGGGCAAGAGATGTCACGATGTGGCTCAGCCGTGGGTTCTTGCGGCAGCGCAGCCTGTTGATAAGCTTACACTTCGCTTTAGCTTTAACAGTGACATTGAGTATTCCGGTGCTTGCCTTGCGTTTGAAGAACCGGAAAAGCTTGAAAGGCTTTTGTTCAACGGCAAGGAGCTTGAAAAGAAGCTTTGCGGAAATTATGTTGATATTTCTATTTTCAAGCTGGAGCTTCCGAAAATCGTAAAGGGCGAGAATATTATCGAGCTGACATACGACTACGGCGAAAACACCAGTATTGAAAATATATTTGTCCTCGGAAATTTCGGCGTCAGGGTTATCGGAACGGAAAAAACGATTGTTTCCCTGCCCGAAAAAATCGGTTTCGGAGACATAACCACGCAGGGCTTCCCGTTCTACGGCGATAATATTACATATAAATTCAAAGCAAATTCGCAAAACGGAAAGATGAATATCTGTGCACAGTGGTACAGGGGAGCAATGATATCCGTAAGAGTTGACGGAATTGAAAAAGGTGATATAATATATCCGCCGTATATTTTAAGCGTTGACGGTCTTACGGATGGTGAGCACGATGTTGAAATGACACTTTACACCCATCGCTACAACACGTTCGGTCCGCTTCATCTTGTTGAGGAGACTTTGAAATGGCATGGACCCAATGCTTGGAGAAGTGAAAAGGATAGCTGGTGCTATGAGTACGTCCTCAGACGTGTTGGCATACTTGCGGCACCGAGAATAGACAATTAAATCGGAGGCGATTGTTATGGATAAAGAAAACATACTTATGAGAATTCAGGACTGCGGCGTTGTTGCTGTTGTTCGTGCGGAGAGTGCGGACAAGGCGGAGCACATTGTCGATGCCTGTATGGAGGGCGGAGTTGCGGCGATTGAGCTGACCTTCAGCGTTCCCCATGCAGACAGAGTTATTGAATCTCTCTCATACAAATATGACCCGAAGGATATTATATTGGGTGCAGGCACGGTTATGGATGCTGCGACGGCGAGAATTGCTATGCTCAGCGGTGCTCAATATATTGTCAGCCCCTATCTTGACCTCGAAACACTCAAGATGTGCAACCGTTACAGAATAGCAGTGATGCCCGGCGTTATGACCGTTCGTGAGGCGGTAACGGCTATGGAAAACGGTGCGGATATTCTCAAGGTATTCCCCGGCGACCTTTACGGTCCTAAAATTATCAAGGATATCAAGGGTCCCATTCCCTATGCCAAGATGATGCCGACCGGCGGAGTAAGTGCCGATAATGTCGGAGAATGGATCAAGGCAGGTGCAGTTGCTGTCGGCGCCGGCTCATCCCTCACCGCAGGTGCAAAGACAGGTGATTATAAGCTCATTACAGAAACCGCAAAGAAATTTGTTGCCAATATCAAGGCGGCAAGAGCGGAATTATAATTTAGCAAAATGAGGTAAAACTATGTTTGTTGACATAGCTAAAATTAAAATAACGGCCGGCGACGGCGGCAACGGTGCCGTCGCCTTTAGGCGTGAAAAATATGTTGCCGCAGGCGGACCTGACGGCGGCGACGGTGGCAGAGGCGGAAACATCGTTTTTAAGGTGAACGATAATCTTTCCACTCTTGCGGATTTCCGCTACAAAAGAAAATATAAGGCTCAAAGCGGCGCACAGGGTCAAGCGGGACACAGAAACGGTAAAAGCGGAGAGGATCTTGTTATCGAGGTGCCGAGAGGAACAATAATAAGGGAGCAAACCACGGGCAAGGTTATGGCAGATATGTCCGACGACGATGAATTTATTGCCGCAAAGGGCGGCAGGGGCGGCTGGGGCAATTCCCATTTCAAAACCCCGACACGCCAAGCTCCGCGTTTTGCAAAGCCCGGAACACCCGGCGAAAGTTGGGAGGTTTCACTGGAGCTAAAATTGCTTGCCGATGTGGGACTTTTGGGCTTCCCAAATGTCGGAAAATCGACGTTTCTTTCCGTTGTCAGCGAGGCAAAGCCGATCATTGCGGATTACCATTTCACCACCTTAACTCCGGTTTTGGGCGTTGTTTCGATGGGCGAGGGCAATTCGTTTGTTATGGCGGATATTCCCGGGCTTATTGAGGGTGCGAGTGACGGAATTGGTCTTGGTCACGAATTTTTAAGGCACGTTGAGCGTTGCCGCTTGCTTGTTCATATTGTTGATGCAGCCGGCAGTGAGGGCAGAGATCCGATTGAGGATTTCAACAAAATCAACGAGGAGCTTGTCAAGTTCAACCCCGAAATGGCGGATTTGCCGCAGATTGTTGTCGGCAACAAGGTTGACCTTGCAACCGATGAACAGCTTGAGAAGCTTGAAAAATACTTTACCGAGCGTGGATATCAGTATTTTACAATGTGCGCTCCGATTGTTGAGGGCACGCAAGAGATCATCAATGCAGTTGCCGCAAGGCTGGCTACGCTTCCGCCGATTAAAAGATACGAAAAGGAAGAAATTCCGCTTGATTTCTTTGAGCAGAACGGTGAGAGAAGGTTCACCGTTACCGTTGAGGACGGAATCTATGTTGTTGAGGGCGAGTGGCTGTTGAAAATCCTTCAAAGATGTGACCTTGACGATTATGAATCGTTGCAGTATTTTCAGCGTGTTTTACATTCGAGCGGCGTAATTGATGCACTCACTCAAAAAGGTATTCAGGAGGGTGACACGGTCGAAATTTATGATTTGGAATTCGACTTTGTGCCGTAAAAATATGGAGCGTTTTTTAAAAGAAAAAGAAGTTAAACCGAATGAGCTGAGCCCACTGACGCTTGCATTCATCGGTGATACCGTGTTTGACCTGCTTGTTAGGGAGGAGCTGATCTGCGATGCGAACAGACCGGCTAACGATTTGCATCACCTGGCTGTCGGCAGGGTAAAGGCGAGCGCACAGGCAAAGGGCGTTGAGAAAATTTTGCCGATGCTCAGCGAGGAGGAGCTTTCTGCTTTCAAGAGGGGCAGAAATGCAAAATCCGGGCATCAGCCGAAAAATGTTTCCCGTGCCGATTATCACACCGCAACGGGCTTGGAGGCTCTTTTCGGATATCTGTACCTTTCACAGCGTATGGATAGGATTGTTGAGCTTTACAAAACCATTTTCCCCGAGGAGGCAGACTTTTGCGAAACAAAATGTCAGTGAAGCAGGAATTTAAAAATTTCAATATTAAAAAATTTGCCGTTGATAATATTTATTTTATTATCGGCTGTCTGCTGTATTCGCTCGGAGTAAATATTTTTGCAATTCCGAACAATATTGCACAAAGCGGAATGACAGGCGTTGCCATAATCATCAATTATCTTTTTCCGCAATGTCCTGTCGGTTTAACCGGCTTTATTCTGAACGTACCGCTGATAATTCTTGCCTGGGTTTTTATCGGAAAATTCTTCACCTTTAAAACTCTTTGGGTCACCGCCATGCTGTCGCTTGTGATTGACGGAGTGAACCTTGCAATGAGTAAGGGCTTGATTTTTTCCTACCAAGGGGATAAGCTTTTGGCTTCAATTTTTGCGGGAGCTATGTGCGGAGCCGGAATAGCGTTGATTATAGTCCGTGGCGCAACCTCCGGAGGCACCGATGTTCTCGGTCGTCTGCTCAAAAAAATCTGGCCGCATATGTCAATCGGCAGGATGATTATGCTGTGTGATGCGGCGGTTGTTGTTGCGGCGGCGATAGTTTTTCGCAGCGTGGACAGTGTGCTTTATGCGGCGATTTTGATTTTTGTTTCGTCAAAAATTATGGATTTCATTCTTTACGGCACAGGCAACGGTAAAATGCTTTATATTTTTACCAAAACCAAGGCGGATGAGCTTGCAAGGGCAATCACTCGGCGAGGACACCGCGGCGCAACCATAATCGAGGGCAAGGGCGGCTACACAGGTGAGACAAGTGAGCTGATAATTTGTGCGGCAAGAAGCAGTGAAATTCCGAATATCAAAAGAATGTGCAAGGAAATTGACCCCGAGGCGTTTATCGTTATGTCGGAGGCTAACGAAATTCTCGGCTACGGCTTTGCTCCTCCGGCACTTGACGATTAGATATTGACAAATAAGACTAATGAGTATATAATTTAACAGTTAAAATATTGGGGCGCTGCCCCGACAGGAAATGGTGATAAATTTTATGTCAGGACATTCAAAATGGAGTACGATCAAGCGTAAAAAAGAAAAAACCGACGGAGCACGTGCGAAGGTTTTTACAAAAATCGGTCGTGAAATTGCGGTTGCCGTTAAATCGGGAGGTCCCGACCCCTCGGTTAATACAAAGCTTAAGGACGTTATCGCAAAGGCAAAGGCAAACAATGTTCCGAACGATAACATCGACCGTATTATCAAAAAGGCAGCCGGTGAGGGCAATGCCGACAATTACGAGGAAATAATGTACGAGGGCTACGGTCCTTCGGGCATTGCGATAATTGTTGAAACACTTACCGATAACCGTAACCGTACCGCAGGCGATGTTCGCCATTATTTTGATAAGTACGGCGGAAATATGGGTCAAAGCGGCTGTGTTTCGTTTATGTTTGAGCGTTGCGGTGTTATCACGATTGAGGCGGAGGACGTTGACGAGGAAAAGCTGATGGAGGATGCTCTTGAAGCAGGTGCAACCGACTTCATTACCGATGAAGAGGGCATTTTTGAAATCCGTACAGAGCCCAATGACCTCGGCGGTGTTCGTGACGACCTTGAAGCAAAGGGATATTCTTTCCTTTCCGCAGAGGTTGAGTATGTTCCCTCTACCTATACCAAGCTTACCAACGAGGACGATATCACAAATATGAACAAGATGCTCGATATGTTCGATGATAACGACGACGTCCAGAACGTATGGCATAACTGGGATATGGACTAAAACAAAAATCTCTCTCTTTATGAGGGAGATTTTTTTAATGAAAAATGAAGATAGAATAATGGATAATTTCCACCCGTAAGCCACGGCAACACACTCACCCAGCCTCCCCTTGATTGAATCAAGGGGAGGTGGACAGATTGTCAAGTCAAGTGCAACACTTTTTAGACA
>CAYYLP010000019.1:0-33866 GCA_964472865.1 uncultured Ruminococcus sp. | reverse complement strand
TCTTTTTCGAGTCGACCTCGCCCTTGGAAAGCAAGACAACCGTCTCCACATGTGCGGTATGGGGGAACATATCGACGGGGGTGGCTTTTTGGAGTGAGTAGCCGAGGTCGGTGAAGCGGCGGCAATCGCGTGCGAGGGTGGCACTGTCGCAGGAGACGTAGACTATTCTTTCGGGCGACATTTCGGCAACCGTGCCGACAAGTGCTTCATCGCAGCCCTTTCTCGGTGGGTCAAGAATTACAACGTCGGGCTTAACTCCCCTTTCCAAAAGCATTTGCGCCGCCTTTGATGCATCGGAGCAGATAAATTCCGCATTTTCAATTCCATTGAGCCGTGCATTTTCCTTTGCATTTTCAATCGCCTGCGGAATAATTTCAACTCCGATAAGCGTTTTTGCTTTATCCGCCATCGTCAATCCGATGGTTCCCGTTCCGCAGTAGAGGTCAACAAGTGTTTCTCTGCCGGTTAATTCGGCGTATTCCTTCGCCTTGCCGTAAAGGATTTCCGCACCGTCGTGATTTATCTGATAAAATGAAAGCGGAGATATATTAAACTTCAAGCCGCAGAGCTCGTCCGTAATGTAGTCACTTCCCCAAAGCGTTTGGCACTCCTTGCCGAGCACCACGTTGGTTTTTTCCTTGTTTATGTTGAGAATAATACTTGCTGCGCCTTCAACCTCCGTTAACGCTTGAATAAGCTCATCAAGCTGCGGCACGTTTTTACAGGTTGCAACAATGCAAACCATAAGCTGATTTGAAGCGACCGCCTTGCGGATGTAGATATGGCGTAAAATACCGGAATTTTCTGTTTCATTATACACACTGATTTTGTTTTTTCTTATCCAATCACGGAAAATATCGGTGATTTGCGAAAATTCTACGGGCTGTAAGCGGCAATCGGCACAGTCGATTATGCGGTGGGTCATCGGTGCATAAAAGCCGATTTGTGCAAAATTTCCGTCCGAGCCCACGGGATACTGTGCCTTATTTCTGTACCTGTCCGCCGAGGGTGACGGAATAATCGGAGCAAGCTCCACGTCAAGTCCGCCAAGCCTTTTGAAATTATCGGCAACCTGCCCGGCTTTTATTTCAAGCTCGGCATCATATTTTATGTGCGCAAAGCAACAGCCGCCGCATTTTTCGGCAATCGGGCAAAAATCCTTTAAACGCATTGACGAACGCTGTAACAGCTTTTTGATTATACCTACCGCATAGGTTTTTTTGACCTTTATGATATGAGCAAGCACACGGTCACCGGTAACACCGCCACGTACAAATACAGTCATACCGTCATAATCGCAAACGCCGCTGCCCTGCAAGGTGCAAGACTTGACCGTGAGATAAATTTCATCATTTTTCTTTAACATATTATCACCAAATTAAGTGTATCATAATTTGCCTGTAAAATCAATCCGAACTCTGTGTTTACAAAAAATTAACTTGTCTATATGCGCTTGATATGTTATAATATATTTGGAATAAAAGTCCGTTCGCTTTGCGTGCGGTATGAAAGGATGTTTTTATGGATATCGGAGATATTGCGGCAAGTGCCGTCAAAAAAATTGTATCAAGCAAGGGTAAAAAGCTTGGAAAGAAGGGTTATCCCGAGGAGCTTCCCGTTATTCAGCCGACCAAAATTTCCAATAAAAAGGATGACAAATTTGACGTTGGCTTTGCAATGAAGGAGGTTATGCCCGACGATTTCGATTCAAAGAAATACTACATAGCAGGTCACAAGACCGCACAGGATATGACCGGCTTCCACGATCCACTTACCGTGCGTGCAATGTGGATAGGCTGCGGCGATGAGGGCGGAATCATCATGGTTTCCGCCGACGTTATCGGTCTTACAAATTCCGAAAATCAGATCATTCGTGCTCAGCTTGCCGATTTTTCAAAGAGAGTCGGCTGCAAGGCAATCAATGTCTGCTGTACCCACACGCACGGCGGCTTTGATACCCTCGGCTACTGGGGCAAGCTCCCGAAATCGGGCAAGGTTGACACCTATATGAACAAGCTCCTGACATCAATTGAGGAGGTTTGCGTTGAGGCCTACGAAAGCCGTGTAAAGGGCGACCTTTTTGTTGGTACGGCTCACGTTCCCGATGCTCAATATGATAAGCGTCCGCCTATTGTGCTTCACGATACGCTGACAAGAATCCGTTTTGTTCCCGATGACGGCAGCAAAGAGACCTGGTTCCTCAATTTTGCCGCTCACCCGAACACTCTCGGCGGCAAGAATACTCTTTGCAGTGCCGACTATCCCTATTTTATGCGTGAAAGAATATATGAGGACAAGGATGTTAACGTGCTTTTCGGCGTTGGTGCAATCGGTGGTGTTGACCCCGGATTTCCTGATATTGAGGACAAATGGAAAAGAACGGAAAAGCAGGGCATTACCCTTGGTGAGGCTGCTCTTGCCATTGATAACGACAAGAAAATGTCCCCCGAAATCACCGTTGTTCAGCAGCCGTTCTATTTCTATGCGGATAACCCCGTGCTCACCTTCCTCGGTATGCTCAAGGTTATGAGCTCAAAGATGGTCGCCGCACAAAAGGGCGAGCTCGGCATTGCGCTTGTTTCCGAAATGACATATATGAAGATAGGCTCACAGCAAATCATAATTATGCCCGGCGAGCTTTTCCCCGAAATTGCCTACGGCGGTTACGCTTCCGCAGAGGATTCGGCAACAGGCAGAGGAGCCGAAATCAACCCCAAGCCGCTTGTTGAAATCGCAGAGGACAAGAACCTTCTTGTTTTCGGCAACACCAACGATATGACGGGCTATGTTGTTGCACCGAATGATTTTATCCTGCACAAAACTCAGCCGTATCTCAGCAACGGCAAGGATCGCTTTGACAGAGGACACTATCACGAAACAAACTCAATGGGTTACTCGGCATCTCACACACTCACCGAAAAATTTGCCGAAATCATAAGCAGAGTAAAATAATTCAAGCATCTCCTCTTGTTTTTTGCAAGGGGAGATTTGCTTAAAACAATAATAAGTAATAGTGAAGAAGTAAAGCATAAAATGTCAACTGTCCCCGACAATAGAGCATATTGTAAATTTCGGAAAGGAAAGCAATTATGACCTTAGAAAATAAACTCGGCATTAACGATTCGGTTGAATTGTCCGAGGCAGAGGAAAAAATCAGCAAAAAAAGGCGGTTGAGCTCTTTGAAAACGGATATTTAAATACTCTTGAAGCCGGAACCTTTAATTCACTTGCCGAAATTCATAAATATTTATTCGATTCTATTTATGATTTTGCCGGCAAAATAAGAACCGTTAATATAGCAAAGGGCAATTTCCGATTTGTACCGCTTATGTATTTACAAGCAGCACTTGAAAATATAGAAAAAATGCCACAATCAACCTACGATGAAATTATAGAAAAGTATGTTGAAATGAACATTGCGCATCCTTTCCGTGAGGGCAACGGCAGAAGCACAAGAATTTGGCTTGATTTGATTTTGAAAAAAGAACCGGGTCAGGTTATCAATTGGAGCTTGATTGATAAAGAAGATTATCTTTCGGCAATGGAACGCAGCCCCATTAAAGATATTGAAATCAAGCACATATTAAAGCAGGCATTAACCGATAAAGTTGATGACCGAGAAATTTATATGAAAGGCATTGACCACAGCTACTATTACGAAGGCTATTCGGCATTTAAGGCAAATGCTTTGTAATTAAAATCGGCAAAGGCCGATAAAGGACGATGTTACATTATGAAATACAAATACGAGCTGCATTGTCACACGGCACAGACGAGCCCCTGCGCTGCAATCGACGCAAAGGACGCCGTTGAATTTTACAAGTCAATAGGCTACAGCGGAATGGTCATAACCGACCACTATTCTTTTCGCACCTTCGGCACGGAAAGCTCCTTTAAAAAGCAGGTTGACGTTGAAAGGTTTTTGGACGGCCACCGCACCGCACTTGCGGCGGCAGGTGAGAATTTCACCGTTTTGCTCGGTATGGAGATAAGATTTTTCGCAACGACAAACGACTTTCTGGTTTACGGAATTGATGAAGACTTTGTTTGCAAAAGCGGTAATCTTCTTTTCAAATATCCTCGCCGCTTTTATGAAGCGGTAAAACAAAACGGCGGAATTGTTATCCAGGCTCATCCGTTCCGAAAATATGTACACAGAGCTAATCCGAAATACCTTGACGGCTGTGAAATTTTCAACGCCAAGGACAGGAAAAAGGATTATAACCAAAAAGCGGAGCTTTGGGCAAGGGAGCAGGACTTCCGAATTTTGACCGGCGGAGCCGATTTTCACCGTGAGAGTCAAAAAGAAAATGCCGCAGGAATAATAACGGAAGAAAAAATCAAAAGCAATGCCGACCTTTTGCGTATTCTCAAAAGCGGCGAATATAAATTAAACAAATTTGAATAAAAGTTAAATTTTTATGCATTTAATGCAAAATGACTTTAATTTTTCGGCGTTATATGCTATTATATTTTAGAAAGAATTTTGAACGGAGGGATAGAATGAAATCTTTGAACAAAAAAATTTACGCTATGCTGCTTGCGTTTATTATGACCTTTACCTCCATTCCCCTCTCCGCTCATGCAGAGGAAGAAATTTCGGGCAAATATCAGTGCGACTGGTTTGATGAAAGCATCTTTTATCCCTACGAATACAACGACGATTGGTTTTCGGGCAGCTCATATGTCTATAACCACAAGCTCGCTACTCTTGCACTCAATGTTTCGCTCGCTTCGTTCAATTCCTTCAATGATGACCAACGTGACGAAAACATTCGCAAAATGCTTGAGGAATGCGGCTATGAGGTCAACTCCTACGGCTTTGAAACCGAGGGCTACGATACCTCCGCAGTCGCTTTGGGCAAAAAAGAGGTTGAACTCAACGGTGAGGTCTGCACCCTTATTATCGCCGCCGTAAGAAGCGGCAACTACGGTATGGAGTGGGGCGGAAATATGCGTGTCGGCAGCGGTGAAAATCACCTCGGCTTTGACCTTGCAAAGGAAATCATCTTGAATTATTTCAACGATTATTTCGCAAAGGCACAGCTCAACGGCAGAGTTAAGCTGCTCATTCCCGGCTACAGCCGAGGCGGTTCAATTGCCAACCTTGTCGGTGCAGAGCTTACGGACGGCAGCTATGCCGAATGTATCAACGGTGCAAACCACATAGCAAAGCTCAAGCTTAAAAATGAGGATATTTTTACCTTTACCTTTGAAGCTCCCCAGTGTACCAAAAGCACCGATGCCTCCAACGAGCTTTACGGTAATATCGTCAATATTATAAATCCGAACGACTATGTTCCGCGCTTTGCGATGGACAAATGGGGCTTCACGCATTACGGTGTTGAATATTATTTACCCTCTGCCGACAACTGCAAAAATTACGAAAGCTATTATCAAAAGGTCGGTGAAGTTTTCAAGGATATTATGGCGGATAGCGGCAAAAAATTCAGCTCGAATTTTTACAACACCGAGGATTCACGCTCGGTCGGTGCTATGCTTGATTCCCTTATGGATAAGCTCACCGACGAGGTTCTCGGAAACCAACAGACCTATACCGAAAAATATGAGGATGGGCTTGTTTTTGTTGCGGGGCAATATATCAGCAAGCAATTGGGCGTTGTCAATGCGATGAAAACCGTCGGCGTTATAATCGTCGGAATTGCGATAGGTCTTATTCCCGCAAATATGGAAACAATTAAAAGTGACGGCTTCCGTTCATACATTTCCGAGCGAATTGCAGAAAGCAACGCCGCCGAGCATCTCAACAAAAAGCAAATTCAGGGAATGATAGATGTTTTCCTTGCCTTGTTTGAATTTGTCAAAAACAATCGCTCCGATGTCAGGGCTCTCCTCGGTCAGCTCAACACCGTGTTGAATGTTCATCAGCCCTATGTAAACCTTGCGTGGATGATGGCGATTGACCGAAACGACCTTATGAAAATCAACGGCAGGGAGGAAAAGCCGCTGCTTGTTTCGTTCAACACGGTTAACCTCCGATACAAAGCATCGGCAAAAATTATTGCCGAATACAACGAAAGCGAAGGCAAAATAAGCTGGAAAAGCAGCGACAACTCGGTTGTCACCGTTGACGAAAACGGATATCTTGCCGCTGTCGGTAACGGCACAGCGACCGTCACCGCCGAGCTTTACGACAAAAACGGTGCTTTGCTCGACAGCGAAGCAGTTACCGTTACGGTTCATATGAATGCGTTTGAAATGTTCTTTTCCGCATTCAAAAATGTTTTTGAGGGGGCAACAGTTTAAATGAAAAAATACTATGTTTTGATTTTCCTTATTCTCGGAATCGGAGTCGGTGCCGCCTTATCGTTTGTCACCGACGTAAATATCGTCATCAATATGATAGTCGGAGCACTTGCGGGTGCGGCAGTCGGTTTCTTTCTCAAAGCAGTCACCGAAAAGACAAAATAAGCCCGATTTTTTAAAAAATTATTGAAAATAAAGCTAAAAAATAAAATATCTTTATTTTTACACTTGTTATATTGCCCGATTTGGTATATAATAAAAGGAAATTAAGCGGAGGTGCTTGCAATGACCGGTAAAACGATTAAGTTCTCTATCAAGGAGGATCACGAAAAAGAAATGCGATCCACCTTAAAGGCTGTATACAATGCGTTAAACGAAAAAGGCTATAATCCCACAAGTCAGATAGTCGGATATCTTCTTTCCGAGGACCCGACCTATATCACAACGCACAATAATGCAAGAAGCCTTATTCGCAAAATTGATCGTGACGAATTATTGCAATCGCTCGTAAAGAATTATTTGCAAGATTAAGAAAGGCTGAGATATATGGCAGTTAAGAAAAACGAAAACAAATTCCTTACCTACAAGGGCAAGCCCCTTGTTCGCAACGGAAATATGATTTACTACGGCAATATGAACGACCCGTTCGTTATCCTGATTCAGATTATGAGCACAAAAGAGCAGGGTGAGCTTGAGGTTCCCGATAAGGTTCTCATTCAGCTCCTCAATACCGACCCCGATTGCCGCCCCAAGGAGCGTATTGTTAAAAAGAGTGAGAAGCACGGTCTCTATAATGCAATGGATATCGGCACAATATGGCTTGAAAGAGCCCTCAGTAAAAACAAATGAGTTTAAAACGAATCGCCCACCAAGCGGTTCGTTTTCTTTTGAATTGCACAGATTGACGTAATTGCAAATTGCTGATATAATACGCTTAAAAGCGATAAACGGTGATACTATGAAAAAACAGATACAATTCAAAAACGGCAAGCTGAAAATCCTGCAAATATCCGATTTACAGGATAACCGCTTCACCTGCGTTGACACACTGCGTTTTGTTCAAGCGGCGATAGAAAAAACAAAGCCCGATTTAATTGTCATCACAGGCGACCAGCTTGATGTTTTTGACCTCTGGGGCAAGGGTGAAAGGAATCAAAAAAATGTTGAAAGTGCGATAAAATCTCTTTTCAGTGTTTTTGAGAGCTTTGATATCCCCTTTGTGCTGACCTTTGGAAATCACGACCGTGAAACGGGAGTTTCCAACGAGGAACAGGTCAAAACCTATTCCAAAATAAAAAATTGCATTTGCTTTGACGGCTTGAATGACGGCAGACCCGACCCTGCAACCTTTAATGTACCGGTGCTTTCCTCCGACGGAGAAAAAACGGCAATGAACATTTTCGTTGTTGATACCGGCACAAAAATTAAGGGCAAATATCAGGGGGTTACAGAAGCACAGCTACACTGGCTTGACCGAAAAAGCCGTGAGGCTAACGCTCCGTCAATCGTTTTTCAGCACATACCGGTTGATGAAATCTATCAGCTTTTGGAAAAGGCTCCCAAAGGCACAAAGGGCGTTCAAGCGGCATACGGAAGCAGAAAGGGCGAATATTACAAGCTCCGTGACGGAATAAAGCACAAGGGCAGCTACGGCGAAACTCCGGCAGCATTGCCGATTGAGTGCGGAGAATTTGAACAGCTCAAAAAGCACGGCGATGTTTTTGCGGTTTACTGCGGTCACGACCATTACAACAGCTTTATCGGCACGGTTGACGGCATTGACCTCGGCTACTGCCCCGGCGCAGGCTACAATACCTACGGTGCATGGCAAAGAGCGGTTAGGGTATTTGAATTTGACGAAAGCGACGTGCGGAATTACAAAACCTACACCGTCAGCTACTCCGATGTCTGCGACAAGCCCCTTGCACAGCCGTTAAAGGCGTTCATACTTCGCATTGCCCCCTGCTGCACAGGTGAGGTGCCTGCCTTTCTCGGCAAGGCTGCGGCAGTGCTTGCCGCGATTGCAATAGTGCTGACACTGCTTGCAAAATTTGTCAGTGTCAAGCTTGTGCTTGATATTCTGATTACACTCGCCTCCATAGCGGTGATATACCTTGCTGCCTCACTGATATACAACGGAATTACTCGAAAAAAATTGATAAGGAGATACCAAAATGAACGAAACAATTAAAGCAATTCTCGAAAGGCAAACCATACGCTCCTACAAGCCCGAGCAGATTACCGACGAACAGCTTGAGCTGCTTGTGCAAGCGGCAAAAATGGCACCGAGCGGCAGAAATATGCAGCCCTGCCATGTCCGTTTTATTCAAAGCAAGGAAATGCTTGAAGAAATGAACAAGGATTTCAAGGAGCTTGTCGGCTACGATACGCCCGCCTACACACGCTGGGACATAAATCCCGTATACCATAATGCACCGACCTTTGCCGTTATTTTTGCAGAGAATGAAAGCTATACCGATGCCGGAATTATGTGCGAAAACATCTGCATAGCCGCTCAAGGTCTCGGGCTCGGCACCTGTATAATTGCAAGCGTCGGAGCACTCTTTGACGAGGGCAATGAGAACGGCAACAAATGGAAAAAAGCCTGGGACATCCCCGAATGCTATAAATTTCTCATTGCCGTTTCCATCGGATATCCCGACGAAAAGCCGGAGCAGAAGCCACGCTTTGATGACCGTATAAAAATAATAAAATGAAATATTTTGTCGAAAGAATCGAAAAAAACACCGCCATCTGCGAAAACGACGGCGGAGAGATTTTAAATATGGAGCTTTCCCGTCTGCCTGCCGATATTCGGGAGGGCGATGTAATTATCCAAACGGGAAACGGCTTTGCCGTTGACTGTGACGAAACACAGACACGCCGCCGTAAAATGGCAGAGCTTCAAAAAAATATTTTTAAAAAAAGATAAGACAAAACCGAGCACATCAAGCTGAAACGACGTGCTCGGTTGTTTTTTGCATTAATGATGACGTTCAAACAAATTATCCTGACGTTTTTTCATCTCAAGCATTCCCTCGGAAATACCGGTTATATCAACATTTTCCGAAGTGTGCGAGGACTCCTTTGTGTGCTTATCTTCAAGCTCCTTGGGTGAAGCCTCGATCTTACGAGCATTGATAAAGCCGTCAGCCTCACTCATACCGATTATTTCATTCTGTCCGAGCTTCTCCCTTTCACGCTTTTCACGCTCCGCATCGGCACGTCTGATTTGACTGCCTATGACGAACGAAACCACCAAAAAGCTCACCAGACAAGCACCGGCACCGATTACCGAAATACGGCAGGCAAGAATATAATCTTTCGTCAAGGCGGCAACCGCATAATCCAGCAGCTCCGAGACAGCAAAATAAGCAACCGCAAAAAGCTCACAGCCAACGCCTACCCTTGAGGAAAACAGCTTACGCTCACCGTGAACGCCCTTAAAATGCAGCAGTGCCGCCGTAAGCGGCGAAACACGCACCCTTTTATTGCCCACCCGAATCCGACGTTCAAAAAAATATGCCGGCACATAAAAGGTAAAAAATGCAATAAAATTAAACAAGCTGAAAATCACGAAATAATAAACATCATTTTGAGCCATAAAAGCACCCCTAAACAAATTTTTCTGAAAAATTTTGCATTGCGGTCAAGCTGACCCTTGGGTAAACGCTGATTAAATCGGTATTTGCCAAATAGATTATACTACATTAATTCCCAATAATCAAATTATTTATAATTTTTCTGTAAATAAGTTTAAAAAGCCAATAAAAAGACTGCTGTTTTTGGTAAAAAAACAATAGCACAGAATCGATTGTTTCTCCAGCTTTACACATAGATATACGCTTTTACTTTAAGCGTTTAGGCAACACAATCAAGCAGCAGTGATTGTACCGACTACCGTTTCCTTTTGTCAAAAAGAAGTGCAAACACAAGCCCGAAAATGAGTACGGCACAGCTTAGGCATAAAAGCGGTATAGCGGCAGAGCTTTCGCCGTTTCCATTCATTTTCGCTTCATCTGCCGAGTGTTCTCCTCTGCCCTCGGGCTGCATTTTTCCGTTCGGAGCCTCCTGCGGCTGTTCGCTCTGCTCTGTGCTGTCCGAATCGTCACTCGGCAAGCTCGGTATCTGCCAAACACCCTGTTCACCGCCGTTTTGGGAGTTATTCATCGTGCCCATATCGCTGACATTCAGCTCATCAGCATTTATGAGCTCCGAATTACCTTGACTGTCTGAAGTTGAGCCGATTGCACCGTCAAGCTGTCCGCTTATGCTTTCGGCACGCAGGGAGCAAAAGCTTTTGAGAACCTCCGCACCCTTTTGAAATTCCTCATAGGTGCAAAATTTAGTCGGGTCTTTTTCCACATACGGCAAAATAAGTGCATAGGTGCTTTCAAACATTTCTTCAAAATACCCGCTTTCAAAATATTCCGAAATAAATTCCGAAAAATACCGATGATAAAGCTCCGTGTATTCCTCGCTTGCAAATATCCATGCAAGCATCGGTCTATCCTCCACGCTTCCGCCGGAAACAGGCGTATCAATCGGATAATTTACAAGCTCGGTTGCACCGCCCATTGCCTGAAAACCGCCGAATGCCAAATTATAATCCCACGGTATCATCTCCATTTTGCCGTCACTTTCATAAAGATAATAGTTATGAATCATCGAGCCGGTATAGCTGTCGAAATTCAGCACAAAATTATGAACAACAAAATATTTGATAACCCTTTCAACCTCCACCGTGTCGGCAATATCAATGCTTTCGGACAGATTTTTCAGTGAATTTATCAGTCGCTTTTTATCCGCCTTGGTAACATCAGTTTTTGCGTTGTCAAAAATATTGGAATAGCTGTCAATTTCGTCGTCGATATATTTGAGAAGCACGTCGTCCTCCGAATTCATCATACCACCGAATTTTTGACCGTTCGGCATATTTGAGGGCATTTCAAGGCTCGGTCTCTCGCCGCTCTCGGCAGAGCCCTCCCCATCCTCAGAGCCTTCTTTTTCGGATGACGGAGGTGTATTTCCACCGTCGCTCGGCATATCGTCCGGCATATTATCGGGCATTTGTCCATCGGGCATCTGCGGAGGCATTTGGGCATTGCTTTGGGCTGTTTTAGACATATCGGAAATCTCAACCGTGCTTTGCCGCGTCGTTTCCCCCTCGGTTGTGTCGTCCTCGGTAAAATTTTTCATATCAAATTTTTCGCCGTTTCCTCGTCCTCCGCCCATATCCGTGCTGTCGGGCTTATAAAGCTCTCCGCTCTCCTTGCCGTAGCAACGCTTGAGAAACGAATCCTCAACTCCCTCAACCGCAAGATACAAGCCCCATTCCTCACCGTTTACGGTTATATAGACATAGCTGCAAAGCGGTGCCGAAACGCCCTGTTCAAGCATCATACGGTACACAAGATAATCCTTCATATAGGTGTTGTCCTGAATAATGTTATTAAGGCAGAGCTTATCAAGACCGTAGTAGGTGTTAGCGGTGTCATACCTGTCAAATTCGATTTTGAAGCTGTAACGGTTGTTACCGTAGGACGCAACCTGGGTCAGTGAGGTGTTGCCCTTGCCGCGAATTGCAACATTTTTATAAGCCTCATTGTCAATCACAACGGTACAAACGTAGTATTCTTCATTTTTACAGTTTGAAATAAATTCGTCCCAGTTATCCATAATTATTTCTACCGAATGAACCGCGGAGATATCAAAAAGCTTTTCTTCATAGCCCAAAACGGCAGAAGCCTTTTTCACGCGAGGCTCTCGGAATTTATAAAAATAACGGTTATTATCAAGGTGACGGCAAGAACAATACAGCAGATTTTATCAATATGCTTTGATGCTGACATATCAAAATCCCTCGCTTATACATATTCGCCGTTGTAGCTGACAAGCACCGCACCGGTCACACCCGGCATATCCGAAAGTGTATTTATGAAATCCGTGTTATCGTCACGCAGACGGATTTCCATATTAAGCTCTATCAAGCCCTTTTGTGCGGTTTTGCTTTTTACAACACATTTGTTAACGCTCTTTTCAAGAAAAGCTCTTGCAGCCGCTTCCGCATCCGAATCGGTGCAGGAAAGAACCACTATATAGGGATTGAAATGCGATTTTCTGTTGACAAACACAAGCAGAATAACGCCGATAATAACACTGCCTATAACCGCAAGCGGTATCATTCCCGCCGCCAAAACGATTCCGACCGCAATCGACCAGAAAAGGAAAGCGATATCAAGCGGCTCTTTAATCGCTGTGCGAAAGCGTACAATCGAAAGAGCGCCGACCATACCGAGCGAAAGCACAACATTCGACGTGACCGCCAAAATTACAACCGTTGTTATCATCGTCAGGGCAACAAGAGTTGTGCCAAAGCTTGCGGAATACATTACCCCACGGTACGTTTTTTTGTAAACCAAAAAGATAAACATTCCTATTCCGAACGCCAGAATAAGGGCGATTACCATATCCAAAAGGCTCACACTTGTGATATTCTCAAGAAAGCTTGATTTAAAAATGTCGTTAAAGTTCATAATAAAAACTCCTTAAAAAATTTAGCCGTAGCATCTGCAAGCGGCATATTTTGAAAAAGCTCCGACTCTGCTATCCTCCAAAAGAACAGCATCACGAATTATGTCGGGCAAAAAATTGTCCCATTTCACCTCAAGAATAATCGGTGAATTTTCGACGGGAACGGTCACGCAGCTCGGATTCAAAAAATCCGTGCAGCTCATACCCGTTCTGATGTCACGGTCTATCGTGACACGCACATTGCCTGCCGAATAAACGAACGGCTCACGGGTGTATTCAACTATCGTTTTCGGCCGTAAGCCAAGGGCGTTAATTTTGCTGTAAAGCTCAACCGCAAGCGGTATTTTGCTTTTCGGCATCCAAGCATAATCGCCTTCGAGTATCGCCCTCACCTGCTCGGCGGTCAGTCTTACACTTTCCTTACGGCACAGATTATTGATTTTGCTCTTTTTTTCGAGAAAGATTACCGAGGTATCGCGATTGTAAAGCCGAATACGGAATTTTTCACGCTTGTTCACTCCGTCGATTTTTTCACGCAAAGCCTTGTCGGAAATATTGTCAAAGTACAAGCTTCTGATTTCATATTTGCCGTTTTGGGCGTGAGAATCGCAACTTGCAACCGCAGAAAGCCGCTGACGCAGAATCAGCATATCGCAGTAGCTTATTTCGTGCTTCCATTCATTACGGTAATTCATATTCTGTCTCCTTTCTGTCAATAAAATTGCTTCCGTACATTGACAAATGCCATTATACAGAAGCAAGCTTGAAGTTTTATTGAATTTTAGGCTGTCGGAAGCTGTACTCTGAATTCCACCAGCCCATCATAGCAAAGCACGTCAATTTTCCCCTTGTGGGAGCTGACAATCGACCTTGCAATCGCCAAGCCGAGACCGTAATGCTTACCATCGCCTGTTCTGGCGGTATCCTCACGGTAAAATCTTTCAAAAATCAGCTCACGCTTTTCCTGCGGAATTTCCTTGCCGGCATTGATAACGGAAAGTCCTGCACTGCCGTGCGCTTTTTCCAGCCGCAGGGCTACGGTGCCTCCACCCTCGCTGTGATTTACGGCATTATCAAGCAGAATTGCAACAAGCTGTTTAAGCTCATCAGCATTGCCCTCAACCAAAACCGACGGAGCAATGTCACTGCAAAGAGTAAGTCCTTTTTCAAACGCAACACTCTCAAAGGGCAGAGCCTCTCCGTTGCACAGACGGCTGAAATCCACACATTGCATTTTTTTAGAAACCCTTTCCGTCCGTGTAAGCTCCAAAAGCTGTGCTATCAAGGCTCCCATTCTCTCGTTTTCGTACATAATATTATTCAGCCATTGGTTTTCACCGAGCTCCCTTGACAAAAGCTCCGCATTTGCCCCAACAACGGAAACAGGCGTTTTCAGCTCGTGCCCCGCATCGGAAATAAACTGCTTTTGCTTTTGATAGCTCTCCTCCAAGGGCTGTACAATCTTTTTGGTAAGAATAATTGAAAGAAAAAAGAACAAAACCATCGCCGCACCGCCGAAAATCAGGGTGTATCGAAAAAGCGTGGTTGCACTCTCGTTAATAATCGTGTTATCCATAAAGGTGACAAGCATATATCCGCCCTTGTCGCTTGCATAATAAACCAAGTCGTTTTTCTTGCCGTTCGCCTTACCCTCGGCAATGATTTTTTCCGCAAGAGCCCTCAGCTCGCTGTCCGAGTGAACGGTGGGCTGCTCGTTTTTTATTTCGATAACATCACCGCCATACGTCAATGCCACCGTGTAAAAGGTTGAAAGCCTGAATTGCGGTGAATCGGAAAAGCCGTGCTTATCCTCGGGCGGTGCCGGCTTATTTTCGGGCATTCCGAATTCCGTAGGAGGCATATACATATCGGCGTGTACACGAAGCATACGCTCATTGTTTTTTAAAACATCAATGTAGCTCGAAATATAAATAACTCCGAGCATTCCGACCCAAAGCAAAACCAGCACCGACATAATGGCGGCAACAATTTTTCTCCGTGATTTTTTAAACATCGTCACACCTCAGCTCATAGCCCACGCCTCGAACAGCTTTTATTGTTGTTTTCGCACCGATGAACGCCAGCTTTTTTCTTGTGAACGACATATAAACCTCAACATTATTGTATTCCGCATCGCTCTCATAGCCCCAGATTTTCAAAGCAAGCTGCTCACGGGTGAGGATTTGCCCTCTGTTGGCTATCAAATATTCAAGGATATGATATTCCTTTTCGCTCAAACGAACGCTTTGTCCGTTCGCCGTGCAGGAGAGCGTGACCGTGCCTGTATCAAGCGAAACATCGCCAAAGCAAAGCGTACCGTCAGCAGAGTTCAAGCTCCTCCTCGCAAGCGCTCTCAATCGTGCAAGCAGCTCCTTTGCCATAAACGGCTTGCTCAAATAATCGTCCGCGCCGCTGTCAAGACCCTCCACCTTGTCATCCAGCTCGGATTTAGCCGTGAGCATAAGAATAGGCGTGCGAATACCCTTACTGCGTGCCGACCTTGCAACCTTAAAGCCGTCCATACCGGGCAGCATAACGTCCAAAATAATTATATCGTAAATAGCACTTTCAATCGCCGCCAGACCGCTTAATCCGTCCGCACAATGATCCACCTCATATTTTTCAAGCTTGAGGATTTCGCAAAGAGCCTGTGCCATTCGCAGCTCATCCTCAATCAGCAAAATTCTCACCTGCTTACCTCCGAATTTGCATAATAGCCTTATATCCGTTTAATTATATCACAAAAAATTGAAGAATGATTGAAAATATGATAAATAATCATAATAAATCTGATAATAATAATCATTACTGTTATTATACAATAAAAAAACCTTTTGTCAAGCCCCTTTCGGAAAAAACTGTGACAAAAGGTAATTTTTATCGGTTTATTCAGCCCAAAATGGAGATAATCGCATCAAAAACCTGACTCAAAGCCTCGTGAATGGGATGACCCTCACCAAAAAGTGCCTCGATAGCCTGAATGGGAGCAGACAGGATATCGGAAAGAAAGGCAATTATTGTCATCATATCAAACCCTCCGTTTTCAGTAAAATTTGCCGCTGATAATTAATACTCTACTACGCCCTCGTAGATTTTTCTGGTATCGCCGTTAACAAGGATTGTTTCATCGGTATAGGTTATAACAACATCGCCGCCGGGCATTTTTACCGTGACGTCGTCGCCCTTTCTGCAAAGACCCATCTCCGTTGCAACAACAACCGCTGCCGCCGCCGAGGTTCCGCAACCAAGGCTTTCGCCGTTGACAGCTCTCTCATAGCAACGCAGCTTGATTGTGTTCTTATCAATCATTCTTGCGATGCCGGTGTTGATATATTCTGGCAATGCATCGGAATTACGAACCTTATCACCAAATTCGTTCAAATCAATGCTGTCAATCTTATCCGTGAAAACAATACAATGCGGATTGCCGAGGTTTACACAGCTTATATTCACTGTTTCACCGCCAATGTCAAAAGGCTGGTCTATAATCATATATGTATTGGTCTTGACGGGAATGCTTTCCGGGTTGAAATCGGGCTTACCGATATCTACCTGAGCAGATCTTACCTCACCGTTAAAGGAATACAAACGAACCTTTTTAACTCCGCTTGTTGTCTCAATCGTCATTGTGGTTTTGGGCACAATTCCGTTATCATAGAGGAATTTTGCCGCACAACGAATACTGTTGGCTGCCATTGGTGTGATTGTTCCGTCGTCATTATACACAACCATCTTTGCATCCGCAATATCCGACTTCTCAACCAAAACAACGCCCTCGCCGCCGATTCCGTAATGACGGTCGGTGAAGTTGATTGTCAGGGATTCGGGTGACGGAATATTCTGATTCATATTGTTGAAATAGATATCGTCATTGCCCGTTGCCTGCATCTTTGTAAAGTTGAGAAGCATCGGCTTTGAACGCATATGGTTGATATCAACAAGCTCGGTGTTGCGCTGAGTGAAACGGCTTGCAAGAATATCGCAAAGTGCGTTAGCAGTATCAAGAGAGGTCAAGCAGCATATCGAAAGCTGAACGGCACGGCGATGGATTTTGATGAAATTATCAATAGTTTCCTTAGCCGTTGAACCCGTATATACGATATAATCAATTTTGCCGGATTCAAGCATTTCTATAATATGCTTACCCTCGGAGAATGCCGTAACGGTTTCAACCTCTATGCCTGCCGATTTAAGAAGTGTACCGGTATTCGGAGTTGAATAAATTTTAAGTCCGATATCGGCAAATTTCTTTGCAAGTGAAATAACCTCGGGCTTGTCCTTATCGTGAACGCTGATGAGCACACCTGCATTAAACTTCTTGTCGTGATAGGTGCTTTCATGACCTACCTTGAAGCCTGCGGAAACAAGTCCCTTGAAAAGAGCCTCATTGAGAGTTCTGCCTATACCGAGAACCTCACCGGTCGATTTCATTTCGGGACCGAGCTCTGAATTGACATCATTGAGCTTCTCAAACGAGAATACGGGAACCTTGATTGCAACATACGGCGGAATCTTATAAAGTCCGGTGCCATAGCCAAGGTCAATCAGCGGAGTACCGACCATAACCTTGGTTGCAAGCTCAACCATCGGAACACCTGTAACCTTGCTGATATAGGGAATCGTTCTCGAAGCACGGGGATTAACCTCGATAACATAAAGCTCATTGCGGTAGATAAGATACTGAATATTGACAAGACCCTTTGTGCCGAGCGAAAGTGCCAGCTTTGTGGAAATATCAACGATTTTATCTATCATACTGTCAAGAATATTGTACGGAGGATAAACCGCGATTGAGTCACCGGAGTGAACGCCGGCACGCTCAATATGCTCCATAATACCGGGAATAAGTACATCTTTGCCGTCGGAGATAACATCAACCTCAAGCTCCGTACCCATCATATATTTATCAACAAGAACGGGATTTTCAATCTTCTGTGAAAGAATGATATCCATATATCTCTTAACATCGGTATCGTTATAGGCTATTGTCATATTCTGACCGCCGATAACATATGAGGGACGCAGAAGAACGGGATATTCAAGCTCGTTTGCGGCTCTGATAGCATCCTCGGTATCCATAATCGTCTGTCCCTTGGGTCTGCTGATACCGAATTTTTCAAGCAAAGCATCAAAACGCTCTCTATCCTCTGCAATATCAATACCCTCTGCCGAGGTGCCGAGAATGGGAATATTGTTTTCATCAAGGAATTTAGTCAGCTTAATAGCCGTCTGTCCGCCGAAAGCGACAACAACACCGACAGGCTGCTCAACCTTGATAATGTTCATAACATCCTCATCGTTGAGGGGTTCAAAATAAAGTCTGTCCGCCGTATCAAAGTCTGTCGAAACGGTTTCGGGGTTATTGTTGATGATAACAACCTCATAGCCAAGCTGCTGCAAGGTCCAAACGCAGTGAACCGAGGAATAGTCAAATTCAATACCCTGACCTATACGGATAGGACCTGAACCGAGAACGATAATTCTTTCCTTTTCGCCACGCTTAATCTCCCTGGACTCACAAGCGGTATCATAGGTCGAATAAAAATACGGAGTTTCCGCCTTGAACTCGGCGCCGCAGGTATCAACCATCTTATAAACCGCGTCAAGTCTTTTTTCGGGAAGCTTACCGGCAAGCTGAAGAATTGTTGCATCCTTATAGCCGTATTTCTTACCCTTTTCGTAATAATCCTCGTCGAGCTTACCGCTTTGGAGCATTTTTTCGTAATCGGCAAGATTTTTCAGCTTCCCGAGGAACCACTCGTCAATCATTGTGATTTCGTGGATTTTTTCAATGCTTACGCCCTCTTTAAGAGCTTTGAAAACTGTAAATATACGCAGGTCATCCTGCTCACCGAGACGTTCAATAATGTCCATATCCTCGGGAAATTTATTGTAATTGAGTGTTTCAAGTGAAATTTCCGCTCCGCGGACAGCCTTCATAACTGCCATTTCAAAGCTCGGAGCAATCGCCATAACCTCACCCGTCGCCTTCATCTGTGTGCCGAGCTTACGGCTTGCACCGACGAATTTATCAAACGGCCATTTCGGGAATTTTACAACAACATAGTCTATAGCCGGCTCAAAGCAGGCACAGGTTTTGCCCGTGATATCGTTCTTGATTTCATCAAGAGTATAGCCGAGAGCAATCTTTGTTGTAACCTTTGCAATCGGGTAACCCGTTGCCTTTGAAGCAAGGGCAGAAGAACGTGAAACTCTGGGGTTAACCTCGATAACCGAGTATTCAAAGCTCTCCGGATTAAGTGCAAACTGACAGTTACAGCCGCCCTCAATGCCAAGCTCGGTGATAATATCAAGCGATGCGGAACGAAGCATCTGATACTCTCTGTCCGAAAGAGTAACCGCAGGGGCAATAACGATACTGTCACCGGTATGAACGCCGACAGGGTCAAGGTTTTCCATCGAGCAAATTGCGATTGCGTTATCCGCACTGTCACGCATAACCTCAAACTCAATCTCTTTCCAACCGCCGATGAAACGCTCAACCAATATCTGATTGATGGGAGAAAGCTCAAGTCCGTTATATGCAATAACTCTCAATTCATCTTCATTGTACACGACACCGCCGCCGGCACCGCCGAGCGTAAACGCAGGACGAAGAATAACGGGATATCCGATTTCTTCGGCAATTTCCGCGGCACGGTCAACCGTGTTTGCAATGTCCGACGGAACAACAGGCTGACCTATCTTGAGCATTGTGTTTCTGAAAAGCTGTCTGTCCTCCGCCTTGTCAATAGCTTCGGCATTTGTACCGAGGAGCTTAACACCCATCTTGTCCAAATAGCCGTCCTTGGCGAGTTGCATCGCGATTGTAAGACCCGTCTGACCGCCGAGACCGGCAAGGATTGAATCGGGATGCTCTTTTTCGATAATTCTCTTAATTGTTTCCTGGGTGAGCGGTTCAAGGTATATTTCGTTGGCAAGTGCGTTATCCGTCATAATGGTTGCCGGGTTGGAGTTGACAAGCACAACATCAAGGCCTGCATCTTTAAGAACACGGCAAGCCTGTGCACCGGCATAGTCAAACTCTGCCGCCTGACCGATAACGATTGGACCGGAGCCTATAACAAGTACCTTTTTTATATCTTTATTCAGTGGCATTGTTTTTTCCTCCCATCATAGAAACAAAGTTGTCAAACAAGAAATTGCTGTCCTTGGGACCCGAGCAAGCCTCGGGATGGAACTGAGCGGTAAGTATAGACTTGCTTCTGTATTCCATACCCTCGCAGGAATTATCGTTTGCATTTATAAAAATCTGTTTTGAAAATCTTCTGTCAAGGCTGTCGGCAATAACCGCATAGCCGTGATTTTGGCTTGAAATATATGTTTTGCCCGTTTCAATATGCTTAACAGGCTGATTTGCACCTCTGTGACCGTATTTGAGCTTTTCGGTCTTGCCGCCGAGTGCAAGTGCTGCAAGCTGATGTCCGAGGCAGATACCGAGCATCGGATATTTTCCTGCAAGAGCCTTGATTGTCGCAATCGGAACAACATTTTCCGCCGGGTCTCCGGGACCGTTGGAAAGCATAACTCCGTCCGGATTCATTGCAATAATTTCCTCTGCCGAGGTATCATAGGGAAAAACCGTAACCTCACAGCCACGCTTTACAAGCTCGCGAATAATGTTCTTCTTCTCACCGAAATCAAGAAGTGCAACCTTATATTTTGCATCCTTGACATCAATTGTATATTTTTCCTTACAGCTTACCGTTTTAACCGCATCAACGATTTTGTAAGCCTTAATTTCGTCATAATCAATATTATCAAGTGAAGTGACAATTTTTGCATTCATAACACCGTTTTCACGGATAACTCTCGTAATCTCACGGGTATCAACGCCCCAAACGCCCACAACGCCCTGCTTTTTGAGGAAGGTGTCAAGGTCATAATCCGTTCTGAAATTTGAAGGAAGCTCGCACCACTCCCTAACAATGTAACCGCTGACATAGGATTTGTCGCTTTCAAAGTCCTCCTCCATTATGCCGTAATTGCCTATCAGAGGGAAGGTTTGCATTACGATCTGTCCGTAATAGCTGGGGTCCGTAAGCGTTTCGGTGTATCCGCCCATACCGGTTGTGAATACAAGCTCGCCCAAAGCCTCGCCCTCTGCGCCGAAGCTTTTGCCCTCAAAAATGTGTCCGTCTTCTAAAACAATAAATACTTTTTTCATCATAATGTCGCCGCCATAACCGCCTTTATAGTGTGCATTCTGTTTTCTGCCTCTCTGAAAACGACTGACCTCTCGCTTTCAAAGACCTCGTCCGTAACCTCAAGAGCTTCACAGTTGAATCTCTCGCCTATCTCCTTGCCGACCTTTGTTTTATGGTCATGGTATGCCGGCAGGCAATGCATAAACACCACATTGTCGGCAGCCGCCTCCATAAGAGCCGTATTAACCTGATACGGCATGAGGTCGTCAATTCGCTCCTTCCAAATTTCCATCGGCTCGCCCATCGAAACCCAAACGTCGGTATAAATTACATTTGCATTTTTAACCGCTTCCTTCGGATCCTCACAGAAGCTTATTTCACAGCCGTTTTCCTCGGCAATAGCCTTGCAGGTTTCCACCAAGTCGTGATCCGGAAAATATTTTTTCGGAGCGCACGCCGTAAAATTAAGTCCCATTTTTGCACAGCCAACCATAAGCGAATTGCCCATATTATATCTCGCATCGCCCATATAGACGAAGTTGATACCTTTCAAATAACCGAACTGCTCCTTGATAGTGAGAAAATCGGCAAGTATCTGAGTCGGGTGGAATTCGTTTGTCAGTCCGTTCCAAACGGGCACACTCGCATATTTTGCAAGCTCCTCAACAAGCTCCTGACCGTAGCCTCGGTACTCAATGCCGTCAAACATACCGGAAAGAACTCTCGCCGTGTCGGCAATGCTTTCCTTTTTACCGATTTGTGAGCCCTCGGCAAGATAAGTTGAGCCCATTCCGAGGTCGCTCGCACCCACCTCAAAGCTGCACCTTGTTCTGGTGCTTGTTTTTTCAAAAATAAGAGCAACATTTTTGCCCTCATGTATTCGGTGAGGAATTCCCGCTTTTTTCTTCGCCTTGAGCTCAGCCGCATAGTCGATAAGATATTCTATCTCCTCGCTTGTGAAATCAAGCAGCTTTAAGAAATCCCTGCCTTTTAAGTTTACCATCGGTATCACCTTCCTGCTTTACTGTGTTTAGAACAAAAGGACTGTTCGTTAGGACAGTCCTGATATTTCAAAAAGTCAAATAAAATTTTTAACAAATTCAATCTGCTTTTCAACTGAAGCAGGACCCGTACCGCCTGCGGAAATTCTCTTTGAAACGCAGGTTTCAAGAGAAATCTCGTTGAAAAGATCAGCCTCGAAAAGCTCGCTGTATTCTCTGTATTTTTCAAGAGGCATAGTCTCCAGCACCAAACCGTTTTCAATGCAATATGCCACAATCTGACCGACAAGCTTGTATGCACTTCTGAAAGGAAGTCCCTTTTTGGTGAGATAATCGGCAAGATCGGTAGCATTGATAAAGCCGCCTTGTGCCGCCGCATACATATTTTCTTTGATAACGTGCATGGTTTCAATCATCGGAGCAAAGACCTTGAGGCACTGCTTTACAGTTGCAATGCTGTCAAAGATGCACTCCTTATCCTCCTGCATATCCTTGTTGTATGCAAGCGGAATACCCTTGAGAACGGTGAGCATTGTGAAAAGGTCACCGTAAACACGTCCTGTCTTACCCCTGACAAGCTCTGCCATATCGGGATTTTTCTTCTGCGGCATAATGCTCGAGCCGGTTGTAAAGCTGTCATCAAGCTCAATAAATTTGAACTCCCAGCTTGACCAAAGAATAATCTCCTCGGAAAAACGCGAAAGATGCATCATAACCGTAGCAAAAGCACTCATCAGCTCAACGCAGAAATCCCTGTCGGAAACGCCGTCAATGCTGTTGAGGGTAATGCCGTCAAAGCCGAGCTGCTCGGCTTCAAATTCACGGTTTGTATTGTATGTAGTGCCCGAAAGAGCACAGGAGCCCAACGGAGAATAATTCATTCTCTTTAAAGCATCCTCAAGCCTGCCGATATCGCGAATGAACATCATAGCATAAGCCAAAAGATGATGTGCAAAGGTTATCGGCTGAGCACGCTGAAGATGTGTGTAGCCGGGCAGAATTGTTGATTTGTTATCCTCTGCAACGGAAAGAATTGCGGCAAGCAAATTTTTGATAAGCGGAATAATCTCGTTGGTTTCATCCCTGAGATAAAGACGAATATCAACTGCCACCTGGTCGTTACGGCTTCTTGCCGTGTGAAGTCTTTTGCCGACGTCGCCTATACGCTTGGTCAACTCGGACTCAACGAACATATGAATATCCTCGGCATTCATATCGAATTGGAGCTTTCCGCTGTTGAGTTCGTCAAGGATTGACTGAAGACCGTCAATGATTTTGTCGCAGTCCTCCTGAGTGATTATATCCTGCATAGCAAGCATCATTGCGTGCTTCATTGAACCGGTGATATCCTGCTTATACATTTTGCAGTCAAAATGTATTGACGAATTGAAATCATCGGCTTCCTTATTCAGTTCCTTGGCAAATCTGCCTGCCCACATTTTTTCCATAGCTGTTATTTCTCCAAATAATTAGGATTAGTTAAGACCCGTTTTCTTCTTCATCTTGGCCATTACCTTGGTCGGAAGACCGTAAAGATTGATAAAGCCTGCTGAATCCGCCTGGTTGTAAACCTCGTCCTCATCGAAGGTTGCGATTTCGGGATCGTAAAGTGAGAACGGAGAGGTTACACCTGCGTTAATGATGTTGCCCTTATAGAGCTTTACATTTACGTCGCCCGTAACGGTCTTCTGGGTTTCCTTAACAAAAGCAAGGATTGACTCCGTAAGCTTTGAATACCACTGAGCATTATATACAAGCTCACCGAGCTTCTGACCGACAAGAGCCTTGTAGTGCATTGTTTCCTTGTCAAGAGTGATTGTTTCAAGCATCTCGTGTGCCTTGTAAAGGATTGTTCCGCCCGGAGTCTCGTATACACCTCTTGACTTCATACCGACAAGTCTGTTTTCAACAATATCAAGAAGTCCGATGCCGTTTGCACCGCCGAGCTCATTGAGCTTGGAAACAACACCGACGGAATCCATCTCAACGCCGTCGATTGCGGTGGGAACACCCTGCTCAAAGTGAATCTTTACATAGGTCGGCTTATCGGGAGCCATTTCGGGAGAAACGCCCATCTCAAGGAAGCCTTCCTTGTTGTACTGCGGCTCGTTTGCCGGATCCTCAAGGTCAAGACCCTCATGGGAAAGATGCCAAATGTTCTTATCCTTGGAATAGTTTGTTTCTCTGTTTATTTTAAGAGGAACATTGTGTGCCTCGGCATAGTCGATTTCCTCATCACGGGATTTGATTTCCCACTCTCTCCACGGAGCGATGATCGGCATATCGGGAGCAAAAGCCTTGATTGCAACCTCAAATCTTACCTGGTCGTTACCCTTACCCGTGCAGCCGTGGCAGATAGCGTCCGCACCCTCTGCAATGGCGATTTCGGCAAGTCTTTTTGCAATGATGGGACGTGCAAGAGCCGTGCCGAGAGGATAGTTCTCATAAAGAGCACCTGCCTGAACACAGGGAAACGCAACCTCATCGAGCATTTCCTTTGTAAGATCCTCAACATAGAGCTTTGAGGCACCTGTTTTGAGAGCCTTTTCCTCAAGACCCTCAAGCTCGCTTGCCTGACCCACGTTGCCCGAAACGGCAATGATTTCGGGATTGTTATAGTTTTCCTTGAGCCACGGGATGATGATTGACGTGTCAAGTCCGCCCGAATAGGCAAGTACGATTTTTTTAATATCCTTCTTATTCATAATTTTACCTCCAATATGCATTTGCAACTTGTTTTTATGCATATATATTAGCATATAATGAATATTTATGCAAGTTATTTTTTCATAAATTGTGCCATTTTGTATATCTGCACAACGTATTTCGACCTTGGATTAAGATTATATGCAAAATTACAAGCACATTTTGTAAATCCTACTCCGCCGACCTGCAAGCAAGCCGATTTCAGCCGTTATTTTCGCATTTCTTCCTCACGATAAAGCTTAGCGCAAGCTGAAAAACGCCAAAAATATTCATAATATACATAAAATATTCATTATAATACAGCTTCCTCAAGCAAAAGCCTTTCAAGCTCCCCTGCCGCATCACCGAGCATAACGTCCTTTTTCTTAACGATGCAAACATAGCGTTCCGGCAGCTTTTCTTTAAGCTTCAAAGCTGTTGGTCTGTCCTTTTCGGCTTCCTTTTCGTAAAACACCTGCGGAATGAAGCCGATTCCCAGACCCGCCTTAACAAGCGGTAATATCTGGTCTGCTGTTTCAACCTCAGTATCAGGCGAAAACTTCAAGCCGTTCTCGGCAAAAAGCCTTGAATAAATTGCGTAGGTTTCCGTCTTGCCGCCGAGGGAAATTATCGGCAGCTCGGCAAGTTCTCTCAAGCCGACGCCTTCCTTTGGCAGTCTGAAAAAAGACGGATTATAGATTACTGTATCCCTGACCCTTCGTATACGCTTATATGTAAAGGTATCGCTCTCGGCTTCCGCAACGGTTGTCACGGCAAAGTCTATCGTGCCCTTTTTCAGTGCGGCAAGAGCCCTCGGCGTTGTATCGTTCCTCAATTTAATCCTTACGCCGGGATACATTCTGTGGAAGCTTTCAAGCACAGGCAGCATAACGCTGTGGAGTGCAACCTCACTCATTCCGACCGAAACCGAGCTGTTTTGCAGCGATTGTTCAACCAAAAGCTCCCTTTCGCCCGCCTCAAGCTGTTCAAAGGCAACCTTGACGTGCTCAAAAAGTCTTTCGCCCTCCGCAGTCAGCGTTGTGCCCCTTTGCGAGCGTACAAAAAGCGTACATCCGAGCGAGGCTTCGAGATTTTTGACAGCCCTTGTAACATTGGGCTGGTTGCTCATAAGTGCATGAGCGGCGGCGGTAATGCTTCGATATTTGGCGACATAATAAAAAATCCGATAATGATCATAGCTAACCTGCATATAGCCGCCTCCATATCAAATTGATATCGGAATAATATAAAAATAACATTTTACATATATCAATATATGTATTATAATAGAAAAGTCCTAATTCGTCAAGAAAGAAGTGATTATTTTTGAATAAGGACCTTACTGTCGGAAAACCGTATACTGTGGTATGGAAATTTTGTCTGCCGCTTTTCGGTAGCATAATTTTCCAACAGCTCTATAATTTGGCAGATAGCTTTGTTGCCGGCAAATTCATCGGAAACGATGCACTTGCGGCGGTCGGTAACAGCTACGAAATAACGCTGATTTTCATTGCTTTCGCCTTTGGCTGCAATATCGGCTGCTCTGTCATAACCTCCCAGCTTTTTGGTGCAAAGCGATTTCGAGATATGAAAACCGCTGTCTACACCACTCTGATTTCGGGCGGCGTGCTTTGCGGACTGCTGATGCTTATAGGTATGCTTTTTTGCAATCAGCTTTTGGAGCTTATCAACACTCCGTCAAACATTTTTGCGGATTCAAAGCTGTACCTCGATATCTACATACTCGGACTGCCGTTTGTTTTCTATTATAATATAGCATCGGGAATTTTTTCCGCCTTGGGCGATTCAAAAACTCCTTTCGTCTTCCTTGCCTGCTCCTCCGTTTCAAATATCGGCGGTGACATTCTTTTTGTTGCGGCTTTCAAAATGGGCGTTGCAGGCGTTGCTTGGGCAACCTTTATCTGCCAGGGAATAAGCTGTATTCTTGCGGTTGCGGTAGTTTTCAGACGCTTTGCAAAAATCAAAACCGAGCAAAAAGCGTCCGCATTCTCCTTCCCTCTGCTCAAAAAAATTGCTGCGGTCGCAATTCCGAGCATACTTCAGCAGAGCTTTATTTCGGTTGGCAACATCATCATTCAGGGTGTTATCAACGGCTTCGGCTCGAGCGTTATTGCAGGCTACTCGGCTTCAATCAAGCTCAACAATCTCGTAATAACCTCGTTCACCACCTTCGGCAACGGCATTTCCAACTACACGGCGCAAAACCTCGGCGCACGGAAATTTGAAAGAATCAAAGACGGCTTCAAGGCGGGTGTCAAGCTGACCTGGATGATTTGCGTACCTATCGTCCTGGTTTATATGATTGCAACTCGCTATTTGGTTTATGTTTTTCTTGATTCGCCCACAGGTGAGGCAATGGAAACAGGCATAACCATTCTGCGTATCTTCACCCCGTTCTATTTTGTTGCGGCGGTAAAGCTCGTTTCAGACGGTGTACTGCGTGGTGCAGGTCAGATGAACGCCTTTATGCTCGGCACATTTACCGACCTCGTTCTGCGAGTTGTGCTTGCAATCCTACTTTCGGGTACGACGCTCGGTTCAACCGGAATTTGGTCATCGTGGCCGGTTGGCTGGTGCGTTGCGGCCGTGATATCAATATTCTGTTGCTTGCGCTATATCAAAAGGGTCAGAGGTCAAGCCCACATTTCCGTATAAAATTATTCCGTATGTCATTTCGGCATACGGATTTTTTATGTCAGCGAAAAGGCATTGCACGATGAACGCCGTACCGCAAAATAATACTTTTTGACAAAATGTATTAATATATGCTATTATATAATACGGTGATTATGTGAAAATAGGTAATTTGGAAATAAGCGGTTATGCTTGTCTTGCTCCTATGGCAGGTGTTGCCGACAGGGCGTTCCGTGAACTGTGTGTCGGCTACGGTGCAGCCTATGTAATAAGCGAAATGGTTAGCTCAAAGGGTCTGACCATGCAGGATAAAAAATCAAAGGAGCTTTTATATCTTTCCGAAAAGGAGCGTCCGGCAGGCGCTCAGATTTTTGGCAATGACCCCGAAACAATGGCTAAGGCGGCACTTGCGGCAATGGAATTTTCGCCTGAATTTATAGACATCAATATGGGCTGTCCGGCTCCGAAAATTGCCGGTAACGGCGGCGGCTCGGCACTCTTAAAGAAACCGGAGCTAATAGAAAAAATCGTAAAAGCGACCGTTGCCGTCTCCCCTGTACCCGTGACCGCAAAAATACGCATCGGTTGGGATTTTGACAGCATAAACGCAGTCGAGGTCGCAAAGCGGATAGAAGCCGCAGGTGCAGCGGCAATAACCGTTCACGGCAGAACAAAAACTCAAATGTACGCTCCGCCGGTCTCGCTTGATGAGATTGCTCACGTCAAAAAAGCCGTTTCAATACCGGTTATCGGTAACGGTGACATCTCCGACGGAGAAAGCGCAAAAAAAATGCTGGATGAAACCGGCTGTGATTTTTTGATGGTTGGCAGAGCCGCACTCGGAAATCCTTGGATATTCCGCTGCATAAATGCATATCTTGACAATAACAGGGAAAGTTATGAGCCTCCGCTTCGCGAAAAAATGGACGTAATGCTTGAGCACATCGGAACACTCTGCGAATACAAGGGAACACGTGTCGGTATGCGTGAAGCACGCAAGCACGCCGCTTGGTACATCAAGGGAATACGCAACGCCGCATCATTTAGGCAGGAAATAGGTCAGCTTTCCTCGATGGATGAGCTGCGGGAGCTTGCCGAGCGAGTTATTGCCTCACAGGAATAAAAAATATTCAATATGCAATGAATATTCAAGGAATTTTCTTCACTTTTTTTAAATGTAAAAATTAAGTTTTCCACAGGTAAAGGTTAAGACCTTTACGAGTTTTCCACATTTTAGGCTGAAAAGCCTTGAAAACACGTCAAGTTTTCCACATTTTCCACCGAGTTTTCCACAATGTCAAGCGATTTTGCTTTACGACAAGTAAAATTACTTTACAAACCCGTTTTTATACATTCTGCGGATTTTATGCATTTTTCCATCTAAAAACGCCCCCAAAAAATGTAAAAAACACAAAAAATCAGCTTTTTCATAAAATAATTATCAAAAGTCTATTGACAAAAGCCAAAAATAACACTAATATCTTTTAGTACGCCGATTTTTTCGGCAAACAACAAATTTATTTTAAGGAGGAAACAGTATGTCAGAAACAGTTTTTGAAAGGTTACAGAAGATTCTCGCCGAGCAGCTTGAAATCGACGAGCAGGACATTAATCGTGACAGCGAGCTTGTCGATGATTTGGGCGCAGACAGTCTTGACATCGTTGACCTTGTTATGAGCATTGAAGATGAATTTGCCATCGAGGTACCCGACGAAGAAATCGAACAGCTTAAAACCGTTGGAGATGCGGTTAAATATATTGAAGAACACGAATAATTTAAAGGCGGTATTTTAAAATGGCACAGCAAAAAAAGATGGTTGAGGAAATCACATCAATGGATGAGGATTTCGCAAAATGGTACACCGACGTTGTTAAAAAGGCCGAGCTTTGCGAATACACAAGTGTCAAGGGCTGTATGGTTATCAGACCCTACGGCTATGCTATTTGGGAAAACATTCAAAGGCTGATGGACGGTATGTTCAAGGCAACCGGACACGAAAATGTTTGTATGCCGATGTTCATTCCGGAGGGTCTTCTTCAAAAGGAGAAGGATCACGTTGAGGGCTTTGCTCCCGAGGTTGCGTGGGTAACTCACGGCGGTAACGAGAAGCTTGAAGAAAGGCTTTGCGTAAGACCAACCTCGGAAACACTTTTCTGTGAGCATTATGCAAACATCATCCATTCCTACAGAGATCTTCCCAAGCTCTACAATCAGTGGGTAAGCGTTGTTCGTTGGGAAAAGACCACACGTCCCTTCCTGAGAACAAGAGAGTTCCTTTGGCAAGAGGGTCACACGATCCATGCCACCGCAGAGGAAGCAAAGGAAGAAACCATCCGTATGCTCAACGTCTATGCCGAATTCTGTGAGAAATATCTTGCAATGCCCGTTGTAAAGGGTGTTAAAACAGAAAAAGAGCGTTTTGCGGGTGCCGAGGATACATACACCATCGAAGCTCTTATGCACGACGGTAAGGCTCTCCAAAGCGGTACCTCTCACTACTTCGGTGACGGCTTTGCAAAGGCATTCAATATCCTTTATACCGGTAAGGACAATCAGCAGCACAATCCGTTCCAGACCTCTTGGGGCACAACAACACGTCTTATCGGTGCTATCATTATGACCCACGGTGACGATAACGGACTTGTTCTTCCGCCTGCTGTTGCTCCCATTCAGCTTGTTATCATTCCCATCGCTTCCCACAAGGAGGGCGTTCTCGAAAAGGCGAACGAGCTTAAAAGCAAGCTTGCCTCCGTATGCCGCGTAAAGCTTGATGACAGCGATAACAGTGCCGGATGGAAATTCTCCGAATATGAGATGAAGGGCGTTCCTCTGCGTCTTGAAATCGGTCCCAAGGATATCGAAAACAACCGCTGTGTTGTTGTTCGCCGTGACAATAACGAAAAGATTTTCGTTTCTCTCGACGAGCTTGAAGAAAAAATACCCGAGCTTCTTGAAGCGGTTCGTGACGGTCTTTATCAAAAGGCTCTTGACCGCAGAGCGGCTATGACCTTTACCGCAAGGGATTTTGCCGAGCTCAAGGACATTGCCGATAACAAGCCCGGCTTTATCAAGGCTATGTGGTGCGGCAGCCGAGAGTGCGAGGATAAGCTCAAGGAAGAAGCCGGTATCACCTCACGCTGTATCCCCTTTGAGCAAGAGCAAATTACAGACACCTGTGTTTGCTGCGGAAAGCCCACAAAGCATATGCTCTACTGGGGCAAGGCATATTAATATAATAAAAACAAAGCCTGCAAGCTTACCGAAAAGGTATCTTGCAGGTTTCTTGTTTTATAGTAAACGATGATTAAATCAGTGTTTACTATAAAGTCTTATATGATTTTTTCAAGTCCCTTGGCAACCGGATTTACTACATAAACTTGCTTTATGAACGAGCGCAGGCTTTCTGCGGCACATTCCGCCTTTGACTCATCATCAAAAATTCCGAAAACAGTCGGTCCGCTGCCGCTCATACACGCCGCAAGTGCACCGCAACGGTTGAGGACGGACTTTATCGGAACTCGCTCGGGCACCTCGATAAGCTGCTCGAAAACATTCTTGGTTCGTCGGCAAATTCCGTCAAAATCTCCCGTTGAGGCGGCATAGAGCATACCGCAGGAATCAAGGTGGCGTATATTTTGCGCCGTATCGAATGCCGCATACGCCTCCTTGGTGGATACTCCCCTCTCCGGCTTTGCCAAAACAATATAACATTCTGGCAACGGTGGCAATTCGGAAAGTATTTCTCCGATATTTTGAGCGACGCAGGTACCACCCGTCAAGCAAAACGGCACATCGGCACCTACCCTTACTCCGATTTCGCACATTTCCTTTTGAGATAGCTCGGTAGAAAAAATATCGTTGAGTGCGGCAATGACAGCCGCCGCATCCGCACTGCCACCCGCCATACCTGCCGCAAACGGAATACGCTTTTCAATATGGATTTTTACTCCCTTTTCGATTCCGGTGCGGTCAAAAAATGCCCTCGCCGCCTTGTATGCAATATTCGATTTGTCGCAAGGAAGGGATTTTTCGCTACAGGTAATTTCTATGCCGTCACCGTCAGCCTCCTCAACTCTCACCGTGTCGTAAAGTCCGACCGATTGCATTATCATAAACAGGCTGTGATATCCGTTTTCAAGAGTGGCAAGGATATCAAGCATAAGATTTATTTTGGCAGCCGCCTTATACTCCGCTTTCATAATTCAAATTCCTTTCATACTCCGATTATTTTCTCAAAAGCTCAAGTCCGGTGTAGCTTTGACCCAAGCTATCGGCCCACGCCTCACAGTAAAATGAATAGTACGAGGCATCGTGCTTTTTTCTGAATTTTATGCAGGGCTTAAAATTGCACCAAACAAACGACGGTATAGCAATTGCCAATATCCAAAACGGACCGAGAAGCAAAAGCTGTATTGTGTGCCCGTATTCGTGAATTTGTGCATCACGCCGCCACGCCTCATTCCGTTCGGAATTGATAAAAATAAACATACCGAATGACACTCCGCCCCAATTGCTCGGAACATAGGTTACCGTCGAATTGTAAAATTGTTCGTGTTTGCACCTTTTCAGCTTTGCAAAAAAGATAAAAGCAACAAGACCGATTAGATTAATCGGCAAGCCCCATATCCACTGCACCGCATAGAACAAAAGCTTTTTCATACGCTTCCTCACAAAGACCTTCGGCTTTCACCGTGTAATCGGGTTTAATATATTTTACCATAAAAATATTTCTTTGAAAAGAGTATAAAAGCATTTTCCGAAAAACTTGAAAAATGATGTATATATGTGTATAATATATATTACAGTATTATGCGGTGATTTGCCGCAAAAACGGAGGTTTTTTATATGACAGAAGTAACAAAGGATATGCTTATAGGCGATATTCTCGATGCAGACAGAGGAACTGCGGAATTTTTCCTCAATATGGGTATGCACTGCCTCGGCTGTCCCTCTGCAAGAGGTGAAACACTTGAAATGGCGTGTGCCGTTCACGGTGTTGACGTTGAGGAAATGGTAGCGGATATCAACGCTTATCTCGCAAGCAAATGATTAAGCTGAAGCCGCGACTTCAAGCAGCGGCGGATATGGTTCGTTTCGGTTCCCGTGTTGCAGACATAGGAACCGACCACGCCTATCTGCCCACCGCCCTGATACTTTCGGGTAAAATACCGTCTGCCGTTGCCGCAGACCTCAGAAGGGGTCCATTGGAGAACGCCGAGGAAACCGTCCGCTTGAACAGCATTGAGGACAAGGTTCGGCTCTGTCTTTCCGATGGGCTTAAAGGTGTTTCCCCCGACGAGGTTGATGACATTGTTATTGCCGGTATGGGCGGCATACTCATCTCCGAAATACTGACGGATGCCGAATGGGTAAAAAGTAAAAAATACAAGCTGGTTCTACAGCCGCAATCCCATGATGAGAACGTCCGAAAATTTCTTTTTGAAAACGGATTTGCTATAACGGAAGAAAAAGCCTGCTTTGAGGACGGCAAGGTTTACATATGCATCGCCGCCGTTTTTACCGGGGAAATCATTCCCCACAGTGAGGCTGAAATTATGCTCGGTTCTTTCCTTAAAAAAAACGACGAGGCTTCCGCCGCTTTCAAAGAGAAAAAGCTGAAACGAATAAAAGCACGCCTTTCGGCAATTAACACACACGGCGGTGACATTGCTGAAAAAAAGCGACTTGAAGAAATACTCAGGGAGGCTGAAAAATGGCAAAGGTAAAGGATTTTTACGATTTTCTCAACGTGCTTGCACCCTTCAACACCCAGGAGGACTGGGATAACAGCGGACTGCTTGCAGGTGACTGTGAATGTGAGGTTGAAAAAGTTGCCGTTGTGCTGGATATCACTGCCGAGGAAGTTAAAAAAGCAAAAGCACTCGGTGCAAATCTTATAATCAGCCACCACCCTGTGATTTTCAACCCCCTTAAAAGTGTTACAAAGGGCAGTGTGATTTATGAGCTTATTACAAGCTCGGTCAATGCCGTTTGCTGTCACACTCCGCTCGATATTGCAGAGGGCGGCACAAACGACAGCCTTGCGGAGCTTCTCGGATTTAAGGTAGCTCCGAGTGAAAACGATTCTATATTGAGAATAGGCAAAATCGAAAAGACATCTGCCGCCGCACTTGCCGAGCATATTTCAAAAGCACTCGGCACAAAGGTCCGTTATGCCGATGCAGGCAAGCCGATTGAAAAAATCGCAATATGCACGGGCTCAGGCTGCTCACTCATTGATGCGGCAGGCGAAATTGATGCATTTATTACAGGTGATGCGGCACACCATAATTTTTTGGATTGCGTTCAGGCAGGAATAACTCTGATTGCCGCAGGACATTACGAAACGGAAATTGTTGTTGTCCCCACTCTTGTAAACAAGCTTCGCAGACAATTCCCCAACATTGAAATTATTGATCTCAAACAGAAAAACCCGATTAAATTTATATGAGGTAATTATGGCTCTCGACGGAATATTTCTTTCAAAAATCAAGGATGAGCTGCTCAAGGAAATCAGACTGAGCAGAGTTGAAAAGGTTCACCAGCCCTCCCGTG
>CAYYLP010000018.1:0-35296 GCA_964472865.1 uncultured Ruminococcus sp. | reverse complement strand
TCTGCTTGTAAGGCAGATGCTCTCCCAGCTGAGCTATGCTCCCATTACGCCATATCTCCGTTGTCGTTGCTCAGTATCGCAGCGACGTATAATACTTTACCATAAGATAGCCGTTTTGTCAATACTTTTTTTGCTTTTATTTTGCCGCATATAAAATTTTTATTTTTTTCTTGCGTTTTCCATAAGCTTTTTGATTTGAGCTCCGCTGAAATTATATTTTTTATCGCAGAATTGGCAGTTAACCTCTGTGTTTTCCTCATATGAAAGCTCCTCAAGCGACTCTCTGCCGGTTGAAATCAGCGCAGCTTCCACCCTCTCACGGGAGCAATTACATTTATATTTCGGATTTGACGAATCGAGCACATCAAGCTTAAACTCACTCAAAACCTTATGGCAGATTTCCTCCGGTGTCAAGCCCTCCGTAAGCATCGACGTAACAGGCGGTATATCCTTTATACAGCGTTCAACAGCGTCAATTGTATCATCAAGTGCGGTCGGCAAAAGTTGAATTATAAATCCACCTGCCGCCTTGATGGAAAGGTCGGGATTCACAAGCACACCCAACGCACAAACCGAGGGAATCTGCTCACTTATTGCGTAATAGCTTGTGATATCCTCGGCAATTTCACCGCTGACAAGAGGAATTTGACCGACATAGGGCTCTTTGAGATTCAAATCCTTAATAACGGTGAGCGAGCCATCCGTTCCGAGTGCACCCGCAACGTCAAGCTTGCCCTTTGCATTGAGCGGTATTTCCACCACGGGAGCTTGAACATAGCCCCTTGCATTGCCGTCGCTGTCGGAAACAGCCATAATCGTACCTGCCGGACCGCCGCCGTTTATTCTCAGGGTAACACTGTCATTTTCACCCTTGAGCATACTGCCCATAAGACTTGCTGCGGTCAGTAATCTGCCGAGAGCCGCCGAGGTAACCGCCGAGGTTTTGTGTATCTGCTGTGAGCGTTCAACCATCTCGGTCGTATCCGCCGCCATCATAACGAGGGTTCCGTCCTCGGAAATACATCTTACCAATTTATCCATATATATCATTCCTTTGATTTATTCTTTTCCTGTATATCTTGCAACAAAAACCGCTCTTTGTGTTTCTTCATTTGCCGGTCTGTCGCTCATTTCATCAAAAATATGCAAAATTTCAAATTCATTTTCGTTCAGCCATTTTTCAACGCTTTGCAAAGGGTACACCCTCTCGGTAAAATCCTCACTGCTTCTGAAATAAGCATCGCCGTCACGTTCAAAAATATCGAGCGAAATATCCACACTGTCGTCATCATTCAAGTTGTTTTGCCAAACGCAGTAAACGTCGTCGCAATCATAGACAAAGGTATTATCGGCAAGGATTTTTCTGTGCTTATATATTGTATTCACATCAAAAATAAATATTCCGCCATGCTCGGTAAAAAGTGCAACATTTTCTATCGTTTTTCTTACGGCGGCTTCATTTTCAAGATGGTTCAAGCTGTCAAGCATACAAACCGTACCACTAACCGTGCCGTAAAGGTCAAGCTCTGTCATATCCTGACACAGAAAAAGAGCATCAATATTTTCCTCATACTTCTTATTCTGCGCCTCACACAGCATAGCCGGCGAAGAATCGACACCTATCATATCGTAGCCGAGCCTTGCAAGCTCAACGGTCAAGCTACCCGTTCCGCAGGCGAGGTCAAGAATCGGCTCCTTGCCCTTTACTCCGTAACGCTCAAAAAGCGTACTGATATAATCGGCACGCTTTTTATATTCAACATTATCCGTCAAGCTGTCATAGACATTTGCAAATGAATTGTAGCCGCTCATTCGCTTTTCTCTCCGCTCATTCTGTCAAACACAAGGTCATATCCGCCGCAGCCGTACTGAAGGGAGCGATTAACTCGGCTGACCGTTGCTGTGCTTGCACCCGTTTGCTCAACAATATCACTGTACACCTTTTTTTCTCGGAGCATTTTGGCAACGACAATTCTTTGTGAAATTGATTTAAGCTCATTCACCGTGCAAAGATCCTCAAAAAAGGCATAGCACTCCTCAACCGTTTCGAGGTGAAGCAAAGCTTCAAAGAAAAAGTCCGTATTTTTATCGTTTAATTTCTTTTCCATATTATAAACAACTCCAATAAAGCTTATTTTGCTTTTACATTTTACCACATTAAAATACAAAAGTAAAGAGCTTTATTCAAAATTAAATGTCGAGCTATGTGTTGAAGCGTTACCGATAAGAGTAGGCGTATAGCCGACAAGAACAATATCGGGCGAGGTTTTTTCGATATAATCAAGCACGCTGCCATTGAAATATCGCCTGTCGAGCATATCAATATTTTCGACCGTCTGTGCAAGATACGGCACTACGCACTTGTTAAAGGAATCTCCGATAACCAAAAGCCTTTTTCCGTTCTGACAATCGTTGTTTCTTATCCTTGTCAACGCCTTATTGCCTCTAAGGTAGGTTGAATATGCGGAATGATTATAATAATCGGTATTGTCGAGATTTGATTTATCAAAGAGTGTTTCCTCAAAGCTTCCGCTTATTTCGTCATCGTTATTGTAGCGAACTGTAAAGCTTGTCTTGCTTTTCGGATAAATAAGGCTGATATCCTCCGGCTCCGCATAGGTGAGTGTTGCAATTCTGCCCTGAGAGCCGAGACAGTATTTTTCATAAACATCAACCGTGTAGGCTTCAAGCTCACCTATTTTGTCATTGATACCGTAAGCATAGTCACGGTTCAGTATTTCGGCAATTTTGCCTGCCGCCCAAACACCGGCTTCGGGCTTCCAATGGTGATCCGTCAAAAAAAAGTTGGAATACCAATCATCATTTTTCTTTTCGAGCAGAGAGCGCATATCAACATATTTCACTCCGTTCTCATCAAGCCCCTTGAGCAAAGCATTCGCATTTATGTTGGAATAATCGGCAATGCCGCTCGGGAGCATAGCATTGCCCTCCTGCTCCTTTGAGGGATACTGAATATATAAAAGGTCGATTCCCTTTTCATTCAAGGTATTGCTGAACCATTTAAGGCTCTGCGCCGCCTGCGAGGTATCTGTTTTGTGCGTTTCAAAGGTAAGATATCCGTTTTTCATTGCAACAACGGCATCTGTTCCGCTGATAATTTTCATTCCGACGGTTTTGTTAAAGAGAGCATTCGCCTCAACAAATTTCATCCTACCGGGCAAAAGCTTTGTTGTGTAATAATCAATTTTATCCTCAATCGACTTGACCGCAGAGATATAGCGTGCCATCGATCCCTGTTCAGAGACCTCCGTTTCGGGCTCTGCGGCTTGTGCTGCCTCCCGTGGGATGAAATTATATTCCGAAGAAAACGGATACTCCACGGACCAGTCGTACGCAACCGAGCTGCTTGTATTCGCACCCTCTGCATTTAAAACAACGTCATACTCATTATATACCTGAGCACGGTAGGTACAAACACATACCGAAGCAAAAAAAGCGGCAATTATGCAAAGAAAGGCAATGCTTACGGAATAGACTGCTCTGTTCTTTTTCATAATGATGCCACTCTCCTTTTAAAAGTTAAAATAGATGAACGGATTGTATGTTCCGTTGATTGTATATGTCAGTGAAATCACAAACAAAATAAGTAAGACAAAGCCGAAAATAACTGTCAAGCAGGGCTTCTCCGATCTAAGCTTCCGCCTTACGAGGTTGATTATCGGGAAACAGCAAATCAGACCGAGACCGAGGAAAAATCCGTAGTTTGAAAGATAAAAGACTGTATTATCGCTCCAGACAGGCAAAGAGCCAAGCCCGAACATAGCCTTGAGATAGGTTAAGGCGGCATTGAGATTCTCCGCTCTGAAGATTACCCAGCCGATAACAACAAGAAGCATTGTGTAGATATGTCCGAAGCCTTTGAGCTTTTTGGCAAAGCCCGTAAGCTTTTCGAGGGTGAGAATTGCAAAATAAAGCAAGCCCCACACCGCAAACGTCCAATTTGCACCGTGCCAAATTCCCGTAAGGCTCCAAACAACAAACAGGTTGAGCACCAGCCGAGATTTTTTCTTGACCCTGCTGCCGCCGAGCGGAAAATAGACGTAATCTCTAAACCACGTTCCGAGTGAAATATGCCACTTGCGCCAAAATTCCGAAACCGATTTTGAAAGATATGGGTAATCAAAATTTTCGAGAAATTCAAAACCGAACATTTTTCCCAGACCTATCGCCATCTCACTGTAGCCCGAAAAATCAAAAAGAATTTGAAGCGAATAGGCTATTGCACCGAGCCAAGCGGAAGAAACAGATTCAAGCGTTGAATCGAAAATTCCGTCCGCAACAGCCGCAACATTGTTTGCAATCAGCACCTTTTTGACAAAGCCGAGCATAAAACGATAAACACCGTTTGTAAAATCGTCAAAATTTTCGTGTCTTTGCTTGATTTGATCGGCAATTGTCTGATAGCGTACAATCGGACCGGCTATAAGCTGCGGAAAGAATGAGATATACAATGCGACATTGCACGGATTTTTTTGAACCTCACCGTCACGGCGATAAACGTCGATAACATACGACATTGCCTGAAATGTAAAAAAAGAAATTCCTATCGGCAGGGTTATGCTCGGAACGGCGATATCGGATTTGAAAATCAAATTGATATTTTCAAGGGTAAAGCTCAAATACTTAAAAACAAACAGCATACCGATATTGATAACCACCGAAAGAGCCAGAATCAGCTTTCCGATTCTATTCTCACGATTTTTGTCAACTCCGATGCCCAGTGCCCAATTTATGAGAATAGAGCCCAGCATAAGCAAAACATAGAAAGGCTCCCCCCACGCATAGAAGAATATGCTGGAAACAATAAGTATCGCATTTTTAAATTGCAGAGATTTAAAGAAGGGATTATAATATAAAATCAAGACGATGGGAAGAAACAAAAACAAAAACGTCGTTGACGAAAATACCATATCGGTCCTCCTTTTTTCATACTGTTTTTATTATACATTATAAGTCGTATAATTTCAACAACAACTTTTTGCAGGTGCATAATACGGTTTATTGACAAATGAAAACGGGTATAGTATAATTTAGGAGTAAAAATTACAAACAGAGGTAATGATTTATGAATATAGCAATTGTCCTTGCGGGCGGCTCGGGAAGCCGTATGGGTATGGTAGACCGTCCGAAGCAGTTTATTGATATTTACGGCAAGCCCGTAATAATTCACACTCTTGAAGCGTTTGAAATCAACGAAAAAATTGATGCGATATGTGTCGTTTGTGTCAAGGCATGGCAGGATGACCTTTCCCTTTGGCTCAAGGAATACGATATTCGCAAGGTTCGCTGGATTGCCGATGCAGGCTCCTCCCGTCAGGAATCCTCGCTCAATGCTCTCAACGCTATTCAGAGCGAATGTAACGGTGACGATTACGTTATTATTCACGATGCGGCAAGACCGCTCGTTTCTCAAAAAATAATCAACGAAAACATCGTGAAAGTCAAGGAGTACGGCGCTTGCGACACCGTTATACCGGCTCATGATACCATCATCAAGAGCCTTGACGAAAAAACTCTCGATTCCATTCCGTTGAGGAAAGAGCTTTATCTCGGTCAGACTCCGCAGTCCTTCAAATATTCAATCGTCCGAAAGGCATATGACGATTATTTTGCACTCCCCGAAGCCGAAAGACCCGTTATGACCGATGACTGCGGACTCGTGCTTTCCTCCGGTATAACAATAGGTATAGCTATGGGTGACAAGCTCAATATGAAAATTACCACCATGGAGGATCTCCTTCTCGTCAAATCCATCGTCAGAGTGGGAAGATAACACCAAACCGAGCATTGCAGAAAGGATTGGTTAATTTTGTTTGCCAAGAGTTACAAAATTACAGAGCCTAAGAGATTTGAAATATTTGTTGAGGATATAATTAACGACAATGTTCTTGTCCGCCCCGATTATCTTGCCGTTTGCAAGGCGGATATCCGTTATTATTTGGGCAACAGAAGCTTGAACGTGCTCAAAAGAAAATTTCCGATGAGCCTCATTCACGAAGCAACGGGCGTTGTTATTCGTGACAAAGGCGGCAAGCTCAAAAGCGGTCAAAGGGTTGTGCTTTTGCCCTGCCGCAAGGCGGAATGTGACGGCTCAAAATGTGAATTCTGTGTTCGTGATAATCCGCATCTGCTTGATAATTATTGCCCCGAATCAAGGTTTTGCTCAAGCAACCGTGACGGCTTTTCAAAGGAGCTCATTGATATAGAGCATGAGTATCTTTTACCTATTCCGGACGAAATCGGTATTGAAGCGGTTTTCTCGGAGCTTATCTCCGTGGGCTGCTGTGCCCTGCGCAGAGCAGGCTTTACCGATGAGGGGGCAACCGAAAGTGTCACCGTTTGGGGTGACGGAATAATGGGCTTCATTATTGCCCTTGTTGCAAAATTCGGCTACGGCTGCGATGTTAATGTTGTCGGTCTGAGCAAGGAAAAGCTCGCTCAATTCGACTTTGCCAATATCTATTATTCAAACGATATTGAGGCTCTGCCGAGAATGTCTGTCGCTATTGAGGCTGTTGGCGGAAACGCTTCGGGCATTGCCGCAAATCAGGCGATTGACAAGCTCTACTCCGGCAGCAAGCTTGTGCTCGCAGGCGTTGCCAATGAGAATGTTCCGCTCAACACCCGTATGGTGCTTGAACACGGAATCTCAATTCGAGGAACAACAAGGAGCGTTCGTTGCGATTTTGAAAAAGCAATTGAGCTGCTCGCCAAGCCCGATTTCCGTGAGCAAATCAAAAAGCTGCTGCTCTGCGTTGAGGAGGTCAGCAACATTCGAGATTATTACGCCGTTTTTGAAAAGGAATCCAAATCGACGGCGCTCGGAAAGAGCATAATGAAAATGTCTTTTTAACCCAACACAGAAAGCGACTGTCTTGACAGTCGCTTTTCTTGCATAAAGGACAAAAAAGCATATTATTCCGTGAAACTTTGTTGCAAATTGTTGACATAGGGCGATAACGGTGATATAATTTCCATATAATTGATATGGTGTAATATCGTATCTTTTTTATTTTTTATTTGCAGGAGGTATTTTTGTGAAAAAATCAAAGAAAATCGTTCTGGTTATCGCTTGTATCGTAATCGTTGCGGTTCTTGCGGTTGCCAAGGTAACGGGCGGCTCGCTCGCTACAGCCAATTGTACGGATTGCGGCGGCACAGGCATCGTGGAGGAGCTTGCTTGTGAAGCCTGCGGCGGCGAAGGTCAAGTCAGGGCCTCATTCTGGGCACTCATTCCGCCGATTATCGCTATCGGTCTTGCCCTCATCACCAAAGAGGTTTACAGCTCGCTGTTTATCGGTATTCTTGCGGGCTCAATCATCGGTTCAAACTTTACGTTTACAGGCACAATGGATGTCCTTGTAAACGACGGACTTATTTCCGCAGTTTCGGGTACAGCGGGTATTTTCATCTTCCTTGTTGTTCTCGGAATTCTTGTTGCTCTTGTCAACAAGGCAGGCGGCTCGGCGGCATTCGGACGTTGGGCGCAAAAGCACATCAAAACCCGTGCAGGTGCAATGCTTGCAACCTTTGCGTTGGGCGTGCTTATCTTTATTGACGACTATTTCAACTGCTTGACCGTCGGCTCTGTTATGCGTCCCGTTACGGACGGTCACAAGATTTCAAGGTCAAAGCTTTCTTATCTCATCGACGCAACGGCAGCTCCCGTTTGTATGATTGCCCCGATTTCCTCATGGGCAGCGGCAGTTTCCTCATACGCCGAGGAGGGTCAAGGAATTTCGCTTTTCATCAAGGCTATCCCCTTTAACTTCTATTCGTTGCTTACATTCGTATTCATCATCGGTATCACCCTTATGAAATTTGATTTCGGTCCGATGAGACTTCACGAGGTCAATGCAAAGAAATTCGGTGACCTTTACACCTGCGGCGAAAAGGCAGAATCGGAGGAAGAAGCACCCTCACAGAACGGTAAGGTTATCGACCTTGTTCTTCCGATTATCATCCTCATTGCCATTTGCGTATTCGCCCTCGTTTACGTCGGCGGAATCTTTGAGGGCAGCAGCTTTGTTGATGCCTTCTCAAACACAGATGCAACGGTAGGTCTTCCGTGGGGCAGCATTATCGCTCTTGTATTTACAATTATTTACCTTTGTGCGAGGAAGCTTGTCACCTTTAAGGAGGCTATGGATTGCATCCCCAAGGGCTTCATTGCAATGGTTCCGGCAATACTCATCCTCACATTCGCAACCTCACTTAAAAATATGACAACCGTCCTCGGTTCAAAGCCGTTTGTTGCCGATGTTATGACAAGTGCGGCAGGCAATCTTGATAAGTTCCTCCCCGCCATCATCTTCCTTGTTGCTTGCGGAATTTCCTTTGCAACAGGTACATCATGGGGCACCTTCGGTATTCTTATTCCGATTGTTATGGCTATCTTCCCGGAGGGTACAATTCAGACTATCGGTATGTCGGCTTGCCTTGCAGGCTCGGTTTGCGGCGACCACTGCTCACCGATTTCCGACACAACGATTATGTCCTCCGCCGGCGGTCAGTGTAACCACCTCAACCACGTTTCGACCCAGCTACCGTATGCAATCTCCGTTGCCGGTATTTCCTTTGTAATGTACATATTCTCGGGCTTTGTTCAGAATGTTTACATCGCTTTGCCGCTCGGCATCGTGCTTACCATTGCTTACCTCTTTGTTATGAAAGCAATTACGGTCAAGAAATACGGCAAGGAAAACGTATAAAAATCAAATTAACCGTCTCAAGCCGCAGTCAAGCTCTGCGGCTTGATTTTTTTGACAAAAAATTATACATTTTTTTGGTAAGTTTATTTGCAAATCGGCTTTACTTTTAAGGAAAAACTTGTTATTATATTAGTAAATTTATATCTTGAGGTGATATATATGGAAAACAAAAAATTAGGCGTAGCCATAATCGGCTGCGGAAACATTTCAGGCTCACACATCCCGAGCTATCTGGATTTGGACAATGTTGAAATCAGATATTTCTGCGATATAATTCCCGAGCGTGCGGATGCTGCCGTTGAAAAATACGGTTGCGGAAAGGCAGTTTACAGCCACAAGGAGCTTCTCGGTCACGACGATATTGACATCGTTTCCGTCTGCACCCACAACGACACTCACGCTCCGATTTCGATTGATTTTATGAAGGACGGCAAGGACGTGCTTTGCGAAAAACCCGCAGCAAGAACTCTTGAGGAAGCTCTTGAGATGCAAAGGGTTGCTCACGAAACGGGCAGAATGCTTTCAATCGGCGTTGTCAATCGCTTTGTTGATGCCGTTAACAAAATCAAGCAGCTTATTGCCGACGGTACGCTCGGTGAGGTCTATCAGGTTTACATCAGCTTCAGAGACCACCGTTCAATCCCCGGTCTCGGCGGAGATTTCACAACCAAGGCGGTTTCGGGCGGCGGCGTACTCATCGACTGGGGCGTTCATTTCATTGACCTTGTTCTCTATTGCCTCGGTGAGCCCACTCCACTCACCTGCTCCGGCGTTGCACATTCCAAGCTCGGCGTTGCAATGAAGGACTATGTTTACAAAGGAATGTGGGCAAAGAATTCCTCCAATATCGAAAACGGAACCTTTGACGTTGATGACTTTGTAACCGGTCTTGTCAGAACCGACAAGGCTACAATTACACTCAACGGTGCCTGGGCACAAAACATAAAGACCAAGGAAATGTTTGTCGATTTCATCGGCACCAAGGGCGGTGTCAGAATGGAATACGGCGGAATGTTCAAGCTCTACTCAACAATGGGCGATATGCTTACCGAAATAACACCCGATTTCAACTCCAAGGGCTTCAACTACGGCGGAGAAATTGAGGATTTCGTGCAGTCCGTCATCACAAGAAAACCAAACAGAGCTTACATCGACAATGCGGTTGTAACCTCAAAAATTATGGACGCACTCTACCGGTCATCCGAATCCGGCAAGGAAGTTACACTTTAAGCGGAGGTCAAAGCAATGGAAATTAAAATTTACGAAAATGCCGCCGAAATAGGCGTTGCCGCGGCGGAGCTTTACAAAAATCTTATTAACGAAAAGCCGAACGCTGTTCTCGGTCTTGCAACAGGTGCAACACCCGTTCCTACATATCAAAGACTGATTGAGCTTTACAAAAACGGTGAGGTCAGCTTCAAGGATATTACAACCTTTAACCTTGACGAATACTGCGACCTCGACAAGCACGACAAAAACAGCTACTACACCTTTATGCACGAAAACCTCTTTAACCACGTTGACATCAAGGAGGAAAACGTAAACTTTCTTGACGGTAACGCCGAGGATTGCGATGCGGAAAGTAAGCGCTACGCCGAGGCTATCAAGACTGCGGGCGGAATTGACCTTCAGCTTCTCGGAATCGGCACAAACGGTCACATTGCTTTCAATGAGCCTGCCGATAAATTCACCGATGAAGCATTTAAGGTAACTCTTACCCAGAGCACCATCGACTCCAACCAGCAGTATTTCGGTGACGTTCCGATGCCGAGATATGCCATGACAATGGGCATCGGCTCGATTATGCGTTCCAAGAAAATTCTCCTTATTGCAACCGGCGACAAAAAGGCAAAGGCTATTAAGGCAATGGTTTCCGGTGAGGTCACTCCGCAAATCCCCTGCTCCATCCTCAATGAGCACAACGATGTAATCATTATGCTTGACAAGGCTGCCGCAAGTCTTTTGGATTAATCCGAAAAGAGGGAAAACAGATGAAAATTCTTGCAATCGGCGCCCATCCCGATGACCTTGAAATTGCCTGCTACGGTACACTCGCAAGGTATGTCAAGGAGGGGCACAGCGTTTATGTTTGCCACGTTTCCAATGGCAATCTCGGTCACGCTGTTATCAAGCAGGATGAGCTGACCGAAATCAGACGTAAGGAAGCGGAAAATGCCGCCGCAAGCATCGGTGCAAGGCACTACACCCTGAACATCGACGACCAATACGTTGATTCAAGCGATGATGAACAGGTTAAAAGACTGGTTCGTGTTATCCGTGAGGTCAGACCCGATTTTATAATCACGCATTGCGAAAATGATTATCACAGAGACCACGTTCAGACCTATCAGCTTGTTTTCAGGGCTACCTGCTGTGCAAGCCTTGCTCACTACGACGACGGTTCGGGGCTTCCCACCGTCGAAATCTGTCCGCTTTATCAAATGGACACCCTGGCAAACACTGACTTTAATCCAACGGAATTTGTTGATATCGGTGAAACGATTGAGCTAAAGCTCAAGGCACTCGCCTGTCACGAATCGCAAATCGTTTGGATGAAGGAGCACGACAAGATAGATTTTGTCGAATTTGTCAGAAATTCATCAAGGGTAAGGGGCTACCAGTGCGGCGTTGAGTACGCCGAGGGCTTCCGCCTTGATATGCACTACGGCAGAATGACGGCAAAACGGCTCTTGCCGTAAGGGCTGATCCGAGACTACCGCCGCCGAACTGTGGCGGAAATATAAAATATTTGTAAATTTAATGGTAAACTCGAAAAAAAGTCCCGTTTAGGTCTTGTAAAAAAATCGCAAATGTATTAAAATACTATTGTTATGCTGACTTTGTGTCGGCAATATTCCATAAGTAAAGGATGAATATAATGGCTAATGAGAAGTCAAAGGCGGAGCAGTACCGTGACGAACGAAAGGCACGTATTGCAAAAACCGCAAAGAAAAACGCACACAATATGGAAAAGCGAAACACCGCGAAAAAGGTCGTCGGAAAGGTAATTTCCATCGTCCTCTGCGCTGCGATTGTCCTGGGCATCGTTGCTTTTTCATTCAACTATTACGGAGTTCTTCAAAGAGTAATCAAGCTCGGCTCCGTCGGCACAGAGCAGCCTGTTACAATTGCGGAGTATGAATACTACTATATGCGTGCCTACAACGAAATCCGTTATCAGGCACAGTATTATCAGTATTATTATCAAACAAGCAACGGATACGATACATCCCTTGCTCCCGACCAGCAGACACAGACCACAACAGATGAGGACGGCAACGAAATCACATGGGTTGAAAAGCTCCATGACGATACAATAAGCCTTATCCAAATCCACAAGGCTTATTACAATGAGGCTGTCAAGAGCGGCTATGAGCTCAGTGCGGCCGACCAAGCTTATATCGACAAGCAGATTGAGGATCTCCGTGAGGAGGCTTCCAATCCCAGCGGTTCAGACAGTGACGAGAGCACAGTAAAATACTCGCTCAACGCATACCTCAGAAAGGTATACGGCGGTGCAGTCAATGAAAGATTCCTCCGCAAGCAGCTCAAGATTCAGGTTCTTGCACAGAAATTCGTAACAGAGAGAACTGCTGAAATCGCAAAGGGCTACGATCAGAAAACTATTGACGAAAAGTACAATAAGGATACAGCCACATACGACTTTGTAACCTTTAGAACATACACCTTCACAGCCAAGGAGCTTACCGCAAACGACGGCGAATCCGAGGAGGATTTTGCAGCCCGTCAGTCCAAGGCGGATGCTGAGGTTAAGAAGAACGCAACTGATTTCTTCAACGCTGTTACAGACGAAAAATCCTTTGCCGCAAAGGCTACCGAGCTCAATAAGGACACTGAGGATTACAATGTTGACGAGGAAACAAAATTCACAATGCTTCAAAGCAGCGTAAAGAGCTCCGTTTCCGAGGATGCCGCAACATGGCTCTTTGACAAGTCAACCAAGGAGGGCTCCAAAAAGCTCTTCACAGACGAAGAAAACGGAAAGTACACAATCGTGCTTGCTGTTAAGGCTCCCCACCAGGAGCAGACCGTAACGGTTCGTCACATTCTTCTTGCAACTCAGGATACAAGCTCGGGTGAGGAGCTTTCCGATGAAGACAAGACCGAGAAGAAGGCAACCGCCGACAAGGTTCTCAAGGAGTTCAACGCCTCCGACAAGTCAGAGGATTCCTTCGCCGCCCTCGCTTACAAATACACTGAGGATACCGGTTCGTCCTCAACCGGCGGACTTTATGAGAACGTATATCCGGGTCAGATGGTTACCGAGTTCAACGATTGGATTTTCGATGCAAACCGCAAGGCAGGCGACGTTGAAATGGTTCAGACCTCCTACGGCTATCACATCATCTATTTCGTTGAGGACGACGGTACAAATTATTATGACTCCACCATTCGTTCAGAGAACGCAAGTGAGGACTTCGAGGCAGAGGCTCAGGAGCTTATCGACGGCACCACCTATCACGTTTTCCTCGGAGAAAAGCTTACACCTTATGCAGAGGGTAAGGCACTTGATAAGATTAATTATCTTATTGAGCTCAACAACAGCTCAAGCTCATCCTCAACCTATTAATAACACTTAATTTAAGGGATCGTCAGCGATGACGGTCCCTTTGTTTTAGTTTAATGTATGAATAAACTGTTAACAAATAAATCATTCTGGCGGTTTATAGCACCAAAATGCTATAAACCGCCTCTTTTTTGCTTAAGGGTGAGGGAAGTCCCTCAAAACGGTTAACCGTAGATCAGATGAAAGGAAGTATTTATGACATCGGAAGAAAAAGAAAAATTATTCTGCTTATTCTTCTCACAATCACGTGACGCACGCTCAGCAGCCGCCAAAGCAGGCTACGGAATGAAAGCTCGCCGTGTTGGTTTGAGCTTGCTTGAAAGAGCAGATATTAAAAAGGAAATCGAAAAGCTGGACAAAAGGCGTAAGCTCAACCGTGAGGAAATCATTGCGGGCTACCGTCAGCTTGCGTTTGGAAACATCAGCGATGCGGTGAGACTTATCTATTCCGACGAGTCTCCCTCGCTCGGTACGGAAAAGCTCGACCTTTTTAATGTCAGCGAAATCAAGCGTGCGAAGGGCGGCGGAATCGAAATCAAATTTTTTGACCGCATAAAAGCACTTGAACATCTTGAGGCGTTGGGAGCGATTAATGCCGACGATTCGGCACTACCCTTCTACACTGCCTTGGAAAAGAGTGCCGCCCGTTTGGGGAATGATAAGCGTGGGTAATTCAATTTCGTCCTTTAAGGATTTTTCCCGTAAGCAGCTTGAGGTTATGACCTGGTGGTGTGCAAGCTCGGATAAAAACAGCTATGATGCCATCATATGTGACGGAGCTGTGCGTTCGGGAAAAACGGTGTGTATGTCGCTTTCTTTTATTGCCTGGTCCTTCTATGCTTTTTCGGATACATCCTTTGCAATATGCGGAAAAACGATAGCATCACTCAAGAGGAATGTTATAACTCCTCTCAATTCTATTTTAGCTTCCCTTGGTTTCACGGTAAAGCTGAAATCTTCGCAGAATTACATTGAAATAATCTATAAAAACAAGATTAACCGTTTCTACCTTTTCGGCGGAAAGGATGAAAGCTCTGCCGCTCTGATACAGGGTATGACTCTCGGCGGCGTTTTGCTCGATGAGGTTGCCCTTATGCCGCGTTCATTTGTTGAGCAGGCAATAGCAAGATGCTCTCTGGACGGCTCAAAGCTCTGGTTTAACTGCAATCCCGAGCATCCGATGCACTGGTTTTACCGTGAATGGATACTCAAATCGCAGAAGAAGAACTGTCTTTATCTTCACTTTACAATGCACGATAACCCCTCGCTCACTCCGGCAATAATTCACCGGTATGAAAGCCTATATTCGGGTGCCTTTTACAAGCGCTTTGTTGAGGGCAAATGGGTTGCCGCACAGGGAGCGGTTTATCCGATGTTCAGTGAGGAGATTCATATCTGTACACCTCCCGAACAGAGCTTTATGGAAAAATTCTACATTTCCTGCGATTACGGCACAGTCAATCCCAGCTCATTTGGGCTTTGGGGAAAATATGACGGCAAATGGTACCGTATGAGAGAATACTATTACGATTCTCGCAAGCAGGGAGAGCAGAGAACAGATGCAGAGCATTACCGAGAGCTTGAAAGGCTTGCCGATAATCTCGAAATTGAGGCTGTCATAGTTGACCCCTCGGCAGCAAGCTTCATTCAATGTATTCGCAGAAAGGGACGCTTCACGGTAATACCGGCCAAGAATGATGTTATTGACGGAATTCGGCAGGTTTCGGATGCCCTTAAACAGCGGCAGATATTTTTCTCGCCCGAATGTAAGGATACCCTCCGTGAATTTTCACTTTACAAGTGGGACGACAAAGCAGGACGGGATGCACCGCGAAAGGAAAATGACCATTCAATGGACGATCTTCGATATTTCGTCACAACAGCGCTGAATGCACCCGACAATGACTTTTTCGTTATGAGCGTTTCGAGATAAGCCTCGCCGCTTGTGAAAGCTCACCGAAAAATTCGGTGATTATCAAAAAAGAAAGGAGAGTATCAGTGGGAATTTTCAAAAAACTATCATCGACCAAAACAGCGGTTTCCGCACCGCAGACCTACAAAAGCACACCCTTTGACCTGCTGGGCAACTACACGCCGCTGTCCACAATGCAGAACAGTCTCTACCGTGAGCTTCGTGAAGCAATTCCGATAATTGATGCGGCAATTTACAAAATTATTCGTCTGACCGGCGGCTTTCATATTGAGTGTGAAACCTCCGCTTGCGAAAACAGGCTACAGCAATTTCTTTCCGAGGTTAAGGTCGGCTCCGGGCAGTACGGCATAAACACATTTATGTCCACCTATTTTGAGCAGCTTTTGACCTACGGCACGGCTGTAGGCGAAATCATCACCGATTCTGACGGTAATTTTGTCGCTCTTTATAACGCTTCGCTGAACGACGTTGAGCTCCGACGCAGTGACGACGGAATGTCAACCACTGTTTGCGTTCGTGATGTTGCCGAGGCAACGCCCGTCCCCTATCCCCGGCTCGTTCTGCTTTCGGTTTTGAACCCCGAGCCGGGTCAGCTTGCCGGCAATTCTCTTTTAAAGGGTATGCCCTTTGTCAGCAATATTCTTTTAAAGATATACAACACAATCGGCATAAACTGGGAAAGAGTTGGCAATGTACGTTTTGCGGTCACCTATAAGCCGCAAAACGATGTTGTTGACCGTGCCTATGCCAAGGACAGAGCACAGCAGGTTGCCCGTGAATGGAGCGAGGCAATGCAACCCGGCAGTCAGCTTCGTGATTTTGTTGCGGTTGGCGACGTCAGCATCAAGGCTATAGGTGCGGATAATCAAATTCTTGACAGCGAAATCCCGGTCCGTCAAATGCTGGAGCAAATTGTTGCCAAAACAGGCTTACCACCGTTTATGCTCAGTCTGAGCTGGTCATCAACGGAACGAATGTCCTCGCAACAGGCCGACGTTCTCACAAGTGAATTGGAAGCGTACCGACGACTTTTAACGCCCGTAATTACCAAAATTTGCAGATTTTGGATGACATCAAACGGATATAACGAAAAATTCAGCGTTGAATGGGATGACATTACGCTTCAGGATGAGGTTGAGCTTGCCAAGGCACGCCTTTACCGTGCTCAAAGCGAAAAAATCGAACAGGAGTTGAAAAAGAGTGGACAAGGAAATTAAAACAAACATTTCACCCTGTGAATTGACCGATGCCGACCTTGAGAAAATCAACAAATTCACCCTCAAGGAGCTTTCAAAGGATGAGCTTTACTGCTTCAACGTCGTGCTCTGCGACAACGACATCGACAGGGACGGCGAATGCTTCAGCAACGAAGCCCTGGAGCAGATGGCAAAGCTTTTTGTCGGTGTGACGGGAATTTTTGACCACAACCCGAAATCCTCCAACCAGACCGCAAGAATTTTCTCCGCAGAATGTGTCGAGGATTCAAGCCGAACAACGGCAACGGGCGAAGTTTACCGCTGTATCAAGGCAAAGGCTTATATGCCGCTAACCGAAAAAAATACCGATTTGATAAACGAAATCAACGCCGGAATAAAGAAAGAGGTCAGCGTAAGCTGCTCAGTCGGCGGCTTCACCTGCTCCGTTTGCGGAAGTGATATGCGATATGAGCCCTGCAAGCATATAAAGGGTAGGAGCTACGAAAACAAGCTCTGCTATTGCATACTCTCCGACATCAACGATGCCTATGAGTGGTCGTTTGTCGCAGTTCCGGCTCAGGTCAATGCAGGAGTTACCAAGAGCTATACAAAGGAGTTCAAAAATATGGAAAATTGTATCAAAGCAATAAAAGACGGCAATGCCGTAAAGCTCAGCGAGAGTGATTCGAGGCTGCTCGCAGAGCATATTGAAAAGCTCGAAAAACAGGCTCACGACGGTATGGTTTACAGACAGTCCTTGACGCAGGACACTGTAAAGTTCGCCGTGCTTGCCGTTCCGTCTCTCTCTGCCGAGAGCGTGGAAAAAATGTGTGCCTCGGTCGATACCGAGGAGCTTACAAAAATCAGAAATGCTTTCAGGAAGAAGGCGGGAGAAATTCTTCCCCTTAATCCTCAGCTTAAAGCCAAAGAAAACAACAATGCTGTTGCAAACAGCGAATTCAAATTTTAAGGAGAATAAAATATGAGTTTTGATAATTTAAGACTTGAAAAAGGAATGTACGGCACAGGTCGTAGCTTTACACAGGTTTTGGAGGGTCTTGACCCCTCCGAAAATTACAGAGGCACAAATCTTGAGGGACTTGACGCATATCAGCGCCAGCTCAAGCGTTTTGGAATTCGTCCGAGCGGTGCAGACAGCTCCGTTGTCGGAAAATTCTTCCAGACAAGCGATGCCTCCGTGCTTTTCCCCGAATATGTTTCCAGAGCTATCCGCTACGGTATGGACGAGGCAAGCTTTTTGCCCGACGTTATCGCCGCAACAACCAACATCGACTCACTCGATTACCGTGCAATGAACCTTGAAATGAGCTCCGAAAACGCCGAAATGAAGCCCTTTAACGAGGGAGACACACTTGAAGCTGCGGATTTCAAGGTCAGCGACAGAACCATCCGCCTCAAGAAAAGAGGTAAGCTGATTACAACCTCCTATGACGTGCTTCGTTTTCAGCGTCTTGATGTTGTTTCAATTGCCCTCAAGAGAATCGGTGCTCAGCTTGCTCAGAGCCTTATGGCGGATGCTGTTGACGTTCTCATCAACGGTGACGGCGGCAAAAACAAGGCGGGAATTTGCTACATCGGCGGCGACGCATACACCTATGATGATCTTGTTGACTTCTGGAACGCCTTTGCTCCCTATGAGCTCAACACAATCCTTGCCGCCCCGGATGTGGCAGGTCAGATTCTCAAAATGGATGAATTCAGAGATGCCGCCGCAGGTCTCAACTTCCACGGCACAGGCAAGCTCATCACACCGTTTGGCGCAAACCTCATCAAATCCTCTCATGTCACCAACAGCACAATGATGATCGGTCTTGACAAGAGCTGTGCCCTTGAAATGATTAAGGTCGGTGATATTGAAACGGATTACGGCAAGCTCGTTGACCGTCAGCTTGAGCAAATCGCCATCACCTCAATCACCGGCTTTGCAAAGATTTTGCCCGATGCGGTCAAAACTCTCACCCCGGGCAGACTTTCCAGCGATCCCATCCTTGGCGAGGATGTTGACGCCGGATGAGTTATTGGGAGGTAAAGGACTACCTCGGTGAATTGACGAGCGTTTCTCTGTTTGATGAGGATGAAATTCTTTCCCTTTGCCGCTCATCACTCAAGGAAATTGAAGCAAAGCTTCGCGGCGATGCAGACAGAACCGATATAAGAATTGTTGCGGCGGCGGCAGGTCTTGCTTATTACAAGCTTGCATTGAAGCAAAGCCGTATTGATGAGGAATCGGACATCACAAGCTTTTCGGCAGGCGATGTCAGCGTCACGCAAAACAGTGTTTCAAAGGAAAACTGTTTGAAACAGGCTGAAAGCTTTTACAAAAAAACGCTTGAGGCTTTGGCACCGATGTGTCAGGATAACAGCTTCGTATTCAGGCAGATAAGGATGAATTGATATGACGTTAAACTCAATGTTTGAAAAATACGGGCAAAAGGTTACACTGAAAAAGGATGACGGCTGGAGCAGTCCGATATTCGGAGCATTTATCCAACCGCTGCGATACAAAAACAAGATGTATCTCAACGGTGTTAACACCGTCATCGGATTTAACAGCCAGGGACATTACCTCTATATCGGTCCGCCTGACCATAACCCCGAGCTTGACGGCGGTTATATTCAATCCAACGGGCAGAAATTCACCGTTGACCGCTGCGAAAAGGTTTATCTGAAGAACGAGGTTGTATACATTTGGGCAATAATCCGAGAAATTGTGGAGGTTGAATAATGGACAGCATTGTTTCTTTGCCTATAAAAATTGTCGAATGGCTCGGTAAGCAATCCGATATGCAGGATCTAAAATTCTTTGTCGAATATCCGCCAATTAATAAAGCCGTTCCGTTAAGGCGTGCAATTGTTGCCGTCGGTATCGAAAACATCGAAATAACCGACAAATTCGTTGCAAATGATGATGGCGTGCTTGAACGCCAGGAATACTGTCGCAGTGCCGCAATAACGGCAAATCTGAGCATTTGCGTGCCATTTTCGCAGGGCGGACAGGCTTGCCACGATATTTTCACAAGAATTGCCGATGCACTGACCTTCCGCACAAATCTGAATATTGAAAAATCCGGCTGTGAGGATATTGTATCAGACCGTGATACGGATGCCTTGGTTATGAACGGCTGGTTTTTGATGAATGCGGATTTTTGCCCCGCAGCAAGCACCGATGAAAATTTTGCAAGCTTTCTTGATAAGGAGCTGCTTTGCGGCAGTCACATTCGCAACTCGACGATACACGTTACAGCGGAGGATAAGGAAAAATGGAATGAGCCCTTTGCAATCGGCTTTTACGTCGGTAACGGCTCCTCCTCACGCTCAATAAGGGTCGGCTTTTCTCCCGCTCTTGTTATTCTTATGGCGGCAGGAAAGCCTCCGGTGACGATCGACTTTACAAAAAGCACCGCAAAAAACTATTTTGCTATGGCTGCACCGTCTACCAATTCACTCGGAATCGAAATGACCTCAACGGGCTTCAAGCTCAGCAACAGCAGCAGCGGCGGAGTTACCGCAGATCTCAATTCAGCAGGTGTGTCTTACATATACATAGCCTATAAATAAAAAAGTCGCAGACCTTGAATTTCGAGGTCTGCGATATTTTTATAGCTTCAGCTCATATTTTATTCCGTTGATAAAGAGCTCGTATTCGCCCTCAAGCGTATCCGCTTCAAATTCGGGCATAAATTCAAGCACATCATCACTCTTTACATCCTTTTTAAAATCAAGCCTCACGTTCTCACCGTTTTTCAGCAGCTTGACACTGCTCTCGGCAAGGAAAAAGAACACCGGTGACATCAGCCTTGCCCTCGTACCATCCGCCTTAATTTCTACCCTTTCGGCTTCATACAGCCTTCTGCCGTTTAGCACTATTGCAAGTCTTTTTCCGCACAGAACTATCGGATGGCTGTTGGGGCGGCGCATAAGCCAATAGAAAAGATGATACTGCGAAACCGACGGGTGAAGAACAATCGTGTCCTCCTCCATCCTCGAAAGAAGCTTGTCTATACGGCGATTTGCACCGAACCATTCCTCTCCGTCCAAATGTGTCGGCAGCAGCTTGCCATCCTTGAGCTTCCATCGCAAATCATTAAAGACAATGCTTTGAAAATAGGTCGGAACAAAAGCTCCGAAGCTGTCGAAAAGCTGCTCATAAAAAACCATCGAGCTCTCAAAAATCTTTTCGGGAGAAAATTGACTTGAAACAATGCTGTCAACATTATCTCGGTTATAAATATATTCGCCGCCCGAGCAAAAGCCGAGCTTCATTTTCTCTCTAAGGACATCACAGCAGAATTTTTCATCCTCATGCTTGAAGCCGTCGGTCGTATCAAAAAGGATGTTGTCCTCTCCCCTGTTTTTGATGCAAATATTTATATTTGTCTGCACAATGTAGCGGTTATTCTTATCCCAAAGGTCATAAACACCCGTCCTCATCAACGTCCTGTAGCGGTAATGAACAACCGTAGGCACAGAATTGTAATACTGAATTATTCGGTAGGTAACAAGGTCAACCTCATCATAAACCGTATCAAAAAAATCTGTAACCTCTTTTACTGTGTCCTCCCTTAAACAGTCATCGGAATCCAGAAAGAATATATATTTTCCGTGCGAATGAGCAAGACCGAAATTTCGGGTTTTGGAAAGCCCCTCATTCTCCTTTGAAAAGAAGAAAACATTGTCGTATTCCTCGTCAAATTCACGGCAAATCGCCTCGCTGCCATCGGTTGAGCCGTCATTAACCAAAACAATTTCCAGATTATCAAAACCGACGGTTTGCCGTGTCAGCGAATTGAGACAGGCTCTCAAATATTTTTCGACATTGTACACGGGAATAATTATGCTCGCCCTGTAATCAGGCATCAAAATCACCTCCGAGCATACGCTTGGCAAGTCCGCAGAGCTTATTTCTCAAAAAGCCGGGCTTCATTCTGTACGCCTTAAAATAAGCGTAGGCGGCAATACATTTTTTCAGGTCGCCTATTCCGAAGCCACCCGAATAAAAGCCGGAAATAATCGGCTTGATATCTATCGGCATTTCAATTTCACGGTACTGCACCCCTGTTCCGAGACGTTGAAAATCCTGCGGAGAAATATCGCTTTTCAAAAGCTTGCAATCCCATCCGTAAACCGATTTAAACCACGCGCAAATCGAATAATCTGCCATAAACGGAAGCAGAACTCCACGCAGCATTTCAAAGGCTTGCTTCTGCTCGCAGGATGAAAAGCAGTGCATAACATTGCGAATAAAAAAGAGCTTCACCCTGTCGCTCGCCGTCTGTGAAAAAAGCCACGAATAATTCTCCAGATTTTCTATGTCCTCGACACATACGCCGCTATCCACTGCCCCATCAATATAAAAAAGCACCTCATTCAGCTCCGAGAGCTCATCATAGCGTGCATAATCGGCAATCATATTCATCAGCGAAAACGATGTGCTTGAAACCGGTGAAATTCTGTTTTGGCGAACGATTTCGCCGTCCAAAAGGCAACAATAATAAGCTGATTTTTCCGCAATTTCGTCAAAATCAAAGTTTTCCGCAAAGAGCCTGCCGTTTTCGTCCGAGCCGTTAAAAACGCAAGCGCCCTTCTCTGTCAGGCTTGCAAAAGCATCCTGCGAATAGGTTATACGCTCATCGGCAAACAGTATATATTTTCCGTCGCTTTCGGCAACAGCCGTTTGCAACGCCGTACTGCTGCTTTGTGAGCGAAAAACCTTAACGTGTGAGAGTATAGCCTCATCAAGTGACGACAGCTCCTGTAAATCGACCCTGCCGCAGATGGAAGCATCAATCGGAACACCGCAGGAAAAAGCATTCAAAAGCAGTCTTTTCAGCTTTTCACCGTTTGAAATATGCGGCAAAATCAAGGAAATATATATATCATTCATTTAAACAGCCCCTATTTTCAGATAAAACTATATTATCATATCTCGGCTCAAAAATCTACTGCTTCAGCACGAAAAAAATATCGAATTTTTGGCATAAATCGTGTTATAATTGCAAATTACCACTTGACAACGGGACGTTTATATGGTAAGATAATTATCGCTCGGCACGCTGCTATGGCTCAGGTGGTAGAGCACATCCTTGGTAAGGATGAGGTCACCGGTTCGAGTCCGGTTAGCAGCTCCAAAATTCCGTTCACTTATGTGGACGGAATTTTTTATTCTACCATAAAGCAGGTCGTACCCGAGCCTCGGCATCAAAAGGCAACAAAAAAACCGCAAAGCCTTATGTATCAAGCCTTGCGGAGTGGAGCTACTGGTCGGACTCGAACCGACGACCTGCTCATTACGAATGAGCTGCTCTACCAACTGAGCCACAGTAGCATATATGATTTTCAACAAGAGATATTCTAATATATTTTGGAGAAAAAAGCAATAGTTTTCGGAAAAATTTTTAAAAAATTGTTTGCGGCAACGAGAAACCGTCAGCGATTCACGGGCGGATGATATCCACCCCTACGAAACAAACGTTGATTCCATCGGACTTTTAGAAAGCCCCTCAGTCTCGCTGTCGCTCGACAGCTCCCCTACAGAGGAGCCATAATGCAAATTCTCGGAACGGAATTGCAAAAAAACTGCCGCCCTCTGACGAGGGAGGCAGTTTTTACGTTAATATTAATATAATTCTAAAACGATTTTAATACCAAATCCAACCGAAAAGGACAATTCTGATAATCCACTGCCACCAGGTATATTCAACATCCACCTTGCAGGTATCGGAAACGGAATGACCTTTTTGGTCGGTTACGGTAACGGTGATGTTTGCCGAACCGGTCTTTGCACCGTAAACCTTGCCGTTTTCGTCAACTGTAACGCTCGGACTGTCGGAGGAATATGAAACCGTGTAGCTGCTATTGTCAATCGTTGTGATTTCGGGAGCGAGTGTCTTTGAACCCTTATAATCGAGCTTTGCACCCTCAACAGATACGGACATTCTCGAAAACTTATCAAGGCTTACAAGGTTCATTGCAGGAACAACTCCCCTGTAGGTCTCATCAACACGTCCATTGTAATCGTCTCTTACTCCGTTTGAGGCTACTATCGCCGCTCTGCTGGAAAAACCGGACGTACGGAGCCACCAAGAAGAACCGGAAGCAGAGGTGTCGAAGCCCTGACACACCGCATAGTCCGTATACTTTTTCTGTCTGGATTCATTTGAATCGAAGCCGTAGTCTGAATTAGATACATCCCAGTAGGTCAAGAGAGTAATCTTATCCGTTGTCGGATTGCAGGCAAACAATTTGCCGCTAATCGTTGACTCGTTTTCCCTTGTAAGGGTCTGTATACTGTTTTTCATCGCTGTTGTTATGAAAGCGGTGTTGAAGAAATCATCATTCAGCCACTCTCTCAGGCTGCTGTGCTCCCAGTTGCTTGCAAAGATGGTCTTTGCTTTTTCGCCATAGATTTGACCGTCAATTTCACAAATGAAATTTTTATAAGGCTGGCTGTCGATTATAGTATCACACACAACCAAGCCTGTGCTTGCATCCAAAACTTTCCAATACAGAGGCTCATACTTGAAGTAATTTACTCTGTTAATATAGTAAGCACCATCATCCTGGAATGAATTATCCTCTGATGTGCCCGCAAAGCCGCCGGTAAATTTAGGGCGATACTTAGTGAATTTAACCGCACGGTATTTAATACCGTGGTCATTGATATCGGCATACTGCATAAAGTCCGAGGGAACCATATTACCGTCTTCACGGTTACCGGTGCCGCTGTAATAATCGTAGCTAACCCACTTTTTGGTCATCGCATCAAGCCTGTCTATTGTGCTTTGGTCTCTGACCTTACTCTGCGGATAGTATCCGAATTGAATCAAATCGCCCGTTTGGTGAGTTGCGTCTTCCGCACTTGCCATAATCGGCACAACGCCGATGAGCATTATCAATGCGAGAAAAATTGCAACAGAATGTTTAAAAATTTTTCTCATACTTGTTACCTCCAATTTTTTGTTGTTTGATTTTAGTTGTTTTTCTTGGTTTTCCCTTGAGGGGAAGCTGTCAGCGTAGCTGACTGAGGGAGAGACAAGGTCTGCTGTGACTAAATTTCATTGCTGAAAATTTGATTTTCTCTGTCTAAAGGTCAGCCGAGAGCAAACTCTTTACTTTTTCTCTCCCTCCGAGTTCGGCACAAGTGCCGAACCCACCTCCCTCATCAGAGGGAGGCAAGCATCGCCACTAATTCCTTAACCTGTGGCGAAGCACTTACCCTTGAATTTCAAGCGGAGGCTTGGGTAAGTGCGTTACCGTGGGCGATGCGAAAAACGTCGGAGATTCGCGAGCGGATAATATCCGCCCCCCACGAAACAGACGTTGGTTTCAGCGGACTTTTATTGAACCCCTCAATCACTTCGTGACAGCTCCCCTAAAAGGGGAGCCATAAATTTTTATCAATACCAAATCCAACCAAAGAGAACGATGACGATAATCCACTGCCACCAGTTATAGCTAACCTCGACCTTGCAGATATCGGAATCTGTGTTGCCGGCTGTGTCGGTTACGGTAACGGTGATGTTTGCCGAGCCGGTCTTTGCGCCGTAAATCTTGCCGTTTTCGTCAACGGTGACGTTCGGGCTGTCGGAGGAATAGGAAACCTTGTAGCTTTCTTTGCCCGTATTGGTGATTTCGGGGGCAAGTGTTTTTGAAGCCTTATAGTCAAGCTTAACGTCACCGACGGAAACCGTCAATCCCGAACCCTTTACGGGGATATCCTCATATACTTCAAGGGAACATCTTTTACAGGTGTGCTTACGTTTACCGGTCTCTGTAGCGGTTGCTTCCTTAATAACCGTATAAACATCATCATGACCCAATGCCAGGACGGTGTCGGTGTATTTATCACCGCAGGTGCAGCTGTAGGTTATTGAGCCTGCCTTGGTGCAGGTTGCGGCAACAGAGCTTGTGGCGGTGTAGGTATGCTTTACTTTGGGAACCTCAACCGTGTACCATGCACCGCAGTAGCAATGGCAAGTCTTATAGCCGACATTATTGTGTGTCGGAGTTGATATTATTTCTTCCTTGTAGCTGTAATCATGAGTATGCAGGTTAAGCGTTAAAACAGGGCGAATGCCGTACTCCGTTTCGTAGCTGTACCACATACTCTCGTCAATATGTCCCGAAACGCCGCCATAATTATTAACTCTTTCGCACTGGGTTTGTGTAGCCCGCTTATGAGTGCTGCGAAGAAGCCAATCGGAATTTCCCGTATATTTACTCATATATTCATTGCCTGTGTAATTAGCTACATGGAGACCCTGACACTTGGCGTAATCAGTACCCTGTGCCATCCTTGCCGGGTCTGATTTTTGATAATCGCCGATAAAGCCATATTTATTAAGTGCCTCACCGCCGCTTAACAGAGAAATCTTATCGTATAAATATCCACCGTCTTCATATAAACCGTTATCGGTGTAGTAAGAGTTGAAACCATTGAGCTTGCTTGTGCCAATGGCGGTTTTATCCGCAGCAGAAAAAGCCGTGTTGTAAAAATCATTGTTGAGCCATGCTCTTACAGAGCTTGCGGCGTAGTCATTTGCGGCGTATATACATGAAGGATCACTGTAAAAGCTGTAAGTGTTGTCTGCTTTTTGATAAAGAGTGTTATTAAAGGGCTGTGAATCAATAATGCTTTCGCACATAATATAGCCTGTCTCTTTATCCAATACACGCCACTTTAACGGCTCAAACTTGAACCAATATATACCCGGGGTGTAGCCGTTTTCATCCTGATATGAACCTACATTAGATGATGTTTCGTAAGTATTGTACGGTCTATAATCCAACAGGGCAACACATCTGTATTTTTCACCGTTAAGTGTTGCATCCCAGTAAAGCATATAGTCTTCCGCCTTCATTGAGGTCTTACTGCCTGTGCCGCGGTAATATTTGTAGCTTGAGCTGTACCATTGCTGGAGTGTGGGTAATTTTTCACCCAGAGCGTTGAGAGTTGCTTCATCCGTAACCCTCGTCTGGGGATATGAGCCTAACGTGATATAGCCCGACGCTAAATCAGCCTTGCTGATATAGGTCTTTCCGTCAGTAACCTTAACTGCGGCAGCACTAAAGCCGCCGATTGATACGCTTGCAAAGCACATAAGCACCACGAGCAAAGCGCATAGGGTCTTTTTTGCAAACTTTTTCATTGGTATACCTCCTAATTGTGTTTGAATTTTTTTGTTTTTTGCTCCCTCGGAGGAGGGATGCAAGCATCACCGCTAATTCCTGCGTAACCTGCGGCGACGTGAAACCGCCGGCGATTCACGGGCGGATGATATCCACCCCTACAAAGCAGACATTGGTTCAGCGGACTTTTTATTAAACTCCCCAGTCACGTTTTAGCTGACATCACCGCAAATCCACTGCGTATTCCATAGCAAGAGCATAAAAGCTGTTTTCGATATCCCGACTTGCAAGAATCGGGGCGGAAAGCTTGTTGCCGTCGGAAAAGCCTATCCTTGACGAATAAACCGTTTCATCGGCAACCTTGGGCTTCAAAGCAGGCTTTTTATAGCCTTGCAGGGAAGCGATAAGGTCGCTTTTTTCCACCTCGGTAAGCAGCTTCTCCGCATCCTCTTTTTTGAGGGATGTTTCAAGCTTTATTGGGGTTTCTCCGTCAGCGGCAAAGCACTCCGCATAAAAAATCCAACTGCCGTCCTTTAGAGAAATGCCGAACGAATAGCCTTGGCTTAAATCCATATGACCGCATGAAATTGAGAGCGTTTCAATATCGTCAACAGTATATTCCGGCTTGCTTTTACAACCGAACAAGCCTGCCAGCGTTACTGCAATCATCAAGACGGTCACCGCCTTACATATTTTTTTCACCGTGTTACGCCCACGGATCCTGCTCTTTGGGGAGACGTACTCCCGTGAGCAAATATTGCTCCCACAAGAACCATTTGCCGTCGCTGCCACGCTGACGGAGCTTAATCGGTCTGGGGTCGTCTGCACCGCCGCAGGGGATAAAGAGCTTCATATATCCGTCCTCGTCGTTTGAGGTGTGGTTGCTTTCGATGATGATTGTGTAGGGCTGTGTCGGCGTGTAGCCGTTATCGGGCGTTGAGCCCGAAAAATAGGTAAACGGAAGATATGTCTTTCCGTCACGGAAACGGTCATTCAAAAACGAAATATCCTGACCGTTCATCGGTCGTGGTCCTCTGAGCCAGTTGAGCATCTCCGTTCCGATGCTTCTGTCCGCAGAATAAGCACAAAGTGCAAGCACGGTCAATGCCGCCGCTTTGAACGGAGTGTCGAGGCTTGCCTCCGGCAAGGACTGCATTTCGGCAAGGCTTTCGGGCAGAGAAGAAAAAACAAAGGTTTCCTTTTTTGTGCCGATTCCCTTAACCGCATTGTTTATTGCCCCTTGAACACCCTGCCTTGCCTGGTTGGTTATCTGACGTGAAACGCCCGAAACCGAGCTGTTTACCGCACCGACGGCAGTGCTTTTCAGCTTATCAAAAAGTCCCATAATGCTTCCCTCCTAATCAGAAGCTTCCGCCGCCGCCACCGTGGGTATTGCCCGACGAGGATGTGTGCGTGCTGCTTCCCGAATTGTTTTGCTTTTGAATTTCGGTTTTTGTAACCTGGCTGTAGAGGAAGGTGTCATAATTTTCGTTAACAACCATACTGCCGTTTCTGACATAGGAATTTGCTTCTTTCTTTTTCCTTACGGATTTCAAATTGCTTTTCATTCCCTTTACAACGATGATTGCAACAACAACGCCGATAGCGATTGAAATAGGAATCCAAACCAGTGAGAGCGGTTCGTCGGCTTCCTCGGCTTCTTCGCCGGAGGCAGCGGTATCCTGCTCCAAGCCATACGGTGTTCCGTTCCTTGCCAGGGTTATCAATTCGTCGCACTTCTCGGCATAAACATTGAATGCGCCGGCATAATCCTCACCGGACAAATATGCGGACATCTGCTCACCGATATATTGTATGCCCGCATCGGTGAAGGCTGTTGTGCCGTAGCCGGAGGTGGTAATGTACCAGTCCCTTGCTTTCATATCAACCAAAAGCAAAACACCGTCAAGATTATCGCCGTAGCCGAAATCATTATACTCATAGACGTAGTCTGCGTAGTCCTGCAGAGTATAGCCATGCAGCTCTCTTGTGGTCATAATAGCAATATCCACTTTTTGACGTTCACGGATTTCGTCAATCTTTGACATCACCTCACGCCATTCCTCGGTCGTTATAACATCGGCATTATCAATAACTCGATACGCGGTACCGATAAAGCCTTCCTCCGCAAAAGCCGGAATTACCGACATAAAGCACACAAACACAGCTAAAACAAGTGTAATAACTCTTTTTTTCATAAGAATTGCCTCCTTTACAGAATTCCGAGCAAATGCAACAGGAAAACAATGCCGTAAGATGCAACGCTGAATATAGCCGATAAGGCAATTGTCCATTTCGTTGCCGCCGCACTATCGACAGGAAGATCACCGACGAATTTTCCTGTCTGTCCGTTCATTGCAAAGGTGTATTTTTGGTCTTTCCACGTTGTGTTCAAAATCCAGACGGGGTAAAGGGCGTACTTTGTCCTTCCGCCGTAGAGATTTATGCTTGTGCTTTCGGGTGTAACGCTGTTATAGCCCGAAACGGTCTTGGCAAAGGCTTCCTCCGTGGATTTTTTTATTCGGTCATTTGCATTGGCTATGCTTTGCTCCGCGGTAACATCATATTTATCGGCAAGGTAGCCGGCAAGATATGAGGTTTGGAACGCCTTGGCATCCGCAATGCTGAACGGCTCGATGGACTCCATCAAATCATCGGGCATTTTGCTTGAACCGTCAACCGGAACATTTTCAAAGCCGATATTACCGCCCCTGTGAACGGAAAAATAGCTTGTTTCGGTATACTTATAGTTATTATCGTTCCAGGTTCTTATTTTGGTTGCCTTGTAACGAATGCGGGCATTTGCATCGGTATCAAAAAGCCAGAAGGGAACGTAAACGCCCTTGATTTCGTCAATATGATTTTGGTCTTTAAAGATTTTCGGCAACAAACGCTTTCCGGAAATATGCTTCATCAAGCCGTCCTTTGCCGCTTTTTTGTCAAGCTTAAAGGGAATGATAAGATCCGGCTTGAGACTTCCCGAAAATTGACCCATCATAACAACGGGATTGCCGCAATACGGGCAAGCTGTTGCCGCCGTATTCTCATCACCGACAATTTCTCCGCCGCAGGATTTACACGAATAGGTACGCAGACCGTCTGCCTCTCCTGCCTGCCATTCACCGCCGGCAGGGGTTTCCCACTCCATATTGCTACCGGCATCGTTTTGAAGCTCGGCATCGTAGCCCTGCATTGCTTCCGGCTCAAATACCGCATCACAATAGGGGCATTTCATCTTTTGCGTTGCGCTGTCAAATTCAATTGCTCCGCCGCAACATGGGCATTTATATTCTTGTAAAACGCTCATATATAATACCTCCAAAAATCACACCGGACTGTGCCCGTTCCAAAGGGTGCGAGCACAGTTCGATAGTTTGTTATTTATTTCGCTGCGCCGCAGCCCTGGCAGAATCTTCCACCGTCATTTGATGTTCCGCAGGAGGGGCAAACCCATGCACCGTTTGCCATGGGAGCTGCCTGCTGAGGAGCACCGTAGGGCTGTTGGGGAGCACCGTAGGGCTGCTGCTGAGGAGCGCCGTAGGGCTGCTGCTGAGGAGCGCCGTAGGGCTGCTGCTGAGGAGCGCCGTAGGGCTGCTGAGGTGCGCCATAAGGCTGCTGCGGAGCGCCATAGGGCTGCTGCGGAGCGCCATAGGGCTGCTGCGGTGCGCCATAAGGCTGCTGCGGTACACCGTAGGGCTGCTGTGCATATCCGCCGCCTACTCCGCGTACACGGTCAAGCTCACGGCAAATTTCATTAGCTATATCACGGCATCTGCAATATTCCACACAGTTTTCGGGATTTGCATTGCTGGTTGTTGTTGAGCCGCCGAAAAGTGAAATTTGTACAGTCTGCTGGGGCTCATAATAAATTGTAGACTCGTTAACTCTGAACTTGATTTCATCAAAATACGGATTGGAAACATTTATAATGATATCAAAGTTGTAGGAATACTTATATCTCGGCGGATTGTAGCTCTCTCTGTTGCCGTTATTTGTGGAACGATAAATCTCGTCTCTGTCCTCGTCAACCTCCATACGGCAGCCCGTAATATCGGTGAAATTGAGGATATCGGGATTTTCGGCAGTGCCGGGATTTGTCGATCTTGTGACCGTAAACCAGCGGTTATTTTCGTCCAAAAGCACCTTCCACGAGCTGCCGAGGGTGCGTGTTACATGGAACTGACCTATCTTTTGCTTGTTCTGCTCACGGTATTCAAGCTGAGCCTTGATGTCCTCTATGCTTGAATGGCGACGCTCATTGAACCAGGGGGAAAGCTTTGAAGCGCACTCCTTGCAAAGGTTGCCGTCCTCAAGCTTACGGTTGCCGAGAAGTCCGATTTTTTCTCCGCAGATATCGCAGTATTTCTTGTCAAATAATCCCATAACAATAATTCTCCTTTAAATTAAAATAATTATTTTACATCATTTTCGTCGAAAAGGTCGCCGCACTCGGGGCAGAATTTCGGCGGATTCTTGGGGTCAGCAGGCTCCCAACCGCACTTATCACAACGGTAGAGAGGTGCGCCCTCGGGCTTTTTGGCTCCGCAATTCTGGCAGAACTTGCCCTTGTTTACAGCGCCGCAGGAGCAGCTCCAGCCCTCGTCCTCAACCGGCTTCGGTGAGCCGCACTCGGGGCAAAACTTGCCGCTTACGGTTGCACCGCAGGAGCATTTCCAACCGTTGGCCTGAACGGGCTCGGGCTTCTTGCTGCCACATTCGGGGCAGAACTTGCCGCTTACGGTTGCACCGCAGGAGCATTTCCAACCGTCAGCCGCCGCAGGAGCCGCCTGCTGCTGTTGTTGCTGCTGCATCTGCTGCTGTTGCTGTTGCTGCTGAACGCCCATATTGTAGAAGCTCTGAGCCGCACCGAAGCCGCCTTGACCGGCGCCTCCCATGCCGCCCATACCGCCAACCATACCCATGCCCATGAAGCCTGTCATTGCTCCGGCCTCATTTGCGGCTGCGGTTTCCATAGCGTTTGCGGTTGCATTGGTCATACGTCCTGCCATCATAAACGGATTGGAGCCCATGCTTGCGGCGTCCTCCATCTCGTTTATCTTCTTCATATCGTCCTCGGTCAACGTGATCGGGTTGAGGGCGATTTTGCCGACGGAAATACCTCTGTTGTCAATCCACTCCTGCTTCAAAGCATCGTTCATAGCTGCTTTAAGCTCATTTGCCTTGGAGGGAATCTGTGCAGGTCTCAATTCCTGCTCGGCAAGAGCACCGAGTGCCGGCTGCAATGCGTCTACAAATTCTACCTTGAGCTGGTCATCAATCTGATCCCTGGTAAATTCGCTTTCAACATTTCCGCAAAGACGAGTGTAGAAAAGCAACGGATCGGAAATTACATATGTATAAACGCCGTTACAGCGAACCTGAACTGTTCTGCTGATGCCTATACGCTTGTTGACAACCTCAAACATAATCGGATTTGCGGTGCCGAATTTGTTGCCGAGGATTTCCTTTGTGTTGAAATAGTAAACACGCTGATCCTTTGCTGTATCGCCGCCAAAGGTAAAACGCTTACCAATGGTTTGGAAGGTCTGCTTAACACTTTCACCGAGATTTCCCGAGAAAATGCTCGGCTCGGTTGATGTGTCGTAGGTGTACTCACCGGGCTCGGCACAGATATCGACTACCTTGCCCTGCTCAACGATAATCATACACTGTCCGTCGGCAACGGCAATGCCCGATCCGTTTGAGATAATATTCTCATTTCCCTTTGTGTTGGAGGAACGTCCGCTTGTACGCTTCTGTCCCTTTCTCATAAGAACATCATTCGGTAAAGCATCGCAATAGAAAAATTCTTTCCATTGATCTGCCAATGTTCCTCCGAGTGCGCCTATTCCTGCTTTAATCAGTCCCATAGTAAAGACTCCTTTCGCTTATTCATTATTTTTCCGATTTGCATCGGTAATTTACTTTAATCCTCAACTATCAATCTGCCCTCAACCTCACGGGAAAGATTGGGCGTGACCGACAGATACTCCTCTATAACGCTGCGGAACGATGTTGCGAGAACCTTTACGCTTCCGTTTTCCTTAACCTCGTCGAGAGTGATATCAAGGAAATCCTTCAAATTCATATAATGGAAGGTCTGCATTGCAATGCGGTAAATTTTCGCATCATTTATCGGCTCACCGTTGAGCGAAAGCTCTCTAAAACAATGCTCCTTGCGTGACCAAACAATTTTCATACCCTGCGAAAACTGATAAAACTCGGTATGGTCGCCCTCAAATGCCTCATCACGCAAAACGTGAGTTAACATCCTTTTGAGCTGTGCTCCGGTAACCGGCAGCATATACACCGCATCGTCATAGGGCAAACACTCGGTCAGGTCGGCATACGTTATAACGGGACCAATGCTTTCGTTTCGTATTGCACCCGAGCCCATAAACATTATATCTATGCCCAAGCAGTCCTTCAGAATATCGGCAATCAGGTTTCCGAGTGCAGTTTCTCTGTTGCGGGCGGGATGGGTGAGCTCCTTTGCAAGCCTTGTTATTATACGTCCGTATTTTTCGTCGGTTTGCGCTTTATAGTGCTGAATATAATTTTCCATATCGGCATCAACAGGGCAATGCTCGTTATCAATCGGAATGGATCTCCACTCAAAGGTATCAATGGCGTTTCTGTCCGTATCAACCATAATGTCAAATCTGCCTATTTGATCCGTTCCGGTTCCTGCCTGTGCTATGTAAATACCGTTCACAAGTGCAGGCTCGGTGATAAACGTGTGGGAATGTCCGCCGATAATCAAATCCACGCCCCATTCGGGGTCAAGTATTTCGGCAAGCTTCTTATCCTCCTCAAAGCCGATATGAGTCAAAAGCACGGTAAAATCAATATCAATGGCATTGTATGCGTTACAAATATTTCCTACCTCACGTGCCGCCTCTCCTATATCGACAAAGGAGCCGATGAGCTCGTCGGTTTTGGTTTGCGATAAAACATCCTCCGTTATAATGCCGATAAACAGAATTTTCATCCCGTCAATATTTACAATGTGGAAGGGCTGAAACATTCGCTTATGATTCGATTTTATGTGAAAATTCGCATTGATAATCGGGAAGTTCGCACATTTTTCGAGAAAGAGCAAATGTGCCAAGCCGTAATCGACCTCATGGTTTCCGATTGTTGCCACATCCGGACCGAGCAGGTTCATTATCCCGATAGTCGAAACGCCCTTATATTCGGAATCAATTACCGAGCCTCGGAACATATCGCCGGCAATGGCATAGATAACATTTTTTTCTTCCCTGCGTGTTTTTGCAATATAGCCCGAAAGCAGCGACACACCGCCGACAAGCTTTCCATCAATATTTTCCGCAAGGAAATCTCCGTGCATATCGTTTGAATGTAATAATGTAAGCTTTTTCAAATTCTTCATAATATTCCTTTCATTTTTAGCCGACTGCCTCAACAACCTTGTCCAAGTCCAGTCCTCCGCAGACTACCTCCCAGCCTGTTGTAAGACCCGTCTCGTCATCATCGGGCTGGTCAAAAACCATTGTGTAGTATTCGTCAATCAAGAACTCTCTTTTTGCGGTGAAAATACCGTCATCGCTGTATGTTCCGAGCTGGAATTTCAGAGTGTAATGGTCATACATATAGACGTCCATAACGTAATTCAATTGCATACCGTTCCTTATTCCGTCGGATATTTCCTTGACGTTTGTGCAAAGGTAAGCATTTGCCTCATCGGCATATCTACGCATATCAAAAACCGAAAAATCATAGCAGCCCTCGCTCAAAACAAGGTCACGTCCGTTCTCCAAGGAAATCGTCGGTCGAAATTCGATTGTTTTGTCGCCGTCCTTAACGGAAATCAGCACATTGGAATACGCTTCGTGGTCATTGCAAAGCAAAACGACGGGAGCGCCGGCTTCACCGGTAAAAAGAACCTTGTCCTTTTCGTCCTTTGTGTTGCCGTCATTGTCAATTCCCGATTTGTAAACCGTAACGACGGAGGCTTGATTTGCCGGAACAATAGCAAGCATAACATTGCCGTTATTCAACGCAACCTTACAATTTGACAAAAACGGATATTTTTCAAAAAGCAAGCTCGGCGCACAGTCCCCCGCAAGCGTATCGGTCGTAATACTATGGTTGTTTAAAAATTCTTCAATGCACGCCACACCGACAGATGCGTTATTCTCCCTGATTTGTGCGCGGAGATATGTCAGCTCGGCAGGCTCATTGCTTGAGTACGTTACCTGTGAATCGGCTTCGGAAGAAACCGTATTGGAATTATCCGCATTGGAGCTTTCCGGATTTTCCTGCTTGCCTGCGGAGCAGCCCGTCAAAAGCGAAACAAGCAAAAGCACCGAGAGCACCGCACCGAATATTTTTCTTTTTTTCATAAGATGGCCTCCGTTTCTTGAAACAATCACACAATATGTATTGCAGCTCTTTGTGCACAATACATCAAAATAAGCGACTATTTCGGGTAATTATATCTTGTGTTTCAATTACATAATATAAATTGATACAAAGCTTCTGATTTAAGGTGTGTCTGCCATACAGATTATCGGTTACGGCAGCTATTAAAGAGCAGAGCTTTGTGAGAAGTAAAATGCAAGAACAATTTTCGTGTCAATTTTTGTAGGTTTATAGAAAATATTCGTGCATTTTAGTGTAAATATTCAAATAAAATCCATTGATTTTTACACGATAATCTGTTATACTATGTTCA
>CAYYLP010000017.1:0-43070 GCA_964472865.1 uncultured Ruminococcus sp. | reverse complement strand
TCTGCTTGTAAGGCAGATGCTCTCCCAGCTGAGCTATGCTCCCATTACGCCATATTCTCAATGTCCGCAGCCGCATTGGCTGAGAACGTATGTTATTATACCACACTATTTTAAAAATGCAAGTGTTTTTTCAAAATTTTTTTAAATTATTTTATCATATTTTGGAATTCTTCCTCACTGATAACCGTAATACCGAGGTCATTCGCCTTTTGGAGCTTACTGCCGGCATCCTCGCCCGCAAGAACATAATCGGTTTTCTTGGAAACCGACGATGCGGTTTTACCGCCAAAGCCCTCAATAATCGCCGCCGCCTCGCTGCGCTTGTAGGTAGCCAGAGTTCCCGTCAAAACAAAGGTTTTGTCGGCAAATCTCGTATCCTTAATCTCCTTGAGCGATTTCATATTGAGCCCTGCCTCTGTCAGCCTGTCAATCAGCTCGATGCTTTCGGGCATATTAAAATACTCAACAATGCTTTTTGCCATAATTTCGCCAATACCGTCAATAGTCATTATTTCGTCAAAATCCGAGTTCATCAACGCTGTCATCGTGACGAAATGCTCCGAGAGCAGCTTTGCCGCCTTTTGTCCTATATGACGGATACCGAGTGCAAAAATCAGCTTTGAAAGGTCATTTTCTTTGGAAGCGGCTATCGCTTTGACAAGCTTGTTTGCCGACTGCATTGCCATTCTGTTAAGAGGTGTCATCTGCTTGGCGGAAAGAGAATAAATATCGGCCGGTGTTTTAATCAAGCCGGAATTGACAAAAAGCTCAATATTGCTTTCGCCCAAGCCCTCAATGTCCATTGCGTCACGGGAACAAAAATGAATAAGATTTCGCAAAAGCTGTGCCGGACAATCGGTATTGAGACAACGCAATGCCGCCTCGCCCTCCTCACGAACGACCCTTGCGCCGCAGGAGGGGCAGCTTTCGGGCATAACATACGGCAAGGCATTGCCGGAGTGCTCAACCACATTCAAAACCTCCGGGATTATATCGCCTGCCTTGCGAATTGTGACAGTATCGCCTATACGGATATCCTTTTCTGTTATAAAATCCTGATTGTGCAGCGTTGCACGGCTTATCAATGAACCGGCAACCATAACGGGCTCAAAAACCGCCGTGGGTGTCAAAACGCCCGTTCTGCCGACGTTGATTTCAATTGCAACAATTCTTGTCTGCTTCTCCTCGGGCGGATACTTAAATGCAATTGCCCATTTGGGGAATTTCGAGGTACTTCCGAGCTCCTCTCGGTGTGCAAAATCATCCACCTTGATAACAGCACCATCAATATCAAAGGGCAGAGTGCCCCTGATTTCACCGATACGCTCAACCTCACGAATCGCCTCCTCAATACTGCTGCACGGCGTATAAAACGGAATCGTTTTAAAGCCCAGCTCCTTGATATAGTCCAACGATTGCTTATGACTTGTGAGTGTTCTGCCGTTAATACGCTGAATATTAAAAACAAAAATATCCAATCTTCGCTGTGCCGTGATTTTGGGATTTTTTTGTCTGAGAGAGCCTGCCGCTGCGTTTCGCGGATTTTTGAAAGGCTTTTCCTCGTTATTCTCCTGCTGCTCAACAAGCTTAACAAAGACCTCGCGCGGCATATACACCTCGCCCCTGACCTCAATTTCGTCAAGCTCCCTTTTCAGTCTGAGCGGAATTGAACCGACGGTGCAAAGATTTGCACTGACATCCTCGCCCACAACGCCGTCACCACGTGTTGAGCCTCTTTTGAAAACGCCGTTTTCATATTCCAGAGAAACGGAAAGTCCGTCAATTTTCGGCTCAACAACATAAGTTGCATTCGGCTCAACCTCCCTCACCCTCTTGTCAAAGGCTTTGAGCTCCTCAAGGCTGAACGCATCCTGCAAGCTTTCCATTCGCACGGTATGCTCCACCGGCTCGAACTGTCCGTCCGCACTTCCGCCGACACGTCGGGTCGGAGAATCCGGTGTAACAAGCTCCGGAAATTTATCCTCAATATCGGAAAGCTCCCTCATAAGACGGTCATATTCAAAATCCTCGATTTCGGGACTGTCCTCAACATAATATTTGTGACTGTGATAATTCAATATTTCACGAAGCTCACTTGCACGCTCGCTCGATCTTTCAAATTCGCCCATAACAACACTTCCCTAAGCTTGATTTTATTATTATACCAAATTTCGCAAGCTTTTACAACTTCTCAATCCATAAATTCCGCAAAGGTCTGCGGTGTAATTCCAACAACGATACTTTCCGCTATGCAAACATTGGTTTCATACGGCACAATGGTAACATTCCCCGACCTGACGACATATGTGTTCACCGTGATATTCATCATTATTCTGTGGTGAGTCTGATTAACACCTGCCGCCGTAAATTCATTTTCAAAATCCGTTGTCGTGATACCCGTCATAACAAAAACCAACGGGATTTTCGGTCCTCTGCCATTCACCATCTGCTCGTTAAAAAGCACACTGAACGGAATTTTGATGACATATGTTTTCATTTGATTTATCTGCTTGTCAATTTCATCACCGATATTGTTGCCTATCTTGTTAAGATAATATGCATCCGTTGTGACACTGACAACATTACCGTTCCTGTCACGGTCAAATTTTATCAAATCGGCATATCTCACTCTATCGGTTTCAAGCGATTTTTCAACTCCAACCGTTGCGGCGGCAGAAGCGGCGTTCCTTGCCGCATAGCTTATTAAATCTCTGCGAACTCCCGAAAGTCTGAATTCGGTTAATATAATTAAAACCCCAACCGTTGCGATTAAAAGCACCGTAACGGTGGGGGCAATTCTGTTTTTTCGTTTCAATTATCTCACCGTCCATAGTATACTATGCACAAACGGCGGACAAAGAAACATTATTCAAGAAAATCCTTGAGTTTTTTGCTTCTGCTGGGATGTCTGAGCTTTCTGAGAGCCTTAGCCTCAATCTGACGGATACGCTCACGGGTAACGTCAAACACCTGACCAACCTCCTCAAGAGTATGCGAACGGCCGCCCTCAAGACCATATCTGAGCTTGAGAACTCTTGTTTCACGGGGAGTCAGTGTGTCAAGCACCTCATCAAGCTGCTCCTTGAGCAAAAGGATAGAAGCAGCATCGGCCGGTGCCGGAGTTTCGTCATCCTGAATGAAATCACCGAGGTGGCTGTCCTCCTCCTCACCGATGGGAGTTTCAAGCGAAACGGGCTCCTGCGCAACTCGTAAAATCTCACGAACCTTGGCAACCGGCATTGAAAGCTCCTCGGCAATATCCTCCGCACTCGGTTCCTTGCCGTTTTTGTGAAGAAGCTGGCTGTTTGTCTTTTTGACCTTATTGATGGTCTCAACCATATGAACCGGAATACGGATTGTTCTTGCCTGGTCCGCAATGGCACGGGTTATTGCCTGCCTTATCCACCATGTGGCATAGGTGGAAAACTTAAAGCCCTTGGTATAGTCGAACTTGTCAACCGCCTTGATAAGACCGAGGTTGCCCTCCTGAATGAGGTCAAGGAAGTGCATACCTCTGCCGACATATCTTTTGGCAATGGAAACAACCAAACGCAAATTTGCCTCGGCAAGACGCTTTTTCGCCGCTGCGGCATCATCCTCGTTGTTAATTTTCATTGCAAGCTCAATTTCCTCCTCTGCCGTCAAAAGAGGAATACGTCCTATTTCCTTGAGGTAAACCTTAACCGGGTCATCTGCACCCTGAGCCTTGTCATCAACATCCTCGGTTGAAAGCTCGCTGGTCTTGGGCATATCCATATTGAAGTCGATATCCTCAAGGTCAACATTGGAAAAATCGTCAACAAGCTCAATATTCTGATTTTCGAGCGTTTCGTAAATCTTGTCGATATCCTCCATTTCGAGGTTCAGGTCAATCATTGCCTGGTCGATTTCCTGTGTAGTCAGCTTACCGGCAGTCTTGCCTTTTTCAATAAGCCCCTTTATGCCTGCCTTTTTCTTGTCAATAGGTGTTGCAACTGCATTATTATCCATAATTCCACTCCTTGTTTAACTTCCGCTTTTATTCCTGAATAAGCTTCTGAATTCCTCATCGCTCAACTGAGCCACATCGGTTACAGATACCTTATTTTTTTCGTTTGTGAGAACTCTTATGCAATCGTCACATTCCTCAACGGTATTGCTGAGCTGTGACCGCATTGAAACAATTTTTGAAATTCTGCCCATTTCCTCGGGCGTAAAGCTCGATGAGAAAAAAGTAATATCAACGCTTTTACCGTTTTCGAGCCGTTCCGACAAAACAGACCAAACACGCCGATTAAACTCGGTAACAAATATATCCTCGCTTATCTTATCCTTGATTTTATCGTAAAAATCAGGGTTTTGCATCAGCGTTGCGATTAGCGTTTCCTCCGCCCTCGCTGCTCTGTAATGCTTTGGACGTTCGGGATTTACGCTGTCCTTCTGTGTAACGGTTTCACGAACAATTTCGTTGAACTGCTCCTTTTTTTGGGCATTGCTGCGCCGTCGATAGGATTTTTTTATTTCCTGCATTATCGCATCCTTGCTGACCGACAATTCCGAGGCAAGCTTGTTTGCATAAATATCCTGCTCAATCGAATTACCTGCCGAAAGAATTTCCGCAACGGCAACAAGAAATTTAGCCTTGCCGTCATTGGTTTTCAAATCATATTTATCACGCTCATGCAAAATGCGGTACTCAATATTGTTTTCAGCCCCGTCAAGAAGCTTTTGAAATCTCTCCTTGCCGTAATTCTTCAGAATTTCGTCAGGGTCCTTACCTCCGGATAACCGCAAAACTCTGATTTTGAGACCCGTTTTTCCGAATATCTCAATCGCACGTTTTGTCGCCTTTTGTCCTGCCTCATCGGAATCGTAGGAAAGGATAACCTCATCGGTATACCTCGCAAGCAGGCTCGCTTGCTCCTGTGTCAACGCCGTGCCCAAGCAGGCCACCGAATTGGTAAAGCCGGCCTGATGCAAAGCAATAACGTCCATATAGCCCTCGCAGACAATCAGCTTGTCCGGGTTTCCGTTTTTGGCAAAATTCAGAGCAAACACGCCGTTGCTTTTTTTATAAGCAAGGGTGTCCGAGGTGTTGATATATTTCGGCTTTGAATCGTCAAGAACTCTGCCGCCGAATGCAATCACATTGCCTCTCAAATCAATTATCGGCACTATTGCACGGTTTCTGAAATTGTCGTAATAGCTAACTCTGCCGTCCTTTTCGCTCTTTCTGACAAGGTTTGCATCGTAAAGCTCACTGCTTGTAAAGCCCTTTTCATGCATATATTTCAGCAGTGCATCCCACGAATCGGGAGCATAACCGAGACCGAAATGCTTTATCGTCTGTATCGAAAGCCGTCGTTGACCTGCAAAATAATCAAGTCCGAGCTTGCCCCGAGGCGACATCATCGTTTGATGAAAAAACCTTGCCGCCTCACGGTTCGCCGCCAAAACTCGCTGTTTGCGTTTTGCCAAAGTATCGTCATAGCCATCCTCGGGCATTCTCATTCCGGCTTTTTCCGCAAGCAGCCTGACCGCCTCAACGTAATCAAGGTTTTCGATTTTACGCATAAAGGTTATTGCATCTCCGCCGGCACCGCAGCCGTAGCAGTAAAAGGACTGATTTTCGGGGTAAACGGTGAAGGACGGTGTTTTTTCGTTGTGAAACGGGCACAGACCTTTCGGAGTTCGTCCTCTTTTTGAAAGATTGACATACTGCGAAATAAGGCTCTCTATATCCGTCCTGGAACGCAACTCGTTTAAAAATTCATCGCTTATCGCCATACGTCAACCTCCTCTTTTTACTGATTAAACCAGCATCCACGAATTTGGAACAAAGAGCTGCTCAAACGTACTGACCGCAAAGCGATCCGTCATACCTGCAACATAGTCGCAGACCGCACGCTCAACGCCCTCTTTGTCGCTTATTTTTATGTAAAGCTCGGGCATTTCCCCGGGATGACTGAGAAAATACTCATAGAGCCATTTTATCATTTCTATCGCCTTGGTTTCCTCACTCTTGCAAGCAGGATTGGTATAAACCCTTTCAAACATAAACGAATGAAGCGTTGCAAATGCCTCGGCACAGTCCTCACCGAGAATTATATCATCAAGGCTGTTCGCAACAACCGATTTGACAAGCTTATCAATACGCTCGCCCTTTGAATAACCCAATGCATCACGCACATCAAGGGGAATATCCTCCTCTTTCATAACGCCGGCGTGAACCGCATCGTCAATATCGTGATTGATATAGGCTATCTTATCCGCAATGCGGACAATCCTGCCCTCCAGAGTATCGGCCTCCTTGCCGCCGGTATGACGGTCAATTCCGTTTCTGACCTCCCAGGTCAGGTTTAGACCCCTGCCGTCCTTTTCAATAGCTTCGACCACACGGACACTCTGCTCATAATGTCGAAATCCGCCGTAGCATACACTGTTGAGAGCACGCTCACCGGCATGACCGAACGGGGTGTGACCCAGATCGTGACCGAGGGCTATTGCCTCCGTCAGTGTTTCGTTGAGTCCGAGACAAACCGCTATCGTCCTCGCAATCTGCGCCACCTCAAGTGTATGCGTCAGACGGGTACGGTAGTAATCGCCCTGAGGAGAAAGGAAAACCTGCGTTTTATGCTTCAGGCGTCGGAATGAGTTGCAGTGTATTACACGGTCACGGTCGTGCTGAAAGCAGGTTCTCAGCTCGGTTTCAGGTTCAAAAACAGCTCTGCCCTTACTTGAATCCGAAAAACACGCCTTTTGGCTCAAAATAAGGTGTTCATTTTCGCACAGTCTTTCTCTAACCGTTTTTTCCACGCAGCTCACCTCCAAAGCATTTCTCAATTATTATATACTCTTTTTTTCGCCTTTTTCCTTTAAATATTTTAAAAATTTTTAAATTCCTCGCCTATTTCTTCACTTTTGAATTTGCCGAGGCTCAAATCTATCAGCTTTTTTTCAAATTCATCAACATCGGCAACAGGCATTTTAAACGTGACCGTAACCGTATCGGCAAAATCGGTATCATCAATCACACCACCATGCTCCGGAATAAGCGAATTGAGCCTGCCGTAAAAATTATAATCACAGCAAACACGCAAAACCTTGCAAAGCTTCATTGTGATTATACCACCTGCATCAACAGCTATTTTAGCGGTGTGGGAATACGCCCTTACAAGTCCGCCGGTGCCCAAAAGCGTTCCGCCGAAATACCTTGTTGCAACAACAACGCAATCCGTCAAGCCCTCTTTCAAAAGAACATCCAGAACCGGTATACCTGCCGTGCCCTGCGGCTCACCGTCATCCGAATAGCGACGTGTCTGCCCATCCCTGAGGACATAGGCATAAACATTGTGGGTTGCATCCCAATGCTTGGATTTTATCTCGTTAATAAAGGCAACCGCCTCATCCTGGGTTGTAACCGACTTTATATAGCCGATAAACCGGGATTTCTTTTCAACAAATTCGTCGCTCGATGCTTTTGAAACCGTCTTGTATTCCACTAATGGTCACCTCCCTGTTTACCTAAAAAAAGACGGTGTTGTTACACCGCCTTTTTTCATCATTATTTAGACAAATTGAAACGCTTATTGAAGCGGTCAACACGTCCGCCTGTGTCAACAAGCTTCTGCTTACCTGTAAAGAACGGGTGGCACTTTGAGCAAATATCAACACGCAGATCCTTTTTTGTGGAGCACGTCTTTATCTCGTTACCGCAAGCGCAGCGAACTACTGTTTCTTCGTACTTAGGATGAATTCCTTCCTTCATGTGTTTCACCTCTTTCATCATATTCACGCAAAAGCTATTGTATCACAGCTTTCTCTAAAATGCAACAGTTTTTTATAAAAAAATCAATAATTTAACTAAAAAAACAGACCCCATCTCTTGACAGGATCCGTGAAAGTAAAACAGCCGTTACGAAAACGACTGTTAAAATAATGTCGGCGTCGCCTTATCTTCCCGGGCGGCTGCCCGCCAAGTATTTTCAGCGCTGAAGAGCTTAACTACCGTGTTCGGGATGGGAACGGGTGGACCCTCTTCGCTATCGACACCGACTGCGTAAGAAACGTATGTCTCCTAACGACTTGCTTATTATATACCCGATGACCGCAAATGTCAAGCATTTTTTTGAACTTTTTTAATTTTTTTCGATAATTTCTTCAATCTCACCGATGTAAACATAATGATAATCCGCATCGGCATAGTTTTTCTCTATTGATTTATCGAGGAAGCCGTCACTTTCAAGCTTCTGCACGGCAATTTTTTTGCATTTGAGCACAAGTCGAGCCTCAGCAGGGTAAACAGTATCTCCGTCACATTCCATTGTGATACCTGCCATTGCCGCCTTATCACAATCCCTACCCGAAGCTCTGCCGCAGATACGCAGTGCCTCCCTGTACTTTTCGTCAAAAAAGCTGAGGGTAAAATAATCCCGCTCATCAATAAATTTTTTGGTGTATCTCTGCGGACGGATAAAAATGAAAACAACGTCTTTGCCCCAAAGCTCGCCTACTCCGCCCCAGCTTACCGTCATCATATTGTTGCTTTCAGCCGTACCTGCACTTACAAGTCCCCAATCCTGTGCAATAAGCTTAACGGGATTCTCTTTCAATTCTTTAATAGTCATAAACAATCACCTCAAAATATTTTATGAAATTTTTCTTTTAAGCATACCGAGAACGCTGAAAATTCCGAACGCAACGGCATTTACAGCCACAACGCTCGCTCCTGCCGGCAAGGAAAACGCAAACGATACAAAAAGTCCGACAAAAAAACAGACCACTGAAACAATCGCAGCAACAATTACCACACTGCGGAAGGTTTTGCATACTCTCATTGCAGTCAGGGCAGGAAAAATTATCAGGCTTGATATGAGCATTGCGCCCATTATCCTCATTCCGATAACTATTGTAATTGCCGTAAAAAGAGCAATCAGCGTGTTATACATTCCGGTTTTTGTTCCGGTTGCCGCAGCAAAGCCCTCATCAAAGGTGACGGCAAAAATTTTATTGTAAAAAAAACAGTAAAGCACAAGCACCACCGCCGAAAGCACAATGCTGATTACAACATCGTTTTTCCCCATCGCCAGTATGCTTCCGAACATATATCCGTTGACATCGGAATTAAGCCCTGTTGTTATCGAGGTCACGAGAATTCCAACGGCAAGTGAGGTGCTCGAAATCAAGGCTATAGCCGCATCACCCTTAATCCTGCTGCCGTCGCTTATTCGCAAAAGCAAAAAGGCGGCAATTATAACCACGGGAACGGAAATCGCAAGCGGTGCAACATTCATTGCAAGCGCAACACACAAAGCACCGAAGCCGACATGAGAAAGCCCGTCGCCTATCATAGAATACCTTTTGAGGACAAGTGACACACCGAGCAACGCCGCACACAACGCAACAAGCACTCCGACAATAATTGCTCTGCGCATAAATGCGTATGAAAGCATTTCGACAAACATATCAAGCATAGACCGCACCTCCGAATATTTTCTTTGCGGCATCGGTTTTCAAATATTCCTTGGTTGAGCCGAAGAAATCGCCGTCATGCTCCATACAGAGGATTTTATCGGCATACTTAATCGAGCCTTTTATATCGTGAGTAACCATTATCACGGTCACGCCGTGCTCCTTATTCAAGTGACCTATGAGATTATACATATCCTCTGTAACAAACGGGTCAAGTCCTGACGTCGGCTCATCAAGCAAAAGTAGCTTTTCGGTCGCACACAATGCCCTTGCAAGCAAAACCCTCTGCTGCTGTCCGCCCGAAAGCTCGTTAAAGGACTTGTTTTTTATCGGCAAAATTTTCATCAATTCCATATTTTCGCGGGCAATTCTTTTATCCGTCGCATTGTAAAAAAGCTTGCCGCCGCGTGACCTGCCGCTGAGCACAACCTCCGCAACTCCTGCCGGGAAATCCTTTTGCACCTGAGTTTTCTGCGGCAGATAGCCAATATCGCTTCTCTTGATTCCGTTGAAAACAACCCTGCCGTCGGTCAGCCTTTGCAGACCGAGAATTCCCTTGAGCAATGTGCTTTTTCCTGCACCGTTTTCACCGACTATGCACAAAAAATCGCCCTCATCAACCGTAAAGCTGACACCATTGACCGCCTTTGCGGAATCATAGCTCATATGAACATTCTCACATTTTAATATCTGCATCAATTCAACGCCTCCTTCAGATTAAGGTAATTTTGAGTCATCAGCGAAAGGTAGGTTTCGCCCCTTTTCAACTCCTGTGACGAAATATTATGACACGAATGGAGCAAAAGCATTTTGACTCCCGTCTCGTCGGCAACCGCCTTGGCAATTTTAGGCTCGGTCAGCTCCTCATAAAAAATCACGGGCAGCTTGTCCGTCCGAATTTTATCAATAATCTGTGCCATAACCGCTGCACCGGGCTCTGTATTGTCAACACAGGAATCAAACGCCGCCGTAAATTCCAGTCCGAATTCATTCGTAAAATTCTTCATAGCAAAGCGTGAACCGGAAATTATTTCTTTCCTCTCTGATTTTGCAACAAGCTCCGAAATTTCGCTCTTTAAATTCAAAATTTTCTGCGAATACTCCTCCGCATTTTTCAAGTAATACTCCGAGTTTTCTCTGTCAAGCTCGCCCAGCTTTTCGGCAATGCATTTCACCATATCCGCCGCCGTTTTCAGGCTTGTCCAAATATGCTCGTCCGTCTCGCCGTGTTCGTCGTGCTCATCGTGATGATGTCCGTTGACCTCAATTCCAAGCTCCTCGGCAAGCTCAAACGTTTCAACTCCGCTGTCCGAAATTGAATCAAGCATCTGCCCAACCCAGGTTTCCGTGTGCTCGCTGACATAGAAAAAAATATCGGCATCTTGTAACTCTATAATGCTTCTCGGTGTCGGTTCATAGGAATGACTTTCCACACCCGCGGGTAAAAGCATTTTAACCTCCGCCCTATCACCGGCAACCTGACGTGCAAAATCATATGGTGCAAAAATCGAGCAGACCACACTCAGCCTGTCATTTTTTTGAGGCGATGAATACGAACAACCGCAAAGCGAAAACAAAATCATCGCAAGAAACACGGCAATAATTTTATTTTTCATCAAAAGCCTCCCTGCATTTTTCGCAACAACCGTAAAAAACGGTTTTTTCGGGGCTTATAACAAAGCCGTGATGCTCCAAAATATGCCGAGCCACCTCGTCAAGATACTCACACTCCGTATGGATAAGCTTTCCGCACTGCGAACACTTCAAATGATAATGCTCGGTGCAATCGCCGTCTCGGTCGATAAATTCAAAGCACGCACTTTCACCCTCGGAGGCAATGTATTTGCGAACAACGCCCTGCTTGACAAGCTTGTCGAGATGTCGGTAAACCGTAGCCTTGCCAACAGGCATACCGTTTTTCGCAAGCTCTGCAATTATTTCATCAGCCGTGAAATGCTTGCCGGGTTGAGAGTGCAAAAGTGAAAGTATAAGACTACCCTGCCGAGTGTTATATGAATTTTCCATTATTTCACCGTCCCGTAAAATTGAAACTGAAACTCAATTTCATATTCTACTCTCATATCGCCCTTTTGTCAATAGCAAAAGCCGCCGCAAAAGCAAATCTTTGCGGCAGCCGTGTTTTCTATATTCAATTATTTGCTCGTCGGAGCATAAACTCGAACATAATCAACAACAAAATCGGTCGGGAATGTTCCCTCGGGATTGTTGAACGCATTACCGTTCCATTCGTCTCGAATTGAGCCGTCATCCCTGACCTGCGTTCCGACGTGGGTTGAAACATAGAGGAACATAGGCTCCTTGCAAGTTGTTGAAATTCCGTTTACGGAGCCCTTTGAAAAATCAACTCTGTAAACCTCAATTCCGTCGTAGTAGAAAATGTATTCATTCTCCGTCCACTCAAGACCATAGGTGTGGAAGCTGTCGTACATATTTGTTCCGTCGCCCTCCAAGGTACAAATTTTATCCGAACCGACACCAAGATGATTACCTTTACCGTCACCTGCGTGCAGAGCTATTGTATAAGTATTGTTTATAATATCGGGTCTATCGTTCACACGGTAAAAGGCATTTTCAAAAATATCAATTTCCGTACCCTTATCTGCGGTGTAATCATAGTGCCAAAGCTCATCCTGATAAGTCCAAAAAGCGGCGTGTAAGCCCTCACCCTTGGGCATTTTACAGCGAATTTCATAATATCCGTAGGCGTAGCGGAAGGTGTTGGCGGTGCTGAGCCAGCCGCCATAGAAGCCGTCACCGAATTTACCGTCCTTGTGGTATTCGATTCTCAAACGAGCGCAACCATCGGAAACCGTAACCTGGTCGGGTGTGAAAAATGTCGTGTGACCGTTTGTGTCATAGACCTCCCATTTTGACGTGTCAATCGAATCGCCGTCAAACTCATCCTGCCAAACAATTTCTCTGCCCGTAAGGTCAAGTCTGTCGGAATACTGATTTGGGAAAACGACGTGCCAACCGCCAATCAAAAAGTAAAGCGTAACACAAGCGGTTGCGATGTAATAGAAAATCTTCTTAAAAAATAAACCCATTGTTGAAAAAAAGCTCATAATAAAACCTCCTCTTTAGTCAATTATATATTAGATTTTTTCCTGTGTCAATAAATTCCTTTTGTGCATAAATTATGAAATTTCGTTATGTTTTTTGACATCTGCACCTATTGCAGCCTTGTCAAGCAGAGCTTAATGTGGTAAAATACAAAACAAAGGAGGTCTTGTAATGAAAAGGGTATTTATTCCTCTGCTTTGTGTGCTGCTGATTTTTTCGTTCAGCTCCTGTTCAATCGAAAAAACGCCCATACTCGACAACAGCGAAAACAGCTATTTTGTCGATTTTTATACAGATGACGATACGGTTTACATTGAATGTGTACTCAATATTCTCAACCCAAACAACACCGAGGTTGATGTTGGCATAACTGCGATTGACAATGAGGATGTTGAAATCGGTCTGCTGAAATCTGCCAAGCTCACTGCCGTGGATAAAGACAGCGGTGAAGAAAGCTTCTCCTTGAAAAGCGGAGAAAACACAATAACGGTGCTTTTTAAGGGCGACTATGCCGGAATTTTTCAAATCACCCAAAGAGATTTACCGAGATTTATAACCATCACCGAAAAATAAAACGAGGCTTGCCGAAAAAGCAAGTCTCGTATTTTTATTAACCCTGTGCCGCCTTTTCCGCAAGCTCATCAAGGTAGTCATCATAGGAAATGTTCTTATCGTAAAAGCTACCCGTTGTGATATCAATAATCCTGTCCGCAATGGTCTGGACAAACTGGTGGTCGTGTGACGTAAACAGCACCGTTTCGGGGAAGCTGATGATTCCCTTGTTGAGCGACTCAATGGATTCAAGGTCAAGATGGTTGGTCGGCTCATCAAAAATGAGGACATTCGCACCCGAAAGCATCATCTTGCAAAGCATACAACGAACACGCTCGCCACCGGAAAGCACCTTTGCCTTTTTTGTTGCCTCCTCGCCGGAGAACATCAGTCTGCCGAGCCAGCCGCGCACATCACTTTCAAAAACCAAATCGGAATATCTTCTCACCCAGTCGATGAGCGAATCCTCGCAGCCGTCGAAAAATTCGGAATTATCCGAGGGGAAATAGGACTGCGACGTGGTAACGCCCCACTTAAAGCTTCCCTCATCGGGCTCAAGTTCACCCGCAAGAATTTTGAAAAGAGTTGTTTTTGCAAGTCCGTCCGTGCCGACAAAGGCAACCTTTTCACGAGGTTTAATCGTGAAAGAAACATTGTCAAGCACCTTGCGGTCGCCTATCGTTTTGCTGATTCCCGAAACCGTCAACAGCTCATTGCCAACCTCACGGTCGGGCTTGAACGAAACAAACGGAAAACGTCGAGACGAAACCGGCATCTCCTCAATATTGAGCTCATCAAGCAGCTTTTTGCGGCTTGTCGCCTGCTTCGATTTTGATGCATTGGCACTGAAGCGTGCAATAAATTCCTGCAATTCCTTTTTCTTCTGCTCCGCCTTTTTATTCTGCTCACGGAGCTGGCGTTGAGCTATCTGTGTGTAGTCGTACCAGAAATCGTAGTTACCGACATACATTTCAATCTTGCCAAAATCAATATCGACAATGTGTGTGCAGACCTTGTTAAGAAAGTGACGATCATGTGAAACGACAATAACCGTGCTTTCAAGGTCAATAAGGAAATCCTCAAGCCAACGAATGGCCGCAACATCAAGGTGGTTGGTCGGCTCGTCCATAAGAAGGATATCGGGATTGCCGAAAAGAGCCTGTGCAAGCAAAACCTTAACCTTGATATCGTTATCAAGCTCACTCATCTGTGCATAATGGAATTCGTTTGTGACGCCGAGACCGTTCAAAAGAATTTCGGCATCGCTTTCGGCACTCCAGCCGCCCATTTCGGCAAATTCTTCCTCAAGCTCACTGACCTTGATGCCGTCCTCCTCGGTGAAGTCCTCCTTCATATAGAGAGCTTCTTTTTCATCCATAATCTCACAAAGATGCGGATTACCCATAAGCACCGTGCGAATAACGTCATATTCATCAAAGGCAAAGTGATCCTGGCGGAGAACGGACATTCTCTCACCCGGAGTAATAACAACCTCGCCCTTATTCGGCTCTATCTCACCCGAAAGGATTTTCAAAAAAGTTGATTTACCTGCTCCGTTCGCTCCGATCAAGCCGTAGCAGTTACCGTCGCTGAATTTGAGGTCAGCACCCTTAAAAAGCTCTCTGCCGCCATACTGTAAGCTTACATTGATTGTACTTATCAAAACTTTTTCTCCCTAAAAATATATTTATCTTTTTAAAAGATATTTCAAAAATTTATATACCTGACTTTTGAAGCTGTAATAATATTTTCTCACAAAACGCACCAAGGGCAAAAGCTTAACATAGATTTGATAGCTCCTGTCTGTGATATTGTGAGCCTTGCCGTTACGTTCAAAGGCTTTGAGCGTGCCGATTATTTGAACTTTTTCGACATTATATTCATTATCCCACTGATTATCTCCACGCAGGACAAAGGTGCTGCCGTTGACGAACATCACTCTGCTCAAAACGCACTGTCCGTTTTCACGCAGGTAAAGCACCACGTCGTCCGATTTTATATGCCTCGGAGGTTTGACCAGTGTGATAATATCCTTTTTGTCCCGTATTATCGGAAGCATACTGCGACCCATTGCGGTAAAGGAAACCTCACCGTTTTTTTCAAGCGCTTCACGGATAAGCTCGGCAATATTGCCGGCACTCAAATTATCACTCAAGTATATCCGCTCCTTTTATTTTGAAAATTCCATCTGTCGATAAAACGCTAATATTCGGCAGGCAACAACCGGTCACCTGCCGAACAAGGGTCAACATTTGTTCGACGGCTAAGGCTCACTGCCGTCGAGACTGCTTCGCTTTGAGAGCGAAGCACAGCACAATTATTTTCCCTTTCGTATAAGCCTCGATAATTTTATCATTTATTATTCGATATGTCAATATGTTTCTTTTTGCGTAGCTCTCGCAAGGCACAAAAAAGCCCCGTACCGAGGTACGGGGCTGAAAAATTGGGAATTAGTACATTACTCTACCGGAAATGCTGTCACCTGTGAAAGCAAATGTGGTATTTTCCGCACGTGTTCTCAAGGAGTAAACAAAATTACCGAGCTTACTGAAGTTAAAGCTTACAGTCCATACAAGCTCATCACCCTCAACAACGGGGTTGCTTCTCTTATCATAGGTAACGGTGTTACCGCTGATATCAACGAACTGAATCTTATGAACATCAAGGCTTGTTCTCACAACGATGTCATGTCTGCCGTAATAGATCTTGCCGTTCTGATTTGAACCGTACAAATCTGCAACGGAGATTGAGTGAATGCTGAGATCAAGACCTGTTGTTGCAACAACATTAAGAACAACACTGTCATTGCCGAATGCATCACCGTACATTGCGAATACATTGTACTTCGTCTGCTCTGCGGCTACGGGAAGCTTAAAGCTCCAAGCCTCATTGCCGCCCTCTGTTGTGATCGTAGCATCTGAACGATCAACGGAGATTGATGAAGAACCATCCTCCGAAACAAGACGGAGTGTCCTGGGTGAGCCGTTAGCAACAACCTTAATCGTTGCATCCTCACCTACTGTAACATTACCGATTACGTTAGCACTGACAAGCTTGTTGAGAACAAGAGCTGCTCTTGCATCTGAAAGCTTCTTTGTAGCTGCATCAACAGTACCCTGCTCATCAGAAGTAAGGGTTCTGGAAAGAGAGGAAACCTCTGTGTAAGCTGCTGCATAGTTTGCCCATGAAGTTGCACTGTAAAGTACGGAATTATCACTGTTGAACAATGCGTACTCTGCATCGAAAGCAGTGTAATCAGCACCCTGAACGCCGCCGGCTACAGTGATGTTAGCAGGTGTGCAGGTAAGGGTCTGGTCATACTGTGCATCGTATGTTGTCCAGCACTGGAGACGTGTTTCAGTATTGGGGTCAACACGGAAGAACTGCCAGCAGGGCTTGATGATAGCGCCGTTATGACCTGCATCATAAATAGCAAGCTTGCTTGTTGTGTAAACGCTGTCGCTCGGAGCGAAGATAGAAGCTGTTGCACCGGGCTCTGCGTCGTCCTTAACCTTGAACTTAAGAGTAATAAGAACCTGGTTGTCAAACTTCATTGCGGGAGCTGACTTTGCATAATCCTTAATGCTGAAGATTATGTTGTAGGCCTCGTACTTATTCTTATAGTCCGGGATCTTTTTAAGTGAATCCGGCCACTCAAGGTCACGCATATCACCGAGTGAGGAAACATATCCGCCGTATGTATAATCGCCGTAGTGAGGAATCTCAACATAGCAATGACGGTTATTACCCCATTCCGCACCGAGCGCATGCATATTCTTGAGTGATTCGGGTTGCGGCTGATTCTCCATATCTGTACCGATGTACTTCTCCGTACAGCTCATGATATCAACAACATCATTGTTATAGAAGAAGGTTGAGTACATTGTGCCTGTGTAGAAGTTTGTGGTAAGGTAAACAGTAACCGTAAACTCCTCGCCGGGGTCAAGAACAGTCTTGCTGGGAACAAGTTTAACATCACATGTTGCCTTGTTCTCGCGACGGTACTCATACCAGAAATCGACATAAGCACTTTCTTCTGTCCAGTCGTTGTTCTTGGGGGTCTTCATCTTACGATAGAGAGCACCCCACTCCTCTGCGGTTGCGTTTTCGTCTTGCTCAAGAGCATGGTACACATCAATAATCTGTTCCTTATCCCAGAAATAGAGGTTATGCTCAAGAGTGCTCTTGCAAGCAGGCTCATCGGCATAGACCGAGCCATACTCTTTACCGGTAAGAAAAGTTATATCAATTCTTTTCTCGGGATTGGTAATTGCCAGTTCCTCGGCAGGGTACTTGCTTCTGTCTTCATCTGTGATTACATCTTTGAAGTTAGGATCATAAGTCTTATACTCCTCATCGGCAGCGAATGAACAAACCACCAATGTTGAAAAGACACAAATCACCGAAAGAAGAAGAGCCATGATTTTTTTTGTCATAAAAATTCCTCCTTTAATTTATCTTTATCCGCAATGCGGATTAAAGCCATATTACGAACACTTACCTGTTACCTGATTGATTGTGGCGTATCCCTGAAGCACATCCATAAACATATTGTAGTCATTGGCATTAATAACACGGTCACCGTTGAGGTTCGCCGCTTTTTTCTGTGCAGCGGTAGCCGTTCCGCCCAACAAGATGTTTGACATGGAAATGCCGTCACCGGCGTTGAAATCTCCGTCGCCGTCAATATCACCGTAGATAACAATGGTGTAGGTTGCGATTACATCCTTGGTAATATCCGATGTTACGGTCACAACCGTGCCTGTTCCGAGATATCTGCCGGTATTGCCCGAATAGCTGAGAGTAACATTATCATAAGTAATGAAGCTGTTCTGGAAATCCGATTTTTTCATTTTGTTCTTCAAGCCGTAGATGTAGCCGCCCTTGATAACGGTCGTGCTGCCTTCCTTGGCTTCAAATATCTCGGTAGCAAGCTCAAGTGAATCCAAATAGCCCTGAAGGGTTTCCGTCATCTCATCAACCGTTGACTGCTGATCAATCGTGAGAGACATATTTTTCTCAACGGTCGTTGTACGGTAGCTGTTGATAAGAGCCATTACCTCATCAAAGTTCTTATATGTATTATTATAAATTTCTGAGCTCGAATTGTCAAGCAAATCCAGAATTTTTTGAAGTTCTGTATAGTTTGCCAATTTTTTGGTCATTTCATTGTTAGCTTTGACTATATCCGAGGTGTACTTATCAACCTCAGACTGGTAACGGTACTGCTTATTATACACAATCTTGTCGATTTCCGCTCTGACCTTTGCACAGCTTTCATCGGTGTACCAGCCTGTAGCAATTTTAGCCTCCGCTTCCGCAACAACCTTGTTAAGCTCGGTGTAATCCGCCGGTGCGTAATTTCTTACCACTGCATCAAGTGCCCGCTTGTAGCCGTCAACCGTTGTCTGCTCGCTGAGCGGAAGATTCCAGTTGATGGATTCGATCACGGCATTGAGAGCCGCAACGGTTTCTTCGGTATACCAGCCGTCGGAAATTTCCTGTCGAGCCGTATTTACAGCCTCGGTGAGCTCTGTATAATCTGCACCCTTGGCAGCAAGAGCGTTCTTCTTGGCGGTGATTTCATCGGCATAAGCGTCAACCTGTTCCTGATAGCGAATATCAAGATTTTCGACAACAGCCGAAATTGCATCCTCAAGTGCCTTTACCGACTCTGCGGTATAGCCCGAAAGGTCGCCCAAATTCTCAACAGCCTTGATAGCGTCGTTTACCTTTGTGTAATCCGCCGGCTTGTATTCAAGGCTCTCAATGGCTGCTTCAATGGCTGCTGCGTAGCCGTCAACCTGTGACTGATAGCTTGCATCAAGATTTTCAACAACTGCATTGAGCTTATCCTGAAGATTCTGCCAGCTCGCTTCAGTATAGAGTGAGGAATCCGTCGGAACCTTTTTCTTTGCGGCAGTTACCTTGCCGTAATCCGCTTTCTTATATTTAAGTCCCTTGACAGCGGTTTCAATATTGGCGGCATAGTTATCAACAACGGACTGCTGATCTGCCGTAAGAGTGGTATCAATCTTGTTGAGCACAGAATTGAGGGTTGCAACGGAAAGATTGGTGTAAACCGTCAAATCTGTGGGAATCTTTGACTTTGCGATTTCAACCTGAGTGTAGTCAGCCGGAGCATACTCCATGCTGTTAACAGCCTCGTTGATAGCTGTTGCAAAGCCGTTAACCGTTGTTTGGTATCTGATGTCGAGCGTTGTGTCAACATTTGAAAGAGCGGTGTTGAGCTTTTCAAGGCTTGCCGTCGTAAACAGCGTATAGCCTGGATGAGCCTCGGTATAAGCGGCGTTCTCCGCAAGCTTTACGCTCGCCGCATTTTGAGCAACCGTGACATCGCCATAGTTTGCCGGAAGATATTCAAGGGTTGATATCGCATCGGTAATTGCTTCTGCAAAAGCATCAACCTCCGCCTGCTTGCTTATGTTAAGATTAGGAACAACCGCAACATAGGCCTCGGTAAGCTTATTGAGACTTTCAGAGGTATAAAGTGAGTTGCCTGTTGAAAGGATAGTTGATGCCGACTGCTGGGCTGCGGTAACAGCACTGTAATCCGCCTTGCTTTCGGAAAGATTTGACAAAGCACTTCTGATTGCGGCGGCATAGCTGTCAACGGTCGCCTGCTTGCTGCTGTCAAGATTACGAACAACATTATTTATTGCCTTCGTAACCTCTGACCAGTTTGAGTAGAATTGCGCTGCGGTAAAGCCATAGGTTGAAGCGTATGTATCGCGAATTTTCTTTGCGACTGCATCTGCCTCGGCAATAGCCTTATCAACCTCGGTATAATCGGCAGAGTTCGGCTTGAGAGCTGCAATAGCCGTACGAACCGCCTCAACCGCTCTGTCAATTTCGCTCTGATATCTGATGTCAAGACCCATCTTTGCTTCAAGAGCACTGACAGCATTATCAACAGCGGTCATATCCGCATATTGCGATCTGTCCAAAGCGTTTGCGGTGGCAATGATAGTTACCGCTGCGGTTGTGTCCGCAGGCTTATATTCAACATTATCAAGCCAATAGTTAAGTGTTGCAACCGCTTTGTCGATATCGGGCTGATGCGAGATATCAAGGTTGTAAAGAGCAATCATAGCGTTGTATGCCGCCTGAATTTCAGTGGCAATTTCATCAACAACGAGAGAAAGGTCAAGAAGATTGTATGCGCTTTCCGCAATTTTCGCTGTCGAATAGTCGGCACTGTTGAGCTTGAGACTATCAATAGCATTTCTGAGGAGAAGCGTATAACCGTCAACCGTAGCCTGCTGGGTGATATCAAGATATGTTCCCACAGCATAGCCCTCAAGCTCGTTATAAACACAGCCCGAATTGTTGAGGACGTTGACAAGCTTTGACCAACCGTCCCAAACCTCGGCGGCGGTTCTGTTGTAAATCGTCGGTGCTTCGCTGATGAGCTTATTTACCGTGTTGAGGTTTGCGTTAAATTCCGAATAATCGGCAGTTGTGTATTCAAGAGTGGCTATAGCATTCTTGATATCCTCGGCAATTTTGTCGATAGCGGGCTGATAGAGAACACTGCAATCATCCTCATAGCTGTCGAGAAGATTCTGGAGCTTTGCCCAAGAAGCGAGGGTGTAATCGGACTGATTCTTTGCAATAGCCTGCTTGTAATAAGCTTCAGCAAGGGTATAATCCGCTTTTCTCATTTCAAGGTTTGCATAAGCCGTTTGAAGGTCTGCGTAAGCCGTGTCGATATCGCTCTGCGAAACATCGGGCTTCGCAAGAATTCTTTTTGCGGCGATGTAGGCATTGTGGAAATCCTCCCAGCCCGAGGAATAGTACCAGGACTGAGGATTGTAGCCTTTAAATTCACCGCTTGCAAGATTTACTGACATTGTTGTCGGGTCAGTACCGTGGATATCCTCAAGGAGAGTTCTCAATGAGCCCTTATCATAAGTAATAAATCTGAGGCTGACGGACTGTCCGAGGTAAACCTTTGTCCAATCGGCGGGAGTGTTGAATCTGATAGAAACGGTATACTCCTTTGTGCCGATGCTCTTGCAGGGACCGAGACCCTCAAAGTAGCACTGAATTGTTGAATCCAATGTGGTTGAAAGTCCTACCTCCTTATCGGTGGAAACATAACCAAGCTCGGAGGTTGCGGTCGCATCATTTGTCGGGTTGTTCTCGGTATCACTTGCTTCAAATGTATCGACGATTCCGGAAACAATAAAGGAATCGGTAATTTTAAGCTTACAACGCTCGTTGGAATTGGAAGCCTGTCTGACGTTGAAGGAGTGGATTCTGAGATTGAGCGAGGAAAGAGTTGATGTAACGCTCTTGTCAATATAGGTTATGGAAAGCGGTCTGTTGGCATCAGCCTTAAAGGAAACATTATAGTTCCTGCTTGTGCTTGTTCCGTCAAAGCGCTTCATAACACCGTAATCTGTTGTCCAAGCTGCGGTTGATGTGTTGAAGGCATCGTTGTTGTTAAAATCAATTGAGCCATCTCCGCTGCCGCCGTTATGAACAGTACCGTAGGTATTCTCACCAAGCACCATTTCCGCAACATAAGAGCGGTTTTTGGTGTCCGAGCCCAAGCCGTAGCTCTGGTACGTTCTCTTTGAAGTATACATACCTGCCGGAGTGGCAATGGACTCAACATAAGAAACGCACTGGGTTTCATATCTGTTGGTATAGGTTTTGCCGCTTACAGCATTGGTCTCGCTGTAGGAATAGCTGACCGTGAAGATAAGCACTGAACCTACAACAGCCGTACCACCGCTTACAGTCCAGGTGTATGTTCCGTTAGCGTATGCCGGAGTTTCCGAGGCATAAGTAACGGTGGTGTTGCTACACGAAATCGTCGGTGCTTCCGGAAGGGTAACACCGGGGGTAAAGGAAATCTGTGTTGCATAGGGAGTTTCACCTACATATGCCATGGGAGCATATGTACCCGTAAGGTAGGGTATACCGGATTTCGTTGCTTTAACGATAACCGAGTTTTCACCTGACGGGGGTTTCATACTGTTGCTCGAATAAGCAACCCTGGTTACCTCATTGACGTATATACCCGCAGTCGGTCTGTTAAGCACCAAGGATGCTTCAGCAGGAGCCGCCGATGCAGTTACACTGCCGGGCAGAAGCGTCATGGGTATAGATGTCAAAACCAAAGCGAGCACCATAAGTACGCTGATGACACGTCTTTTGAGTTTCATCTGAAATACCACCTCATTTTTCAAAATTCTTTTGAGATATATTCGGTTTATAAAAACCATAATACACTTATCGTAATTCTAACACAAATTTTATTGTTCGTCAATAAAAATAAGACAAATTTCACAAAAAAAAGAAAAACCCCTCAAGACACTTAATCTCAAGGGGTAAAAAGCTATATTTCAGCGATTAAATTTCGGGAATAACAACCTCAACCTCTTTGCCAAGCTCTGCCGACTTAACAATATGGTCAATGATAGCCTGGTTGTAGAGAATCTGACTGCTGGGAACCGGAGCCGGAGCACCGCTTACGATAGCGTCAAGGAATGCACGGCACTTTTTGTAGAACAAGCCCTTGCCCTTATTCTTGAGCAGAGGAATTGTTGTTTCGACTCTTTCGCCCGCAACATCACGGTAAAGGGTCATCGGACCGGACATTTCGCCGTTCCAGCACTCTGTGGAGGGAATTCTGAGAGCGCCCTCTGTACCATAGATGATTGTGTCACCGGAGGTATCCGGATGCATTGCCCATGCAATACGGAAATCAAGGATGATACCGCCGTCAAGACGAACAAATGCAGCCGCAAAATCCTCAACATTGAATCTTGCCGCATCGGCAGGATTGTTATATTTCGGATTTGCTCCGAAGAAGCCTGAGGTGTAGCCGGTAACGGTCAACGGCTTCGGATAGTCGATTGCATTGAGGACCATATCGAGTGAATAGCAGCCGATATCACCCATTGCGCCGATACCTGCGGTCTTTTTCTCGATGAAGGTGCTGTTCGGAATACCTCTGCGACGTCCGCCGCCGGTCTGGATATAATAGATATCACCAAGCTCACCGGACTGAACAATTTTCTTGACCATCTTCATATTCTCATCGCCGCGGGGCTGGAAGCCGATTGAAAGGAGCTTGCCGCTCTCCTTCTCCGCCTTGCAGATTTCGATAGCCTCCTCTGTTGTAACGCACATCGGCTTTTCAAGAAGTACGTTTACACCGTGCTTGAGAGAATAAATCGTACACTCGGCATGGGTCATATTGTATGTACAAACGCTGACCGCATCAAGCTCGGGCTCATTGTCGATAAGCTCCTCATGGTTTGCATAAAAATGTACATTGTCAAGCTTACCGTCCTTGTTATACTTTGCAGCAAACTTTTCTGCCTTGCCCGGAATGAGGTCGGCCATTGCAACGATATCAACATCGTCCATATCAAGATAGCTTTCGAGGTGAGATTCCGCAATCCAACCCGTACCGATGATACCTACCTTAAATCTTTTGCCGGTGGAGGCCTTTTCCTCCTCAACAGCCTGTGTAAATTGGTTCAAAACTGAATCTGACATAGTTCTTCTCCTTTATTTGTTAATTTCTTTAATATAGTCAATGCTCATTTTGGCACATTCAAGCGGAGTTTTGTTCAACGCAGGCTGATCCTGCTCAACAACAACCCAAGATGTACCTGCTTTTTTACAAGCTTCAAGAATCTCCGGGAAATTCTGAACACCGTAGCCGCAGGGACGGAAGCCGAAGGTTTCTTCCTCCTCGGCATCCTGAGCACCGTCGTCAATACCGATGAGCTGATAAAGCTTTGCCGGCTTGCCCTTGCCGCTCATATAGAAATCCTTGAGGTGAACAACGGGAGCTCTGCCCGAATATTTTTCAACATATCCGGCAGGATTTTCTCCGCCGACATTCACCCAGCAGGTATCGAGCTCTGTTTGAAGCTCCTCCGGAGTGAGCGACGAATAAAGTAAATCCAAGCCGTAAACGTCACCGACCTTTTTAAACTCAAAATCGTGGTTATGATAAAGGAAGGTCACACCGTATTTCTTGCCGATTTGAGCAAAGCGACGAATGCCCTCAACGGTATCGTCAAAAAGCTTTGCGCCGGGTCGTCTATCCTCAACGGCATAAGGAATCGCAATATATTTGCAGCCGATTTCGGCATAGGCTGCGATTGTTTTTTCGGGATCGGCAGCAAGCTCATCATAAGGAACGTGTGCGGAAATCGGAACAACGCCCACTTCCTCGCAAATTGCCTTTACCTCGGCGGCGGAACGGTCAAAAAGACCTGCAAATTCAACACCGTCGTAGCCCATTTCTTTTACTTTTTTTATTGTTCCCGCAAAATCCTCCGCCATAGCATCACGGACAGAGTAAAGCTGCAACGCAACAGGAAAACTCATTTTAAAACCTCCTTAAGTTCATTTTGTTTATTTTAACACACCCCAAAAGCAAATACAATGTTTTTTGTTAATTTTTATTAAAAACTCCTGTTAATTTTATGAAAATGCTCCGAGCATCGCAGTTTTGATGCTCGGAGCTACACTTTTATTCTGCTTTTTTCTTGCGGAAAAGTATTTTATCAACGGGGAAATAAAGGAAAAACTGAATTGCACCGCAAAGAGCATTTGAAATAAACGTCGCAAGGCTCTCCGCAACGCCCTTTCCTACAAGCCAACCCTGGAAGGAAGGTGAAAGCCACGCCGAAAAGCAAATCAAGGCCACAGTGAAAACTATGTAAATCGGCAGTGTAACCGCAATGTTTGCATCGGAATTGAATGTCTTATCCCTGTTTATGAAAAATGAAACAATTTGCGCGATTATATTACTTGCCGTTGAAGCTGCAAAAAATCCAAGTCCGTTACCCTCGCCGCCGGCAGATGCAAAGACAAAAAATTCATACTGTCTGTTGATAAGCTCCTCCGACATAAAAAGCTGAATTATTATCGGCAGCACGGTTTGAATAACAAACGCGCCCAGGCTGACAACAATGAATTTTACAAATTGCCAAAGCGTATTGACAGCCTTGCCCTTTTGCTGAGCGGTTTTGTCGATATTTTTTAATCCCATATTTGACCCTCCGTGTTTTAAAATAGCCGTTGAACGTCAGATACGTCCAACGGCTGATTTGATTATATCATTTTAAGGCAAATAATGCAATATTTATTTTACCGGAATAACAAGCATCATCTTCTCGCTTATTTCCTCCGAGCCGAGCTCATTTTCACTCATAATATCCTCCACCGTGGTGTTATATTTTCTGGCAATATCCCAAACCTTTTCGCCGCCGTTGCAAAAGCAAATCACAACCGCCGAATGCTTTTTCTCAATCGGAGCCCCCTCCACCGTCTTGAGTTGGAGAAGCACTCGTTTTTCGGTAACCTCAAGCAGGCAGGCGTTTATGCTGATTTCCGCCTTGAATTCCGCACTGCCGTCAGTAGCGAGAGTGCAGCTGCAACCGCTGACAAAAAGCTGTGGCTCGCATCTTATCTCCGAGCAGGAGCAATCAACGGAGCGTGAATATTCAAAATCAGCTTCACGCTCACAAAAGACGGGCGTACCCTCAGAATCAATAAGTATAAGCTTCACGGGAACACGTCCCTTTACAAGAAGCTTTCCGTCATCAAAAAAACATCTTGCCTGCGGTGCTTCTGGCATAACCGCATAAATCCTTTGCGGTGACATTGACGATAAATCAAGCCCCGCTCTGCAAACAAAACTGTCGTTCAAGCCTTGCAGTGCTCTTGTAAAGGTGACGTTGCCGTATTTTGCTTCAAGCTGCTTGCAGGTGGAATAAGCATCCGTCACAACCGCAGCCGACGAGGACAGATAAACGGTAACAAGCGCACAAATATCACAGCTCAGATTGAGATATCTGTACTCGCCGTCGTTATCCGCTTTCGGCTCGGCAGTTGCCTGTTCAACATTGAAATTCACCGAAATTCGGCATCCCTCCGCCGCATTTTCAGCCTCCGCAATTTCGCTGAACGGCAAAGAAAAGCTTACACAGCCGCTTTCGTTTTCCGAGTCCTCAACGCAGTATACCACTCGCCACACGACCTCGCCCTTTAGCAAAATTTTACCCTTAACAGGCTTTGTTTCGGTCAAAATCGGAGCGGCGGTTGCGCTTATAATTTTCCTTACCTCGCCACTGTTTTCGGAAACAGCCTCAGTCTCGGAGACTTGAATTTTTTTTGCTATAACCGCAACCGCATTATCAAGGCAAAGCTCCTGCCTCTTTAACTGAATTCCATCTCCTGCGGCATCGGTGATTACCGTTTCCTTTTTTATTCCCAAAACTCTGAATCTGACGCCGATAACGCCGTGAACATCTATCCTTTTTTTGCTGACCGCCCTGCAATTAACATACTCCGTTTTCGGCTCAACGCAAAGCGTAGCACCGTCGCAGGCGGAGGTCAGCTCGGCATATTTGGAATAGGGATAATCCTGCTCGTAGCAATAAATTCCGTTTTTTTCATCGGCATATGCAATGCGTATTTTAGCGTTTGCATCAACGCTTGCCCTGTCACCGGATATTTTTGAATTTACAACGCTGTTGATAACCGTACACTTTAAAATTCTCATAATATCGGGGCAATAATCAGGCAAGGAGATATCGCAGTCTATCCCCTGCTCTGCGAAGCTTTCGTGAAGAATTTGCGTGCTTCCTATTTCGGTATTTGTCAATTCAATGCTCATATAACCAACCTCTCTTTTTTGTTTCAATGGATTATATGAGCATTTCGGTACAAATATGATTGATTTAAGACAAAGAAATTGCCCAGCCCTTTTCCTTGAGGGCTGTTCTTATTTTGTTTTTCTCATCTGCCATCGGGTAATTGTTTTCAAACGCATAATTCGACAGAATAAGCGACTTACTGTCAACCTCCGCAAGTCCGTCAAAAAGGCTCTGCATACTCTCCTTGCTCAGTAAATTGCAGGTGCTCATACCCATATCTACACTGATAGAGCCCGGTACAAATCTGACCTCACGCAGAGCGGTGCAATTAGTGAACATACCCGAAACATCCCTCGCTGCTGAAAAATCCAGCACACCTTCAATTGTTTTAAGAGAAATACAGCCATTAAACATATATCTGAATATGGATACAAATCCAAATTCTCCGAACACCACCCTTTCGAGCGACGTGCAGCCCATAAAGCTTGAATTGAAGCTTTTGCAGCTTTTCACCCCATCAAGAACAACCTCTCTGAGTGCCGTGCAGCCCGTAAAGGTTTCAATAAACGAAGTGACGCCACTCGTATTGACAAGTGTGATTTTTTTCAGCCTCTTTTTTGTGTTAAACACCGTTCCCATATCGGTAACCGACTTCAAATTAAGTCCTATTTCCGTGCACCAGCTATCGAAATTAGAATTTAAGAAGCTCTGTATGTTTTTTGTGTTAAGCATAGGTAATTTATATTCCTTGCTGCCACCGTTCCATAACGGCAGATTTGCAATTTTCTTATCCGCTATGGCGATATTGACAAGCTCCCATTTTTCCGCATCGGCTTTTGCAACGGCAAGCTCGGAGTTAAGCTCGGCAAGCTTCAAATTAAGCTCGTTCACTTGTGAAGCTCTCTGCTGTTCAAGCTCCTTGAGCTCATTGTTTTTTGCAAGCTCAACTGCCCTTGTGTTTTCGTTAGCTTCATTAATTTTTTCACCGAGGGTTAAAAGCTGCTTTTCATAATCACGCTTTAGCTCGGATATCTCTGTTTTGTATTTTCTGTAGGCAGCCTCAATGCTTTCTGCATTAAATCTGTCAAAAAGAGTCTCCGACGGTGAAAACAGCTTATATTCCTCCGGCAAAAGTGAAGAAACAACCGACAAGCTGACCTTTCCCGCAGTGAGAACCTTTTCGTTGTCAAAGCCGATAACCGACATTTCAAGCTCGCCTATTTCCGTCAGCACCTCCCACGGCACCTTGACCTCCGAGCCCTTTATTTCGATAATATAGTATTGACCTTTTAAATTTTTAAAAATCGCCGCCTTTTGGTCGTATACTCTCCAACCGGCATCAAAGTGTATTCTGAAAGCGACGGTTTTGTTTGCGTCGGCAGCGATGGATATTTTTTCCGAGCCGAAAATATTTTGTCTTTCAACTCTCAAATCATAATAAACCATTTATATCTCCTTCGCTTCCCACGATAGCATCATATCCATTATAGCGAACATTTGTTCTTTTTGTCAACAGTTTTTTTATTTTTCTTTACTTTGAGCGTGATATAATGTATAATGTTTTCGGAATTTTTATCATTCAAAGAAAGGACTTATAGTATGGAAATTGTAAAGCTTTCACCGTTCATTGCGGATAACATTTGGGGCGGCACACGTCTTATAACCGAATACGGAATTCAAACCGATAAAGACCCTGCCGCAGAGGCATGGGTACTCTCCTGCCACCCGTCAGGTCCCTCCACCGTGCTCAACGGCGAATACAAGGGCAAAACACTTCAAGAGGTTTATCTTGCCGACAAAAGCATTTGCGGTACAAAGGGCGAAAAATACGAATTTTTCCCTCTGCTCATCAAATTCATTGATGCCAAAAGGGATCTCTCGATTCAGGTTCACCCCGACGATGAATATGCAATGAGAGTTGAGGGTGAATACGGCAAAACCGAGGCGTGGTATATTCTTGATTGCGACCCCGATGCGGAGCTCATTCTCGGCTTTAACAAGGATGTCACCGTAGAGGAATTTAAAAAAGCTGCTCAGAGCGACGAAATGATGAGCATTTGCAACCGTGTAAAGGTCAAAAAAGGTGATGTTTTCTTCATCGAATCGGGCACAATGCACGCCATCTGCAAGGGTATTCTTCTGGCGGAGGTTCAGCAAAACTCCAACACAACCTACAGAATTTACGATTACGGACGTCTCGGCAAGGACGGCAAGCCCCGTGAGCTTCACGTTGACAAGGCTGCCGACGTAACAAAGCTCTGCCCGCCGACAATTTCCGATTCATCAAATGCGGAAGCTATCAGCTATTCCGGTGCAACGGAAAAGCCCCTGACCTCCTGTGAGCTTTTTACAATGAGCGAGCTCAAAATTGACGGCGAATTTTCGATTCAGTGCGATGATGATTCGTTCATCTCTCTGCTCTGCCTGAACGGAAACGCCGAAATGATCGGCAGGAACTCTCTCTCGGTCAAGAAAGGTGAAAGCGTATTTATCCCTGCCGGCTACGGTAAATTTTCAATTAAGGGCAACGCCGATTTCCTCAAATCAACGCTTTAATTCAATAGCAATAATGCAAAAAGCTGCCGCTTCCGCGACAGCTTTTATTTTTGGTTTATGCATTCTTTTTCTTGCGTGATGCTCTTCCGATTGCCTTACCGAGTTCAAATACAGGGAAGGTTGAAAGTGCAAGACCAAAGGAAATCAAGAGCTCCTCTGTGCTGAACGTGCCGGGCTCAATTCCGAATACGGTGCAAAGACCCGGAACATAGATAGCGGCAAGTGTCAAGATGGTTGTTACAAAGAACGAGCCTACAAGCCACCAGTTCATTTTCTTTAGCTTATCCGCAGAGAAAATTGAAGCCTGACGTGAGCGCATATTCATAGCGCACATCATTTCGGCAAAGTTAACCGTGAGGAAAGCCATAGCCATAGCGTTTACACATTCCGTACCGGAGAAGAATCCCGCAAGGCTGTGTGCTCCGCCGCCAACAGGCTCAAGCCAGTAGCCGATAACGTAAGCCGCAATTTCAATGATTGCAAGGTAAATACCCTGCCAAACCATATCAATGCCGGCACCGTTTGAGAAAATTCCGTCGGTTGTGGAACGGGGACGTCTTCTCATTATATCGCCCTCTGCCTTTTCCATACCGAGAGCAAGACCCGGCAGAGAGTCGGTTACCATATTGATCCAAAGAAGATGAACGGGTGAAAGAATTGTAAAGTGAAGTATGGATGCGATAAACATTATGATAACTTCACTGAGGTTTGTTGAAAGCTGGAATTGAAGAACCTTGAGGACATTGTCGTAAATCTTACGACCCTCCTCAACAGCATTGACAATTGTTGCAAAGTTATCATCGGCAAGAACCATATCGGAGGTACCCTTTGTAACGTCCGTACCTGTAATACCCATTCCGATACCGATATCGGCAGCCTTGATTGACGGAGCATCGTTAACACCGTCACCGGTCATTGCCGTTACCATACCCCTTGCCTTCCAAGCCTTAACAATTCGAGTTTTATGCTCAGGCTGAACACGGGCATAAACGGAATACTTTGTAACCTCCTCCTGAAGCTCCTCATCGCTGAACTTATCAAGCTCTGCGCCCATTATAGCCTCGGAGGCATCGTTAATTATACCAAGCTCACGACCGATTGCAACAGCGGTATCCTTGTGGTCACCCGTAATCATAACGGGACGGATGCCTGCCAAACGGCACTCATCAATAGCCGACTTAACCTCCGGACGAACCGGGTCAATCATACCGGTAAGACCGATGAAAATGAGGTCATTTTCAAGAGCCTCGGGTGCAAAATCTGTGGGAGCGACATCGTAAGCCTTGTATGCACAGGCAAGGACACGGAGTGCCTTATCTGCCATTCTCTTGTTATCCTTGAGTGCGGCGGCTTTGATTTCGTCCGTAATCGGAACAACCTTGCCACCAACAAAAGCACTTGAACATTTTTTGAGAATTTCGTCGGGAGCACCCTTTGTATACTGGAAGATACCATCTGCCGCCTTATGAACGGTGGACATCATCTTTCTGCCGGAATCGAACGGAGCCTCACCTATTCTCGGATAAGCTGCAACAAGGTCATTCTTGTTCATTCCGAGTGTGTTTGCATAGGAGACAAGTGCCGCCTCAGTCGGCTCGCCGGTAACCTTGCCGTTTGCATCAATTTCGGCATCGCAGCAAAGAGCCATAGCTCTTGCAAGGAGGTTTTCGTCCTCGCCGTAATGGTCAACAACGGTCATCTTGTTCTGGGTAAGAGTACCGGTCTTATCGGAGCAGATAATCTGAGTACAGCCGAGAGTTTCAACGGCGGTCAGCTTTCTGATAAGAGCCTGACGCTTACTCATTGCGGTAACGCCGATTGAAAGAATTATCGTAACAACTGCGGGAAGACCCTCGGGAATAGCGGCAACCGCAAGTGCAATAGCGGCAACGAAAGTATTCAAAGAGGTTTCACCGAAAAGTCCCCATGAGAACGTCTCATTGGAAAGTATAAGCGTTTCGGCAACACCGACAACAAAGACAAGCACGCTGATAATGATAACGAGCTTTGTGAGGAATTTGGAAAGCTCGCCCATCTTTTTCTGGAGCGGAGTTTCTTCCTTCACCGCCGTGCTGAGTGCATCGGCAATCTTGCCCATTTCGGTGTTCATACCGGTTCCGGTAACAACCGCCTTACCGCGTCCGTAAACGATTGTCGAGCCGCTGTAAAGCATATTCTTTCTGTCACCGAGGGCAACATCCTTTGAGCTGTCCTTGAGCAAAAGAACATCGACCATTTTTGTAACAGGCACGGATTCGCCTGTCAAGGCCGCTTCCTCAACCTTCATAGAGTGTGATTCAAGAATACGGCAGTCTGCCGGAACAGCATCGCCCGCTTCAAGCAGGATAACGTCACCTACAACAAGATCCTCACTTTTAAGCACCGCAACCTCGCCGTCACGCAATACCTTTGAGGTGGCCGCCGTCATCTGCATAAGTGCATCCATTGCCGCCTCTGCCTTGCTTTCCTGAACAAGGCTCATAATCGTGTTGATAATAACGACAACAAGGATAACAAGCACATCGGCAAAATCCTTAATTGTCGGTTTTCCGCCTGCATCAACAACAGCAACAACGCCCTGAATTGCAGCAGCAATCAAAAGCATAATTATCATCGGGTCTGCCAGCGAAGAAATGAATTTTTTGAACAGGCTGTCCTTTTCGGCTTCCTTGAGCTTGTTTTTGCCGTTTTTCTCAAGCCTTTTTGCGGCCTCGGCGGAGGTCAAGCCCTTATCGGAGCTACCGATATCGTTGAGCACCTGTTCCTTGTCTTGAAGATAGAACTTCATGTTCCGTCCTTCCTTTCTTTACTCCTTATATGACTTGATTTTTTCGTCATACATAGGTGAAGCTTTTAACAAAAAGTGTCAAAAGCCGACTATTGCTCACCGACAGGGGCAAATTGCCCCATAATCGGTAAGCAATAAGAAATTTACCACAATTTTCATCATGTGTCAATAGACAACAAGACTATATGTTATAAAATCAACGAAATATACAAAGCTATGTGTTTGTATAATATACAAAAATGTGTATTTGTCTGAATTATGGCTGGTACGGAACGGGCTTATGCTGGCTTTCAAGCTCAAAGGAAAGGATGTTGTTATTATCGTAATAATTGCATCTCATATTGAAAGCCTTGCAAATTCCGTCAACCGGAGCATAAAGCTGACCTCGGTGCATACGCACAACGCTGTGTGCCATTTTAAGCTCACCGCCGTCAACGTTAGCAATATCGCTCCCCTCCGCAAAGGTTACATCGTGTCCGTAAGCGTTAATGTGTACCTTACCGGCAGTCAATTCAACATCAAAGCCGATACAGCGAAAAAGAATCGCAACCGGAACAGTCCAAACACCGTCAATTTTTTCGCTCGGCGTTTCTCTGATGGGAAGTCCGAGATCCGCACCCTTGAACATCATTCTTGTGCGAATGAATTTCGGCACTCTTGCAACAGGTGAAATGCTGTCCGTTGCCTTGTCGATAACACAGCAATCAACCACGCTGTCATCCTCAAGGTATGAGGTCAGCGTCAGCTTTTCGCCGTCGATTTCGGCAATTGCATACATCGACTCATATTCCTCATGAGCATACCATGCGGCGTTCCAAAGCTTCGGCATAGCAAGCGTTCCCGGAGGATTTCTGTTTCCGCTCGCAAGATTGTAAAATACCGTTCCCTGAGAAGGCTTGTCAAAAAGATTTTCGTTCCTACGGGGAAAGCTTCTTGAAAAGCAATGCTCATGACCGCTGAACATAACGTCAAAGCTCTCAATGCCCTCTGTCATCATCGGGTAGGAGTCATCGCACGCCAAATCCGAGCCGGCATAGCAAATCGGGAAGTGATGCGAACCGAATTTCCACGTCTTGTTTGATTTCTTTGTGTCCTCAAGCAGCCACTCGTTGACATATTCCGGACCGCTTATGCCGATGCACGCAAAGTGAGCATTTCCGTAATCAAAGGAATAGTTCGCAACCTTCCAATCCTCAGGACCGTTATCGGCATAGGAGCCCTTGAATTGACGGCTGAAATATTCCGCCTTTTCGGAATAATATTTGTTCTCCTTGGTGAAGTAATCTGAAAATCCCATATCGTCGTGATTACCCATCGACATCATAAAAGGATAATGCTCGATTATGCCTTTCATTCCGTCAAGCAAGCCCGTCCACTGAACGTCTGTCTGTCCGCAATTAGTATTGTCGCCTGCGGTGAGAATAAACCTGATATCGGGGTGTTTTTTTATAATATTCTTAACAAAGCCGTTGAGGATTGTGTAATCGGCAGGCGGCTCGCAGTCACCCGTCTGAATGTCGGAAAGACAAAGAAATTTGAATTTCGTAAGATTTTCGGGTGAGGTTTTAAAATCAAAAATCTCACTTCTGAAGTTTCCGCTTCCAACAGTGTATTCATATTCCGTATCGGGCTCTAAATCGTTAATATCCGCCCAAAAATAATTGCTTGAATCCATATCGGTATCAAAGCTCTCAAATACGGCATCGGCTTTTTGCCAGCCGTCCGTACCCTTTTTGCGAAAAAGAGCATAGCCCTCGTCAACCGCTCTATCGGTTCTCCATGTGACAGTCATAGAACGACAGGGATCATTTTTTATGCTCAACATAATGTGGTCGGGTATGTTTCCCGAGCCTCGGAAAGCTTTCCATTCTTCTTTAGTAATCATACAAACTCCCTTATAAAGTAATTCCGTTTTTAAAAATTGCGATTTCTCTGCAATCGTTTATCTCGTTCTTTGCCCTTTGACCCGAAGCAACCGATTTAACAAGCTCAAACAGGCTTTGTCCAAGCTCATCAACCGACACGCCACTTGCCGCAGCTCCTGCGTCAAAATCTATCCACTTTTTCTTCTTTTCAAAGAGTGCGGAATTTGAAGAAATTTTCAGTGTCGGAACAGGTGCTCCGAAAGGTGTTCCCCTGCCCGTTGTGAAAAGGATTATATTCGCTCCCGCCGCAGTCAATGCGGTGGTGCTCACAAGGTCGTTGCCCGGTCCGTACAAAAGATTTAAGCCTGTTTTTTTTACGCTTTCGCCGTAGCCGAGCACCGCCGTTACGGGAGCATCTCCGCCCTTTTGAACACAGCCGCAGGATTTATCCTCCAAGGTGGTGATTCCGCCCGCTTTGTTTCCGGGGCTCGGATTCTCATAAACGGTTTGACCGTTTGCGACAAAATATGCCTTGTAATCCTCAACCATTTTTTCGGCGGACTTAAAAACCTCCTCATCAACACAGCGGTTAAAAAGTATACTCTCGGCACCGAACATTTCGGGAACCTCCGTCAAAATCGACGTGCCACCCTGCGAAACAATTCTGTTTGTAAACCTGCCGACTACCGCATTTGCGGTGATACCGGAAAGTCCGTCCGAGCCTCCGCATTTCATTCCCACAACAAGCTTCGACATCGGTATCGTTTGGCGTCTGTCCTCGCTCACTTTTTCGGCAAGCTCGGCAAGTATTTTCGTTCCCTCGGCAAGCTCATCCTCACACTGCTGACAAATGAGAATTTTTATTCTTGATTTATCGTAATCGCCCAGCTCTTTTTCAAGCTGTTCTGCGGTGAGATTTTCACAGCCCAAGCCGAGTATCAGTGCAGCACCGGCATTGGGGTGCTTTGCAAGTGCGGCAATTATCTTCTTTGTCGCTTCGTGGTCATCACCGAGCTGACTGCAACCGTAGGGGTGCGGATAAGCAAATATTCCGTCAACCGAGCCTTTGACAAGCTCACGATTTTCCTTTGCAAGCTGCCGTGCGATGCTGTTGACACAGCCAACCGTAGGCAATATCCAAATTTCGTTACGCACTCCCACTCTGCCATCTTTACGCAAAAAACCGTCAAAGGTTTCGCTTTCAATTTGCGGCAAAAATGAAAAGCTCGGATTGTATTTTATCTTTTCCGCTTCAGTAAGCGTTGTTTTTGTATTATGAGTGTGAACCCATTCGCCCGCTTGAATGTCGCAGGTTGCCGTACCTATCGTACAGCCGTATTTTATTATCGGCTCACCCTCGGCAATGCTTTTCAACGCCAGCTTGTGACCTCCGCCGACAGCCTGACGTGCGGTAAGCCCAAGCTTTTCACAGCACTCACCCTCGGCAACCGCTTCAAAGGCAACTGCAACATTATCCTCCGGGTGGATTTTTATTAAATTCATTTTATGCACTCCTCAAAAGCGGCATAGGCTCCCGCTTTTTCAATAAGCTCAAGATATTTTATTGCTTCCTCCGCAAAATTCGGAAGCTCACAAAGCTCCGAACCGAAAAAGTCTGTTTTCAAAGCCGCCCTTACAAGCTCCGAGGCAGTATCGTTGCGGTGTGCATAATAAAAATCAAGCACATTTTTGTCATCTTTTACCTCATAGCACTCACCGTTGCGTGAGCCTACAAGGCAACCGACACCCATTTCCTTGGCATTGTGATAAAAAGCAAGGTAAGCGGCAAACGAAAATGTCAGGCAAACAGGCAATTTTCCGTTTCGTTTAAAGTATTCGGTCAAGCTCGGCATAACCCTTGCCTTCCATTTTGATGTGGAATTCAGCGAAATGCTCAAAAGCTGATGGTCAACATACGGATTATTAAAACGATCCTCTACCGCTGCGGCAAAATCAAGCAGTTCATTTTTCGGCAAATCAAGAGTCGGTATAACCTCCTCATAAATCGCCTTTTTCATAAAGCCGCAAATAACATCGTCCTCCATACATTCACGGACAATGCTCTTGCCGGCAAGATAAGCACCGAGCACCATCGAGGTGTGAGCACCGTTAAGGATACGCACCTTACGCTGCTTGTAGGGCGTGTGGTCATCGGTAACAATTATCGGAAGGTTCGCCTTTTCAAAAGGAAACTCGTCCTTTATTGACTGAGGACCCTCAATTACCCAAAATCCGAAAACCTCACCGGTGTCGATAAGCTTATCGTCATAGTCAAAGCGTTCGCAAAGCTCCTGAGCCTCTGCTCTCGGATAGCCCGTTACAATTCGATCAACAAGGGTCGAGCAAAAAACATTTTCACTTGCAGCCCAAGCTCTGAATTCATCCGGTAATTCCCAAAGCTCAATATATTGCTCAACGCATTTTTTAAGGCAATCGCCGTTATGGTCAATAAGCTCGCACGAAAGAATGATAAATCCTTTCAAGCCTTTTTTCCATCGTTCGTATAAAAAAGCGGTGAGCTTCGCCGGAAATGAACTCGGCGGTGCATCATCTGCCTTACATTCCGGGTCAAACGCAATGCCTGCCTCGGTCGTATTTGAAACAATAAAACGCAATTCGGGATTTTCGGCATTTTTCAAAAAAGCGCCGTAATCCGCATAGGGGTCAACACATCTTGAAACAGACGAAATTACCCTTTTGTACTCTGTCTTTTTGCCGTTTTCACGTCCGCGCAGAAGCAGTGTGTACAAGCCCTCCTGCTCATTTATCACGTCGGTCAGACCGTTTGCAATAGGCTGAACAAGCACTGCCTTGCCGTTGAAATCGGCTTTTTCGTTCATCACATCAATGAAATAATCGACAAACGCACGCAGAAAGTTACCCTCTCCGAACTGGAGCACCTTTTCAGGTGCATTTTTCAGGAGAAACTCGGAATATTCCGAGTCCTCCAATGTTTTATAGCATAATTTTTTCATATTTAACCGTTTTTCCTTTCGGCAATATCTCAATAATTAAAATATTCCTTACAGTTATAATAAGAAACGTCCGCAACAAGCTTGCCGAGCATTTTTGTATCATTCGGGAACTTGCCGCTCTCCGCCCATTCTCCGACAAGGTTGCAAAGCAAGCGGCGGAAAAGGTCGTGTCTGGGGTATGAAATAAAGCTCCTTGAATCGGTCAGCATACCGATAAAGTTGCCGAGAATTCCGTCCTCTGCCAAGGCGGTAAGCTGGTTTACCATTCCCGTGTATGTATCGTTAAACCACCAAGCGGAGCCATGCTGGAGCTTTCCTCGGCAATCGTCGTTTTGGAAGCTGTTCATAAGTGAAACAAGCATATTGTTGTCGTTGGGGTTGAGCGAATAAAGTATGGTTTTCGGCAGCTTATTCTCCTTTTCAAGTGAATTGAGGAAAGATGCTATTTTCACGGGGTCGCCGCAGTTTCCGATGCAGTCATAGCCCGTATCCGGTCCGAGAAGTGCAAATTTATTGGTATTGACATTTCTCAAAGCACCGTAATGAAGCTGAGAAATCCAACCGAGACGGCTGTATTCGATATGGAGCTTGTTGAGAACGTAGAATTTGAATTTTTCCGCCTCACAGCCGTCAATGCTTTCGCCCTTGAGAGCCTTTTTGAATATAGCATCAACCTCCGCCTGAGTTGTTTCGGCATAGGGAACAAAATCAAGACCGTGATCGCAAGCACGGCAGCCGTTCTCCTTAAAGAATTCAAGACGGTTTACAAGAGCCTGCATAAGGGCATCTATGCCGTCAATCTCAATTCCACTGACCTCGGAGAGCTTTGCGATGTATTCGCCAAAGCCCGCTTTGTCAATATTGACCGCCTTATCGGGGCGCCAAGTGGGATTGACAACAATATCACATTCGGGGTCTGCGGCAATCATTCTGTGCGCTTCAAGCGAATCAATCGGGTCGTCCGTTGTGGCAACGGCAACCACGCCCGACATTTTCATCATCTGACGAGCCGTGAGGGTTTCAAGCTTCTTGTTGCAAAGCTCCCAAACCTCCTCAGCCGTTTCCTCACTAAGGAGTCCGTCATAGTCGAAATATTTTTTTAATTCAAGGTGCGTCCACTGATACATCGGGTTGCCGACAATTCTCGGCATAATGCTTGCAAATCTCAAAAATTTTGTGTAATCGGAGGCATCGCCCGTAATCTCATTTTCGGGCACTCCGCAGGCACGGATAAGACGCCATTTGTAATGGTCGCCGCCGAGCCAAAGCTCGGTGATATTTCTGAATTTTTTGTCCTCCGCAATCGCCATCGGGTCAAGGTGGCAGTGATAGTCGATTATCGGCAAATTCTCACAGTTGTTGTGATAAAGCTCCTTTGCGGTTTCGTTTTCAAGCAAAAAATCCTTATTGATGTAAGACATAGTATCGTTCCTCCCTGTTAAATTTCTTCCCAATTCGGTTTATCGAGAAGTGAATTATCAAAATCGGCAACATAGCCGTTCTGCGCCTCATCGGTGTATTTTCCGTCAAGGAAAAGCTCTGCGGCCTCATCGAAAAATTTTTTCCACGATTCAATTTCCTTTCTCGGAATAATCGGATAAAATCCAACGCCGTTTGACCTTGCAGCGTTTGCATCGCCCGGTGCATCGCCAATCATCAAAACGTGCCCCGGCTCATAAAAATCCTTTATTGCACCTATACATTCCTTTTTGTTGCCCTCCTCCTGGGAGCAAACAAAATTTGTGTATTTCAAAATATCGTTTTCGGTCCATTCTCTGAGCAGAGCATCTCTCGCCGTTGCAGACATAATAACGATATCCGCTTTCTTGCTCAAAAGCTCCAAGCTTTCCCTGACGAACGGAAACGGAGGAATATTATGTACCGTTCTCGCAACCTCCTCATTGATTGCAAGCGACCATTCGAGTGTCTTTTTAAGCACGGGGTCATCGGAATTTTCTTTGAGCGTTGTCAAGCTCGGAGAGGAATTTCTTTCGAGAAATTTTTTGAGAGCCGTAAGGTCGGGCAGAACAGGCGGATAAGCCTGAACCTCTTTTCTGCGCGCAACAAGCTCAAAGGTCTGTACAAGGGTTGCATAGCGATTAACTCCCCTTGTTTTGGAATAAAGATTTGCATATTCCCACGCATCTCTGACATAGGAGGAAAGCATTTGCACACCCCATTCCCTTATCGTTACAGGGCAGAAGCATTCCTTGTGCTTAATTTCCATTGTGTCAAAGGCACAGCCGTCCGAATCAATACAAACCAAAAAATCGTTATTTTTTTTGTAATCCTTCAGCTTTTCTCCAACCATATTATACCTCGCAAAATTTTTCGATTGCCAAAGCAACGCCGTCATTCTCATTGGTTTCGGCAACAAAATCCGCCTCCGCCTTGAGCCAATCGGGAGAATTACCCATTGCAACTCCCACTGCCGAGGCTTTGATAATCGCTTCGTCGCTGCTGCTGTCGCCTATTGCAAGCACCTCATCAAAGCTTACATTTATTCGTTCAAAAATTGAGCCGAGAGCCTCAAGCTTGTCAATTCCCTTCGGGAGAAATTCAATGTCCTCCTTTGCACCGGGACGAGTAAATTCCGTTACGCCAAGCTCCTCCAAGGCATCATAAAGCGGCTGTCTGTCCTCAGGCTTGATGCCGTAAAGGTTTACCTTTTCCATACCTATGCCGTTCTTTTCAAAATACTCCGACGGACTTTCCACTCCTTTCGGAATTCCGGCATCGGTATACCAAATATGATGCTTGGGAACGGGATAATTTTCAAGATGGTCGGCAATTGCCTTTTCAAGGTATATTGTGCCCTCGGCGGCAATTTCGCCGTAAATTCCCCTGCCTTCAAAAAGCTTGAATGCCTTTGCGGAATTTTCGGGAGAAACAAGCTTTTTGTAAATGCTCTCACCGGTTTTCATATCCACAACCCTTGCGCCGTGGCAGGTGAGGCGGTAACGCATATTTTCGTATTTCAAAAGCTGCGGCGGATACATATCCAAAACACGTCCGGTACACGGAATAATATGTATACCTGCCTTTGCCGCACGGTCAAGAACCTCCATACACCTTGCCGAAATATTAACCTGATCCTTCAGCAAAAGAGTTCCGTCCATGTCCAAAAGAATTGCCTTAATGCTCATTTTAAACACTCCCAAACAAAGAAATTTTTACATTTTATTCTACCATTTACGCCCTTTGATGTCAAGCGAAACAACAGAAAACGCCACCCGACAACCAATAAAATTTGTCAATATAACACAAAAAACGCAGAGCACCTCCGCTTTTAGGCGAGCAGTCGAGCGAGAGGCATATGCCTACGCTGTTTTAATCAAGGGGAGGTCGGGCACGACGGTAGTTTCATCTGATTTTATAAAAGCCGCGAGGCTATCTTTGTGATAACCTCACGGCTAAAATTAAATTTAGACTTTACGGTAAATCTTTTAATTCCGGCGATAGCTTCGCTAAAACAGGAAAGACATCAAAAGCGAAATCAATTACCGAAATGAGAATAAAAGCTGATTATTTTTTCTCCATTTTTTGTTTAACTGTTTCATACACATCGTCGGCAATATCCGGCGTTCCCTTTGCGGTAGTTGGCCATAGCATAGCTCCCGCAACACGGAAATCGGTGCAGGCGGTATCGTTACTCCATTTTTTACGCTCGTCTGCATCACGCAGATTTGGAATATCAACCGGAATGCCCCCTTGCAATATTGAGCGATATGCGAACATACCCGGCAAAAACATATCCATTGCTTCGTAAACATCAATGATATCCGCTTGTGCATTACCCAAAATCTTTTCAACAAAATTATACATGGTGTAATAATCCGAGCCACCGTGACCAAAATTCTTACATTTCGCATCCTGTTCCCTTGTTGGAAGATAATTCTCAATAGGACGGGATTTATACTCCCCGGAAAATTCATCATAATTCACATATAGTCTGTGAATGTCGTTAAGCTCCGCATCCTCTCTTGCGGATTCCATTCTCCCTTTGCTACCGTAAACAGAATACCAAATCGAATTTTTATACAAAAAGCCGTTGATGCTTTTCACTATTCCTCCGTTTTCCAAGGTCACCATTTCAATGCCGAATTGACCGCCTTTTGCACCGCAGCGTAAGTTTCTTTCGTTCATTGTGGATTCAAAGCCTGTTACTTTAATCGGGCGAAGTCCTGTTATGTGTATTATGGGACCCAATGAGTGTGTGCAATAAAATGTCGAGTACATATTATTTCGCCAGTGATTTTTGTCACCATAGGTAATTGAGGGCCAAATCGGTTCACAATTATGTATATATTCACATTCACCATATTCAAATTCACCAATCTTGTTCGATTGATAAAGCTTTTTCATTTCATACGGTGCAGGCATATAACAATAATTCTCACCATAAGCATATATTTTTCCGGTTTCTTCTACTGCTTCTATTAAATCAACAGCCTCTTTCATAGTTTGCACAGGTAATACCTCCGAAAAAACGTGCTTACCTGCTCTCAAAGCTTTTATGGCAAACGGGGCATGCTCATTTGCAAAGTTTGCGAGAATTACCGCATCCATATCGTGCTTTATAAAATCATCAAAATCATTGTAATAGGCAATATTATATTCCTTGCAGTTTTCTCTCTGCGAATTTAAAACACTTTCGTTGTTGTCGCAAATTGCAACAAGCTCGGCATTATCGGCCATTTTACAGTAGTTTATCATAGTTTCGCCTCTAAAGGCGCCAAGAACACCTATTTTTATTCTTACCACATTTATCATTCCTTAATAAAAATCTCAATTGTATTTTATATTATTATGCCGTAAATGTAAATAAGAAATTGTCATATTTATTTAAAAAATTTATGTTTGAATTGACGTGTTGCGGATGAAAACATAACTTATTCAAGAATAAGCGGCTTACAAATAAGAACACTTGTCGTTTAGTTTCAATGCAGGAAGGCAAAACGAATCACTTGACAAAATTTCAAAACAATTATATTATATAGATGAAAAAAATGAAAAATTCAGGAGGACTGAAAATGAAGGACGAAATTAAGCAACAGCTTCTCAAATCCGCAACTGCGGTTATTTGTGTGGCAGGTGTATGTATTGCCTCAATCAATTCCGTTGACAAAATCGCAACAACAATCAAGGATAGCGCCGTTCCCATTGCGGCTCAGGGTGAGGCACAGTCCACGGACGCAAGCGGCAGCTTGGACAGCAGCTTCGTTGACGGCGGTGAAGCCGAAACCGGTATCGCAGTTGATGACGGTTCGCTCACTCCCGACGCTTCCGGTGATGCGGCGCAGGAAACTCCGACAGGCGACAGCTCCGCCGATTCCTCGGCAAAGCCGAGCTCCGGCTCTGCATCGGGCACCTCAAGCACCCCCTCATCAACAAAAAAAGCAAGCAGCGGTCCGCAGACAAAGGCGGAAATTATCAATTACTGCAACACCGCTCTCAACAAGGCTAAATCCGCAAAGATCGGCTACAATAAAAAGATGGTTCGTACCGTCAAGGGAGACACCGCAGGAATAAGTCAATCTCTCATCAAGCTTGTTGCCGCCGATAAAAAATCGACTATGAAAAAGGGCAACTCCGATATCAAGGACGATTTTCCGGCAGCCGGCTTTGACTGGTCGAGCAAGCTCAGAGAGCAGGACGTTCAAAACGCCACAATCAAAGCCAACGGTCAATATTATGAAATCAGGCTCACTCTCGGCAAGGAAAAGAACCCTGCCAAGGGCGAAGCAAGCAGCTACGGCAGAGTTATGTCGGTTATTGATGCGACCGAAGCCGGCAACATCGTTCCCGGCATAAAATCCATCAATATGGATTATCACGACGGCTATGTTTACGCCAAAATCGACTCAAAAACAGGCAAGCTCGTCGCCGCCGAATTTTCCGCCTCGGCAGATATTCAAGCAAGCATAGCGATTTTCGGAGATGTTTCCGTCAAGGATATCGTCAGCACCGAAACCTTTACCGATATTGTTTGGTAAATACTAAAAAAACAGCACGGAGTGTTTCTCAAAGCACTCCGTTTTTTTATTTAGATTTGATTAATGTTGGATGTTATCATGCCCCACTTTTAGGGGAGGTGGACAGATTATAATATCAAGTGCAACAGCAAAAAAATAAATAGACT